>JAAWRH010000003.1 GCA_022800935.1 Oscillospiraceae bacterium
TTAGTGCAGGGGTGTTTCGCGCCTGCGGGCGCGACCAGGGGGCTTTTGAGGACTGCGTTGCGCGCAACGCTGCCCCCTGGACCCCAAACCTTTTTAATTTTACCCGGCTTTTCTTATATTTTAGGTTATCCTCCCAAATACGCTTTCTTTACCGCGCCATCCTCCAGCAGGGCCTTCCCCTCTCCGGTCAGCACTATCTTTCCCGTCTCCAGCACATACCCCCGGTCCGCTACCGACAACGCCATCTGCGCGTTCTGCTCCACCAGCAACACCGTCACCCCATCCTTGTGCAGCTCCTTCACAATCGCGAAAATCTGCTCCACCATCAGCGGCGCCAGCCCCATGGACGGCTCGTCCAGCATCAGCAGCGTGGGCTGGCTCATCAGCGCCCGGCCCATGGCCAGCATCTGCTGCTCACCGCCGGATAAGGTCCCGGATATCTGCTTTCTCCGCTCCTTCAGCCGCGGGAACCGGATGTAAACCCGCTCCAGCCCAGGCGCAATCTCCCCCTGGGGCCGGGTGTACGCCCCCATCTCCAGGTTTTCCTCTACCGTCATCTGTGCGAATACATGCCGCCCCTCCGGCACATGGGCCAAACCCATAGAGACAATCCTGTGGGGGGCCGCCCCGGTAATGGAATTGTCATGGAACTGTACCAACCCGCCCTTGGAACGCAAAAGACCTGAAACTGTCTTTAAAATCGTGGACTTTCCCGCCCCGTTTGCGCCGATGAGGGTGACAATCTCCCCCTGCTCCACGCTGAAGGAAACGTCCTTTATGGCGTGAATACTGCCGTAAAATACATTGATGGAATCCACCTGCAACATTGCCATAGACGTTACCCCTCCTTTTTCTTGCCCAGATAGGCTTCAATCACCGCCGGATTGGCCTGTATCTCCTCTGGGGTGCCCTTGGCGATGATTTTTCCATAGTTGAGCACCGCGATAACCTCGCAGATGCCCATGACCAGGTTCATGTCGTGCTCAATGAGCATAATGGCGATGTGGAAGGAGTCCCGTATTTTGCGGATGTTCTCCATCAGCCCGGCGGTCTCCGAAGGGTTCATCCCCGCCGCGGGCTCGTCCAGCAGCAGCAGTTTGGGATTGGTGCCAAGGGCGCGGACGATTTCCAGCCGCCGCTGCGCCCCGTAGGGGAGCGCCCCCGCCTGGTATTTGGCAAGGTCCTGCATCTGGAAGATGGACAGCAGCTCCAACGCCCTTTCCTTTGCCTCCTTCTCCTGCTTCCAGTAGCGGGGCAGGCGGAGAATGGACTCCCCAAGATGGCAGTTCATGGAATTGTGCAGTCCAATCAAAACATTGTCCAGCACCGTCAGGTCCTTGAACAGGCGGATGTTCTGGAAGGTGCGGGCTACTCCCGCTTGGTTAATCTGGACAGTGTTCATCCCGGCGGTGTCCTTGGTGTCCAGAAGAATGGTCCCCCGCGTGGGGTGGTATACCTTGGTGAGAAGATTGAACACCGTCGTCTTTCCCGCCCCGTTAGGGCCGATCAGCGCGGAAATCTCGGTGCGGCCGACAGCGATATTGAAGTCGTCCACTGCTGTCAGTCCGCCGAAGTCAATGCCCAGGTGGCGCGCCTCCAGAATGGGGACCTTGTCCACATCCCGTTCGGTCATGAGGTACTGGCTTGGCATGGGGATCAGCTTGCTCATTTGCTCTTCTCTCCTTTCCTGGCAACGCCGTCGTGGATACCGGCGCGGTTGATAAGCCCCTCTATAATGCGGGTCAGGGAGAAATCATAGGTCCCCAGCAGGCCGGAGGGCTTGAAGATCATCACAACAATCAGCAAAACGGAATAAATCACCATCCGGTAATCCGCCACTGTCTGGGAAATGGATTGAAGGGCAAAGGGAACGATGGTCAGCACCGTCGCCGCCAGGACCGATCCCAGCATGGAGCCCATGCCCCCCAGCACCACCATGACCAGTATCTCAATGGATTTCATAAACCCGAAATCTCCGGGGACAAGCAGCCCCAGATAGCTGGCAAACAGCGCCCCCGACACCCCCGCGAAAAAGGCGGAGGCCACAAAGGCCATGGTCTTGTAGTAGGTAGTGTGGATACCGCAGGCCTCGGCGGCTATCTCGTTTTCCCGGATGGCCAGTATGGCCCGGCCATGACGGGACTTCATCATGGTGTGGATGAACAGGCAGGTGACAGCGACACAGATAAACACCACCGGGAAGGAGGTGTATTTGGGGATGCCCATCAGCCCCGCCGCGCCGCCGGTGAATTTAAAGCCCAGCACCGAGTCAATGTTCAGCAGCACCACCCGGATGATTTCTCCAAAGCCCAGGGTGATGATAGCCAGATAATCGCCCTTGAGCCGCAGCGCGGGGATGCCGATGATAACACCGAAGATGCCCGCCACAATCCCCGCCAGGATAATGGCCAGCACAAAGGCGGGAAGCCCCGTCAGGGGGATGCTTTTCATGAAAATACCGGCGGTGTAGCCGCCCACCGCCATAAAGCCCGCGTGCCCCAAAGGGAGCTGCCCCAGATAACCGGTGGCCACATTGAGGGAAACGGCGGCAATAATATAGATGCCCACCTGGAGCAGAATTTTTTGGAAGTAGCTGCTGATAATATTGTTGGCGATGAGGAACTGGCCCAGCAAAAACAGCAGCACAACGAGCGCGCCGTTAATTAGGTACCGCACCGGCATGGGGATTTGAATTCTTTGACGCATAACCGACTGCCCTCCCAATTCATCAAACTTTTTCGGTCATGGGACGGCCCATCAGGCCCGTAGGCCGGAAGAGCAGCACCACAATGAGGATTGCGAACACGACCCCATCGGTCCAGTCGGAAAGCCCGACGGCCCTCACCAGCACCTCCGCCATACCAATGGCAAAGCCGCCGATCATCGCGCCGGGGATGGAGCCGATTCCGCCCAGCACCGCCGCCACAAAGGCCTTCAGCCCCAGCATGGAGCCCATTGTGGGGGATACCTGGGGATAGGTGCAGCAGTAGAGGATGGAGCCGATCCCCGCCAGGGCGGAGCCCACCGCAAAGGTAAAGGTGATGGTGTTGTTTACATTGATGCCCATCAGCTGGGCGGTGCCCATATCCTCGGATACGGCGCGCATGGCCTTGCCTCGCTTGGTCTTCTGCACCAGGAAGGTCAGCACAACCATGGAGAGGACAGATACCACAATGGTGACAATGGCAGTGATACCAATCTGCACATCGCCGATATGCAGTGCCGAGCCCTGGATAATGGCACTGTTTGGGAAGGGCCGGGCATTGGCCCCCCAGATGTTCTGGGCCAGGTTTTCCAGCAGGAAGGAAACCCCGATGGCGGTGATAAGCAGGGAAATCCTGGGGGAGGAGCGCAGAGGGGCATAGGCCACCTTGTCGATGACCACACCCAGCGCCATACAGGCCAGAATCGCCAGCACCACGGCCAGCAAAGGATGAACGCCGGCCGCAATGGTCAGCATGGCCACATAGCCGCCCACCATGATGATATCGCCGTGGGCAAAGTTCAGCAGCATGATGATGCCGTAAACCATACTGTAGCCCAGGGCAACCAGGGCATAGATGCTGCCCAGCTGAAGGCCGTTGATGATTTGGGAGAGGAGAAGCATAAGGGGTTCCGTCCTTTCCATTATAATTATTTCGATATTGACCGCAAAAACACACCAGACCATTTATCCCGTTGATACGACATAAACCGACACAGAAAGCGGCACACTCCGCTTTCCGTCTCGGTTGCGTCTTTGGAAATCTATAGAACTGTAAAGCTGCAAGGCCGGGTAAAGGATGGATGCCAATCAGAACTTGCAGTCAAAGGTATACTTTCCGTCGGTTATCTTGATGATAACGGCGTCCTTAACAGGGTCGTTGTTGGCGTCAAAGGTGAAGTGGCCGGTGACATAGTCCTTGTCCGTCTTGGAGACAGCGGAGATAACAGCGGCCTTGTAATCATCGGAACCGGCAGTCAGCCCGGCATCCTCGGCGGATTTGATGGCGTCGGCCAGGATGGCGGCCGCGTCATAGGTGGTTGCCGCGAACATGTTGGGGTCGCTGTTGTAGGCGGCCTTGTAATCGCTGAGGAACTTCTGGACCGCTTCGGAGGTGTCGTCGGCGGAGAAGCCGGAGCAGTAGTAAGCGCCCTCAATCATGGCTGTGTCGTTGATGGCTTCAATGGCGCCGTCCCAGCCGTCGCCGCCCACAAAGGTGGCGGTCAGGCCCACTTCCTTGGCCTGGGGAGCAATCAGGGCGACCTTCTGATAGTAGTCCGGGCAGAAGAGAACGTCGGGAGCCTTGGCGTTGATGTTGGTGAGCTGGCCCTTGAAGTCCACATCGGTATCCGCATAGCTTTCGGTGGCGACAATCTCAAGGCCAATCTCCCCCGCCTTGGCGATGAAAGCGTCCTTCAGGCCGATGGAGTAGTCGATGTTGCTGTTGAAGAGGATAGCGGCGGTCTTCGCCCCCAGCTTTTCCTTGGAGAAGCTGGCCATCTTTTCGCCCTGGAAGGGGTCGATGAAGCAGGAGCGGAAGACGTTGGAGCGGACGGCGTTGGTGTCCGGATCAACGGTGACAGCCGCAGCGGTGGCGGAACCGGTAATCATGGGGATGTTGGCGGAAGCGGACTCAACGGCCACCGCGATGGTGGGGGCGGTGGTCACGTCGCCGACAATGGCGGTAACGCCCTGCTCCAGCAGATTGTTGTAGGCGACAACGGCGTCGGCAGCCTGTCCCTTTTCATCCAGCAGGATGTACTCAATGGACTTGCCGTTTACGCCGCCTGCGGCGTTGAGCTGGTCAAAGTACAGCTTGGCGGCGTTGGAGGCCGCGATGCCGTACTGGGCGGCGTCCCCGGTCAGAGGGGCCAGAATGCCCACCTTGATTGTATCGCCGGAAGCGGCCTGGGAACCTCCAGCAGCGCCGCTGGAGCCTGTGCTGCTGGACGGCATTCCGCTGTTACATCCGGCCAGCATTCCCGCGCAGAGCGCGGCGGAAAGGACCAGCGAAAGAAGATGATTTCTTTTCATGTTTATTCCTCCCAATTTACGGGGCATTTTGATGGAAAAACATTTTGAACCTGCACAATCCATCAACCCCTGTATCGCCTTTGGAAAAGCTTCGGAGGAATAAATCAGGCATAATGCCCGTTTCTTTGGAGCTTTTCCATTAGCTTGTCGCAATTATACCGTCGAGTTTTGCAAAAGTCAATAGAAAGGCCGCCAAAATTTATACATTTTCCGAATAAAAAAACATTGAAAACGCTGGATTGCCTGTCATAATTATACATTCCGGTGTATCCGGCCGGCAATGACGCGGATTGTGCTGCCCGCCGCCATCCCCGCCGCCGAGCACAGGATGCCCGGAAGCATATCCTCTATCCGTACTGCGTTGAACTTGTCAAAGGCCATCATATTGGCAAGAGAGAAGGTGGCATAGTCCGCAAGCATATACATTGCCCCGAAAAACAGCAGCATCACCCACCGCCAGTTCTCCCAGCCGCTGTCTTTCCCGATAAAAGCCGAGATTACCAGCGTGCTCACCAGGAGAATCAGATAAAAAAACAGTATTGAATACCCCATGGTGTCGCTCCGTCCCCCCAACCAGAACACCAGCACGGACATGGTCCATATCATCAGATACGCTGTCACCAAAATGATCTTGGAAAGCCTCTGACGGCTTTTCACGGTATTGGTGCTCTCCTCCAAATGCTCCATCATCTTTTTGTCCCCCTTCAGCAGCCCGTCAAGGCTCAGGCTGTAAATATCGCTTAACGCAATTAAGCTGACAATATCCGGATAGGAGCGGTTGTTCTCCCAACTGGATATCGTCTGACGGCTCACCCCCAGGCGTTCCGCCAGGGCCTCCTGGGTCATACCCTTTTCCGAGCGGGCTTCCCTCAGCTTTTTCCCGATTTCCATGGTTTCTCCCCCTTCAGTAAATTTACAATATCAGAAAAACGGTTCCACGTCTATCAAAATCCCTTTACAGACAGAAAATCGGGATGTAAAAATGACTTTACATCCCGAAAAAAGCTATATGCGGACCTTGACGACGATTTTCTCAACCTCTCCGTCCTCCATATCCCTGGGAAGGAGCAGGGGCTTGTGGGCGTCGTGGGGGAACAGAACCATAAATTCCCCAGGGGAAACCTGGGCATAGCTTCCGTTTCCGCTGTAAAAGGCAATGTCCCGCTCCGGAGAATAGTGTATGAGCTCCTTCAGACAGTCTGTCTGGGCAAAGCCGATGACCTCAGTCCCGGCCTTGACATACTGGATATCAATATAATTGCGGTGGGCCTCCCATTTTGCCTGACTCAGGTCAAGGAGGGGCAGCCTTTGGACCACGGCGTACACGCCGTCACAGATTTCATATCTGTCCACAGGCAGGCTGTCCCCGGCGTGCTGGGAGAGAAAATCAAAGGCTTCCCGGAACCCGGCGTGAAGGGAGGCATACAGAGAGACGTTTTCCAGGCGGTCAAAAATCATGGCAGAGTATCTCCTTTTGCGGTCAATCAATATGGAGGACGCCCCGATTCCGGGAATCCCTTTTCATGGCTAATTGTCAGCGGAAAGATAGTCAAGCATTTGCTGGGGATTCAGGGCGGCCTTGGCCTTGTTCCAGACCTGGATGATAACTCCCTCCTCGTCGATCAGGAAGGAGGTCCTCACAACCCCCATGGAAACCTTTCCGTAAAGCTTCTTTTCCTGCCACACATCATAGGCCTTGATAGCCTCCAGCTCCGGGTCGGAGAGGATGGAAAAGGGCAGGGAATACTTTTGGGCAAACCTTTGGTGGGATGGAATGCTGTCCTTGCTGACACCCAGGATGACGGTGTTTTCAGCTTCAAATTGGGCGGCACGTTCTCCAAAGCCGCAGCTCTGCTGGGTGCAGCCTGGGGTATTATCTTTGGCGTAAAAATAAAGGGCTACTTTCTTCCCCCGATAATCGGACAGGGAAATTTTTTGACCGTTCTGGTCATATAGGGTAAAATCCGGCGCTTTTTCTCCAACCTGCGGCATTTCTTTTCAACTCTCCTTTTTGGTATTAGGGGTCACATGTTTTCGGTCAAAGGAGCTCAGTCACCTGCAGTGCCCCTTTTTCCAGCAGAAACTCCGGCTGATAGGAAAGCTTGGCCTTTCTCAGCCCCTCGTCCCCGGCGTCGTCCTCCCGGTTGACATAGGTGAAATCCCTGGCGAAATGCTCCACCATCTGCTGGTTGATGGCAGCGTAAGCACCGTTGATCTCCCCGAACGCCTTTTCAAAGTGCATCACAAAGGTGTCTCTTGTGAGCGCTTCCCCGATAGAGAAGGCAATCACCCTTCCGGCGCGTTCCCCGGAAAGCAGGCGGATCAGCCCGCCGGAAAGCCGCAGCTCCTCCAGCAGCTCCAGTGCCCTGCGCACCGCCTGGTGTTCCGCCTCCAGGCCGTTGTCGCGGCTGTCCCCGTAACGGTTCTGGGCCTCCCACTCCTCCAGCATGGCCAGGCATTCCGCCTTGTTCCCGGCGTTGATTTCCTCAAACGCCCACTCATTTTCCGCCATAAAGCGGTTGAGATGGTTCTTTTTGCTGTGGAGCTTTTTGCCGGAGAGGGTCCGCAGCTTTTCCGCAGGGTAGATATAGTCCGCCAGCTCCCGCTTCCACTGGATGTTCTCCAGGTGAGGGAGAATATTCTTCACATTCTCCAGGTCCTCGCTGGTCAGGTGCAGGCGCAGCGGCGTCCCCTGTTCTTTGGCGTGGGCCAGCATAACCTCCAATACCTCCCGCAGCCTTCCGCTGCTCCCATCCCCGATGGGCAGATAGTAGGAACAGATGGTGGGATGGGGATAACAGACCACCGCCATATCCTTCACAATGGCATAAAGGGCGGGATATTCCTTTGACCACAGGTACAGCGACGCAAAGGAGCCGTTGCAGTCCCTCCAGGAAGTTTTTTCAAAATACGGGGTGAGGATATCGCGGTCCTCCAGGGTGACGGGTTTAAACGTTAGGGTACACATAAAAGGTAAACCTTCCTTAATCCGGCGCATTCTCCTGCGGAAGATGCGCGCAGGCATTTTGATACATCTGTTTTGTTAGTATGCTCCACTTTATGGAATTTGTCAAGAAAACCATAAAATTTTACAAATTCTGAAGATGAAAACAGCCATTTTGTTTGGTTGTTGGATTTACCAGCAGGGGAGAGAAGAAACATCCAAAATTTTCTCTTGACAAACCGGAAATCATACGATATTCTTTATAATATAAAATGCGTCAATGAGGACTTGGATACAGTAACCTCCCTGACAGAGAGCCGCTGGCTGGTGGAAAGCGGCAGGGAAGCTGTGTCCGCATCCCCTCGGAGCAGTCAGGCTGAACGGATCGAGAGCGGGAATATCTTTCCCTCCCAGTAAGCAGGAACGGAATCCCCCGTTACAGGGAAACGCGTTGTTGGACGTGTGAGAGGCCCTCCGCACAAGCGGGGAGCAAACAGAGTGGTATCGCGGAAACGATTGATGTCTCCGTCTCTGAATAAGGGACGGGGACATTTTTATTTACCACAAATCCAACCCAAATTCTTATCCATAGAAAAATGCAGGAGGTAAAGACCATGCGACTGACCGGAGCACAAATCATCTGTGAATGCCTGCTGGAGCAGGGAGTTGACACCGTTTTCGGCTATCCCGGCGGCCAGGTGCTGAACATTTATGACGCGTTATACGACTATACGGAGGCAGGCCGCATCAAGCACGTGCTGACCGCCCACGAACAGGGGGCCGCCCACGCCGCAGACGGCTATGCCCGCGCCAGCGGCAAAACCGGCGTCTGCATCGCCACCTCCGGCCCTGGGGCCACCAACCTGGTGACAGGCATCGCTACAGCCTATATGGATTCCGTCCCCCTGGTTGCCATCACCGGCAACGTCCCCTGTTCCCTTCTGGGGCTGGACAGCTTCCAGGAGGTGGATATCACCGGCGTGACCATTCCCGTCACCAAACACAACTTTCTGGTCAAACGGATTGAGGACCTGGCAAGCACCCTCCGGGACGCCTTTTATATCGCCAACAGCGGCAGGAAGGGCCCCGTCCTGGTGGATATCCCCAAGGACGTCACCGCCGCCGTCTACGACTTTAAACCGGTTCCTCCCAAGAGTACGGAAATCACCTACCCAATGGATGGGGAGGAGCTGAACAGGGTGCTGTACCTGCTTCACTCCAGCAAACGCCCCTTTTTGTATGCCGGGGGCGGGGTTGTTTCCTGCGGGGCGGAAGGGGAGCTGGCGGAGTTCGCGGAAAGGCTGGACGCGCCCGTTTCCTGCACCCTGATGTGCCAGGGGGGCTTTGATCAGACCCATCCCCGCTATATGGGGATGCTGGGAATGCACGGAACCAAGGCGTCCTCCCTCGCCATCAAGGAATGCGACCTGTTTGTGGCGGTGGGCACCCGATTTTCCGATCGGGTGCTGTGCAACGCGGGAAATTTCGCCAAAGGAAAGCCCATTATCCACATCGATATCGACCCGGCGGAGTTCAACAAAAACATCCATATTGCCGCCAAGCTCCGTGGGGACGCCAAAAAGATTCTGCGCTTTCTCTGCGAAAAAATGGAACGGCAGTCCCACAGGGAGTGGATGGCCAGCGTTGCCCAGTGGAAGGAGCAGTACCCCCTGGCTCAGCCCGCCCCTGCTCCCGGTGCCGCCACCCCAAAGGAGATTCTGGAAACCCTGAACCGCCTCACCGATTCTAACGCCATCCTCACCACCGAGGTGGGCCAGCACCAGATGTGGGCGGCCCAGTTCTACACCTTCCGCCGGCCGCGGCAGTTTATCAGCTCCGGCGGACTGGGGACCATGGGCTACGGACTGGGGGCAGCCATGGGCGCGAAGATGGCCTGCCCGGACCGGACAGTGGTCAACATCGCGGGAGACGGCAGCTTCCACATGAACCTCAACGAGCTGTCCACGGCAGCCAAGCACAACATCCCCATCATTGAAATGGTGTTCAACAACCAGGTCCTGGGCATGGTGCGCCAGTGGCAGAAGCTGTTTTACGCCCACCGCTTCTCCCAGACCACCCTGGAAAAGACCACCGATTACCTGAAGCTGGCGGAGGCCTTTGGCATCAAGGGCTACCGCATCGCCTGTCAGGAGGACATCGAGCCGGTGCTGACGGACGCCCTGCGCCAGGAGGTTCCCGTGTTGATTGAATGCGTCATAGACCGGGACATGAACGTCCTGCCCATGGTACCGGCGGGGAATTCCGTGGAGGAGCCCCTGCTGACCATAGAAGACGACAGGCAGTGAACCGCTGTAAAGGAGGTAACGCAAAATGGAAAAGCAATATATCCTGTCCGTTCTGGTCAACAACCACGAGGGGGTGCTGGTGCGGATTTCCGGGCTTTTGAGCCGGCGTTTTTTCAATATCATCAGCATTGTGGCCGCCCAGACCGAGGACCCCGCCATTACCCAGATCATCATCGTGGTGCAGGGCAATGAGGACGTCATCGACCAGGTGAAGTCCCAGCTGGAAAAACTCATCGACATCCTCCATGTGAAGGTGCTGGACCGGGATACCTCGGTGGTGCGGGAGCACCTGATGATTAAGGTCCGCTCTACCCAGGGGCAGATAGGGGCGCTGGTGGACATCGCCAACATGTTCAAGGCGGGAATCATGGACGTCACCGGGGATGTGATTATCCTGGAGCTGACGGGGGATTCCCACACCCTGGACTCCTTTATCGCCATTCTGAAGCCCTATCCCATCCTGAAGATGATCCGCACCGGGTGCTCGGCCATGTCCAGGGGCGAGGAGGAAGCGGAGAAAAAGAAATCACCTAACTAAAATGAGAATCAGGGGCAGTCTCAAAATGGCGAATCCTCCGTTTTGAGACTGCCCCTCCTTTTTATGGAAGAAAATATATCATAAGCTTTTGCCTATTTGGAAAATTTGTTCATTTCCTTGTTGAAAAAAAGCCAAATTTCCGGTACAATAAAAGGAGGGCGAAAACCGCCCTTCACTTGCCGCCAATTTGCAAAAGAGGGGGATTTTTATGGCCAGACGGGATAAAATCAACTATTACCTGGATATTGCCGAAACGGTTCTGGAGCGGGGGACCTGCCTGCGGCGGAACTTTGGGGCCATCATTGTTGCCAACGACCAAATCATCTCCACCGGCTATGTGGGCGCGCCCCGCGGCCGGGCCAACTGCATCGACATGGGCTACTGCACCCGCGAACGGCTGAAAATCCCCAGAGGGGAGCGGTATGAGCTCTGCCGCTCGGTCCATGCCGAGTCCAACGCCATCATCCACGCCGCCCGCCAGGATATGCTGGGCGCCACCCTTTACCTGGTGGGAAAGGAATGCCTTACGGATGAGTATGTCCAGAACGCCAACCCCTGCGCCATGTGCAAACGGCTTATCATCAATGCCGGGATCGCCCAGGTGGTGGTCCGGGACGACCATGAGCATTACCGGATCATCGACCCCATGGAGTGGGTGGACAACGACGAATCCCTGGAGGGCTCAAAGGGGTATTGAGGGCGCCGTTTGCCTGTTTTGTATATTTCCGTGGGATTGGAATACAATACAGCTGATATTCCTGTAAAAGGAGCTGTTGTGTTTGAAGCGCAAATCCACGGAAAACAGAGATGAATCCTATTTCCCCATGCCTCAGCCCGCCGAACCGAACCAGCCCCCCCAGCCCCCTCAGCCGGACTTTCCTAATACCGATAATCCTGGACAGAATCCCCAAGGGGACCCCAACGACCCCGCGGGCCACATCTGCCAGATTTTTGAAAGCGGCTCGGTGACGGCGGCGGGGGGAAAACATGTCTTCCACTGCCTGACCATTATCGGGCAGATAGAGGGCCACTACGCCCTTCCGCCCCAGACTAAAACCACCAAGTACGAGCATGTCATCCCCCAGCTTGTAGCTATTGAGCAGGACCCGGAAATCGAAGGACTGCTGATTATCCTCAATACTGTGGGAGGGGACGTGGAGGCGGGGCTTGCCATCGCGGAGCTTATCTCCGGCATGAAGACCCCAACGGTGTCCCTGGTGCTGGGCGGGGGGCATTCCATCGGCGTGCCCCTGGCGTGCAGCGCAAGGCACTCCTTTATCTCCCCCTCCGCCACCATGACGGTCCACCCCGTCCGGATGAACGGCCTGGTGCTGGGGGTACCCCAGACCCTCTCCTATTTTGACAAGATGCAGCAGCGGATCACCCGCTTTGTCTGTGACAATTCCTCCATCTCCCCCCAGCGGTTTCGCCGCCTGATGATGAAGAACGGGGAGCTGGTGATGGATGTGGGCTCGGTGCTGGACGGGGAAGCCGCTGTCAAAGAGGGCCTGATCGACGACATGGGCGGCCTTGCCGAGGCGATAGAGTGCCTCTACCAGATGATTGAGGAGCAGGATGCCGAAAAGGAGAACGGACAGAAGGAGGATGAGAAATGATCCTCTATACCCTTGCTCCGCTGGCGGAGTGCGTCTTCCCGTCTTATTGCCCGCCGGGGCAGACCGCGCCGCCCCAGTCGGTCACCTGCTGTGTATCCGGCGGATTTGTCCAGGGGATACCCACCGGGAAAGGAATCCGGGTCGTCAGGGTCATTTCCACCGACCCCAAGGCATATCTTTCAAAGGGGACCGCTCCGGGGGAGGAGATTGCCCTGCCGCGGACCAACTAAACAGAGCATTTCCAGAAGCGGGGCTTTCCCTGCTTCTGGCTTTCCATAAATTTATACATATCCGTGAGGAGATTTTAACATGACAATTTTTGACGCAATCCTTCAGGGAATCATCCAGGGGCTCACCGAATTTCTCCCCGTCTCCAGCTCCGGGCACCTTTCGCTGGTCCAGCACTTTACCGGACAGGGCGGAGAGGTGGGGGGGAGCTTTTCCATCATGCTCCACTTCGGCACCCTGGTGGCCGTGATGATAGCCTTCTGGCCCACCATCCGGGACCTGATCCTGGAGGCCTTCCGCATGATAGGCGACCTCTTCCGGGGCAAGCTGCGGTTTAAAACCGACAATCCCCGCCGCCGCATGATATGGATGCTCCTGCTGGCGCTGGTTCCCCTGTTCGCGGTGCTGCCCTTAAAGGACTTTTATTCCTCCCTGGCGGAGGATGACAGCATCATCGCCGAGGGCATCTGCTTTCTGCTGACCTCCGTTCTGCTGCTCCTTTCGGACCGGGTGGTCAAGGGGAAAAAGGGTCCCCGCACCATGAAGGCCCGCGACGCGGTGGCGGTGGGCGTCGCCCAGGCTATCGCTCCCCTGCCCGGTGTGTCCCGCTCCGGTTCCACCATCTGCACCGGTTTGGTCATGGGACTTGGCCGGGAGTTTGCCGTGGCCTTTTCCTTTATCCTGGGGATTCCGGCGGTTTTGGGGGCCAATATCCTGGAATTCAAGGATGTTCTGGAGGGAACCGCCCAGACCGCTCCCCTCCCCGTCCTCCTTGTGGGGATGGCGGTGTCCCTGGTTGTGGGACTGCTGGCCATCTGGATGGTCAGGGTCCTGGTCAACAACGACCGGTTCCGCTACTTTGGATATTATACCCTTGTTCTGGGGATTGCCACCCTGGGCATCGGCATCTTTGAACAGGCAAGGGGCGTCACCATCTTTCAGATGATTCATGGATAACGCCTGTATACCGTTTACTTGAAAGGAATGACACAGTTGGCCGGTAAAACATCACGATCCAAATCTCAATCCAAATCCAATTCCAGGTCAAAGGCCGCATCCGGGTCAAAGATCTCCTCCCGCTCCGGGGGTTCCAGGGGCCGGGGGACGTCCTCCAAGTCCACGGCGGCGCAGCGCCAGGAGATGGCCCGCAAGCAGGTGTGGGCCATTGTCCTGTTTGCCGTCGGCATCCTTTTCCTGTTTCTCTCCATCATTAAGGGTCAGAATTTCTGGCTGGTTCTCCACAACCTTCTGTTCGGACTGTTCGGATGGTGCGGGGCATTGCTGGGGCCGCTGCTGATCTATGTGGCGGTGATGATCACCATGGACAAATCCGCGGGATCGGTGCGGGCGGCGGTAATAGAGGCGGTGGCACTGCTGGTGCTGCTGTGCGGCATCACCCAGATTTTCGGGCCGGGCATCCCCGACGCGGAAAAGTTCTGGCCGAAGGTGACGCAGCTTTACAATCAGGGAACCGCGCTTTCCGGCGGCGGACTGCTTTCCGGTGTGATTGGCATCCCGCTGCTGGCCCTTTTGGGAAAATGGCCTGCCGTCATCACCGTGTTTCTGCTCATCTTTGTGTTTGTCATGCTGCTGACCAGGACAACCCTGCGCCAGTTTATCCACACAGCCTCCCAGCCGGTAAAAAAGGTCAAGGAGGTCGTCCATGCCCAGAAAAAGGTGGTCAGCCGGGAGCAGCCCAAATTTAACATCGACGTCCCGATTGACGAGGACGATGAGGACGAAGCCGGAGAGGACGAGCTTCCCCAGCATCCGGTCAGCTCCCCCAAGGGGAGCCTGACAGGGGCCCAGAAGCTGATGCAGTTTAACGACAAGCTGCTGGACCCGCCCGCCGGACCCAAAGAATCCCCTGAGGAGGACAAGCTCGAAGACCAGGGGGAAAACCGGGAGCCGGAAAAGGAACGAGAAGGCGCCATGGACCAGATCGATATGCTCATCAGCCGGATGATCAACGGGAACGGACCTAAGAAAGAGCAGACCCCCGAACCGGCGGAGGAAATATCGGAGAAAGACATTCCGCCGAAGGAGGACGCCGGGTCCTCCCTTGCGGAAGAGCTGAAGAAAGCGGCAAGAGAAAAAGAGAAGGCCGCCGAGCAGGAGCGGGAGCGCCTTCTGTGTCTGGCAGGCGGAAAAATGGAAGAATCGGAGGATGAGATTTCCCAGGAGCTGGAGGCAGCTGTTCAGGAGGAGCCTGCGGAGTATGTTCCCCCGTCGGTGGAGCTGTTGCGGGAACCCGCCGCGCCGCCGGAGGACGACATCTCCGAGGAGCTGAAGGCCAACGCCGCCCGCCTGGTGGATACCCTGAAAAGCTTTGGGGTGCAGACGCGGATTGTGGACATTTCGCGGGGCCCCGCGGTGACAAGGTATGAGCTGCAGCCCTCCGCGGGGGTGAAGATCAGCCGCATCACCAGCCTGGCGGACGACATTGCCCTGAACCTGGCGGCGGCGGGGGTCCGCATCGAGGCCCCTATCCCCGGAAAGGCGGCGGTGGGCATTGAGGTGCCCAACAAGGTGGTGAGCATGGTGGCAATCCGGGAAGTGATCGATTCCCAGGAATTCGGGGACGCCCCCAGCCGCCTGACCGTAGCCCTGGGCCGGGATATCGCGGGGAACATCGCCCTGGCGGACCTGTCCAAAATGCCCCATCTGCTGATTGCCGGTTCCACCGGCTCCGGCAAATCGGTCTGCATCAACTCGTTTATTGTCAGCCTGCTGTTTAAGTCCTCCCCCGACGAGGTCAAACTGCTGATGGTTGACCCCAAGGTGGTGGAGCTGGGCGTTTACAACGGTGTGCCCCACCTGCTGGTCCCGGTGGTCACCGACCCCCGAAAGGCCGCGGGGGCCCTCAACTGGGCAGTCACAGAGATGCTCCACCGCTACCAGACCTTTGCGGAAAACAGCGTCCGGGACCTGAGCGGATATAACCGTCTGGCGGCCTCCAGGGAGGATCTGAAGCCCATGCCCCAGATTGTCATCATCATCGACGAGCTGGCCGACCTGATGATGGCCGCCCCTAACGACGTGGAGGACGCCATCTGCCGCCTGGCCCAGATGGCCCGCGCCGCCGGGATGCACCTGGTAATTGCCACGCAGAGGCCCTCTGTGGACGTTATCACAGGGGTCATCAAGGCCAACATTCCCTCCAGAATCGCCTTTGCTGTCTCCTCCCAGGTGGACTCCAGGACTATACTGGACTCCAGCGGGGCGGAGAAGCTGCTGGGCAAGGGGGACATGCTGTTCAACCCCATGGGCGCTTCCAAGCCTGTGCGTGTGCAGGGATGCTTTGTCAGCGACACTGAGGTGGAAACGGTGGTGGACTTTATCAAAAACGCCGGGACAGCCACTTATGACGACAACATCATGGAGGAGATTGAGAAGCGGGCTGTAGTGGAAAAATCCAAGGGCGGCAAGAACAGCGGCAATGACGGCGGCGGGTTCTCGGAGGAGGACGAGATGCTTCCGGCGGCCATTGAGGTGGTTGTGGAGGCGGGAATGGCTTCCACGACGCTGGTACAGCGGCGGCTGAAGCTGGGGTATGCCAGGGCTGCCAGGATTATGGATGAGATGGAGCAAAAGGGGATTATCGGACCCTTTGAGGGGAGCAAGCCGAGACAGGTTTTAATCACCAAGGAGCGGTGGCTGGAGATGAAGCTGAACCAGGCGGACTGACCGCCGAACAGCAGCAGAAAGGAAATGATTCATGGATTCCAAATACATGCCGGACAGAAGCAGCTTCCTGCCGGTGTCGCCGGAGGACGTCCTCCAGCGGGGCTGGCAGGAGGTAGATATTGTGTGTGTGACAGGGGACGCCTATGTGGACCACCCCTCCTTCGGCATCTCCCTGACCGCCAGGGTGCTGGAGGCGGAGGGGCTGCGGGTGGCCATGCTTCCCCAGCCCAGGCTGGAGGTCCCCGACGACTTCACCCGCTTTGGACGGCCAAAGCTCGGCTTTTTTATCACCAGCGGAAATATTGATTCCATGGTAAACAACTACACCGTGGCCAAAAAGAAGCGGTCAATGGACGTGTATTCCCCCGGCGGCAAGGCGGGGGGCCGTCCCGACCGGGCGGTCATCCTGTACTGCCGGAAGGTCCGTGAAATTTACGGGGATATCCCTGTTATCATCGGCGGACTGGAGGCCTCCCTGCGGCGGTTCGCCCACTACGACTACTGGGACGACGCGGTCCGGCCCTCCATCCTGGCCGACTCCGGGGCGGACCTGCTGATCTACGGCATGGGTGAGCACCAGACACGGGAAATCGCCCAGGGGCTGATGGCGGGAAAATCTCCCGCAGAGCTCCACAGTATCCGGGGAATCTGTTACTTTGATCGGTTGGACGCCCAGGTCCCCGGCGCGGTGTCCTGCGCCTCTTATGACCACGTAAAACAGGACAAGCACACCTATGCCAGGGCCTTTCAGATACAGATGGACGAGCAGGACGCGGTAAACGGCCGCCCTATCACCCAGAAGCACGGGGACAGGCTGCTGGTCCAGACCGTGCCCTCCATCCCCCTGGACCAGGAGGAGCTGGACGAGGTGTTCCGACTGCCCTTTCAGCGGATGTACCACCCCATGTACGAGCCCATGGGCGGCATCCCGGCCATTGAGGAGGTGGAGTTTTCCATCATGCACAACCGGGGCTGCTTCGGCAACTGCAACTTCTGCGCCATCACCTTCCACCAGGGGCGGCACGTCACCTGCCGGAGCAAGGAGTCAGTGCTGGAGGAGGCCCGATCCTTTGTAAAGAACCCTCGGTTCAAAGGCTATATCCACGACGTGGGCGGTCCCACCGCCAATTTCCGGGGCCCCTCCTGCGAGAAGCAGCTTACAGCCGGACTCTGCCGGGGCCGGAAATGTCTCTCCCCCAAGCCCTGCCCCAACCTAAAGGCCGACCACTCGGAGTATGTGGAAATTTTAAGGGAAATGCGGGCAATCCCCGGCATCAAAAAGGTGTTTGTCCGCTCCGGCATCCGGTACGACTACCTGCTGGCGGACAAAAATACCGACTTTATGGACGAGCTGGTCCAGTACCACATCAGCGGGCAGCTTAAGGTGGCCCCGGAGCATTGCAGCAACCATGTGCTGGAGAAAATGGGCAAGCCGCCCATCGAGGTGTTCGACCGGTTCTGCCGCCGGTTCTTCCAGGCCACCAGGCGGGCGGGGAAGGAGCAGTACCTGGTCCCCTACCTGATGTCCTCCCACCCCGGCTCCACCCTTCAGGACGCGGTGCAGCTGGCCATGTACCTGAAAAAGAACCACATCCACCCGGAGCAGGTGCAGGACTTTTACCCCACGCCGGGAACTCCCTCCACCTGTATGTTTTACACAGGACTGGACCCGGCGGATATGAAAACGGTGTTTGTCCCCAAATCCCCGGAGGAAAAGCGGCTCCAGCGCGCCCTGCTCCAATACTACAAGCCGGAAAACCGCAGTACCATCATAGAGGCGCTGAAAAAGGCGGGCCGGGAGGACCTGATCGGGACTGGGGAAGGCTGCCTGGTTGCCCCGGACCGGGGACAGGTGGCCGAAAAACAGCGGGAACAGGAGCGGGAGCGCATCCTGAAGGCGGCCTATAAGCCCGGCGCGGCTAAGTCCCCCGGAAAGCAGCGGGCGCCGTCTGGAAGAAAGGAGGATACCTATGGCACAATCCCCCAAGGGCGGAAGGTCCGCAAAGCGAAAAAGAAGCGCTAGTTCTTCCCGTTCCCCGGCCCGGAGACCGGGAAAGAAAAGGTCACAGAGGCTGAGGCTCGCCCCCTATCTGGCAGCCGCGGCTTTCTGCGTCCTCTGCCTGTGCATTACGCTGGCGGATTATGTCAACCCCTTCTCCATCTTCCCCACCTGGGACGAAATCTTTACCACCATAGAGAACCTGGGCGGCGGTTCCCCCGAAGGAAGCGGAAATCCCGCGGGGGGAGACGTCCACTCCGTTGTAAAGGTACATATGATAGATATCGGTCAGGGGGACTCCATCCTCATCGAGGCCCCGGAGGCCAATGTCCTCATTGATGCGGGGGAAAACGGCAAAGGGGACGAGGTGCTGGACTACCTGAAAGCCCACGGTGTCTCCACCCTGGACATCGTCATCGGCACCCACGCCCATTCCGACCACATCGGGGGAATGGACGATGTGATCAAGGGAATCAATGTCAAAAAGGTGATTCTGCCGGAAATGTCCGAGAACACCATTCCCACCACCAAAACCTATACCAGCCTGCTGACCGCCGTGATGAACAAGGGGCTTAAGATTACCACTGCCAAGGTGGGGGACACCTATAACCTGGGAGACGGGGCCGCATTGCAGATTGTGGGGCCCAACGGGGTGTTTGAGGACCTGAACAACACCTCGGTGGTGTGCAGGCTCACCTATGGGGAGAATGCTTTCCTCTTTACCGGCGACTGTGAGGTCCAGGCCGAGGCCGCCATCCTCCAGAGAAGGGGAATCACCGTTGCCGCCGATGTGCTCAAGGTGGGGCACCATGGCAGCGATACCTCCACCAGCGACGAATTTCTGGAGGCGGTGGCCCCGGAGATTGCGCTGATTTCAGTGGGAACGGGGAATACTTATGGGCATCCGGTCCCCTCCATCCTGGAAAAGCTGGAGAACCGGGGAATCGAGATATACCGGACGGATTTGGCCGGTTCCGTTGTAGTGACCTCCGATGGAAAAAAGCTGACAGTGACCACCGAAAAGTAACCGGCAGGGAGGAATGGGCCGATGGACAGATATTTAGCCGTAGACCGCATTGAAAACGGCCTTGCGGTGTGCTATGATGATAATAAGCAAAGGTATGACATACCGCTGTGCGATGTTGATTTGACCGAAGCCATAAAGGAGGGAGACGTCCTGAAAATTCTGGAGAACGGGACCCTTCTGCCCGACCGGGAGGAAAAACAGCGCAGGCAGCGGGCCAATCTGGAGCTCATGAGACAACTGATGGAACATTGAAAGGAGATTTTCGGTATGGACGAGAAGAAAATGGACGATCTGCTTTATTACAGCGGAATCGGGTTTAACATCGCCGGGATCATCCTGCTGTGTGTGAACCTCATCACAAAGCCGAAGGGAAACCTGTGCTCTGGAACTGGTCTTGTCTGTATGGCCCTTTCCCATCTGCTGCAAATTACCAGAACGCTGAAAAACCGGGCAGAATAATGTGGGAGTTCCCGCCGTTCCCCTCCGCAAAACTTTAGCGCTTTTATTGACAAAAGCGCCGGGATGTGATATACCTTATAGGAAGTCTTCCGGGCAAACCGGAACACCATGGTAAAGGAGCGACAACGTTATGACAATCACCGTGATTGGGCTGGGGCTGATCGGCGGGTCCCTCTGCAAGGCAATCAAGGCCAAAACCGCGCATACCTGCTATGGGGTCAACAGGAATCCCGCTGTTCTGGACGTTGCCCTAAAAGACGGGGCCATTGACAGGGGCTTTGCCCTGGAGGAAAGGCTCCCGGCATCGGATGTGTACGTTGTCTGCTTTCATCCCCGCATGACCATTGATTATATCGCCCGGCGGGCCGGGGAGTTCGCCCCCGGCAGTCTGGTGATTGACGTGTGTGGCGTCAAGTCCGCGGTGGTTGAGGAGGCGGAAAGGGCGCTGCTGCCCCAGGGGGTCCGCTTTTTGGGGACCCATCCCATGGCGGGACGGGAGTTTTCCGGGTACGATTATTCCCTCCCCACCCTGTATGACGGGGCAAGCATTGTCCTGACCCCCACCGCCCAGAGCCGCCCGGAAGATATAGAACTGATGAAGGGCCTGGCGGCGGAGCTGGGGTTTGGGCGGATTGTGGCCACCACACCGGAGGAGCACGACAGGATCATCGCCTTTACCTCCCAGATGGCCCATGTTGTGGCAAACGCCTATGTAAAGACGCCCATGCTGGAGCGGCACGGGGGATTTACCGGGGGAAGCTTTCAGGACATGACC
Organism: Oscillospiraceae bacterium; assembly: GCA_022800935.1. Classification (GTDB taxonomy): domain Bacteria; phylum Bacillota; class Clostridia; order Oscillospirales; family Ruminococcaceae; genus UBA1405. The sequence continues at coordinate 20,597 of JAAWRH010000003.1, forward strand.
CGTGTGGCGCGCTTAAACGCGGACATGTGGACCGAGCTTTTCCTGATGAACCGGGGACCGCTGCTGGAGGAGGTTGACAATATTATCCGCCACCTGACCGAGTACCGGGACGCGCTGGCGGACGGGGACGAGAAGCGCCTCCGCGGCCTGCTCCAGGACGGTTCCGACCGGAAGATCAGGAGCCTGGAGCCGGGGGACAACTGATAACAGAAAACCGCTTTCAAAACACGTTGCAGGGTTTTGAAAGCGGTTTTTTATTTTTGCGTCGATAAATACAGCGCTTCCGCAGACCAGTTGTGGACCGGCATCCGAAGACGGTTTCCGTCTTCCTCCAGGATGGTCACCCCCGTGTTAAGCAGCAGCTTGTCCCAGTCGATTTCCACGTCCTCCAGGGACCGCAGGGCGGAGCGGATACATCCGCCGTGGGTGACAAGGATGAGATGCTCCCGCCCCTGACGGCGGCACCGCTCCCTATAGGTGCTGACCGCTGCCCAGACCCGCCGGGCGGTCTGTTCGCGTGTTTCGATTTCGGGGCTGTCGGGGTGCGTTTTTTCGTATTCCTCCCGTTCCTGGTAGGTCATGCCAGACTGACTGCCGTAATCCCTCTCCACCAGCGCATCATCCCGGACGATTCTGTCTTTGGGGATGCCCAGGCTTTCCGCGATGGCCGCCGCCGTGTCCCAGGCGCGGGAGAGGGGGCTAGTGACAATCAGGGGCTCAGAATACCCCTTTTCCCGCCAGTACAGGGAAAGGTATTTGGCGCACTGCGCCGCCTGTTCCCGCCCGGCGGCGTTCATAGGGATGTCCTCCCGCCCCTGGAGCCGCTTCTGGATGTTCCAGTCGGTTTCACCGTGGCGGATGAAGTAGAGTTTCATATAGCTTTCCTCAAAAATTATAGACATTTTTTTAGCAATTCTGCATCGTTCAAGGCTAAATCGAGCAAATGACTAAGAATTTGGGGAGAATTTGAGCCAAATGATTTGACCTTCTTCATATTTTTGGGAGAGACCTTAATCGCTATCTGGTCCATTCGATGGAACTGTTTCAACATTTCACTTGTCATTTCTGGACAGTCATCGTCAAAAACAATAGGCATTTTTTCAGCTGCTTCCAGTTCAGCTATTTCCTCTGGTGTCAATTCAGCCGGCTGACTATTCATCATAACTTCCGCCAAGTTCATACCTCGCTTTCTCAAATTTTGTTGCACGTCGAGCAGAAATAATACGAACAACGTTCTTCTCTTTTATCGTACAGACAACAAAAAGAACATTCCCAACCTTTCCTAAAACATTATATCTTTCTTCCCAAGTATGCTCATCATCATCGCGTATCAGCTTATTTTTATCTGCAAATACTTTGGTAGCGGTTTCAAACCTTATGCCGTGTTTGGAAAAATTAAGAGCAGCTTTTTCATCATCCCATACAAAAACTGCATTTTCATAATCAAAATCAAAATATTCATACATCTTCTGAAATTCCTTTGCTGCATTTAGTTTAACATATAATCATAAATTTTTCTACCTGATTCCTTTATAAATTATATGCTGATTTGTGGTAATTTTCAACCAGGGCAGCAATACCTTCTGAGATTCCCCGTTGGAAGGCAGCCATTGGGATTTTGGGGTCATAACGGTCCCTCTGGATGTTCCAGTCGGTTTCACCGTGGCGGATGAAGTAGAGTTTCATTTTTAGCTGTTCCCTTTCCCTGCATCATTCAAACAGATTTCTATATTGTTTTTCAACAAAGGCAAATCTTCATGAATGGTGTCCCAAATAATGTTCATATCCACACCGGAATATCCATGTACAATCCGGTTCCTCATACCGTAAATCTGTTTCCAGGGTATAGTTGTGATTGCCGCCTTGAATTCGTCCGATAAGGCAGCCTTGGCAAGCTCGCCAATCTGCATCAGATTAAATACACAGGCTTCAACCCGCATGGTGTCTGACTGAAAAGCGTTGAGTTCACCACAATTTTCACAATATTTCAAAACGGAAATAATATGATGGTATATTTTTTCTAAAACCTGCCTGTCCTTACCGCTCATAAATCACTACCCCGCTTTTCTTGATTTCCTCCCCCACCCTGGAATCCGGCGTGAGCTGGGATACGTCCAGCAGATCGACGCTTTTTCCAAGGGAGGTGACAACATCCTCCAGCAGGCCAAAAAAGGCAAGGCCCTTCAGGCCGCTGTCCACCAGGATATCTATGTCGCTCTGCGCCCTTGCCGCCCCCTTGGCATAGGAGCCGAAAAGGACGGCCTTTTTTATGTTGTGCTCTGTGAAGACAGGCTGTAAAATACTTTGAATCTGCGCCGGTGTATATAGTTCCTGCATAGACAGCCCCCCTTTATTCAATTAAAATTCCATTCGTTCCGCCGCCTCTATGGTGTGCTTGGCCAGCACCGCCGCCGTCATGGTTCCCGCGCCGCCGGGAACCGGGCTGATGGCCCCGGCAATCTCCTTCACGGCCTCAAAGTCCACGTCGCCGCAGAGGGAACCGTCCTCCTTTACATGGATGCCCACATCAATGACAGCCTGTCCCGGCCTGACAAAGTCCGCTGTCACCATTTCGCGTTTTCCAACAGCGGCAATCAGGATATCCGCCTCCCGGCACACCTGTGCCAGATTCTCTGTCCGGGAATGGCAGATGGTGACAGTGGCGTTTTCCTCCAAAAGGAGCATGGAAAGGGGTTTTCCCACAACCAGACTCCTCCCCAGCACCACCGCGCGCTTTCCCTTCATGGGAATGTGATAATGGCGCAGCAGCTCAACGCACCCCTGGGGGGTGCAGGGGGGAAAGCCGGTATGGGTTCCCGAAAAAATCCCAGCCATGGATTGGGAGGTAATCCCGTCCACATCCTTTTCCGGGGCCAGCGCCCGGCAGACGGCGGCGTCGTCAATCTGCGGGGGGAGGGGGCGGAAGATCAGGACCCCATGAATCCTTTTATCCTGGTTCAGCCTTTCAATCTCCGCCAGAACGGCTTCCTGCGCAGCATCTGAGGGCAGGATTATTTTTTCCACCTGGACGCCCGCCTGCTCACAGCGCTTAACCGCGCCCCTTTCATAGGAGAGGTCGTCCTCCCGCTCCCCCACCCGCAGGATGCCGAGGGTGGGCTGAACGCCCTGCCGGAGGAGGGACTCAGAGCGGGGCTTCAGGTCCGCCATCATCCCCTTGACTGCCGGGATTGCCTTGAGTAAATCGGCCATATGCAACCTATCCTTTCTTTTTCGGCGGCTTGGAAAGCCGTTCTGTCACGCCCTGGCACACCTGGTCCGCAATGGGCAGGTATTCCGCCAGCATATCGTCTATCTTCCGGTTCAGGTCCTCCGCGTATTCCCGGTCCGCCATGGCGCGGGTGTTGATGCGCACATTCAAACTCGCCCCCACCAGCGCCGCCCGGCAGAGGGAGACCCCCACCCCAGCGTCGCTGACGGCAATGACCGAGCCCTTTTCCGCAAAGTCCCGGTGGAGCAGAATCGCCTGACAGCAGCATTCCATCATCTCCAGGGGCACGGCGGAGGCGTCCCGCAGGCATTTTTCCATGACCTCCGCCTTGGAGGCCCTTTCCGCCTCGGTTACGGAGGGCAGGCCGTAAGCCGCCGCCAGGGGGGCAAAGGCCGCCGCGTCGGCGTTGACCAGCTCCAGCAGCCGCTTTTGCAGAGCTGACGCCTGTTTCATCAGCTCCCGGATATCCTCCTGGACGGCGGCGTATCTTTTTTTGCCAAGGGTAAGGTCCCCCACCATGTTGCCCAGGGCTGTGCCCAGGGCCCCGGCCAGGGCGGACGCGCCGCCGCCGCCGGGGACCGGCTTTTTGGTGGAGAGAACGTCTACAAATAACTCACAGCTTAACTGGGTAAAATTTTCCGTCATAATCATAAGACCCCTTTCTCACTCAACTGAAACCGAACTGCCGTCAACGCCGGGGGTGACGATGATCTTTCTTCTGATGCGTTCCTTCAGGCTTTCCACATGGGAGATCACCCCCACCGTCCTGCCGTTCCCGCCGCCGGACAGGTCCGTCAGCACCGAAACAGCCCGTTCCAGCGTCTCCGGGTCCAGTGCCCCAAAGCCCTCGTCGATGAAAATCGAGTCCATGGAAACGCCCCCGGCGAACATCCCGGCCACGTCCGCCAGCCCAAGGGCCAGGGCCAGGGCGGCCTGGAAGGATTCCCCGCCGGAAAGGGTACTGACGTGCCGTTCCCTGCCGGTGTGGGCGTCAAAGACCATCAGGTCCAGGCCGGAGGCCCTGCCGTACTTCTCCCGTTCCCCGGAGCGGGAGAGGGAGTACCGCCCCTCCGTCATGCCGGAGAGCCGGATATTTGCCATATCAATCACATTTTCAAAATAGGAGGCCAGCACAAACCGCTCAAAGGAGAGCATCTGGGCGTTTTCCCCCTTGGTGATGCGGGCCAGCTCGCCCAGGTCCCCATAGGAGTCCTGGAGCTTTTTCTGCTCCGCCTCGGCGGCTGTCATCTGCTCCAGAATGCCGGTGTTGAGCTTCCGCCGGGAAAGGCAGTCCGCCCTTTGGGCCTCCAGCGCCTTCTGCCGCTGGTCCAGCTCCTTGGCGGCGGTCCGCAGACTTTCGATATCGGCGCGCTCTTTTCCCTTCAGCTGGGTCTCCAGCGCCTCCACCCTGCCGGAAGCGGAGCTGAAATCCCTTTGATACTGGTCGTAATCCCGAATCAGCTTTTCCATTCTGGCTGGCGCGAGGCGGGCGGCCTCTGCCTGGAAGGACTCCCTGTCGGGGTAACCGTGTCTTTGCAGAAGCTCCATAAAAGCGGCGCGCCGCTTCAGCATCTGCTGTTCCGCCAGCTTATATTGTTCTTTGGCATTTCCGGTTATTTTTTCCGCCGCCTGTGCCTGCTGTTCCAGCCTGTCATGGTGGATTTGGGTGTCCTGTATCTGTTTGGAAAGGGCTTCTATTTTGCTCCGCGTTTGGTTTATGCTGTTTTGTATCTGTTTGGAGGGTGCGGCGCTGCCGGTAAAGGCCTTCAGCTGTTCCTCCTGCCCGGCGCGGGTCTGGGAGAGCTGTTCCCTTTGGGCAGTATATTTTCCAAGCATTTTTTCCACCTTTTCAGGGTCGCTGTACTGGGGGTCGGAAAGGGCCTTTTCTGCTTTCAGGTTGCGGAGCTTCTCCTCAAGGGATCCGCGGGAGGCATGGGCGCTCTGCGTTCTGTTCTGAAGCTCTCCGGACATTTGGGTGAGAAAGCCATCCGTTCCCAGGGCCTTCCGGTCTATGGGGGCCTTTAAAAGCAGCGCGGTCTGATACCGGTTAGAGAAATCGGACAACAGTGCGGTCAAAGCCTGCGCCTTGTCCGAGCCCTCCTGCTGGGTGCTGTCCATCTTCTTCTGGAGGGCGTCCACCTGCTTTTGGGTGGGAACCTGACCGGAGTCCTGGGCGGGGCTGGGGTGATGGACAGAACCGCACACCGGACAGGGGGATCCCTCCTTTAGGGTTCCCGCCAGCACCGCCGCCTGACCGTTGAGGAATGCGTTTTGAGCGGAGACAAACTTTTCCCTTTGTTCCCAATAATGCACCGTCAACGTTTGGAGTTCCTGCTGCCGGGCGGTGATCTGCTCCCAGAGCTGCGCGGCCTCGTTCATCTCTCTTTCCTGCCGCAGATGTCCTGCACGCTGGGACAAAAGCTCTAAAATCTGCACCTGCCGGGAGAGCTTTTCCAGCTTGGCGGAGGTTTCCGCAGCTGCCTTTTCCCGCTCCTCCCGCTGGAGGGCGGCGGCGAGCATTGGCTCCAGCTCCGCGGCGGCGGCCCTGCATTTTTCCTGTTCCGCCTGCCAGACCGGGATTTGTTCTTTTTGGGGGAGGTAATCGGCCAGGGTCCCTTTGGCGCTGTCCCACTCCCTCTGTGCCTGTTCAAGCTGCTTTTGGGTTTGCAGAAGGGAATGCTCCCCCTGGGCCAGGGCTTCCCTCGCCGCCCGCAGGTCCGCTGTTGCCCGGTAGCGGGCGATCTCCTGGCCGGCGGCGTCCATCGCCTCCTTCCGGCCTTGGAGATACGCCCAATTTTTCCGTTCCGCCTCCAGGACATCCAGCTGCCGGTTGAGCTCCTCCGCCTCCTCCAGGTGGATTTTATCCCGCCGGGCGCGGAGGGTCTCCGCCTGCCTTTCCATCTCCGTCAGAGCTGACGCGTCCGCCCGGTTTTGCCCTTCAAGCTGTTCCGCGACGGGAACACCCTCCTGACGGTTGGGAAGGCTGGCCGACCGGGAGAGCTGCTCCAGGGAATTGGTCAGCTCCTTGGACTGCTGCTCCAGCGCTTTTGCCTGCTGCTCCAGCTGGCGAGTGATGGCGTTGTACTGCTCGGTGGCGAACAGGCGGCGGAAAATCTCCTGCTTTTCGCTGCTCTTGGCATCCAGCAGCCTGCGGAACTCCCCCTGGGCCAGCATGACCGTCTGTTTAAACTGGAGCCTGTCCAGGCCGAGGAGCTTTTCCAGCGCACTGTTGACCTCGTCCACCCCGGAAAGAACCGTCCCGTCCGGCATGGTGAGCTTGGCTTTCGGCGCAATGGCGACATCCCTCCCCTGCCTGCCCTGGCGGACCTGCCGGGGACTGCGGACCACCTGATAGGTTTTTCCGTGGAGGGAAAAGCGGTATTCCACCTCACACACCGCGTCCGGGGCGGCGTGCTGGCTGCGCAGGCCCTGATTGTCCCGGTTTTCGCTCCCTGCCGCTCCGTAAAGGGCAAAGGAGACAGCGTCAAAGATGGAGCTCTTTCCCGCCCCGGTGGGGCCGCTGATGAGGAAGATGCCGCCGGCGTTCAGCTGGGTGAAATCGATCTCCTGGGTGCCCGCGTAGGGGCCGAAGGCGGTCATTTTTAGGGTCAAGGGCTTCATTTCTCCAATTCCTCCTCCTGCTCCAGGGCGGCGCGGACAGCCCCTTGGACCAGCTCCCTCCGCTGCTCCGAAAGGGGCTCCCCCCGCACCTGCTCATAAAACCGTTCAAACAGCTGAAATGGGGTCAGCCTGCCCAGCTGCTCCACCCTCTGGAAGGCCTGGGAGGCGGATTCCGGTGAGATATCCTGTTCCCTGGCGGCAAAGCGGATTCCCAGGATGTGGGGGAACTTTTCCCGCAGGCGGGGCATGGCGTCCAGGATCGCCCCCTCGTCGGTGAGGGTGGCCATGATGTAATCCTCCGACGGCTCGTTGTCCGCCAGAAGGCTTTCCAGCGTCCCCCTTATGGTGCGAAGGTCCCGCTTTGGCGGCGGCTCCAGGAGGGAGACGTCCACCTTTCCCTTTTCCCCCAGCTCCACCAGGGTAAAGCCCTTTTTCTGGCGGGCCTCCGAGGTGGAATACTTGAGAAGGGAGCCGCCATACCGGATATGCTCCGCCCCGGCGGTCTGGGGGGCGTGGAGATGCCCTAAGGCGATGTAGTCGAACAGCCCAGAGGCGGGGGAGAGGTTCATCAGGTCGCTCTGCCCGATGGAGATTTCCGACTCCGAAAAGATGGAATCGTCCATTGCCTTTTCTGGGGAGACTGCCTGATAAAAGCCGTGGGCAATCAGGACGTTCCGGCGGCTGGAATCGATGCGGGGACGGTTTTGCTCCAGAAGCGCCTGGAACGCCTGGTCAAAGGTGCGTATCTCCCGATCCGGGAACCAGGGGCGGACCTCCTCCGGGGTAAAGTAGGGGAGGAGGTAAAAGTTAACCTCCCCAAAGGTATCCCTTAACGTCACCCGCCGGATTTCTCTGGCGGTCTTCCCCTCCACAAACAGCCCCGCCCCGGAAAAGAGGCGGCTGCCAAAGGAGAGGCGCTCCGGGCTGTCGTGGTTGCCGGCAATGGCCAGGACGGGGACCTTCAGCTCCTGGGTGAGGGAATAGAGCAGCTCGTCCAGGCAGGAAACCGCCTGGGCCGGTGGCACCGAGCGGTCGTAGAGATCTCCCGCAATGACAACGGCGTCCACCTGCTGCTCCCGGACAGCCCCGGCAAGCTGGCCCAGACGGAAGGACTGGTCCTCCAAAAGCGGATATTCCTTTAAGGTCCGCCCCAGGTGCCAGTCGGAGGTGTGAAGGATTTTCATGGGCGCGTTTTTCCCCTTTCCGCTCAGCGGTTATTTGTGTTCGCCTGTGTGCTCTGCCAGGAACTGGCGGTAATCCTCCAGGTTGTGCCGCAGCAGGGAGGGGGTGTCCAGCTCATAGGGGCAGCGGCTGGTGCAGTGGCCGCAGTGGAGACAGGTTTCGATGGCTTCCATCTTCGCCTGCCATTCCGGTTCCAGAAAACGCTGATAGGGGGAGCGGCGCAGCAGGAACTCCATCCGGGCAGCCTGGGGGATATCTATCCCCTGGGGGCAGGGCATACAATAGCCGCAGGAGCGGCAGAAATTCCCGGCCAGTTCCTTCCGGTCCCTGGCAATGGCCGCCTTCATCTGCTCGTCCATGGCGGGGGGATTGGCCTCCAGCTCCAAAAACTGCTCCAACTCACTCATCTTCTGGATGCCGTAGATGGGCACGGCGTTTTCATACTCCCGCAGGTGGGTGAAGGTCAGGCGGGCGTCGGTGATCAGTCCGCCGGAGAGGGCCTTCATGCAGATAAATCCCACGTCGTTCGCGGCGCAGGTCTTCACCAGGTTGATATCGCCCTCCGAGGAAAGGTAGTTGAAGGGGAACTGCACCGTGTCAAACTTCCCCTCCCCGGCGGCCTTCTGGGCAAAGGCCAGGCGGTGGTTGGTGATGCCGATAAAGCGGGTGTAGCCCCGCTTCTGGGCCTCCAGCAGTCCGGCGTACATCCCGTCGGGGTCGTCGTAGTCCGGATAGATGCCGGGGTTGTGGAGCTGGAGAATATCCACATGGTCGGTTTTTAACAGCTTCAGGCTGGTTTGGATATCCGCAAGCACCTGTTCCTTGTTCTTGCCTGGGGTTTTGGTGGCGATGTAGATGTCGTTCCTCACATCGGATAGGGAATAACCCAGCTTCTCCTCGCTGTCGGTATAGGAGCGGGCGGTGTCGAAGAAGTTGATACCCGCCTCGTATGCGCGGCGGAGGATAGCCCTTGTGTCCCCAAAGGAGATGCGCTGGATGGGGAGCGCGCCGAAGGAGGTTTTTGTCACCATCAGGCCGGTGCGGCCCAGACGTACTTTTTTCATTTTTTTCGTCCTTTCCTGGTTGGTGCCGGGTGATTTCCGGTAGTACTCTCTATTATAGAGAAAAACGGGTATTTCCGCAAGCCCGGCCAACTGGGAGTGAACCGGGGCGCCCTCCGTTTTTATGTCAAAATCTCCAAAAAATTACTTCTTTATACAGGATACAGCATCATTCTATATATAAGATTTAAACATTTTTCCCCTTTTGATGGGAAATAAAATTTAGCCATTTTATCTATTGAAGATAAAAAAAAACGGGTATATTATAATAAGTACTGAATTCTGCGTTTTGGAAACGTTCCGGAACGCGGCTTTATCATGCATACATATTAATTCATATGGCATCTAATGGCAGGGGGGAAGGATATGGACACCATCATTCAGGAGCTGATTTCCTATGACCGGCAGGCTAGGGAAATACTTCAGGGGGCCGTTCAGGCCAAGGAACAGGCGGAAAAGGAGCTCCCCGCAGAGGAGGAAAAGCTGTACCACGATTTTCTTCAGCGGGCCAAGGAGCGGACCGACCGCATACAGGAGCAGATGGCCGGCAGCCACCGGGGCGAGCTGGCCAAGCTGGAGGAGATCTACCTCCAGGAATCCCAGCGGCTGAAAAAGGCCTTTGAAGAAAACCGGCAGCAGTGGGAACAGGAGCTTTTCGACCGGTGCGTCACGGCGCAGTGACCGCCCGGCGGCACGCATCATCATATAGAGATACCGGGGACGGGTCCGGCACTGCCGCGGGCGCGTTTCCCGCCAATACTCTGGCATACGCCCGGCTGTCCTTCCGCCTTGCCGGGGAAAGAGAGGCTTTGAGGGCCAGAGAAAGGAAGTGAGGAGTCGGAATGCTGTCCGGGTTTACAGATACGGCGATTCTGGCAAAGGTCCGCGCCATGTATGGGCAGCGGCTTACCCCGGAGGATTACACGGAGCTTCTGCACAAGCAGACGGTGGGAGACGCGGCCTCCTATTTGAAAAACGAGACCCATTACCGGGAGGTGCTGGCCCAGGTCCAGGAAGCCCAGATTCACCGGGTGCGCCTGGAGCAGCTGGTGCAGATGGAGATATACCGCCAGTATCAGCGGCTGCTGTGCTTCCACAAGAGCGGAAACGCCTTTTATGATTACATTCTGCGGGACATTGAGATCAAGATGCTCATCCAGCGCATTGGGCTTTACTATGCCGGAACCGAGGTGAGCCAGGAAACGGTTTCCTCTCTGCCCACCTACCTGGAAAAGCGGCTGGCTTTCAATCTCATAGACCTGGCCAGGGCCAGGAATTTTGAGGAGATGCTCAAGGTGCTGGCCCGTACCGAATATGAAAAGGTACTTCGTCCCCTCCTGCCTCCGCCCGGCGGCCGGCCGGACCTGCTGGCCTGCGAACACGCCCTGAAGACCTTCTATTTTGACGGTCTGTTCCGAAAGATAGACCAGAATTACCGGGGCTCCACCCGCAGGGACCTTTACACCATCTTCTCCACCCAGCTGGAACTGCTGAACGTGGCAGCCATTCTGCGGATGAAGCGCTTCCGGCAGTATTCCCCTAAGGATATCCAGAACCAGCTTCTCCCGGCCCGCAGCCGCCTGAGTGAAAAGCTGTGGAAGGAGATGATCCGCGCGGCCACGCCGGAGGAGGCCATGGGGCTGCTGGCCCGTTCCCCCTACGCCAAATACGTTGACGGCACAGATTATACTTATATCGAATATACGGTCAGCTCCATCCGGTACCAGCTGAGCAGGCGGTTTATGGTATTTGCCACCGGCGCGCCCACCGTAGTGGCCTCCTTTATGGTGCTGAGCAATCTGGAGCGGGAAAATATCACCAATATTATAGAGGGCATTCGATACGGCGTCTCCCCTGACGAAATCGAAAAGATACTGATTCGCTAGAGAACCGCCGGGAGCCTGTACACAAAAATTCAGAAGGGTGGCGATAGGCTTGTCCATCACCAAAATGCAGCTGGCAAGCATTACCGGCAATATGGAACAGCTTGACCAAGTGCTGCTGCGCCTGTCCGTTCGGGAGGATTTCCACCAGGAACAAGCGCCCTTTTCCGAGGGCAAGGGACGGGGCTTTATGAAACTGAGCGGGGAAAACCCCTATACCGATCTGCTGGCCCAGGCTGCCAGCGTGGGGACGGCGATGGGATATTCCCTGGAGCAGAAGATGACCGCTGACAGCTCTGAGGACCTGGCCTCCAACGAGGAAACGCAGAAATTCCTCAAGCATCTTCAGAGCCGGTTTGACCGTCTGAAAAGTCAGGAGCAGATTCTCAGCTCCCGTATGGAACTTCATCAGAACATCCTGTCCCAGCTGGACCACATTGAGGGGCTGGAGGGGAATATCGACGACCTGGCCAGCACCGAATTCCTGAGCATCCGTATGGGAAGGCTTCCAGCGGACAATCTCTCCAAGCTGGCGTATTATGAGGATCGGGATTTTGTGTTCGCCACCTTTGACTTTGACGGAAGATACTACTGGGGGGCATACTTTACGGTCAGCGAGCTTGCGCCGGAGATAGACGACATCTTCTCCTCTCTCTTCTTTGAGCCCATGCTGGTTTCCGACGAGATTCACGGCGTTCCGGAGGAGGCGCGCAAGCGGTTCGCCAACCAATTGGAGGACGAGAAGCACAGCATAGACGTGGTTGCCAAGCGCCTTGCCCAGCTGAGGGAGGACAACCGGGAGACCTTCCAAGCCAACTACCAGAGGCTGAAGTTCCTTCAGGAGACCTACGAGCTGCGCCGGTATGTCTACGAGCTCAACGGAACCTTTTATATTCTGGGCTTTATCCCCGCTGACCAGGAAAAATCCTTTACAAGCGCCTTTGAGGATATGGAAGGGGTAAAGGTGTCCATCCGCCCCGCCGACAGCGACGAGCGGCTGACCGCCCCCACCAAGCTGAAAAACAACTGGCTGGTCCGTCCCTTTGAAATGTTTGTGGATATGTACGGGGTGCCCTCCTACACAGATATCGACCCGACACCCTTTGTGGCCATCACCTATTCGCTGCTGTTCGGCATCATGTTCGGCGACGTGGGGCAGGGGCTTGTAATCTCACTGGTTGGTTTTCTCATGTGGAAGTGGAAGAAGATGGCACTGGGGCCCATTCTGGAGCGGATTGGCATTGTGTCCGCTTTCTTTGGGCTGCTGTACGGGTCGGTATTCGGGTTTGAGCACCTGCTGGACCCTATGTATCATGCTATGGGCTTTGCGGAAAAACCCATTGAGGTCATGTCCAATTCCACCACCAATATACTGCTGCTGTCCGCGGTGGCCCTGGGCGCGGTGCTGATTGTGGTCTGCATTGTGATGAACATCTGCCTGGCTGTGAAGCAGAAAAACTGGGAACGGGCTCTGCTCTCCCAAAACGGCGCTGCGGGGCTTATCTTTTACGGATATGTTCTGCTGGCCGCCAGCGGAAAGCTGCTGTTCGGCTTTGACATCCTCAATCCCCTCTGCATTGTCCTCTTTATTGTTCTCCCCGTACTGGTGATGTTCCTGCGGGAGCCGCTGGAAAAGCTGATGGAGGGCCGCAAAGATATCAAGCCGGAGGGTGGCGTTGCCTCCTATCTCCTGGAAAGCTTCTTTGAGCTGTTTGACGTTGTGCTCAGCTTTATCAGCAACACCATGTCCTTCCTGCGGGTGGGCGGCTTTATCCTCAGCCACGCCGGTATGATGGCGGTTGTGGCCACCCTTGCCGAGATGGTCGGCGCAGGGGCAAGCCCTGTGGTCATTATCATAGGCAACCTCTTTGTCATGGCAATGGAGGGACTGATTGTGGGTATCCAGGCGCTGCGCCTGGAATTCTATGAGATATTCAGCCGCTTCTATGAGGGCGGCGGAAAGCCTTTTGTCCCCATCTCCCAGTTGGCACAATCCTCTCAGAGGAGTTGATTGACATTTATCCAGAGATGCAGTCTCCCCAGCGGAGAGCATTGATAGTCAAAATCATTTAAAATTTTGGAGGTTTTGTTATGTCTACCTTTGTGATGTTTCTCCTTCCCCTGGCTGCGGTCGCCCTTCTGATGGCCCCTGTCATCCCCGTTTACACCGGCGTAACCACCGGCAAAAAGGCACGTCATGCCATTGCCTTTAATCTGTGCGCCTTCCTTGGCATCTGCCTGCTGGGCGTTATCCTCCCCATTTCCGGCTTTGTCAGCGCCGCCGATACCGCCGCTGCCGCTGCCTCCACCTCCGCCGGGATGGGCTACATTGCCGCCGCCTTGGTGACCGGCATCTCCGCCATCGGCGCGGGCATCGCCATTGCCGCCGCCGCCCCTGCTGCCATCGGCGCAGTTTCCGAGGACGGCAAGAATTTCGGCAAGGCCCTGATCTTTGTGGTTCTGGGCGAAGGCATCGCCCTGTACGGCCTGTTGATTTCCATCCTGATTCTCAACAAGATTTAAGACCCTGTATTTAAAGCGGGGGAGGCCGGCTGAATATGAAATTCTTTTTAATCAGCGACAACCGCGATACGCAGATGGGAATGCGCCTGGCCGGAATAGAGGGCGTGGTCGTCCACACGGCAGAGGAGGTTTCCCGGCAGCTGGACCTGGCAAAGGCCGACCCGGAAATCGGGGTTGTCCTGATTACCCGGAAGCTGATAGACCTGTGTACCCAGAAGATATACGATATCAAACTCAACGAACGCCGTCCCCTGATTGTGGAGGTGCCAGACCGCCACGGGGAGGGCAACGTGGGGGATTCCATCGAGAAATATGTGAGCGAGGCCATAGGCATTAAGCTGTAACCGGCCGCGGATGAGGTGAAACATTAAAATGCCTGTTTTTAACAAAGAAAAGCTGCCCATACTGCGGGAACGCATGCTTGCCAAGGCGGAGGCCGAAAGCAGGGCAATGAAGATGCAGACCGAACGCCTGCGGGCCCAGCGGCTGGAAAAGGCCAAGAGCCAGGCCCTTCAGGATGCGTACCAGTTCATCCAGGTCCAGCAGGGGGATATGAACCTCCAGGCGACGGCGGCCATGTCCCAGCGGGGGATTGAGCTGCGCAAAAAGCTGATTTCCCAGCGGGACGGCTGCTCGGAGGAGATATTCCAGGCGGTCCGCCGGCGGCTGGAGGAGTTCGCCCTGTCCGGAGAGGCGTATGAGACATACCTGAAGGACTCCTTTTCCAAGGCAACGCTCCAGGGGGACTGGCCCACGGTGAAGGAAGCGGTTGTCTACCTCAGCCCCAGGGATATGAAGTATAAGGAACTGATTCAGACTGCCGCGGCCATGCCCTGCCGTGTGGAGCCGGACGAGAGAATCCGGCTGGGCGGCTTTATCCTGGAGGACCCTGTCCGGGGGCAGCTGCTGGTGGAGACGCTGGAGGAAAGGCTGAACAGACAGAAGGAATGGTTTTACCGGAATTCCGGGTTTACGGTGGAGGTGCAGTTCTGATACTATTTCCGAATAAAAACCTAACTTTCGTTACCGGGCGAAAAGCCTGAATGATCGATTGCTGGGTGCGTATTAAAGTTCTTTTTGATACTTTTTCTTTCAAGAAAAAGTATGACACCAAGGACGATAGGAGTGATCAATTTGATAAAGGGCAATGTCATCTATTCTATCAATGGGCCGGTGGTGACGGTGCGGAACGCCTCCGGCTTTTCCATGATGGAGATGGTGTATGTCGGCGCAAAAAAGTTAATCGGGGAGGTCATCTCCATCTCCAATGATGTCACAACAATACAGGTATACGAGGTCACAACCGGCCTGCGGCCCGGCGAACCGGTGGAGGGCACCGGCGCGCCCCTCTGCGCAACCCTGGGCCCCGGTATTCTCCGCAATATCTTTGACGGCATCGAACGCCCTCTGAAGGATATCGAAAAGGCGTCCGGGCATTTTATCGCCGAGGGCAGTAGCGCCCCCTCCCTGGACCAGGAAAAGAAGTGGGACGTCGCCCTCCGGGTGAAACCCGGCGACACGGTTTCAGGGGGGATGATCTACGCCGTCTGCCCGGAGACCCCGGCGGTGGAGCACCGCTGCCTGGTTCCCCCGGCCCTTTCCGGCACTGTCTCCTGGACCGCCCCTGACGGCGCGTATACCGTCCGGGATGTCATAGCAAAGGTGAAGGACCAAAAGGGGGAGGAGCACGAGCTGACCCTCTGCCAGCGCTGGCCCATCCGTTCCCCCCGGCCGGTGAGCCGCCGACTGCCCATCTCCCGCCCCCTGATTACCGGTCAGAGGGTGCTGGACACCCTGTTCCCCATCGCCAAGGGGGGAACAGCCGCCGTCCCCGGCGGCTTCGGCACCGGCAAGACCATGACCCAGCACCAGATTGCCAAATGGTGTGACGCGGACATCATCGTCTATGTGGGCTGCGGCGAGCGGGGCAACGAGATGACCCAGGTTCTGGATGAGTTCTCGGAGCTGATTGACCCCCGGACCCAGCGCCCCCTGACCGACCGGACGGTGCTTATCGCCAACACCTCCAACATGCCGGTGGCGGCCCGCGAGGCCTCCATCTACACCGGCGTGACGCTGGCGGAGTATTACCGGGACATGGGCTACCATGTGGCGGTGATGGCTGACTCCACCTCCCGCTGGGCGGAGGCCCTGCGGGAAATCTCCGGCCGCCTGGAGGAGATGCCCGCCGAGGAGGGCTTCCCCGCCTACCTGCCCTCCCGCATCTCCCAGTTCTACGAGCGGGCCGGTTACATGGAGACCAGGTGCGGCGCGGAGGGCTCCGTCTCCATCATCGGGGCGGTTTCCCCCCAGGGCGCGGATTTCTCCGAGCCCGTTACCCAGAACACCAAGCGGTTTGTCCGGTGCTTCTGGGCGCTGGATAAGTCCCTGGCCTATGCCCGGCACTATGCCGCCATCAACTGGAACCTGAGCTACAGCGAATACCTGGACGACCTGGCCGCCTGGTACAACCGGGAGGTTGACCCCAAGTTTATGGATTACCGCCGCCAGATTACCTCCCTTCTGGGGGAGGAAAACAAGCTGATGGAGATTGTCAAGCTCATTGGCGCGGATGTGCTGCCGGACTACCAGAAGCTGATTCTGGAGGTGGCCAAGGTGATTCGGGTGGGCTTCCTCCAGCAGAACGCCTTCCATAAGGACGACACCTATGTCCCCATGGCCAAGCAGTTCAAGATGATGGAGGTCATTCTTTACCTCTACAAAAAGGCCAAAAACCTTGTGGATTTTGGGGTCCCGGTGAACTTTATACGGGAAACAGGGCTGTTCGACAGCCTGGTTAAGATAAAATACGAAGTGCCCAATGACCATCTGGAGCAGTTTGAGGAGTATTTCCGGGAGATTGACCGGAAGCTGGAATCCCTTTCCAAGCCAGAGGCCAGCCCGGCAGACGCGGAAAAGGGGGAATGACAGATGGCAAGCCTGCAATATAAGGGCCTGAGTGAAATCAACGGCCCCCTGATCGCGCTGGACCATGTTTCGGGCGTATCCTATGAGGAAATGGTGGAAATCGCCATGGAGGACGGCAGCCGCCGCTATGGGCGGGTCGTCCAGATAGAGGGGGACAAGGCCATCGTCCAGGTGTTTGAGGGCACCACCGGCATGTCCCTGACCAACACCCGCACCCGGTTTACCGGGCGGCCCATGGAGATTCCCCTCTCCCTGGAGCTGCTGGGCAGGGTGTTCAACGGCGCGGGCCGCCCCATCGACGGCATGGGAGAGGTGTACGCCAACCAGTACGGCGATGTAAATGGCCGCCCTCTGAACCCCGTCTCCCGCACCTATCCCCGGAACTACATCAACACGGGGATATCCACCATCGACTGCATGACCACCCTGATCCGCGGGCAGAAGCTGCCCATCTTTTCCGGCTCCGGCATGTCCCACAACAAGCTGGCTGTCCAGATTGTGCGCCAGTCCCGTATCACCGGGGAGGACAACGCCGGGTTCTGCGTCATCTTTGCCGCCATGGGCGTCACCAACGACGTGGCCGATTACTTCCGCCGCTCCTTTGAGGAATCCGGCGTTATGTCCAAGGTGGTCATGTTCCTGAACCTTTCCAACGATCCCATTATCGAGCGCATCCTGACGCCCAAATGCGCCCTGACCGCCGCCGAATACCTGGCCTTTGAGCAGGGGATGCACGTGCTGGTCATCCTGACCGACATCACCTCCTACTGTGAGGCCCTGCGGGAATTCAGCTCCTCCAAGGGGGAGATTCCCGGCAGAAAGGGGTATCCGGGCTATCTTTACTCCGATTTGGCGTCCCTTTATGAAAGGGCGGGGATTGTAAAGGGAAGAAAGGGCTCAGTGACCCAGATTCCCATCCTCACCATGCCAAACGACGACATCACCCATCCTGTCCCCGACCTGACGGGCTACATTACCGAGGGACAGATTGTCCTGGACCGCGCCCTGGAGCAGAGCGGCTGCTATCCCCCCATCGGGGTGCTGCCCTCCCTCTCCCGCCTGATGAAGGACGGCATTGGCGCGGGCTTTACCAGGGAGGACCATTCGGCGGTTTCCAACCAGCTGTTCGCCTCCTATGCCAAGGTGCAGGACGCCCGCGCCCTGGCCTCGGTCATCGGCGAGGAGGAGCTTTCCAAGGTGGACCAGATGTACATGGAATTTGGCCGGATGTTTGAGAAATACTTTGTCTCCCAGGGGAATTCGGACAACCGGACCATTGACCAGACCCTGGACCTGGGGTGGAAGCTGCTTTCGCTGCTGCCCATGGAGGAGCTGGACCGGGTTGACAACGAGATACTGAAAAAGCACTATGTGGCGGATGCGGCAAAGGAATTCCAGGAGGGAAAGGTTTCTTAATCCGTTAAAAAAGGAGGCGGTCCTGTGGCAGACCAGATTTTTCCCACCAAGGGAAACCTGATGGCGGCGAAGAAGTCGCTGGAATTCTCTAAAATGGGCTATGACCTGATGGACCGGAAGCGGAACATCCTGATACGGGAGATGATGCTGCTCATCGACAAGACCAAGGCCCTGCGGGAGGAGATCGACCAGACCTTCCACAAGGCTTATCTGGCGCTCCAGACCGCCAACATCTCCCTTGGCTCCATCGACGAGGTAGCGGACGCCGTCCCGGTGGAAACGGGCGTGACCCTGACCTATCGCAGCGTCATGGGCGCGGAGATTCCCCAGGTGCGGCTCCGGGAAAATCCGGAAAAGCTGTACTACAGCCTGTACAGGACCAACTCCACCCTGGACGAGGCGTTCCTCTGCTTTGAAAAGGTCAAAAAGCTGACAGTGGTGCTGGCGGAGGTGGAAAACAGCACTTTCCGGCTGGCCAATGCCATCCGCAAAACCCAGAGACGGGCCAACGCGCTGAAGAACATCATCATCCCCAACTTTGAGGTGACGGTAAAGTTTATCACTGAGGCCCTGGAGGAAAAGGAACGGGAGGAATTCTCCAGGCTCAAGGTGATTAAGGCCAAGGCAAATCGGTAAGAAAATAAAGTATATATCAAACAGCAGAGGCCGCCTTTAAAAGAGGGGGCCTCTGCTGTTTCTGTATCGGAAAACAGATAAATCAGGGGGACTGTACTTCTACGTACAGTCCCCCTGCAAATTTACATCACAAAGGAGAAAAGCCTTTTATCAGCAGACGCCCTGCCACTTCATGGCATCGGCAACCTTTACAAATCCGGCAATGTTGGCCCCAGCCAGCAGATTGTCCTTCATGCCGTATTTCTCGGCCGCGTCGTAGATGTTGTGGAAAATCCCCACCATGATGTCGTGGAGCTTCTTATCCACTTCCTCAAAGGTCCAGGAGTAGCGCATGGAGTTCTGGCACATCTCCAGGCCGGAGGTGGCCACACCGCCTGCGTTGGCCGCCTTTGCGGGGGCAAACAGCACACCGTTTTTCTGGAAAATCTCAACGGCTTCGGGGGTGCTGGGCATATTCGCGCCCTCCGCCACTGCCATACATCCGTTGGCAACCAGCTTTTTGGCGGCTTCCCCGTCCAGCTCGTTCTGGGTGGCGCAGGGAAGGGCAATATCGCAGGGGATGCCCCAGATGCCGCGGCAACCCTCGGTATAGGTTGCGCCGCTCACCCGGCTGACATACTCCTTAATGCGTCCCCGCTCCACTTCCTTGATCTGCTTGACAACGTCCAGATTCACGCCGTTGGGGTCGTGGATGTAACCGGCGGAGTCGGACAGGGCAACTACCTTAGCGCCCATGGACATCGACTTCTGGGCAGCGTAGATGGCCACGTTGCCGGAGCCGGAAATCACAACAGTCTTGCCCTCCATGGACTGGTTCTTCATACAGGAGATCATCTCCTGGGTGAGGTAGAGCAGGCCGTAGCCGGTGGCCTCAGTGCGCACCAGGGAACCGCCGTAGCTCAGGCCCTTGCCGGTGAGAACGCCGGTGAACTCGTCGCGGATTCTCTTATACTGCCCGAAGAGGTAGCCCACCTCCCGCGCACCGACACCGATATCCCCGGCGGGCACGTCGGTGTTCTCGCCGATATGACGCTGGAGCTCGGTCATAAAGCTCTGGCAGAAGCGCATAACCTCGCCGTCGGACTTGCCCTTGGGGTCAAAGTCGGAGCCGCCCTTGCCGCCGCCCATGGGCAGTCCGGTGAGGCTGTTTTTAAAGGTCTGTTCAAAACCCAGGAATTTGATGATAGAGGCGTTGACCGAGGGATGGAGCCGCAGTCCGCCCTTATAAGGACCGATGGCGGAGTTAAACTGGCACCGGAAGCCGCGGTTGACCTGCACCTTGCCGCTGTCGTCCACCCAGGGCACACGGAACATGATAAAGCGCTCAGGCTCCACAATGCGTTCCAGGATGCCGTTCTTTTCAATGGAAGGGTCCTGCTCAACGACCGCCTCCAGGGACTCCAGCACTTCCTTCACAGCCTGAAGGAACTCCGGTTCCCCGGCGTTTCTCTTTGCCGCTGTCTCATAAACCCGATTGACATATTCTGTGCGAAAAGCCATAATTGCCACACTCCGTTTCTATAATTGAAATCGTGTTTATTATATACCCCCAAGCTCAATTCTGCAAGAGAATTTTGAAATAAATTCGTAATTTTGACATTTTACACGAAAAATAAGGGAAAAACAACGGATATTTAAATTCATCCTGCAAAATTGTATATATGAAATGTCTGCCCTCGATAGCAGGACAGACATTTACGGAGGCAATCAGCAAACGAAATGCTCTCCAAAAAATAAGGGATGGAGCGATTGCGTCCATCCCTGTGACGGCTAACCGGTTTGAGCTTCTGTGAGAGGCTTGGTTAGATCTGTCTATTTAGTTTATGCATATAAATCACAAAATATTCACTAACACTGTTTGGATAAAATTATAAATGTTTTTCCCAATCAACCGGAAAGTAAATTTTTTGAATGTCTATGTATGATTGATATTGCTGAAGGTGCCGCTTAAATTTAACAACAAATTCATTCCAACTTGTATCGGATGGACGAAGATACTTCATTGCAAACAAAAAATGATATAATCCGTAAAATTTTGGCTGTGGCCTTTGTTGATCTGTCTTAATAATTGTCGGCTTTGTAGTCAGTGAACGATTATATATTCTGGAATTGTGGGCACAAATATTTCTTAAGACAACAACAGAATGGACCCATGAAGTAAACATATCATGACTTGGACAGGTCATATTTCCCTTATCAGTTTTATAAGAATAATAAGCGGACAACTTTGAAAACGGTGAATTGGGTTTGGAGGACAAATTTTTTATATATTTGGATAATGTGCTAAAAGACATAACTTCAACAGCGGCCCAAAAAGGAATCTGTCCATCGTGATTATCATAATTATGTTTGATCGTGCTATTTCTGATGCTAAGCTCGAAGTATTTTTCCAAAATATTCGCTTCTCCTTAAATATAGAAGGATCCAGATAAATAAGAGGGTCATTAAATTGGAGAATTGCCTCACATAAACGAGCACGCAGGGCCACTTCTATTTTACCACTCATATCAAAAAGGAGTGACCTTAATTCAGCATCAAACTTATAGATGGCTAAAACCTGTTCAAAGGTACTTCCAGGAATGTATTTTTTTGTAGCAGGAACATATAAGTGAAAAAATAGCCGCGAAGCCGATAAAAACCAATCTCATTCAATTTACTTTCGGCAGCAGAAACATCAGCAATCATCATTCCGTTTTGAACAAGTTTTTGAAGAAGGTCAGCAGTTGACAATACGTTTTTAGGATAAGATTTCATCTTTAAGCTTCCCCTATAATAAAAAAGGCCCGCCGGTTTGTGCATAAACCGAAGTTCAGAGGCATGGCGGGATCTGTTACGCTAATAATAGCATATTTACTTCCTAATTGTCAATCCTTTTACGCCTAAAACTTGAAAATAAGTTCACAGAAAAGCCAAAGAAGCCCATCCCCTTTTACGAGAATGGGCTTCCGCTTACAGAAAGCTTACCGTATCACAATCGTCCCCGGCGCGCTTTCCACCCGGATATTGTGCTCCTTGGAGGAGATCACCGCCGTTTCCGTCTGGAACTCTCCCGACAGTGTGTTGCTGACATAGTAAACCAGCGTGTAGGTGAGGGGACCATCCGAAGCCCCGCTTTGGATACCCGCCCATGGATCATACGGCTCCATAGGCTCTTGGGGCGGTTCTTCCAGGGCCGGCTCCTCTATCGGTTCCTCCAGCATCCCGTCTGACGGCGGACCTCCCTCATCTTCTTCCACATCGTCGCCAGTGTTGGGGTTTTCCTCTGCCTCATCATCAGTGTTGGGGTTTGCATCCGCCGGAGCCTCAGCCTCCGGAACCGGTTCCTCCGAAACAACGGCGGCGGGTTCGTCGGACGCAGTGTCGGCCAAGGGCTCTACCGGCTCCTCCTTCATCCTTTGCAGGTAAACATATCCGTTCATCTTCTGCCCCTCGTTCCGGGCAAAGCCTGAGATTTCGCCGTTGTAGTCGGACCCCCTGTAACCCTCCTGGGTGGGCAGGTAACGCATCCCGGAGGGGATGAAGTCGGAGAACACATAGCTCCCGTCCGGCGCGTCCGGCGAGAAGGTGACAGTACACTCCACCCGAACCCGCTGTCCGGCAATAAAGCCGTTTTCCGCGTAAACCGGATAGTACTGCTTGCTGATCTGCACCAGGTCCTCTCCCGCAGTGGAAAGGCCGCTGCTATAGGCTATGGTACGGACATTGGCGGCGATATCCCCGCTGATAGCTTTAAAGTCAGCCTTTTCCAGCGCGTCCTTGTAGAAGGACAGGGTGGTCATGCCCCTTTCGTCCAGCGTCACCTCCTGGAGCTTTCCGTCCTCCATATAGGAGAATTTGGACTCCGGAAGCCCCTCAAACCCAAAGTTTTTCAGATAGGCCAGCAGCTCCAGGCTCACCGGCGTGTCGGCCAGCCTGTCGTTTACCGTCTGCTCCACCAGCCATAGAGCCATCCCGTCTCCCTCTGTGGTATCGGTCTTCCCCAGGGAGACCAGAAGCAGGGCGTTGGCGGTGTTTTTCAGGGTTTCCTCCTGGTTTACCCCCTCGTACCAGACAAGACCGTTCTGCTCCCGGCGCAGGCCGGAAAGGGAGCTTAGAATCTGCTCCGCCCCGGCGCTGTCCCCAAAGGAGGCCAGGGCCGCGCCCAGCAGCAGCTTTTCGGAGGCTGGACGCTCTTCGGTGGCCAGCCGCTGGATATCCCGGAGGATCGGCTGCTCCAGCGCCGCAAGGCCCAGATAGGCGTACACCCTCTGCTCCTGAGTGACGGCGGGATCAGAGAGAATGGAAAGAAAGTAATTCTTCTTACCACGGGAATTCGCCAGGTCGGGGGCGGCAATGAGCATTTTAGCGGATGCCGCAGGGTCAGCCTCCGAGCCGGGCAGGATGCGGATGCCGCCGCTTTCCCAGTCGAAAATGTCTTCCAGCCGCTTATCCTTGTAGACGGACTCCCGCTCCTCCTCCGGCAGCAGGGCGTTGTAGAGCTTGCGGGCCTCATAGGAGGCGGCCAGCGCCTCGGTGCGGGCGGTATCCCGGTACATCAGGTGCTGGAGAACCTGGAGATAGGGCTCCAGCTTGGTGTTGTAAACCGTCACCCGCACCGGATAGCGGACGCTTTCCAGGGCGGAAATCTGCTCAAAGGGTACATTCCGGAAGACGGCCTCAGTCTGCACGCTGGGCACCACCGACAGGGGCTGGCGCAGGGCGTCGGAATATTCCCCGGACTTGGCGGAGAGCTCCAGAATGTAATCTCCCTCCGGGCGCTTTCCAAAGTTGAAGGGAATCTGCCGCCCGGCCTGGCCCTTGGCCTCCAGTGTGTCCAGCACCGTTCCGTCGGGGGCTTTCAGCAGGGCGGTGATTTCAAGCTCCTCCCCATGGCTGGCCTCGGTCCCCACGCCCATGGCGGATACGGAAATATCATCTCCGGTCAGGTATTCTCCGGTGACAATGGTCTGGAGATAGAAGGGCTGGGTCACGATGGTGTTGTTGGTATTGCTCCCGCCCTTCAGGTCGCCGGTGACAGCCGCCGCCGTGATTCTCCAGGAGGTGATGTTATCCGGCATGGTCAGCTTAACGGAAGCCACACCGTTTTCATCGGCCTTGACTGTCTGGAACAGGGCGGTATCCAGGAAGTCCTCCCGCACATAGCCGCTGTCCCCGCCGCCTGCGCCGCCCATACCACTGTTGGGGTTTCCATCCTCCGCAATTTCCTCCTCATAGGGTTTGTAGGAGGCG
Source organism: Oscillospiraceae bacterium (assembly GCA_022800935.1). Classification (GTDB taxonomy): domain Bacteria; phylum Bacillota; class Clostridia; order Oscillospirales; family Ruminococcaceae; genus UBA1405. The sequence goes on from JAAWRH010000003.1 coordinate 44,305, forward strand.
CTCTGGGAGACGGAGGGATAGTAAATATACTTGTACAGCTGCTGGGCAATGTCCAGCTGCTGGGGAGCCAGCTGGAAGATGGACTCATCCACAACCCCAACACAGACAGAGGCGTTGGGCTCGGATACCTTTACCGTAATGCTGGCCTCCTCGCCAGGGCGGTAGGTCTCCCGGTCGGAGGAGACATCCAGCTGGAGGGCTTTATCCGTATGGTCAAAGTAGGCGGAAAAGTTCTGGATGGTAAAGACCTTTCGTCCATCAAAGTAGGCCCCGGTAATCTGGACCGAGGGGATATACTCCCCGGTAAAGGTCAGGGATGTCTCACTGACCCCCTGGTCCAGGAAGGCGGAGGAGAGCATATCCCGCTGATAGACGTTGTAGAGAATCTTCCCCTTGTTTTCCGCCCTTTTCCCGTTGAGGTAGAGGGCCAGGGGAATTTTATCGTTTTCCTTGCAGTTCATCTGCTCATAGTCGGAGCGGAAGGAATAAGAGTATCCGTCGCTGCCCCTGTAGTACCGGTAGCGGGAGGGATAATGGTTCGCCCTGACCTGGCCGTTTACACCACCATCGAACTCAATCTGATACCAGTAGCTGACATCGTCGGTGGGCTGGAAATCGGCAATGGGCACCTGGGCAACGCCGTTCACGGTCTGGGCCGGCAAAACGGCGGCAATGTCCTCCTTGGAATCGGTTTTGTAATAGGTGACGGTCTTTTTCAGGATCGGGTCATAGTAGGTGGAGGCGGGCGTCTTGATATAGGTGGTCCGGTTGACCACCACCCGCAGGGGGATATTCGCCGCCGGGCCGCTGTAGGCCTCGTCGGTGCTAATGGAGGTATCCGCCCCATATTTGGCCTCGTTGAGGTAGTTGGCCCGGATGGTCAGGGTGGTATTGTCGTCGTCGTTTTCGGTTTTGATGCCGATTTTAGAGCGGACCACCGGGATATTGCCGTTCATGGACATATAGACGTCCCGCTGGTCGCCGCTGCTGACGGTATACCACAGAGAGGAGGGATACCACATGGGAATGGGTTCATACCCGTTATCCCGGTAATACCGGGAATGCTGGGCCGAACCGGTTTCATCCAGGGTGACGGCCTCCTCGCCGTTGGCATTGACATATACCCTTCCGCCGGACACCGGGGATCCGTCAAAGTAGTTCGCCTTGATGCCGAAGTCGATGGCCTCATTGGCATAGTAGAACGTTTTAGAGTGAGAAATGTCCAAAATATAGCTGGGCTTGGTATACTCCGTGATTTTGAGATAGTGGTAGCCGTAGGATTTGCCGGTTTCATCCTGAATCGCAAATTCGTAATTTCCCTGCTCCAGGGAGGCAAAGGACAGCTCCCCGGTAAAGGTATTGTCGTTCCCGACCTTGACGGAAACACCGGAAATAGTCCTGTCATCATCGGAGAGGATGGCGGCCTTCACCGAGGCAGGGGTTCTGCCGGAGGAACCCCTGGGGGCCACAACGCCCCAGAAATGGACGGTATCCGACGGCTGGTAGATTTCCCGGTCAGTGTAGAGGGCCAGATAATACTGCTCGGACAGGGGAATCTCCGATTCTCCCCGCAAATATTCTACATCGTAGTAAATGGGTGCGCCGTCCCTTCGGATGGTGACCGAGGAGCGGGCCAGCTCCCCGGAGGAAATCCGGGCGATGCCGCCGGCGTTGGTTTTGCCGCTGGCAGAGGGCAGCTTGCCCTTGATATCCTGGAAGGTAATCTCCACATTCTCCAGGGGCTTGCCCGTTTCGGGGTCGTTGACCCAGACCAGGGAATTGCCGCTGGCGAATTCCAGGTAGACGGAGAGACTGCATATCTGGAAATACTTTTGGACCTGTATCTTCTTTTCGGTGTTTTCAACCATCATCACATAGAAGCCGGGCTCCAGCCCGCCGGGGATGATGGTGTAATACTGGGAGCTGTTGGGGATGGGAGCCAACTTCTGGGTTTCCTGGTACACCCTTTGGAGGGTTGAGGTATCGGTGCGGTACTCCTCCTTTGGGCCCCAGCGCACATTGGCGTAGTTGTTGTACTTTTGGATTTCATCCACATATGCCTGATAACCGTCGAAACGGTAGGCGGAAATCTGGTAGTCCAGCTGGGCGGTTTCGTCTCTGGTGTAGACGGAGAAATAGACGTCGTCGCCGGGCATAAAGGTCTCATAGTCCTCGCCCGCGTTGTTGAACCAATAGCCGCCGCCCCGCTTGCCCTCCTCGGTGCCGAAGGAATAGGAATACTCCTCCTTCAGCTCCATGCCGTTGGCGGCCTTGAGGCCGGGGGTGAGGCTGACATGGTAGTAGGTATTTTCCTGAAGGGGCTCGGAGGGGACAAAGATGCCAGTATAACCGGAAACCCGGAACTCTCCGGAGACAGCGGGCTGGATAGAGAAGTGGGCCTTAAAGTCCTCGGCGGAGACGCCGGTGGTGTTAAAGGAAATCTCAATGCCGGAATCCAGCTCCACATAGTCATAGTCCTGACTGGGATAGGAGCTGTTGACCAGCAGGTCGCATTCGGTCTGGAAGGCGAAGGACTGGACGGCCTTTCCGTCGCTGCCCATGGCCTGGAACTGGTAGACCTGGTTGCGCTCCAGGGGATCGGAGGGGGTTAAAAGCCATCCCTCCTCCTGCTTTTCCAGGGAATAGGAGAAGGAAGGTTCCGTTTGGAGGACGGCGCGCAGCTCCTTTTCCTTCCATTTGGGGGCGTCCTCCCCGGTAATCAGAAAGCCCTGGTCCGCTGATATTCCGTAGTCCCCCTGGGAACGTGGGGATATAGACAGGGTGGACAGGTCGATATCCACCTGTACCGGCGCGGGGGGAGCGGGTTCGCTGGTATCGGGCGGGGTATTTTGGGGAGTACAGCCAAATATCAGTATCATGGACGCTGCCAGGAGGGTTGCAAACCCCTTTGCAGCAAGTCCTTTTTTGGTGCGATTACGCATATAAAATCCCTCTTTTCTCTGTAGATCGTCTCGGAACGAATCTCTCTGATTATATAGTAGCGGAATAAAGGCGAATTTTTGCATCCCCGTCCAATTTTTTCGACTATTTTAAAAAGGTCCCATCCACTTCTCCAGAACCCAAAAAATCCCTCCCAGCTCCCGCACCTCAAAATCCGGCCGGACCTCTCCGGCCGCCGCGCCTTTCCGGTTGACCCAGCAGGCTTTGATTCCGACAGACTGCGGTCCCAGAACGTCGTCGTTCAGGGAATCCCCCACAAAAAGGGCCTCAGAGGGAAGAAGTCTCAGGCTGTGAAGTATCTTCTCATAAAACACCCTTTCCGGTTTATACGCCTTTATGGATTCAGAGGTGAAGATATAGGGAACCTCCAGTCCGTTCCAGGTCCATCAGCAGGGGGGCCGTGTCGGTGGTAGAACCGATGGCGACAATGTAATCCTTCCCCAGCTCCCGCAGAACCGCTCCTGCCTCCGGGAAGGCCGTCCTGTGCCCCAGGGTATCCAGCATAACTTTCACATCCTGGCAGGCGTCTCGCGTCAGGCCGTATTCCCGATAAAGCTGGCAGAGGTCCAGGAGAAACACTTCCTCCTCCGTGAGAAAAGCCGCCCGGCTGTCGATATGCTGCCGGTGGAGCTTTTTCCATCTCCCGTAAAACGCGGTCGGTTCAATATCGGTCCGCCGGTTCAGGGCGAGAATTTCTCCGGCAGCCCGGACAGAGCCGTCCCCGGTGGAAATCAGTGTCCCATAGGCGTCGAACAATATGGCTTTCAGCATGAATTGCATCCTCCCTGCAACAAAAAGAGAGGGGAAAACCCTTCGCAGATTTTCCCCTCTTTCATTCATTATGCGGGTAACAGGACTTGAACCTGCACGGTTGCCCGCCAGATCCTAAATCTGGTGCGTCTGCCATTCCGCCATACCCGCATGGTTTCTCTATTTTAGCATATGGACGGAGGGGTTGTCAATAGGGGCATTTCGACATTCTTTTGCTTTCAATTTAACGTCTCCGAGCATCCCTGTGAAAAAAGTACCCCAGATTGATCCTTACCTCTCGTCTGCCAATATCATTGTTTGTGTAACAGCATGTGTCAAAGCCAATCAGTTCAAAACCCTCGTGAAGATAGAAGCCGATGGCGTTCGTATTGCAAGATTGCGTTTCCAGAATGACAGCGCGCCGGTTTTGGTTTGCGGCAATTTCCTTTGCCTTATCCATCAGCCTTTTCCCGATTCCCTGACGGCGAAGTCCGTCGGACACCCATAGCTCTGTGACCATAAGCCTGTTTGACCATTCCTCCGGACATACCTCAATACAGGCCAGCAAATCTCCATTCTCACTGACAATACCAAAGGCTTCCGCGTTCTCCCAATGCTCCTGATATAATGAATCAGGGAAATCATATTCTTCAGGGGTATGAACGATCTCCTCTTCCGCTTGTTTCCTGGTTAAGGAAATAGTACATCCGCTGCTGTCCAGCGGTTGAATTTCCAAGTCATAGTAGCTGTCGCTTCTTGTTACTAACGGTATAACCGCACCCTTCCACTTTTCCTTCGGCAATGCTATGATTTCATTTCTGTCATTTGCCCTTTTCTTTTCCATATACAATCTCCATAAGTCCCAACTGCCTGCCCCCGCTTTGGAGGACAGGCAGCCAAAATATCCTTCTTACTCTTACTTCACAAAGGGATTCTCTGTGGGATACAGCACGCCAGCAGGCTGGTTGTAGCCAATATCTCCCACGCCCAGGTACTTGAATACCTCAAACAGCGTCTTCCCTACATGGCCAAAGGCAACCGCGCCATGGTGGGGATAGTGCTTCTCAATCAGCACATGACGGTAGAACCGCCCCATCTCCGGAATGGCAAATACGCCGATTCCGCCAAAGGAACGGGTCGCCACCGGCAGAACCTCGCCCTGGGCCACATACGCCGTCAGCTTCGCGTCGGCAGTGGACTGCAAACGGTAGAAGGTGATAGCCCCCGGTACAATGTCCCCCTCCAGGGTGCCGCGGGTGATGTCCGGCTCCTTGTCGGGCTCCAGCCCTCTGTGCATGATAAGCTGATACTTCATACTGCACGAAACCAGCTTCTTGGAGCAGGTGTTACCGCAGTGGAAGCCCATAAAGGTATCCTTGTGGGTGTAGTCGAACTTCCCGGCAATGTCGTTGTCGTACATCTCCTTGGGAACGGAGTTGTTGATGTCCAGCAGGGTGACGGCATCCTGGGTGATGCAGGTGCCTATGTACTCGCTGAGTGCACCGTAGATGTCAACCTCACAGGAGACAGGGATACCCCGTCCTGTCAGGCGGGAGTTGACATAGCAGGGAACAAAGCCGAACTGGGTCTGGAACGCGGGCCAGCATTTGTTGGCCAGTGCGACATAGGGCCGGGAGCCCTTGTGCTCCTCAATCCAATCCAGCAGGGTGATTTCATACTGGGCCAGCTTGGGCAGAATGCCGGGCATCTTGTTGCCCTCGCCCAGCTCCTTCTCCATGTCCGCCTGTACCTCGGCGATTCTGGGGTCGCCCGCATGGGCGTTGAAGGCCGCGAAAAGGTCCAACTCGGAGTTTTCCTCAATCTCCACCCCCAGCTGATGGAGCTGGAAGATAGGAGCGTTGCAGGCCAGGAAATCCTGGGGACGGGGGCCGAAGGAGATAATCTTCAGGTTCTTCAGGCCAATCACCGTGCGGGCAATGGGCAGGAAGTCCTGGAGCATATCCGCGATTTCCCCGGCGGTTCCCACGGGGTATTCGGGGATATAGGCCTTTACGCCCCGCAGGGCCAGGTTGTAGCTGGCGTTGAGCATACCGCAGTATGCGTCGCCGCGGGAGCTGGCTAGGGTGGGGATGTCCTCCTCGGCGGCGGCGGCAAACATCACAGGGCCGTCAAATTCCTTTGCCAGAAGGGTCTCGGAGGATTCGGGGCCAAAGTTGCCCAGATAAACCAGCAGGGCGTTTACGCCCTTTTCCCGGATATCCGCCAGAGCCTTGCGCATATGCAGCTCGTTTTCCACGGTTACGGGGCATTCATAAATTTCAATTCCCTTTGTCTTGCAGGCGTCCACAAGGGCGTGGCGGCGGTTGGCGGACAGCTCCATGGGGAAGCAGTCGCGGCTGACAGACACAACGCCCAGATTGACGGTGGGTATATTGTTCATTGTCCATTCCTCCAGTTTTTACTGTAATTGGGGCCTATTACCCTTATACTTATAATACTATACTATGCCGCTAAAAGTCTATATCAAATTGAAATATTTTTTAGAAAAAAATCACACAGGCAGAAAGAGAGACCCCCGCTATTGCAGAAGTCTCTCTAAATGGTTGCCCGAAAAGGATTCGAACCCTTACAAACAGAGTCAGAGTCTGTCGTGCTACCCTTACACAATCGGGCAATATAGAACTGTTTTTCAGAACGTTTATTATTATACCCTATCCTGGAAAAAAGTCAACTGTTTTTTCAAAAAAAATTCAAAAAATTTTTCGACATCTTTCGCCAGGAGAAAAGACAGCCTGCGAAGAATTCCGCAGACTGTCCCTGAACAAACGGTTTTAATCCGCTATGGCCTCAAGCCAGCTTCAGCATCTCCATGACGATTTTGGCGGAGTGCTCCGCCGCCTTTGGCGCGAACTCGTCAAAGCTCATCCCCGCGTTGTCGTCCGCCCCATCGGACATACTGCGGATGACCACAAACGGAATCTTGTTTGCCGCCGCCACATGGCCGACTGCCGCGCCTTCCATCTCCACGCACATGGGATGGAACTGTCCCACAATGCGCTGCTTTTCGGCGTTTTCGGAGACAAATCTGTCCCCGGAAACAATCCTTCCCCCAAAGCATCGAAAATCCGTTCCGGCAATCTTTTCACAGGCCTGTTCCGCCAGCCGTACCATGTCCTTGTCCGCAGCATATTCGGACACAAAGGGAGGGTTCCTTTCAAAAATGTCCAGGTCCGCATCGTGGTAGCACAGCTTTTCCGATACCACCACGTCGAAGATGCGCAGCCTCTCGTCCAGGGCCCCGGCCACGCCCACATTCACCAGCCGGTCAACCTTGAACACCGCCGCCAGCGTCTGGGCGCAGATGGCGGCGTTCACCTTGCCGATGCTGCAGCAGACCACAATGACCTTTTGACCGCACAGCGTTCCGATGTAGTAGGTCAGCCCGGAGATTTCCTCTGTCCTTTCAACCTCCATACTGTCCCGCAGCAGGGCGACCTCAGAATCCATCGCCCCAATGATACCCCATGTCATAGTTACAAACCTCCTGAAAAATTTATTTGTCGCTATTCCCTGTCCTCTCCAACGGTGTCCCCGTTGATAAAGTCGCAGCCGGATTCTATCAGCATCTCCAGATATTCGTCGAAGCTTTCCGCAATCACCCTCAGCTCGTCGGGGTCGTGGACATACATCACCACCTGCCCCTTTACCCCTTTCTCCGATGGGGAGAAATCGATAAAGAGCTGAGAGGTTCCCCCGTTGTTCATACAATCGGAAAAATGGAGCCAGCACATTTTGGAGGAATCGTCAATAATTCTGCCGTCAATCTCCACCATGTCCCCATACTTCCGGTCAATGTATTCCGCCAGCCAGCTGAAATCCTCCCGGTCCGCCATCTGCTTTGCCGAAAGCAGATAATAGGGATACTCTTCCAGGTCGGAGCCCAGCAAGTAAAAAGCTACCTTCTTTCCGGCGTATTCCCGCCAATAGGTCCCGTCCGCAAATTCCAAAAGCTGTATCAGGCTTTCCGGAATGTCAGGGTATAATTTCCGCAGGGCCTCCAGGTCTTCCTCGCTGGCCCCGTGGACCACCCCTTCAAAATCCTCCCATTCCTGCCCGGCGCCCTGTTCATGGTAGGCGTCTTCCAGACAGGTTAAGTATCTTTGTACCGTTTCGTTCATTTCAGTTGATACCACTCCTTTTACCTTACCGGCGGGTTGGTTTGTTTCACGCCGTCGTCCCCTTCGGGGGCCCGGACGGCTGGATTTTGCGCATCTTTGGTTTGTCCGCTCTGCGGAGCGGACGAAGAGGAAGAATCCCGCCTTGTGGGGTCGCGTTACTTAGGTTAGTTAAGTGGTTAGAAATACCCTTTACGAAAAAAGCAACAGGCGGGATTCGATTTGTTGTATTGACAGAGAGGGTCGGTTTTACGTTTTTAGGGTTACAGGGAGCTGCTCTTTTGTTCGTGCAGGGAGTTTCGCCCTCTGCGGAGGGCGACCAGAGACTCTGTCTCTGGACTCTGCCGCCTTTGAAAAGGCGGGCGAAACTTTTGAATCGTGGGTTGAGATTCCACAACTGGGTTAGCGCTCGGTGCCAGGGGTTTTTATGACAGCGTCATCTGCTCTCCGAAATCCTCCTGCTTTACAAAGCTGCCCATCGACGGTATATTCTTTGGCCGGTACTTCTGGGGATTTTCAAACATCCCCTCCTCCAGCGGAACCGCCCTTTCCAGCCTGGCGTTCTTCTTCAACTGTATCACCTGGAGCCCCTGGCTGTCCCTGGTGCTCTTGGTTGTCACCAGCGACGAGTGGACCACCATCACCCGCCCCGCCGAGTAAAACACCATGTCCCGGTCCTCCGTCAGGTAAACCGCCGATACCAGCGGCGACTTATCGCTGTATGCCCCTGTCAGCTTCTTCCGCCGGGTCTTGGTCATGTAGGCGGACATGTCGATTTTGGCGGCTTTTCCGTTTTGGAAAGCAAAGAACATAAATCCATTATACTCCTTCGTCGCCGCCATGTAAACAGGAACCTCGCCCTCATCCATCCCCAGCCGGGCGGCAAGGTAATCCCCCATGACGCTGGCCTTGGTGTCGTCAAATTCGCAGGCGCGGCACTTGTACACCTGGAACATATTGGTGAAGAACAGCAGCTCCGCGGCATTGGAGCTCTCCACGTCCTGGAGGATTTCGTCCCCCTCCTTCAGCTTGTGCTCCCCGCTCAGCCGCAGGGAAAGGGGGGTGATCTTCTTAAAATAGCCCTCCTTGGTGAAGAACAGCCGCACCGGGTAATCGGGTACCTCCTCCTCCGGTTCCTCCTCCTGCTGCTGGTCAGCGTAGAGGATAAGGGTTTTCCGGGGCTTCCCGTACTTTTTGGCAACATCCCGCAGCTCCTTGGCGATGATCTCTCGTATCTTTTTGGGGTCGCCTAGAATTTCCTGGAGCTTGGCAATCTGTCCCTCCAGCTCGGATATTTCGGCGGTGCGCTTTAAAATATACTCCCGGTTCAGGTGGCGCAGGCGTATCTCCGCCACATACTCCGCCTGCACCTCGTCGATGCCGAAACCGATCATCAGGTTGGGGACAACGTCCTCCTCCTGTTCCGTCTCCCGCACAATGCGGACCGCCTTGTCAATATCCAGCAGTATCTTCTCCAGGCCCTTGAGGAGGTGGAGCTTTTCGCTCATCCTGTTCAGGTCAAAGTAGACCCGGCGGCGGACCGATTCCTGGCGGAAGGCAATCCACTCGTTCAAAAGCTCATAGACTCCCAGGACCTTGGGCGTTCCGCCGATGAGGACATTGAAGTTGCAGGAAAAGGCGTCCTCCAGGGGGGTGAGGCGGCAGAGCTTCTGCATCAGCTTGTCCGGGTCGGCGCCCCGCTTCAGGTCGATGGTCAGCTTCAGGCCGGAAAGGTCCGTCTCGTCCCGCATATCGGAGATTTCCCGTATCCTTCCCCCCTTTACCAGCTCCACCACCTTGTCCATAATGGCCTCGACGGTTGTGGTGGGGGGGATTTCAATAATCTCGACACAGTTATTGGCCTTGTCGAACTGGTAACGGCAGCGGACGCGGAAGCTTCCCCGCCCGGTTCGGTACACCTTATCGATCTCTCCGCGGTTGTACAGCAGATACCCCCCTCCGGGGAAATCCGGCGCTTTCAGGATATCCTCCAGCTCCGCCTGGGGGTTTTTCAGCAGGGCGATGGTGGCCTCGCACAGCTCGGCCAGGTTAAAGGAACAGAAGGAGCTTGCCATACCCACCGCGATTCCCACATTGGAATTGGTCAGGATAGTGGGAAAGGTCACCGGCAGCAGAGAGGGCTCCTTCATGGTGCTGTCGTAGTTATCCACAAAGTCCACAGTATCCTTGTCGATATCCCGGAACAGCTCCACGCTGACGGCGTCCAGCTTTACCTCGGTGTAACGGGAGGCGGCATAGGCCATATCCCTGGAGTACGCCTTGCCGAAGTTCCCCTTGGAGTCCACATAGGGGTGAAGCAGCGCCTCATATCCCCTGGAAAGGCGAACCATCGTCTCATAGATGGCGCCGTCCCCGTGGGGGTTCAGCTTCATGGTCTGGCCCACCACGTTGGCGGACTTGGTCCGCCCGCCGTTTAACAGTCCCATCTTGTACATGGTGTACAGCAGTTTGCGGTGGGAGGGCTTAAAGCCGTCGATTTCCGGAATGGCGCGGGAAAGGATGATGCTCATGGCATAGGGCATAAAGTTCTTTTCCAATGTATCAATGATCGGCTGCTCCACCACCACACCCGCGTTTTCAAACAGGGCTTCCTGTTGGACGCGGTGGGCGGCTGCCGGTTCTTTTTTCCGTTTCTGAGGCATCTTTTCCTTCCTTTCTTTTCTTATGAAATATCGGCCAGGTCCAGATATTCATGGCCCTTTTCCACAATAAAATTCCTGCGGTTCTCCAGGTCGCTGCCCCAGAACAGCTCAAACATGGCGGCAGTGGCTTCGGCCTCAGCGGGGGTCACCTTAATCAGGCGGCGGGTTTCGGGGTTCATGGTGGTCAGCCACATCATGTCAGGCTCGTTTTCGCCCAGCCCCTTGGAGCGCTGAACGGTGTACTTTTTCTTCTCCAGCTTTTTCAGCGTCTTGTTCTTTTCATCGTCGGTGTAGGCGAAATAGGTCTTGTCCCCGCAGGTAATCTCGTACAGCGGCGACTCCGCGATATACACATACCCCTCGTCGATGAGGGTGGGAGTCAGCCGGTAGAGCATGGTCAGGATCAGGGTCCGGATGTGGTAGCCGTCCACATCCGCATCGGTGCAGATGACAATCTTGTTCCACCGCAGGGCGGACAGGTCAAAGGAGGAGAGCTCCTTGCTGGCCTTGGACTTGACCTCTACGCCGCATCCCAGCACCTTGATGATATCGGTGATGATTTCATTTTTAAATATCTTGTCGTACCCCGCCTTGAGGCAGTTGAGTATCTTACCACGCACCGGGATGATGGCCTGAAATTCCGCGTCCCGCCCCAGCTTGACCGAGCCCAACGCGGAGTCACCCTCCACGATGTATATCTCCCGTTTGGCGATGTCCTTGGACCGGCAGTCCACAAACTTTTGGACCCGGTTGGAAAGGTCCAGAGAACCGGCCAGCTTTTTCTTCAGGTTCTGCCTGGTCTTCTCGGCGTTCTCCCGGCTCCGCTTGTTGATGAGCACCTGCTCCGCTATCTTCTGGGCGTCGTCGGGGTTTTCCAGGAAGTACACCTCCAGCTGGTGGCGGAGAAACTCGTTCATGGCCTCATAGATAAACCGGTTGGTGATGGACTTCTTGGTCTGGTTTTCGTAGGAGGTCTGGGTGGAGAAGGAGGAGGACACCAGTACCAGGCATTCGTCCACGTCGGCAAAGGTGATCTTGCTTTCCCCCTTCAGATACTTGTTTCCCTGCTTCAGGTAGCTGTCAATCTGGGCGACAAAGGCGGTTTTGACGGCCTTTTCCGGGGTGCCGCCGTACTCCAGGTGGGAGGAGTTGTGGTAATACTCCTGGAGCTTTACCTTATTGGAAAAGCAGCAGGCCACATTCAGCACCGCTTTATACTCCGGCTTGTCCTCCCGGTCCCGGCCGGAGCGCTCGCACTGCCAGTACTGGACCGGGGTGAGGGAATCGGGGGTTTCGGTGTTTTCCCTCACCAGCTCTCGCACATAGTCCACGATTCCGTTTTGGTAGAGATATTCGGTCTCCTCAAAGCCCTTTTCCGTCTCTATCCGCAGCACCAGGGTGACACCCGCGTTGACCACCGCCTGGCGCTTCATCACATTTTCAAAGTATTCCCTGGGGATGTCAATTTCGGTAAACACGTCCAGGTCCGGCCTCCAGCGGATACGGCTGCCGGTGGTCTTATATTGAAAGGGCTCCTTGTGCAGCCCGCCCACGTTTTCGCCCTTTTGGAAGGAGAGGGTAAACCGCTGGCCGTCCCGGAAAATCTCCACCTCCATAAACTCGGAGGCATACTGGGTGGCGCAGAGGCCCAAACCGTTGAGGCCCAGGGCGAATTCATAGTTTCCGCTGTTGTCGTCATACTTGCCCCCCGCGTACATCTCGCAGAAGATAAGCTCCCAGTTATACCGCTGTTCCCTGGGGTTATAGTCCACCGGAATGCCGCAGCCGTAATCCACCACCTCATAGGTACAGTCCTTATACTTGGTCAGGATGATCTTGCTGCCCCTGCCCACGCGGGCCTCATCTATGGAGTTGCTGAGGATTTCAAATACGGAATGCTGGCACCCCTCCAGCCCGTCCGACCCAAAAATCACGCCCGGACGTTTTCTGACACGGTCCGCTCCCTTCAGCGATGAAATGCTGTCATTCCCATATCCCCGGCTCTTCTTTTCCGCCATAAAGCTCCTCCCTTTCGCCAAAAAGAATCATATGTTCTTTTTCTGTTACAATCACTCTTTTTATTAAACTGTAAAAAGCTGTTCTTGTCAAGCCCTTTCGCCGTAAGATTTTCGCAAACCAGTGGTATAATTGACAAATCAAGGAAGAAAAGCTATAATGACTTTAGTATTTTTTCTTGAAAACCAATCATCCATCTTTATGAAAGGCGGGGAAAATCATGGATCAGGCGGCAATGTACAAATTAAGCTACGGACTTTTCGTGCTCACCTCCTCTTTTGGAGGAAAGGAGAGCGGCTGTATCATCAATACAGCCGGACAGGTGACGGTCGAACCCAACCGCATCAGCATAGCGGTCAGCAAGAGCAATTTTACCCACGACCTGGTAAGGGACAGCGGGAAATTCAATTTGTCCGTCCTAAGCCAGGACGCTGATTTTGAGATTTTCCGGCACTTCGGCTTCCAGTCCGGCCGCACGGTGGATAAGTTCGCGGATTACGCCCATTGCCAGCGCAGCCCCAGCGGCCTCTACTACATCACCAAGGGGACCAACGCCTATATCAGCGCAAAGGTAGAGCAGTCCATTGACCTGGGAACCCACACCCTGTTTATCGCCGCTGTGGAGGACATGCAGGTATTGGCGGAAACCCCATCCGCAACCTATGAATACTATCACGCCTCCATCAAGCCCCAGCCGGAGCAGCAGAAAACCGGCGGGAAGACCGCGTGGCGGTGCGTCATCTGCGGCTACATCTATGAGGGAGAAGAGCTCCCGGCAGACTTCATCTGCCCGTGGTGTAAGCACCCGGCTTCGGATTTTGAAAAGACCACCATCTGACACAAACGGCGCTCCCTGAAAAATTCGGCGAAAGGATATGATATCCTTTCGCCGAATTTTTCAGGGAGCTGTCTTTCAGGTCCTATTTTTTCTTCTCCGTCAAATACAGCCCCAAAGAATACGCCGCCGGAATCAAAATTGTAGCCACCAGCACCACCGCCATCAACCAGTGCTGCTGCAAAAACATGTTGAGGATGGAAACCAATCCACCTATCACAAACACCCATCCCGACAGCCGGTGGGTCTTGTTCCAGTTCTCCTCGCTGGCAAGGGTCCAGGGGAGCTTGATGCCTACAGTGTAGTTCTGTCCGCTCTTGGGCAGATAGTTCCCCAGTATCAGCAGCAGTACCCCCACAAACAGATGTCCCCCGCGGTCTATGGAAATGATCCCCGGCCATTCCAGGGCGTTGGAATAAATGCCGTACCCGCAGAAAAGGGACGCAGCCGGGACAATCCACAGGATGCAGCAGTAGGCCCTGTCGCTGATGTTCTTCCCCTTGGGGTCAATGGCGGTGATAAAGGCGCAGAACAGATGGCAGCCAATCAAAATCGCAGGCAGGCCGAACACCGTAAACCCCTTGCCGCTCCAGCCGTTGGGCGTCCCGTCAAACCCAAAATGGGTCGCAATCCGGTCAGGCAGCTGGTTCCACAGCAGCAGCCCCGCGAAAAGCGGAAGCAGCGTCAGCAGGCTTGTGACAATAACCAATGTCTTATGCTTCTTCATGCGTTTTTTCCTCCCCCATTAAATCCGACATCCACAGCATGATTTCCTCCAGTACGCTTGCCCGCAGCTGGTAATAGATAAAGTTTTTTTCCCGCTCCTCCGCCACCAGCTCCGCCTTTTTTAACATGTTCAGGTGATAGGACATTGTTGCGCCGGTCAGCTGGAAATGCGCCCCGATCTCCCCGGCGGACAGTCTTCCACCCTTCAGCAGCATGAGAATTTCCCGCCGTACAGGGTCCGACAGTGCCTTGAACGTCTCCCCGAAGCCCATGGGGCCGTCCCCCTTTCTATCCCTTTGCTGCAAGTATTTTGAAAATATTCTAAATAGATGATAACACGTTTTTGCATCCCTGTCAACCGTCTGCACAGATAAAATAAGCCTGCGCTTTGCCGGCGTTTCCGCCGGCAAAGCGCAGGCTGCTTTCTCTGGAAGCTTTCTATTCCTTGAGCATAGGCGGAATCTGGGAAATCATGTTGTCCACATCCTCAAACATGGCGCTCTTGGTGGTGCCTAGAGCACTGGCCCGGTTGATGTGCTTTACAACCTCCTGATACTGGTCCCGAATCTTATCAAAAAAGCTGTAAACGGTGTTCAGGGCGGACTTGGAGTTGTCCACCACCTTGGAAATCTCGTTCTGAACAGCGGAGGCGCCCTCTGCCGCCTCTATAATCTGGTCAAACTTTTCGGAGGTGGTCTGAACGTCGGAAACGCTCTGGGCCAACGCCTGCTGGGAGGTCTGTATCTTCTCGCTGAGCAGTCCGGTCCTCTCCTCTACTGCCTGGACGTCGGAATCCACCTCGGAGATGAGGGCCTTGATCTGGTCGGCCAACTTTTTGACCTCAATGGCCACCACGGAAAAGCCCTTACCCTGTTCCCCGGCCCTTGCGGCCTCAATAGAGGCGTTTATCGCCAGGATGTTGGTCTGGTCGGCAATGGAGGTGATTTTGCTCATGCAGTTTTTAATCTTGTTGAAATCCTCCTGGAGCTCGGAAAAGGTGAGACCCATCTCGTTGAAATGGCTTTCCACCTGTCGGGAAACCCCCTGAAGCTCTCCAACCTTCGACTGGGCCTGGAGGACCGACTCTGATATCTGAGTCTTTACTGTGCTGAAGGCATCGGACACCTGATTGATGCTGGAAAACTGTTCGCCAAAATCCTCCAGCTTGGTCTGGAAGACGACAGCCTCCCCCAGAACCCCGTCAAAGGTCTTCCCGACCATACCCAGTTCAAGGAGGGAATCCACCTCTTTTTGAACAAGCTCCTTTTGATATTCCTTCAGACTGTTTGCCACATGCAGGATGGGATACAGATCCTTTTCCTGGGATGCGGCCTGCTTTGCCTTTTTCCTCTGAAACAGCATCCTAACCCCTCCTTCTATTCAAATACCACACAGGACATAGACTGGTTCACAAACTGGTTATTAAAGTGCTCTCCATATCCCACAAGTCCGGCGTGTCCGTTCAAAGCGCCCATTTCTTTTAAATAATCCCGCATATAGTTGTTTTGGGTAAACAGCTTATAGCGGAACAGACAGTTTACCGAGAACACCGCTGAAATTTTGGGAAAGTCCGCCTGAATGGCGCTGACGGTATCCTTTACAATGGCGCGGTAATCACCCAGCTCCAGCAGATTGAGCACATCGGAGTCGTTTACCTGGCGGTAACAGGCCAGCGCGTTTCCGTTGACCTCCTTGATGGAGATGATGCAGGTGTCGTTCCCGTTGACCTTTCCGAAGGGATTTTTAAAGGTCTGGGTGAGTATCTCCTGCTCGGAGACATTGAGAATCTTCTGGTATACATCCCTTGCGGGCTGTCCGTTCAGGGCGCCAATGACATAGCGGGCTCTGTCGGTTCGGGAAGCGATAAACCGGTAAGACCCCATCTGGTGGTAGATATTTTCCTTATACGCCTTTACCCTGCCCTGGTTGTTTTTGACCAGCGCGTAGGCCACGGCGTCCTCGTATATTCTGCCGTTGGCGGATACCCTGCCGCCGTCCCCGGTTCCCCCCACCAGCGACATGCGGAGGGGCTTCAGAACCGTGTAGATGGTGGTCAAAGCGCAGGCGTCGTTTCCGGAGCAGAAGTCAATGCAGATGGTGTTCTGCCCGCTGGCGGAGACCTTTTTCACATCCTGCTGAAGACGCTGGATATATTTTACCGGCATGACGGATACCTGTTCCAGGACATTGGCCGCGGCGGTCACGCCGCTGTAGGCGACAACCCCCACGCCGCTTTCTATTACCTGGGTGCTGTAGCTCATTCCAATACAGCCGATGCTGGGCACCTGGGGGAAAAGCTTTTCCAATTCCTGGACATGCTGCTCAAACTGTCTGGGATTGGACATCAGCATAATCAACTGCGGGTCCCTGAGACCCTGGGTGGCCTCCTGAAGGCTGCCACGCTGGCTGGAACCAAAAAACTGCTTCATAGAGGATGACTCTCCTTTGTTGTGTTATGTCGTTGCAATTGGATATTTTGATTATACATGAATCCGCTTTTGTCCGTCAAGCGGTGATGTAAAAAAATTGCCTTCGTTCTCCGCCGGTATCGGTACAGCAGAAAACGAAGGCCTCCAATTTGGTCTTATCTTACCAGCAGAACCGCCAGGTCATTGACGTTGGTCCCGGTAGCGCCGGTTATGATGAGCCCGTCCACCTTCTCCAGCGCGTGGTAGGAGTCGTTATCCGCCAGCACCGCGTCAATGCTGATGCCCTGCTGCCGCAGACGCTCCGCTGTGGTGGAATCCACATAGCCGCCCGCCGCGTCGGTGGGGCCGTCGGTGCCGTCCGAGCCCACCGAGAACAGCGCCGTCCCCTCCCGGCCATCCAGCACCTTGGCCGCCGCCAGGGCAAGCTCCTGATTGCGCCCGCCAAGGCCCTTTCCGGTCAGCTTGACCACTGTCTCTCCCCCGGCAATAAAGGCCAACGGCCTGTCGGAAATCCCTTTGGCCGAAGCCAGCCCGGCCAGCAGCTCTCCCGCCTCCCTAGCAATACAGGTCAGCCGGTCGGTGAGCACCAGGGGCTGATATCCCAAAGCCCGGCAGGTCTCCTCCGCCGAGGCGCAGAGCTGGCGGACGCTGCCGGTGATCTGGGTCGTCACGTTGTCCAGCTCCTTGGGGGTCTCCTGCCTCAGCAGCTCCCATACATTGGCGTCCAGCTTCAGGCTGTATTTCTCCGCAATGCCCACCGCCTCCTCACAGGTGCTGCTGTCCGGGTAGGCGGGGCCGGAGGCGATCATATCCAGCGGGTCTCCCACAATGTCGGAGAGGACAACGGAGAACACCTGAGCAGGCGCGCACAGCTGGGCAAACCGCCCGCCCTTGACCGCCGAAAGCCGCTTGCGGATGGTGTTGATTTCAATGATATCCGCGCCGCATTTTAAAAGCTGGGAGGTGATGTCCTGGAGCTGGGCGGGGGTGCAGAGGGGTTGCTCAAAGAGGGCGGAGCCGCCGCCGGACAGGAGGAACAGCACATGGTCTCCCTTCCCCAGGTCCTTTACCGCCGCCGTTGCCGCCGCCGTTGCCTTAAAGGAATTTTCGTCGGGGACAGGGTGTCCCGCCTCATAGACCTCCAGGCCGGGGATAGGACCCTTGGCGTGGTCGTATTTTGTGACCACAATGCCGCCGCTGAGCTTATCTCCCAAAATTCCGGCGGCAACCTTTGCCATCTGCCACGCAGCCTTTCCCGCCGCCACCAGCACCAGCTTCCCGCCGGTGAAGTCAGCGTTCTCCAGCGCCCGCGCGACGGCGGCGTCAGGGAGCGCCGATTGAATGGCCTTCTGCCAGATCGTTTTTGCGTCGTTATATAACTGCAAACGAAAGACCTCCTTTTTTCTTGGTAATAGGGGAAAAGCGGGGCAGGACCTCCAAACCTTTCAGGAGGGCCCGCTCCGCCCACAAACTATCTTGTATCAAATCTGCGTCAATATGTTCTGAAGCAGCGAATCAGTGAACGATGAGATAGGTGATGAACACGCCTATCATGGAGGCAATGCCGATAATCAGTGTGCCGAGGGTTTGGGTTTTATAGCCCTGTTCCGGGGTCATTTCGCCAAAGTTGGTGACAACCCAGAAGTAGGAGTCGTTGGCGTGGGAAACGGTCATAGCGCCTGCGCCGATGGCGATAACGGTCAGCACCGCCAGAATGGGGGTAGTCAGACCCATTACGCCCATGAGAGGGGCCATGATGCCCGCTGTGGTAGTAATGGCCACGGTAGAGGAGCCCTGGGCGGATTTGAGGATTGCCGCCAGAATGAAGGGGAAGAAGATGCCGATGGCGGAGAGAGCTCCCGCGTGCTCGGTGATGTAGTTGACCATATCGGAAGAGGAGATGACCTTGCCCAGAACGCCGCCCGCCGCTGTGACAAACAGGATCGGGCCCACGGTTTTCAGGGTGTCGTTGGTCAGCTCGTAGAACTTGTTCATCATCTTCTGCTGTGCCAGAAGGATAACGCCCAGGATAACGCCCACGGTCAGGGCGATGATGGGGGTGCCCAGGAAGGAGATGATGGAGACGGACGCGCCGGCCATACTGACGGCGGAGGCAATGGCCATGAGGATAATCGGGACAACGATGGGGGCGAAAGCCATAAAGCCGTTGGGAAGCTTGCCAAAGCTCTTTACCAGCTCCTCGTAGCTCTTGACGGTGTCGTCATTGCTGTCCGCCTCGTCGGCCGCCTTGACCTTTTTGCCGATGTACTTGGCAAAGAAAAAGCCGGCTATCAGGGGAGGAATAGAAAGCAGGGTGCCAATACCCATCAAAAGGAGGAGATGCTCGCCGATGCCCAAGGTGTTGGCCGCCGCAATGGGGCCGGGGGTCGGCGGGATAAAGCAGTGGGCGATGTAAAGGCCCATGGAAAGGGCCACGGTGCAGGCCACGGAGGATTTCCCGGTGCGCTTGACCAGGGACTTCCGAATGGGGTTGAGTACAACAAAGCCGCTGTCGCAGAAGACAGGGATGGATACAATCCAGCCCATGATAAGCATGGCGAGCTCAGGGTTTTTCTTGCCAACCAGTTTGACCACGCAGTCGGACATCTTAAGGGCCGCGCCGGTTACTTCCAGCAGGATACCCACCAGGGCGCCCAGGATGATTACGATGCCGATGCTGGTGAAGGTGCCGGAAAAGCCCGCGCCGATAACGCCGGGGATGTCAGCCAAGGCAATGTCGGACACCAGGGCCAGCAGAAGGGAAACGCCCATAATGGAAAGAAACGGGTGGATTTTCAGCTTGGAAATCGCCAGGATCATCAGCACAACTGCCACAACGAACGCAATGATCAACGGAACGCCTGTCATATGGATACCTCCTCAAATTTATTTGCAGAACAATCTGCAAATTGCACTAAATACATTATGCATTGTGCAAACTTATTATATACTATTACTAATACGTTGTATATATCCCAAAGAACAATAATATGATGTAATTTTTGTTTCGCAGGACAAATAAAGGGGGGGGATTTTACCTAATTACAACTCATTTTTTCGACGGAAGGCCTTGTAATTCTTTATAAAAAACACTGACCATCTGGAAGAGTCCCGCACAGCGGATGCTGCGGGGGTCGTAGCCGGTGTGTTCGGCAATGCGCCTGAGCCGGTACTGCAGGGTATTCCTGTGAATAAAAAGCTTCTGGGAGGCCATGGCAAGGGAACCCTCACAGCCGTAAAACACATCCAGAAGGCGTACCGCCTCCGCCAGCTCCTCCCCGGAAATGGACCCCATGATTCTGGAGATATATCCCCGCTTAGCGGACGCGCTCAGTTCGCCGGTGAACAGCTCGACGCTCAGGCTGTCGTAGGTGCGCACCGGCTCCTCCGGTCCGGCGGCGCAGGCGTTCAGGGCGCTTAGGGCCTTCCGGTAGCTTTGTCCGATGGCGCGGTAGTCAGAGGGTTGGTCAATGCCGATGACGGCCTTGAGACCAAAGCGGTTCAAAAGCTGTCCAGCCAGTTCCCAAGCGGCGGCCCTCATCTTTTCGTCAGACCGGCCAGAGACCATGCAGACCAGATTTCCGCCATACTTCAGGGAAAGGCTGCTGTGGTCCAGCTTGGTGAGAAACTGCCTGATATACTCCTCTGCCTGTTCGGTGCGCTGGTCCCTGTCATCCTGGCCGGTGCGCACCACAAAGACCCGCCGGGGCAGAGTAATGTCGATGTGGAGGGTGAGGCCCTCGCTGATAAAAACCTCGTCAATTTCCTGGGGCTGCGCCTCCAGCCACTCGGTCAGGAAGCGGTTGCGGACAGCCTCCCCCAGGCGGCGCTGAGTGGAGCGGTAAGCGGCATCCAACAGCAGCTCGGTGATACGCTTGATGGCGCAGGCGCTATCCTTTACATGATTATACTCGCCGGTGATGCCCAGTATACCCACAATCTTATTCTGGAACACCAGGGGATAGTTTACCCCCTGGAGCGCGCCAGAGTATTCCCCATCAAAATGGACGATCAGCTCCTCAAGTTGCTGGTCCATCAGGTATTTTGCCCCTGCGTGCATACAGCCGATCCGTTTGGGATCGCTGGAGGCAATAATGACCCCGTTGGTGTCTATCAGGTTGATTCTGGATGGGATGACAGCGTCCAGGTCGCTGATAATCTGCTCCGCCACCGTTTTGGAAAGAGGCATGAAAATTCCCCCATAACATGATGGATACTAAATAAATTCCGTTTGAATTCTTAAAGACAATTATATCGCATCTTCCCCTTAAAATCAACATATCATGATACTCAATACACGATTTTTGGGTATAACCATATAAATTTGATTGAAAGACATATTAGTGAAAAAAGCGGTGATTCACTATATTCATAGGAATTAGTATAAGCAACAAAAAGGAGCTATAAAAAAGGGACCCCAAAAAGCAATAGCAGCAATCTCAAAAAGGAGAGCGTTGCCTTTGTTTTTATCCCTAAAATTGTCCTCTCGTACATATTAACGCCTTTACAATATCTGCTATTTTAAGACGGCCCCTAGCTGTCTTTATCCGCGGCTTTTCACAAGCAACGTAACGAATTCATAGATGTTTTCTGTCAGCAAAGCAAGGAGCAGGAAAAAGAAGCTGCCGCCCACTCCATGGAGGCCCCAGATCATCAGAACAGCGGAAACCGCTGTATACGCCCCGTAAAGCAGCAGATTCTGCGGGGTGCGGCTGCGATCCGTCAAATGGGGGCGGGTGATAAGGATCAGCGTGCATATCACAGTGACCAAAATGCTCGTTCTCACGACAAGGGACGCGTTGAAGGTCTTTTCGGCAGACTGGGCTACCATTGGCGGTATCCACGCGGCCACAAGGTAGACAATGTACAGGCCGAGGCTTACAAGCTTTTTCATCGGATGCCCTCCTTGAAACGTCTACAGAATCTGACAATCCCCGAACAGAGAGATGCACTGGATGGTAATCAGCGGCATAGCGCTGCTGTTTACTAGGCGGCGTCTATCCTTGCAGTCCCCGAACAGGTTCAGGTGATATACCCTGATGTTGGACACATAGGGCACCTCCACCCTGGAGCTGCCGAACAGAGAGACAAGGGAAATTTCAATGGGCCTGCTGTAGTCCGCGTCCCGCAGAGTCAGCTTGGCATCCCCAAAAACGGATATAACCCTTCCCCCGATCAAATTCTGATGGCTGCTGGAGGCCTTGCGGTTGTTGAAAAAGGCGATAATCTCCGGGAAGGAACCGGCCGCCGTCAGCTTGCCCTCCCGCTTCCACACATTGGCCGTTCCCGACTGCTTCTGAGTTGTAACAGAGGCATGGGGCTGAGCGGTCTGAGGAGCCTTGGGGGGCTGGGGCACATTGGCCCCCTGGGAAATCCGGCGGTCCTTGGGGTTGCGGTAGGTTTTGCTGGGGTCCCATCCCTTTTGGGGCTTGGCCCATGGGGAGGGCTCCCGCGCCGTTCCGCCGGTCTGGGCGGGGCGGCTGTATTTGTTTTCCGTCTGCTTTGCTGCGGCTTCCCCCTCCTTAAAGGAGCGGTTCCAGGGCTGTGAAGCCTGTGGCTGAGGGGATGAAGGGGCCTGAGGCGGCGAGGCCGGAGATTTGGGGGGCTGGACGGGAGCGCCGGCCGGCTTGGGCTGACTGGAAGAGACGTTTTCCGGGGCGAAGACCTTGGATTTGTCCTCCAGCTCCTTTTTCTTTTTGTTTTCCAGCCTGGGGGCATTTCTTTGACGGTTGGCAATCTTGGCGGTAATCTCCACCGCCGCGCCGCTTGCCACAGTGGCGAACAGGGTGGGAACGGCGGCATCCAGCACACCCATTCCAAGCATGCCACGGGTGTTGGCAAACAGCAGCAGACCGGCGGACAGCAGAGCCAGGGCCGGGCGGGAGTACCCGTCCAGGGCGAACATAGTCAGGGAGGGCAGAATCAGCAGAAGAGTCCACCATCCATTGGCATACAGGGAGCCAAGGAGGGGAATTGACCACCAGCCCAGAAGGTTGACCCCCACAAATCCCCCAGCCAGCAGGATGCAGGCCAGGATACACAGCGTTATCAGCAGCTTACGGCGATTAAACATTGTCTTTGATTGCCTCCTTTCAAGGCAAAAAGCTTTTGCAGGAAATGTCAAGGAATCATTTCATAGGTAAGGCTCCCCAGGATGGAGATGCCCTCCACAATCTGTTGATCCGTAGGAGTGGAAAAGTTCAGGCGGAAGGAGCTGCACGGCTGGCTTTCGTCCGCCAGGAAGGCATTGCCAGGGACCACTGCCACATGGCGGCGCACTGCCTCCTGGCAGAAGGCCAGCATGTCAACCCCCTGAGGCAGGGTGGCCAGGATGAACAGCCCGCCCTGGGGATGGGTGATCTTCACCGAGGGATGGAATTTCTTTTCAATCTCTCCAATCATCAGACCGCACTTTTTCTTATAGATTTGCTGGATTTCGGCGATGTGCCCGTCGATGTCATATTGGTCGAGAAACCGCTGGCAGATCATCTGGGAGAGGATGGCGGTATGTACGTCGGAGCACTGCTTGGCCACGGTGATTTTGGAGATCAGCTCCTTGTGGGCGCAGACATAACCCACCCGCAGTCCCGGAGCGAGGATTTTGGAAAAGCTGCCGCAGTAGATGACCCGGCCCTCAGTATCCATGGACTTGATGGCGGGGATGTGCTCCCCCTCAAACCGAAGGTCCCCATAGGGATTGTCCTCCAGGATGATGAAGTTGTGTTTTTTGGCGATTTCCAGCGCGGCCCTCCGCTTCTCCAGGCTCATGGTGGTGCCGGATGGATTCTGGAAGTTGGGAATCAGGTACAGCAGCTTGGTCCGGGGGTTCTCCCCGGCAATCCGCTCCAGCGCCTCCAGATTCAGGCCGTCCTCCTCCATGGGCACGCCCTCCAGCCTGACATTGTAGGAGCGGAAGGCGTTGAGGGAACCGATAAAGCTGGGGTTTTCACAGAGAAGGGTGTCGCCCTCGTTGAGCAGCACCTTGGCGGAAAGCTCAATCCCCTGCTGGGCCCCGGAGACGACGATCAGGTCATCATAGGGCTGGCCGACGGCATACCGCCGGGAAAGCCACTGCTTCAGCGTTTCCCGGAGCCGGGGGTATCCCTCGCTCACCGAATATTGCAGGGCGGAGACGGGTTCTTTGGAGAGGATATCCGCCGTTATCTCCTGTACTTCCCTGGCGGGGAACGCCTCCGGCGCGGGATTGCCCGCCGCCAGAGAGATCATCCCCGGTTCGGAGGTAAACTTTAATATTTCACGAATGACGGAGGGCTTTAACCCGTCAATTTTGTCAGAAAAGGAAAAATTCATAAAAATACACCCGCCTGTTTTCAGTTTTGTGATATTCTTCCGGTATACTATATGATGAAAAGGCTTGGAACCTGTAGTTCATCTTATTTTACCACAAGTCAGGGTGGATGAAAAGGGCCAGACAGTTTGAAAATAATTAATTTTTTGATAAATAAAAGTGTTTTTTATCAGTTGACCCTTGACGCGCCCAATATGTTTCGTTTACCATATAGAAGGGAACCCCTGTAAATTCGCCTGCCCCCTGGCGGAAGATTTTCTGTCCTGCCGGTTCGGCGTGCACGTTCAGGGACCTCTACAGATATTTTTTGAACCAAAGCCAGAAACCACACAGAAAGCAGGGATTCCTATGAGCGCCTATCTTCCCCCCGACGCGTTGGACCGGCCCTTTGACCCGAAGGAGTTTAATCCGGAGGTGCTCCAGGGACAGTACCAGGAAATAACCAATCTTCTGTTGGCCAGCCATTGCGGGATCAAGGCGATAAAGACCAAGCTGGAGATACTCAGCGACGAGATGCAGATTCAGGACCAGCGCAACCCCATAGAGTACATCCGCAGCCGAATCAAATCCTTTGACAGCATTGTGGGAAAGCTGCAGCGAAGGGGCTTTCCGGTAACGGTGGAGTCTGCCCGCAGGG
Organism: Oscillospiraceae bacterium; assembly: GCA_022800935.1. GTDB lineage: Bacteria > Bacillota > Clostridia > Oscillospirales > Ruminococcaceae > UBA1405. The sequence goes on from JAAWRH010000003.1 coordinate 68,767, forward strand.
AGCTGTACGACATTGCGGGGGTTCGGGTGGTATGCGCCTTTGTGGATGACATATACCGGATTGCCAATATGCTTGCCGCCCAAAGCGACGTCAAGCTGCTGCTGGTGAAGGACTATATTCGCAACCCAAAGCCCAGCGGGTACCGGAGCTACCATATGATTGTGGAGGTGCCGGTCTACTTTTCCAACCACTCGGAGCAGGTGCGGGTGGAGGTGCAGATACGGACCATTGCCATGGACTTTTGGGCGACGCTGGAGCACCAGCTCAATTACAAGCGAGGCCTGGATGCGGACGGAGAGATAGCGAGAAAGCTGCGGGCCTGCGCAGACTCTATTGCCGGAACGGACCGGGAGATGCAGGTAATACGGGACATGGTGGACAGCCTGGACCCGCCGCAGGAGGGTCTGGACCCTATCAAGATGATGGCAAAGGTAGCAAATATTGTGGGCACCCCCGCCATTGAACGGGAAAAGGAGGGACGATGAGTCCGCTTCAAAAAATATAAGCGATTGATTGTACAAGGAGGAAACGAGCATGAATCAGACCATCCACAGGTCCCTGTCAGACTGCTTTACCCTGTCCAACGGCGTAAAGATACCCTGTGTGGGGTTCGGAACCTTTAAGACCCCTAACGGGGAGGTATGCGTCCAGTCGGTCAAGGACGCGATTCGGTGCGGCTACCGCCACATCGACACCGCCTCCGCCTACGGCAACGAGGCAAGCGTGGGAAAGGCAATCCGCGAATGCGGCGTTCCCAGGGAGGAGCTGTTTATCACCAGCAAGCTGTTCAACCCTGACCAGGGCTATGAATCCACCCTGGAGGCCTTTGATATCACCATGAAGCTGCTGGGGCTGGAGTACCTGGACCTGTACCTGATTCACTGGCCCATCCCCCAGGCCTGCCACGCCAACGACTGGAAGGAGCTGAACGCCGATACATGGAGGGCCTTTGAGAAACTTTATACAGATGGGCGAATTCGGGCCATCGGCCTGAGCAACTTTATTGAGCACCATATCCAGAATATTCTTGACAACTGCGAAATCCCGCCCATGGTGGACCAATTGGAAATCCATCCGGGGTATGATCAGGCGGGGACGGTTGCTTTCTGCCAGGCCCACAACATCCTGCCGGAGTCCTGGGGCCCCCTTTGTCAGGGCAAGGCCTTCGGGCATCCGGTGCTGGAGGCAATGGCGGAAAAGTACGGGCATTCCGTTTCCCAGATATGCGTCCGCTGGTGCTTGCAGCAGGGGGTTCTTCCGCTGCCCAAATCGGTACACGCCAACCGTATTGAGCAGAACGCCCAGGTCTTTGATTTCCAAATTGACGGCGAGGATATGAAAGCTATCGCCAACATTGAGGGCATCGGGCGCTGCGGGCGGCATCCGGACAGCATTGAGGATATGCTCAACCTCTTCGGGCCCACCCCCTGGCAGACCTGGAGGCAGGACCGTCAGGCGCTTTTGAAGACGATATCATAAGCTTTACCAAAGGAATGGCGGATTTTTTCGCCGTTCCTTTCTCTGCGTTTTATACAGAAAGAGGTGCTATAGGCAGAGGATGAAAATCTATGTGGCCCGCCACGGGCAGACAGATTACAACGCCCAGGACAAAATTTGCGGCGCAACGGACCTTTCCCTCAACCAAAAGGGCTTTGAGCAGGCGGAGCAGCTGGCGGAGGAGGTGGCAAAGCATCCGGGAATCGGCCTGACGGTGGTCTCCCCCATGCTCCGGGCCCAGCAGACGGCGGAAGCTGTCCTGCGCCGCTGCCCCATGGAAAAGCGGACAGACGACCGCCTGCGGGAACAGAATTACGGATACTTTGAGGGGAGAGACCGGATGGAGCCGGATTTCCGCATTGCCCGTGTACAGTTTGCCAAGCCCTGCCCCCAGGGGGAGTCCATCCTTCAGATGGCCCAGAGGATATACAACTTTTTGGACGAGCTGATTCAAGAGAATCCCGCCGGGGAGATTCTGCTGGTGGCCCACGGCTCGGTTTCCAGGGTGATACGCTCCTACTTTGTCCCCATGAGCAATGAGGAATACGGGGCGTTCTACCAGAAAAACGGCGCGCTGGAGATATATGACACGGAGGAGGGGATTGCTTCAAGATGAAAATTTACATTGCCCGCCACGGGCAGACAAACTACAACGCCTATGACAGAATCTGCGGCGCAACCGACGCCCCCCTCAATCAGAAGGGCTTTGAGCAGGCGGAGCAGCTGGCGGAGGAGGTGGCAAAGCATCCGGGGATTGCTCTGACAGTGGTTTCGCCCATGCTCCGCGCCCAGCAGACAGCGGACGCTGTCCTGCGCCGCTGCCCCATGGAAAGGCGGACCGACAGCCGCCTGCGGGAACAGGATTACGGGTGCTTTGAGGGGAAGGTCAAGGGAATGGAGCCGGATTTCCGCGTTGCCCGCTGGCAGTTCGCCAAACCCTGTCCCGGCGGGGAATCCATCTTTCAGATGGCCCAAAGAATATACAACTTTTTGGATGAGCTGATTCAGGAGAACCCCGCCGGGGAGGTTCTGCTGGTGGCACACGGTTCGGTTTCCAGGGTGGTACGCTCCTACTTTGTCCCCATGAGTAACGAGGAGTACGCGGAGTTCAGCCAGAAAAACGGCACGCTGGAGATATATGACACGGAGGAAGGGGCTGCTTCAAGATGAAAATTTACGTTGCCCGCCACGGGGAGACAGATTACAATTCCCAGGAGCTGGGCTGCGGCGTTTCGGACATTCCCCTGAATGAAAAGGGGCTGAAGCAGGCGGAGAGGCTGGCGGAGGTGACGGCGCGGTATCCCCATATCGGGCTGATGATTGTATCGCCGCTGGCCCGCGCCCGGCAGACGGCGGAATGTATCCTGCGCCGCTGCCCCATGGAGCTGCGGATAGACGACCGGCTGCGGGAACAGGATTACGGCGTGTTTGAGGGGCAGAAAAAGGGGAAGGAATTCCATGCTGCCGTCAGGGAATTCGCCAAGCCCTGCCCCGGCGGGGAATCCCTGTTCCATGTGGCCCAAAGGGTTTACAACTTCCTGGACGAGCTGATTCGGGATCAGCCCGCCGGGGAGGTGCTTCTGCTGACCCATGGGGCGGTATCCAGGGTGATACGCTCCTACTTTGTCCCCATGGGGAATGAGGAATACATGGGATTTCTTCAGAAGAAGGGGGAGCTGGCGGTTTATGAAGCGAAGAGGTAAGCGGTACCAGCACGGCTGGGCCTACTGGCTCTCCTCCTTGGGGTATCTGGCCATTGCCGCTCTTTGGCTGTACACCGCCAATGAGCTTTCCACCTCGGCGATTGTTTGGGGCTTGTCCTTGTTTGCCGCGGTGGTGATGACGGCCTGCGCCCTGCGGGAGATTTTCTATTTCTTCCGCGACCTGGTAAAGGGGCAGGGGGATAAAAAGGATACCCCTGACAGATAATCAAGAGAGGTCTGTCACAAAACGCTGAAAGGCGAAATGGGGCAGACCCTGCTTTCATAAAATTGCAAGACAAATGCCGGTCCTCGGTTCTCCGGCGCAAAACAAGGAGAAATTATCAAACTATGGAAAATCTATCCAACCCAAGCGTTATCAAGGACCTGCTCTCCCGCCACGGCTTTTCCTTTTCCAAAGCCCTGGGGCAGAATTTTCTCATCAATCCCTCGGTCTGTCCCCGGATTGCCGAAATGGGTGGGGCGCAGCCGGGATACGGCGTGCTGGAAATCGGCCTGGGAATCGGGGTGCTCACCGCCGAGCTGTGCAAGCGGGCGGACAAGGTGGTGGGCATTGAGATAGACCGCCGCCTGCTGCCCATTCTGGAGGAAACCGTGGGGGAATTTTCCAATCTGAAAATTGTCAACGCGGATGTTTTGAAGGTGGATTTAAAACGGATTCTGGCGGAGGAGTTCGCCGGGCTGGAGACGGCTGTCTGCGCCAACCTGCCCTATTACATCACCTCCCCCATTATCATGAACCTGCTGGAGCAGAAGCTCCCCATCCGTTCCATTACCGTCATGGTGCAGAAGGAGGCGGCCCAGCGCATCTGCGCCCTTCCCGGCTCCCGTGAGGTGGGGGCGGTGAGCATTGCGGTGCGGTACTACAGCCAACCCAGGGTGCTGTTTTCGGTGTCACGGGGCAGCTTTCTCCCCTCCCCTGATGTGGACTCCTGCGTCATCCGGCTGGATATCCGCCGGGAGCCGCCGGTTTCCCTGGCCGATGAAAAGCAGTTTTTCCGGGTGGTGCGGGGGGCCTTTTCCCAGCGGAGAAAGACCCTTTCCAACTGCCTGTCCTCCTCCCTCTCCCTCCCCAAGGCAGAGGTCAACGCCCTGCTGGAGCGGGCAGGGGTGCCCTCCGCCGCACGGGCGGAGCAGCTTTCGTTACAGCAGTTCGCGGACATCGCAAACGCCTTTTGACCCAGACTCGTCACCGGCCTGCGTCCCTTTTTTTGGGCGCAGGCCGGTGTTTTTATGTCTTGGCATTTCCCTCTTTTTTCCTGGTCTTCTCCATCTTGGCAAAAAAGTCCGCCGTATTCATGTTATGAGGCCGGTTGAACCTTTTAATCTTATAAAGCGATTCCGGGTCCTTGGTGATATAGTGTATCTTCTCCTCACAGGAAAAGGTGGCCTGAAAGCCCATATCCCGCAGGATGCTGTCGGCAGCCGGTTCAATGAACCCAAAGGGATAGGCAAAGGCCGGGGGCGCATACCCCAGGTGCTCCTGGAACTCCTCCTGGAGCTTGCCCAAATCGCTTGTCAGCGCCTTCCGGTAGGCCGCCGCGTCCTCGCTGTACAGCTTTTGTATCCCCTTGCGCTGTCCCCTGGCGTTGGAGTGCATGTTGTAGCTGTGGTTCTGGAACTCCACCAGTCCGGAATCCGCCATCTCCTGTATCTCGTTCCAGGTGATATGGGAATAGTTGATGTGCTTATCCTCCGTCTGGGTAAACTCATCGGTACAGCGGCCAAAGATATTGATCACCGCCTTGAAGCCGTATTTTTGCAGCAGCGGATAGGCATAGACGTAATTGCTTTCGTATCCGTCGTCAAAGGTGATCATGATGGGCTTTTCCGGCAGTGGGACGTCGTTGTGGACATAGGCCAGCAGGTCGGCCACCACCACGGGGGTATAGCCCTCCTTCTGGATCCATTTAAAGTCGTTCTCCAGCTCCGTGGGGGTGATGACGTATGCCCCCAGCAGTTTACTGCTTTCCAGAATATGATGATACATGATGACCGGCAGCGCGATTTCTTCCCCGGCGTCCGCCTGGACGGGACGGACCGCCGCTCCCCTGGTGAGGACGGCGGTAAACAAAATAGCGGCGGCAAAGGTTGCCGACAGGAAAGCCATCACTTTGGTCCTTGGCCGATGATATCTCAGCATAGCGTTCCACTCCCCCGACAAAACATGTAAGGTTGTTTTTCATATCAGGCTGATAAAATTTGTATGCGGCGGCGGAGGAAAAAAGACACGTCCCAGGGACCAATCCCAAAAAATAAAAGATTCCAAAACGAACTACAGTATTTCTCATTTTCCGGTTGTCCCCGTTTCCCGCGTATGCTACAATGAATGCAAAGCAATCACCGTATATCCGCCGGTCTGCCGCCTGCAGCAGGCGTGCGCCGGACATCTAATGGTATGGAGGGAATTATGAAGGTCAAAGAAGTTTTAGCACAAATGACCCTGGAGGAAAAAGCCCGTATTTTAACAGGCGGCGCCGAAAGCCTTGTGACGGCAGGGGTGGAACGTCTGGGCATTCCCGCCAAAAACGTGGCGGACGGCCCCCACGGACTGCGCAACTATGAGCCGGGAACCAACTGCACCACCCTCCCCTCTATGTGCGCCATCGGCGCAACCTGGAGCCGGGAGGCGGCGGAAAAGGCAGGCTGGGCTATGGGCAACGACTGTGTCCACCACAACCGGCAGATGCTGCTGGGCCCCGGCCTGAACATCAAGCGCAACGCCCTCAACGGCCGGAACTTTGAATATGTCTCCGAGGACCCGATACTGACCGGCGAAATCGCGGGACATGTGGTCAAGGGAATTGAGGACAGGGGCATCGGCACCTCCATGAAGCATTTCGCCCTCAACTCCCAGGAGATCAACCGCACCGAGTCCAGCGCCGAGATAGACGAGCGGACCATGCGGGAAATCTATCTGCGGGGCTTTGAACGGGCCATTGAGATAGGCAACCCCCAAAGCGTCATGTGCGCCTACAATAAGGTGAACTCCATCTGGTGCTCGGAAAACAAGGCGCTGCTCACCGAAATTCTCCGGGACGAGTGGGGCTTCAAGGGCCTGGTGGTGTCCGACTGGGGCGCGGTCCACGATGAGTGCAAGGCTGTCTGCGCCGGGCTGGACCTGCGCATGCCCGGCAACCCAGACATGGTGGAGATTATCAAAAAGGGCCTGGCCGAGGGACGCATCACCGAAGAGGAAATCGACATTGCCGCCGAACGGGTGCTGAAATTCCTCCTCCGCCCCGTCCCGGAGGACAAGGGCTATGACCGGGACGCACAGCACAGGGCCGCCAAGGAGGTGGCCGACGAGGCCATCTGCCTGCTGCGCAATGACCGGAACCTGCTCCCCATCACCGCCAAAAAATACAAGAAAATCTGCGTCACCGGCGAATACGCCGTAAAGCCCTACACCAACGGCCAGGGCAGCGCCGAGGTGTTCACCGAACCGGAATATGTGGACACCCCCCTGGACTGCCTGCGCCGCGCCCTGCCGGATGTGCAGATTGACTACTTTGATTACCTCCCCGCCAAGCACCCCGACCGCATGCTGTGGCATTATTTCCGCACCAAAATGCCGGATATCGAAAGCTATGACCTGGTTCTGGTCTTCACCGGCGTCCAGCCCTCCCAGGATTCGGAGAACCTGGACCGGTACGACAACCATCTGGCCGGATTTATCGAAAACGTGCTGCACAATGTGTGGTTCCACAATCCCAACTGTGTGCTGGTTCTCACCAGCGGCAGCTCTACCTTCCGCAGCGTGGAGGCGGACCACTTCCCCGCCATTGTGCAGATGTGGCCGGACGGCGAAGCGGGCGGCTCGGCCATTGCCGATGTGCTCACCGGGGCGGTCAACCCCTCCGGCAAGCTGTCCGAGACCTTCCCCACACGGATGCGCACTGACCTGGACCTGGTGGGCGACGGCCTGAAGCAAGAGTATACCGAGAAGTGGAAGGTCGGATACCGCTACTATGACCTTCATCCGGAGGAAATTTGGTTCCCCTTTGGCTACGGACTCTCCTACACCAGCTTTACTTACTCCAATTCATCGCTGACCAAAAAGGATGGGGGATGGGAGCTCTCCTTTGACCTGACCAACAGCGGCGAAGCGGACGGCGCGGAGGCGGTGCAGATATACGTCTCCGACCCGGTGGCCACCGCCACCAAGCCGGTCAAGGAGCTGCGCCAGTTTGACAAGTTCTTCCTCAAGGCCGGAGAAACCAGGCGGGTTTCCTTTACGCTGACAGACAAGGATTTTGCCTATTACAACGTCATGCTGCACAAATGGGTTGTGGAGAACGGCCGGTACGATGTGCTGGTTTGCGCCTCCTCCCGCGACGTCCGGCTGACGGAATCCCTGGTTTACGACGACCCTGCCTGCTATACCATGCGCAAGATGCAGGAGGACATGATTGGCTGATACTTTTTCCCCAAAGAAAAAGTATCAAAAAAGCCCATAAAAACACGCAGGCTGCCCTTCCCGGACAGCCTGCGCTTTTTCTGTATGGGTATTTTTATCCGATATTTGCAGCGATACGGTCCCCCATCTCCCGGCATCCCACTCGGATACAGCCCTCGCTCATGATATCCCCGGTGCGGTATCCGCCGTCCAATACCTTCTGTACCGCCTCCTCAATGGCGCGGCTCTCCTCCTCCATGCCGAAGGAGTATTTCAGCATCATCGCCCCGGACAGGATGGTCCCGATGGGGTTTGCCAGGTCCTTCCCCGCAATGTCAGGGGCGGAGCCGTGGATAGGCTCGTACATGCCATTGGTCCCCTCCCCCAGGCTGGAGGAGGGTATCATGCCGATGGAGCCGGTAATCATGCTGGCCTCGTCCGAAAGGATGTCCCCGAACATATTCTCGGTGACAACCACATCGAACTGAGAGGGGTCCCGCACAATCTGCATGGCGCAGTTGTCCACCAGCATATCGCTGTACTCCACATCCGGGTACTCTGCGCTCAGCCGGTGCATGACCTCCTTCCACAGGCGGGAGCAGTCCAACACATTGGACTTGTCCACCGAAACGACCCTTCTTCCCCGCTTGCGGGCCGTCTCAAAGGCAGTCCGCCCGATCCGCTCGATCTCATGCTCGCTGTAGGCCATCAGGTCGGTGGCATAAGCCTCGCCGTCCCTTTGGGTCGTCTCATGGGCGCCGAAGTAAATCCCGCCGATGAGCTCGCGGACAATGACAAAGTCGATGCCCTTTTCCACCAGCTCCGCCTTGAGGGGGGAGGAATGGGCCAGCTGGGGGAAGATTTTGGCGGGGCGCAGATTGGCGTACAGCCCCATAGCGCTGCGGATGCGCAGCAGTGCCTTTTCCGGGCGGTTATTCTTGTCAACCTTTTCCCATTTGGGACCGCCTACCGCCCCCAGCAGCACGCTGTCCGCCGCCAGGCACTGCTCCAGGCTGGCCTGGGGAAGGCACTCGCCGTACTTGTCAATGGCGCAGCCACCCGCGTCCACCTCCACAAACCGGAAGGTGTGGCCGAACCTTTCGGCAACCCGTTTCAGTACCTTCATGGCCTCGGTGACAATTTCCGGGCCGATGCCGTCCCCCTTGATGACTACAATTTTCTTTTCCATGGCGCAGCTTGTCCTTTCCATATCTTTAATTTAACGCTTTGTTGCAGAAGCTATATCAGGCGTTGGCGGAGGAATTCCTCCACCTCGGCCAGACGGGGCATTCTGCCGGTCTCAGCGGCTATCGCCCTTGCGGCGTTGGCAAACACCGCGCAGGCGGCAATATCCCCGATTCCGCATTCCACCAGCGCCTTGCCGTTGGAGGCAAGCCTGCCGAGGAATGCTCCTGTAAACACGTCCTCTCCGGCATCCCGCTCTGCCGGCGCTTCCGCCGGAAAACCGGGGATACGCAGATCCCCGTAAACCGAACGGAACAAGCACCCCTCTCCCCCCAGGCTCACCAGCAGCAGCCTGGGACGGTATTGAAGCATCAGCCGGTCGGCCGCCCTGTCGGGGTCGGAAACGTCCGCCAAAAAGTCCAGCTCCCCGGTTGTCACCTTGACGATACCGGCCAGCTTCATGGCCTCGCGGCACCACTGCCGGGCGGCCTCCTCCCCCTCCGTTTTCCACATTTCCAGGTGAAGGCCGGGGGAAAACACCACGGTACAGCCGTGACCGGCGGCATACCGCGCCAGACGCAGGGCGGCTTCGCGGGAATTTCTTTGGGCAAGGGCATCGGACCCAAAGCACAAGAAACCGCTCCGGGCAATGGGGTGGAGGTCAAATTCTCCGGTTCCCGCCCCAACCCCGGCACAACCGCCGTAGTAGACGCGGCGGAAAGCTCCCTCCTCCCTCTCGCTGACGAGGGCCGTATCGGTGGGCGCTGTAGGGGAGCGCACAAGATTCTGAAGGTCAACTCCATCCTCCAGCAGAAGCTTTTCCAGCGCCGCCCCCAGGGGATCCTCCCCAATCTTGCCATAAAGGGCAGTCCGGCAGCCCAGACGGGAGGCGGCGCGGATGGCGTTTGCCGGCCCATCCCCAAGGGCACAATTAAAGGAAAGGCTGTTCTGAGAAGAAGGCTGAGCACGAAGCTCCGCAAGCAGTCCGCCGAAGGCGATAAGCTGATATCCGGTATCGGACATTTGGATTCCTCTTTTCATCGAATTGGTGGACGGCCAAATTGCCGGCACTGGTCCGACAGAGGCCGGTCATCTTTGGGGTAAGTATACCACAAAGACAAGCCATTGTAAAGGTCATACCAGCCCCCATTCAAACGCGCACGGCACCTTTATAAAATTAAGAAACATTCTGCCCACAGCCCCCTACCCCTACCCTGAAAAATGACAAATAAAACAAAAAAGGGGATAGACAAAACACCCTTTTAGGTGTAAAATCAACGACGGTGCAAATCCTGCTGCATTTTTTCGACATGCAGGATTTATAGACCAAATGCACAGAGACTGGTGTTCACTCTGTCCCTGTCAAAAAGACGGTTGACATGCCCGAAATATCGGGCCCCGTTCAGCCAATCGAAGGAGCTGCCAAACATGGGTTTAAAAATTCGTGGAAACCTTTTTTATGAAATCGTTCTGATGACCTTCTGCTCTGTCCTTTTTGCGGTGGGGAACCACTTTTTCCGTTTTCCTAACAACTTCACCTTCGGCGGTGTCACCGGCCTTGCGGTGGTTCTCCAGTATTATCTTCCCATAAGTACAGCTACTATCAACTTTATTATCAGCAACCTTTTGCTGGTGGTGGGCTTTTTGGTGCTGGGGAGGGGATTCGGGGCCAAAACCGCCTATGTAAGCATCACCCTCTCTGTTTTCCTTTCCGCTTTGGAGAAGCTGTGCCCTTTAGAAAAGCCCCTCACCGATCAGCCCATCCTGGAGCTCTGCTACGGCATCGCCCTGCCAGGCCTGGCCTCTGCCCTGCTGTTTTACATTGGAGCATCAGGCGGCGGCACCGATATTGTGGCCATGCTGCTGAAAAAGTACACCAGTATTGATATCGGCCGGGCGCTGTTTTTCGCTGACGCGCTGATTGTGGCATCCGCGTTTTTCACCTTTGGGATTCAGGTAGGGCTTTACTCTGTTCTGGGCCTTGTGGTCAAATCCTTCCTGGTGGACACAGTGATTGAAAATATCAACCTCTGCAAATCGTTCAATATTATCTGCTCCAATCCGGAGCCCATCTGTCAGTTTATTATGGATAGGCTGCACCACAGTGCCACCGTTTACCAAGCCCAGGGGGCGTTTACCCATGCGCCCAAAACGGTCATCATCACCGTTATGAGCCGCCCCCAGGCGGCGGCCCTGCGGGCCTACATCAAGTCCATTGAGCCCACCGCCTTTATGATCATCACCAACAGCAGCGAGATTATCGGCAAAGGGTTTCAGAATTAACCAGAATGAAAGAGCGCCCGCCTTCCCAAACAGAAAGCGGGCGCTGTCTTTTACCGGCGCGGACGGAGGGCTTCCATCATCCGCTTCATCTCCAGGACATCCATCTGCCCTGGGGCAGAGCTCTCTTCCAATGCCCCAAAGGTGACTGACGACCCGAATACCTCCCCGCATACCCTGGAAACCGCCCCTATCCCCGACATCGCAATGGTGATAATGGGACAGGCAGTCCGCCGGTACATCTCCGCCGATGCGGACAGCAGCCTCAATGTGTCCTTGGGCTCCAGCGGCATGACCGCAATCTTCAGAATATCCGCCCCCAGCGATTCCATCCGCGTCAGCCGGGACACCATCTCCTGTACAGAGGGGGTACCGTGGAAGTCATGGTTGGAAGCCACGACCTTCACCCCGTTCTCATGGGCAGCCGCAGCCGCCTCCTTCAGGAATTGATCCCCCATAGAAAGCTCAATATCAATCAGGTCGATACAGCCGCTCTGTATCATCTGACGGGCCAGCTTCCAGTAGCCCTCCTTGGTGATCGCCTGCTGGCCCCCCTCCCTTTGAGTGCGGAAGGTAAACAGCAGCGGCAGCTCCGGCAGGGCGGTACGTATGGCCTCCACGGCGGGAAGCCCTATCCCGTCCTCCACACTGGGCATCCAGTCGGCGCGCCATTCCACCAGGTCCACCGCGCCGGGGTGCTGGGCAAGGAATCCGGCAATCCGGGCAGACTGGGCGGAAACTGCCCCGATGGTGTCCGCCACAATGGGGACGCACAGCTTCGGCATCCCTTCGCCGATGGATACACCCCGAACTCGAACCGGTCTGGTCAATACTTCATCCATTCTTCCGCCCCTTTTCCTCACTGTAGGCCGCTTCTATAGCGGTAATCCGGTCATACAGAAAGTCGTTGACCGGCGTGGCCATACCGTATTCCCTGCCCAGCGCCCGCACCGTCTTGGCGAACAGGGCCAGTTCGGTGGGGCGGTGGGCCTCCGCGTCCTGGCGCATGGAGGGCTTGCACTCCGGACCCAGGACAGCCAGATTGTCCATCCAGTACTGAATGTCCGCCTCCGTCAGCCCGATGCCCGCCAGCAGGGAAAGGCGGCGCACCTCGTCCATGGCATCCAGCATCATGGCGCGGGCCTCTCCCTCCCGCTGAACGCCGCCGTAGTTAGTTTCAAAAACCGTTACCACCTGGTTCAGGCCCACATTGAACATGAATTTGCTCCACTGGTGGCGTAGGATGTTTTCCGGCAGCTCGCAGCCGATGCCCGCCGCATCCAGCAGGGCTTTAACCCGCAGCAGCCGGGGGGAAACGGTCCCGTCCTTCTCGCCGATGGCAATGGACCCGACGGAATGATAGGTCAGGCTGGTCCCCACTCTGGTGGCGTCGGTGTTCTGGGCCACTGCATAGATCACCCGCTCCGGCCCATAGGCTTTGGCGATGATCTCCTCGCTGGTAATGCCGTTGATGGCGGACATGAGGGTGGTATCAGGGCCGACGTGCCCGGCAATGGCGGAAACGGCCTGGTCCAGGCCGGTGGACTTGGTGCAGATGAGCACCAGTTCGGCAGGGGAAACCGGCTCCTCCGGGGTGACATAATGGAAACGGCAGGGCTGGCCGTTGCAGAAAACGCCCTGGGACCGGTACCGCTGTATCCGTTCCCGGTCGGCGATAATTCGCAGCCCGTTTTCGGGGAGAACCGCCTGGAGCTTCCCGGCATACAGAATGCCTAAAGCGCCCAGGCCGATGATAGAAACCGTTTTTATGTTTTGATCTGGCATAATGTAACCTGCTTTCATAAGTAATAATCGTATGCGGGAATTTTTCAGCAGCTCCCGGTATTGGGGTTGTTCCCCTCATCGTCCCCGGAGGATTCTTTTTCCTGTTGGGAGGGGGCTTCCCCGGAGACAGCTTCTGTTTCACCCTGGCTTTCGGAACCGGCGGCCAGGGTAAAGGAGACCTCCAGGACAACATCCTCGCTGATGCTGGAAATGCGGTAGCCTGAGACGGCCCCCACGCTTGTTCCGTTTATCTTGACATCCGCCACCACAAACCCGGCGTTGGGGGTGATGGTAAAGAAGCGGGAGCTGCCCTCCTTCATGCGGATGGAACCCCCTGGAAAGACGCTGCCCCCGTCCCCCGCCTTTACGGTAACAGTGTAGTAGGCTGTCTCCCTGGAGATGACAGAGGAAGAGGTAAGGTCCCCCATCTCCAGGGCCTGGACGGGAAGGGCGGCAAACAAAAGCATCAGGGCAAGGGCGAGGGATAGGGGGAGGATAATCCTTTTCATGTGTATTGTGACCTCATTTCTAAGGGATTTTGAAACGGGCTTTGACGCGCTGAAAAGGGCGCCGCTGCTTTTCAGTGGCGCCCCTTATTGCTGCGATCCGGAAATTCGTCAAATATACATACTCATCATCGCGCCGGAGGTGAAGTACTGGAACAGATTATAGGAATTGGCCTTGGAATAGGTCCCCAGCGGGCTGTAGGACCACTGGTTGAGCATATTGTTCTGGGCCATCCGGTTGATGAAATCCTGAGAGGCGCGGAAGGAATCCATGGCGTCCACCAGCTTGGCCGAAGAGGTGTTCAGCCCCGACTGGGCGTCCTGACGGAGCCCCTGGGCCACGCCGTAGCTGCCGCTGATAATCTCCTTGGTGAGGGTTGGGCTGGTCTCCATCGCCTCCGCGAAGGCGTCCCGGTCAAAGGCAAAGGTCCCGTCCTTGGGGTTCACCGATATCCCCGCCAGGTTCATGGCCTTTTCCCCGGTGGGCAGCCGGGACATGCGGCGGAGCTGGTCCAGCACCCCGCTGCCCTGACCGGCGTTGTCGTTCAGGAATTTCACCGTATTGTTATAGCTCTTTACCAGGTTATCCAGCTTATCCGCCATCCCCTTGACGTCGTCCCCCACCTTAATCTGGGTGCTGCCCGCCTTTTTCAGGGTGGCCTCTATCTTTTCGTCATCCAGGGTAATGCGGTTGCTGGCGGAGGTCTTCTCCTGGGCCGCCTGGCCCTTGTCATTTTCTTTTTTGACGGTGTACACCGCGTCCTGGGCAGCCTGCTTTTCCTTGGTCAGGCCCATCTTTTCCGCCAGGGTGCCGTTGATGGAAAAGGCGTTTTCCTTCCCCGTCTCCGCGGAGGACACGGTGAGGGACACCTTGCCGTTGGCCTCCTGGGCCTTGGCGGTTACCCCCAGGTCCAGCCGGTTAATCTCGTCAGCAATGGCGTTGTAAAGCTCCCGGTTGGTTTTGACGGCGGAGGGGTCGATGTGCAGCTGGGCGGTTCCCTTCTGGGTTTCCAGGGCAAAGGTTCCCTTTTCGGCGGGCGCGCCGCTGGCCCACGCCGCCAGGCTCTGGTTCTGCTGGGCTGCCGCGGTCTGCTGAACATCCACCTGATATACCGCCGGAGAGGTCAGCTTGCCGACGGCGGAAACGTCCATGACGTTCTGGTCAGAGGAGACGGCCGCCAGCCGGTTGGCCACGCCGTTTACCTTGGTATCGGAAAGGTCTGTGGCGGCCTGCTGGAGCTCTATCATCTGTTTCTGAAACTTCTTTAAAAATTCGGAGGACTTGGTGGAAACGCCGTTCTTCTCAAAGTTGCGCTCCACTGGCCGGACCTTGGTGACAGCGCTGGCCTTCTGGCTGAGGATATGGGCCAGCCTGTTGTTATTATTGGCGGCGATGCTGTACCAACTGTTCTGGATGGGGTAATTCATGCCCACGGAACGATAATATGCCATAACGGTTCCCCCTTTTCTCTCTGTAACGGCAGAACAAAGTGCCCATGTAAATATTTTTTCTCTCTATAATATATCGGCAGAAACCCTGAAAAATCAAGCTTCTGCGGCGGATACCAAGGCCTGATATTCCTTTTCCCTCAGCAGCTTGGAGCAGTCCAGGGCCATCACAACCTTGTTTTCTATCTTGGCGATTCCGTTCAGGTATTCGTTGACCGAAACCCCGCCTATCTGGGGCGGCTGGGAAAACTGCTGTTTTGTAATCTCCATCACCTCGCTGACCTGGTCCACCACGATTCCGTACTGGTGGCCCCCCACGTCGATGATGATGATACAGGTGCGGTCGTTATAGGGGATTTCCGGCTTGCCGAGGCGCATCCGCACGTCGATAATCGGGATGATATCTCCCCGCAGGTTGATAATCCCCCTGGCATAGGGAGGATAATCCGGCACCTCAACAATCTTCTGCATCCGGATAATCTGCCTGACTTCCCTGATGGGCACGGCGAACAGCTGTCTGTCCGCCCAAAAGGAAAGGTACTCGTTCTGCAATTCGCCGCTGGGGATGTGCGCGCCAAAGGCCAGCTCTTCACTCATGGCCGGTCCTCCTCCTTCACTTTTAGTGGGTATCTTAATGATACCCTATTTTTGGGTTTTTGCCAATAGGATTTTGGACCTTTCTCAAAATTTCTTCCCCTTTTTCCAGAATTTTCTTTCTTTAATGTCCTTTATCATTAAAGCAGAATTCCATATATGTTATAATTATAGCAATCCAAAATAATACTGCACTCACTTGACATAAGGTTTATGATGCGGGAAACCGGCTCTGTGGAAACCAGAGTTTCCCTGCGCGGGCGCAAGCCTGCACTCAGCCAGACGGATATTCAGGATATTGACCGGATGATACAGACTCAGCCAGATATTACAATCCATGAAATACGGGAGGAACTCCAGTTACAGGTAAGTGACGAAACCGTCCGCAAAGCGTGGGAGGCAGGGGGGATTTTGGGGATAACTTTCTTTTTTTGCTCCATTCGCAGGCGGCATACAACATTTTGAGGATACTTGTTTTCCCTACACCGTTTTCACCAATCAAAACGTTAATTCCATCGCATAAATTCAGATAAAAGTGGTTGCGGATGGTGGCCCCATTCCGGGCAGTTTCCGTCTGTTTTTTTCTATCCCGGCGTTTAAACACCAGAAAATCCATTGCCCAGAATTCCCTGATTGGCATTTTCTTCACCCTCTCTATTTTTATGCCTTTATTATATCATAAGCCGTCTGGGTTCACAAGCGGAAAGAGGGAGGAGGGCCTACAATATAAGCTACAAACTGAAATATATTCTAAAATATGTGGCCCTTATTTCAAGATATGGGGTTAAACTGAAATAAGAACCGTAAAAAATCATCCTTATTTCAGTTTACGCCGATTTCCTGAAATAACGGCATCCCCATCCCGTCAAAAAAGGCCCTGCCTCCCGGCAGAGCCTTTTTATTGTTCTCAACGTGTTCCAATATAACTCGCGGGATTCTTGACGGCACCGTAAACCCTGAACTCAATATGTAAATGAGGCCCGGTTGCGTTGCCGGTTTGTCCCACTGCCGCGATTGTCTGCCCTTGATTGACCCTTTGGCCAGGGGTAACATACAGCGCGCTCGCGTGGAGATACCAGGTCTGGAGTCCGCCGCCATGGTCAATGACGATATACTTGCCATATCCCTGTCTTTGCTGGGCAACCACAACCGTACCCGCCGCAGTTGCATAAATGGGGGTGCCGGTAGAGGTGGCAATATCCATACCTGTATGGTTCCAGTAACCATACAGCCCACAGCTGACATACCCGCCGGAGCCGCCCACAGGCCAAATATAGCCGTTGCTGGTGGCCGAACCGCCGGAAAGGGGCGTTGAGATGTAGCGGGTAGAGGGCGCTGTCATGGAACCGACAATGACCTCCTGGTCCACAGGCTCCACCAATACCTCCGATGAAATGGGGGTGCGTTCCACAACCATCCCGTTGACATAGACGACCTTTTCCTCAACCTCTTTCAGGCCGTTCTCGCCGGTGGAAACCACCTTGGAATAGTTGGAGTAATACTTGCTGTCCGGGGTGCGGTTGATTTTAAATGGGATTTCTTCGGTATAGGTCCTCGTATAAGTGGCCTTTACACCAAGTAGGGGGACGGATTTGCTGATGAGCACCTCCTGCCCGATCAAAAGCTTGGTGTCAATGCCGGGATTGAGCTCCCGCAGGCTGTCCAGGCTGATGCCGTTGCTGCGGGCAATGGTGATGGGGGCGTCGCCTGCCTGGGCGATATAAATCTTTTCCCCTTCCACCTCAGAGGAGATATACTCCTCAATGTTGTTCAGTTCCACCACGGAGGAAACGGGATAAAGCCCCTGCCGGACCTTGATCTTGGAGGTGAACTCCACCTTAGCGTCAGGATACTCCTCCTGATAAGGTTCCTTGAGGGATTCCAACAGCATCATCATAGACTCGCCGTCAGTGGTCGCGCCGATGAACTCACCGTCAATATAAAGGCCGTCGGCCTGAATAATCTCGTTGCCGGATGCCTGAATAATCTGGTCCGCCAGTACAAAGGAATCGGAAAGGGTCTGACCGTCCGCCACGCACAGGGTAAACTTGGGCACAGCGTCGGTGGGCTGCTGATATTCCTCGTAGATAATGCGGTCCCGCATCATCTGCTTGGCATCGTCAAAGACGCGCTCGTCGGTGATATAACCGATGTTTTTCCCATCGTATTCCACCGAAAGGACAAAGGGCAGGTTGGTAAAGTACCGGACGGTACCCACCAGCAGTCCAATGGCCAGCACAGGGCAAACATGATTGAGCACTGTGGCGGTAAACTTCCACAGGTACTTTGCGCTGAACAGAAACGCTGCGCCTGGGCGGAAGGTCTTCACCCGCATTTCACCGGCGATGCCGGGAGCGTCGGCGGGAAGGGACTTCCACCAGATGGAGCGGAACTCCTCGCGCATCCGTCTCAGGGAAACGGCCAAGCCGGTTTCCCGCAGAGAGGCGCGGGTTTTGACAACCCAAAAGCGGAACCTCTCTTCCAGGTTATGGCGGGAAGAAAGAATCCACGCGCCAATCCGGCCCTTAGCATGGAGCAGAAGCTTTAGCAGGAACGAACCGGTTTCAAATGATATATGAAAAAAGAACTGACTTACAGAAGTCCACAGCTGCTCCAGCCAGACGCTGATGGAACCGCGTTCCTGATCCGGCTGCTCGATAGAGCCTCCGTCTGTCGCGCTGGTCTGGCTTATAGAACTCATTGCTATCATCTCCTTTACAAATCCCATGTCGTTTCAATCCATTCATGGCAGTCAGAAGAGAGACAAACCGTCCGGGCTGCCCCTTATCAGTAAGGAGTACCTCTTTCGCTCCGCCTGCCGCCGCACCATGTTGAAACTTGCCTTCAAGGGAGATATGACCTATATCGGTTCTATTATACCTTTTTTTCCTTAAAAAAGCAACCCCCAGAGGCATATTCCAAGGATGTTCTGAATAATTTCCACTATCTTATTTATTGTTTCTGCCATTTATTGTGCATTATGTGTATAAAAAGGAAAAGAGAAGTCCAAATTTTTCCTTTTTTCGGAACCATTCATGACAAAAAGTGTGTGAATAATTTGTTTAAAAGCCATTAACAATTTCCAGCCGCTGCCGTCAGTCTTTATTTTGCCGCCAATTATATTACCAAAACAAGCTGGGAATAAATTGGATAAAGTATGAACAAATATGGTATACTTTCTGTTTTCTGTGTGATATTGTTTCCTGGCAGGCGTTGGAGATTCCTTATCTTTGGCCGGCACCGGGCGGCTGGGGGACTTCTCCCACCAGCGACTCTAAAACGGATTCCTCAATGCCTGTTTCCTCCATCACCCGTACCAGTTCCTTTTCCCACGGACGGCTGAACTCCATCCATTCCCCTTTTACCGGGTGGAGAAACCGTATGCGGTAACACCGGAGCATCTGCTGGGAGGTCAGCGCCAGGCTGCCACCATATAAATCATCCCCCGCCAGCGGATGTCCAATGGAAGCGCAGTGTACCCGTATCTGGTGGGTCCTCCCTGTGGCAATCCACACCCGCAAAAGGGTATGGGATTCCGCTGCTCCGGGGTGGAGTTCCTGGTCTACCCTTCCCCACGCCGCCGCCTGATACCGCGTATGGGCGGACTGCGCCCCTTCCTCCCCCTCTCTGGCAACGAGCCGCAAAGTGGATATCTCGTTGAGGCGGCGGATCGGGGCATCAATGGTTCCCTCCGGCTGCGTGAACTTCCCCTCTGTCAGGGCCAGGTATTCCTTTTCCAGCCTGCCGTTGAGCAGGGAAGAAACATACTCATTTTTGGCGATAACGGTCAGGCCAGTGGTATCCTTATCCAGACGGTTCACCTGCCTGAAGGGAATGGTCAGCTTTCGTTCCAAGCAGTAGTAGGCAAAGACATTTGCCAGGGTGTCCTCACGATGGCGCTGGGAGGGATGGCAGGGCATGGCGGCGGGTTTGTCATAGATCAAGAGGTCCGCGTCGTCATAAACGATTTCCACCGGCAGATCAATGGGCGGTTCGCTGCCCGGTTCATCCTCCAGCTCCAGCCGAAGAACATCTCCGGTGGAAAGCTTATCGACGGTGCGGATATGCTCCCCATTGCAGAGCAGCCCGGTGGGGGATTTTTTCAGTTTTGTCAGCACGCGGCTTGAATAATGGACGGATCGCAGAAACCCTTCGACAGTCCAGCCGGAATGATATTCGTCAATTTGATAGGAATATACCCTCATAGCAGTTCTCCTAATTTATGATAAAACGTATCAGAGAGGCCCGCACGGCGGCTCTGTGTTCCATCCAGATTATACCACTTTTCCCCAGAGATGCAAGTCGCAAGAAAAAATTCCCGTCCACCCCAAAAGAGCGGACGGGAATCTTAAAGCATTCTAAAAAAGCAGCTTAGCAAAGAGGGTCAATTACTCGTTGATCTTGATAACAACGCCGGAGCCAACGGTACGGCCGCCTTCACGGATAGCGAAACGGAGGCCTTCCTCAATGGCGATAGGAGTAATCAGCTCAACGTCCATCTCAACGTTATCGCCGGGGATGCACATATCAACGCCTTCGGGGAGGGTGATAACACCGGTAACGTCAGTGGTACGGAAATAGAATTGAGGACGGTAGTTGCTCAGGAAAGCGGTGTGACGGCCGCCCTCTTCCTTTTTCAGGACGTAAACCTGACCGCGGAACTTGGTGTGGGGATTGATGGAGCCGGGTTTGCAGAGAACCTGGCCGCGTTCAATCTCAGTTCTCTGAACACCGCGGAGCAGAGCGCCGATATTGTCGCCGGCCTCAGCGTAATCCAGGGTCTTGCGGAACATTTCGATACCGGTGACAACGGTCTTCTTGCGCTCGTCGGTCAAGCCGATGATTTCAACTTCGTCGCCGGTCTTCAGCTGGCCTCTTTCAACTCTACCAGTAGCGACGGTGCCGCGCCCGGTAATGGTGAAGACGTCCTCAACAGGCATCAGGAAGGGCAGATCGGACTTACGCTCAGGGGTGGGGATATAGTCGTCAACAGCGTCCATCAGCTCAAGAATGGGCTTATAGGCTTCATTGGAAACATCGTTGGGAGCTTCCAGAGCCTGGAGAGCGGAACCCTTGACGATCGGAATATCGTCGCCGGGGAAGTTGTACTCGTTAAGCAGGTCGCGGATTTCCATCTCAACCAGATCAATCAGTTCGGGGTCGTCCACCTGGTCAACCTTGTTCATGAAAACAACGATGTAGGGAACGCCGACCTGACGGGCCAGCAGGATGTGCTCACGGGTCTGGGGCATGGGGCCGTCAGCTGCGGAAACAACCAGGATAGCGCCGTCCATCTGAGCAGCACCGGTGATCATGTTCTTAACATAGTCAGCATGTCCGGGGCAGTCAACATGGGCGTAGTGACGCTTGTCAGTCTCGTACTCCACGTGGGCGGTGTTGATTGTGATTCCGCGCGCCTTCTCTTCGGGGGCCTTATCGATCATGTCGTAGGCCATAAATTCGGCATCACCCTTCATCGCCAGGGTCTTGGTGATGGCGGCGGTAAGGGTGGTCTTGCCATGGTCAACGTGACCAATGGTACCAATGTTAATATGGGGTTTGGTACGTTCAAATTTTTGTTTTGCCATTCTAGTTTTTTCCTCCCTTAAAATGGTATTTATTGCAAAGCAAGCACACTCGCAGGGTAAAACGGTTACATCTGCTATTGTACCAAGGATTGGTGGAAAATGCAAGGGCTTCCGCACAAAAAAGTACAGAAATTTTCCAAAAATGGGCCTAAAACCACATTTCGGCGTATTCCGGAGGGAACAACCCCTGCAAATTCTCCAATCCGCAGCCGGCAGACCGCGGTACCCGGCTTAGTCCTGCTTGTTTCCTCTGCTGGTCATAATGCTTTCCGCAATGGACTTGGGAACCTCGATATAGTGGGAAGGCTCCATGGAATACTGGCCGCGTCCCTGGGTCTTGGACCGCAGGTCGGTGGCGTAGCCGAACATCTCGGACAGGGGAACAAAGGCGTTGATCTGCTGCGCGCCGGGGCGGTGCTCCATACCCTGGATTTGGCCGCGGCGGGCGTTGATGTCGCCGATGACATCGCCCATATATTCCTCAGGAACGATAACGGCAACCTTCATGATAGGCTCCAGAATGACCGGATCGGCCTTCTTCATGGCCTCCTTAAAGGCCATGGAACCGGCAATCTTAAAGGCCATTTCGGAGGAGTCCACCTCGTGGTAGGAGCCGTCGTACAGCGTGACCTTTACGTCAACAACGGGATACCCCGCCAGAACGCCGGCCTGCATCGCTCCCTGAATGCCCTGATTGACCGGCTCGATATACTCCTTGGGAATCGCGCCGCCGACAATCTTGTTGATGAACTCATAGCCCTTGCCGCTTTCGTTGGGCTCCAGAATAATCTTAACGTGACCATACTGGCCCTTACCGCCGGACTGACGGGCGTACTTGTGATCAACATCCGCGCTCCTGCGGACGGTTTCCTTATAGGCCACCTGGGGAGCGCCGACATTTGCTTCCACCTTGAATTCGCGGAGCAGGCGGTCCACGATAATCTCCAGATGGAGCTCGCCCATACCCGCGATAATGGTTTGTCCTGTCTCCTCATCGGTGTAGGTCCGGAAGGTGGGGTCTTCCTCTGCCAGCTTGGCAAGGCCGATGCCCATCTTTTCCTGGCCCGCTTTGGTCTTGGGCTCAATGGCCACCCGAATAACAGGCTCCGGGAACTCCATGGATTCCAGAATGATTGGGTGCTTCTCATCGCACAAGGTGTCGCCGGTAGTGGTGTTTTTCAGGCCCACAGCAGCCGCGATATCACCCGCGTAGCAGGCGTCAATATCCTGGCGGTGGTTGGCATGCATCTGGAGGATACGACCGATTCTTTCGTTGTTATCCTTGGTGGAATTGTAAACGGTAGTACCGGCCTTGGCAATGCCGGAATATACACGGAAGAAGCACAGCTTGCCTACATAAGGGTCAGTGGCGATCTTAAACGCCAAGGCTGCCAGAGGCTCCTCGTCAGAAGAAGGTCTCTCTTCCTCCTCCTCAGTATCGGGGTTAACGCCTTTAATATGGGGAATATCAATCGGGGAAGGCATATAGTCAACCACTGCATCCAGGAGCTTTTGGACGCCCTTATTGCGGTAGGAAGTACCGCAGATAACGGGAACCATCTTATTATCAATGGTGGATTGGCGAATAACCCTCTTGATATCCTCAATGGAGATTTCCTCGCCTTCCAGGTATTTCTCCATAACCGCTTCGTCCTGATCGGCAATATGCTCCAGCAATTCGTCGTGATATTTTTGGGCCAGCTCCTTCATATCCTCAGGGATTTCCTCTACCCGCATGTCCTTGCCCAGATCGTCATAGTAGACGTCTGCGGTCATATCCACCAAGTCGATAATCCCCTTGAAGGTGTCTTCAGAACCAATGGGAAGCTGGATCGGCACCGCATTACATTTAAGGCGATCCCTCATCATGGACACAACGTTGTAAAAATCAGCGCCCATAATATCCATCTTGTTGACATACGCCATTCTGGGAACCCGATACTTGTCAGCCTGACGCCAAACTGTCTCCGACTGGGGTTCCACGCCGCCTTTGGCACAGAAAACGGTTACGGAACCGTCCAGAACACGCAGGGAACGTTCCACCTCAACGGTGAAGTCCACGTGTCCGGGTGTATCAATGATATTGATGCGATGGCCCTTCCAGAACGCGGTAGTTGCAGCAGAGGTGATGGTGATGCCCCTCTCCTGCTCCTGCTCCATCCAGTCCATTGTCGCCGCGCCATCATGAGTCTCACCTATCTTATGCGTTTTACCTGTGTAAAACAAAATACGTTCGGTGGTGGTGGTTTTTCCGGCGTCAATGTGGGCCATAATGCCGATATTACGGGTATCTTGTAATGATACGTCTCTAGGCATATAGTCCTCCTAAAAAATCCTTCTCGCTTCTCAACAGTGAACAGCGCGCCGCAAATTCTCCCAAAAGGGAAACGGCGTTTCTCATAAAACATGAAAATACGGGACCGGCAGATTCCTCATAAACCAGTCCAATATTACAGGAAGGGCGGAAACAACTCCGTCCTTCCTGCCGTCGCTGACTTGTTGCAGTCTGTGTCAGGAAACCCGGATACCAGTTTTATGGACGCAGGATTTCCTGTTTCATGTCAAAGCCCAACTATGCCGCGGGTAAAACTACCAGCGGTAATGGGCGAAAGCCTTGTTGGCCTCGGCCATCTTGTGGGTATCGTCGCGCTTCTTGCACGCGCCGCCCACGTTGTTCAGGGCGTCCAGAATTTCCCCGGCCAGCCGGTCCTTCATGGTGCGCTCCGAACGCTGGCGGGAGTAGTTGGTGATCCATCTCAGGCCCAGGGTCTGGCGGCGTTCCGGCCGCACTTCCATAGGAACCTGATAGGTCGCGCCGCCCACGCGGCGGGCCTTGACTTCCAGCTCAGGCATGATGTTTTCCATTGCCTGCTCAAAGCATTCCAGGGCATCCTTGCCGGTTTTCTCGGCAACAGTGGCAAACGCGTCGTACACAATCTTCTGTGCGACGCCCTTTTTGCCGTCCAACATGATGTTGTTGATCAGGCGCGTAACGAGCTTGGAGTTATAAAGGGGATCCGGCAGCACGTCGCGCTTCGCGATATTACCTCTTCTTGGCACTTCGCTTCCCTCCTTCACAATTTATGAATTCATCGGTACTCGAAATAAAACTCCCGTCGATGCCAATGCAGTTTACTTCTCACATAGAAAACCGGACAGCTTCCAGGGGATGTCCATCTATCGTTTGAATATATAAAACCACATTATGCGGCATTAACATCTTAAAAAGGGCAGGGGAAACGTTTTACTTCTTGGCGGCTCCGGCCTTAGGACGCTTTGCGCCGTACTTGGAACGGGCCTGCATTCTCTTCGCCACGCCCTGGGCATCCAGCGCGCCGCGCACGATGTGGTAACGCACACCAGGGAGGTCCTTTACACGACCGCCGCGAATCAAAACCACGCTGTGCTCCTGCAAGTTGTGTCCGATACCGGGGATATAGGCTGTCACTTCGATTCCATTGGTCAGCTTAACTCTGGCGGTTTTACGCAGCGCGGAGTTAGGCTTCTTAGGGGTGTCCGTTCTGATAGCAGTACAAACGCCTCTTTTTTGTGGAGAATCCTGGTTGATGGCGATTCTCTTCTTGGAGTTCCATCCTCTGAGCAGTGCGGGAGCGGTGGATTTTTTCTCAACGACTTCCCTTCCCTTGCGGACCAGCTGATTAAAGGTTGGCATTCCTGCACCTCCTTACTTAAAAAATGATTTGCTTATTTGGAAAAGGAATATGTGCTCCTCCCCGTACGGGGCTAAAAGCACAATCCTCTGCCAGTCATAATGTCTTACCGAGAGGGTATTATATCATGTTTTGGCGCGGATTGTCAATAGGAATGTTCCGTTTTCATGCGGATTTCCCCTGTTTTTGTCTATCCTTATGCCGAAGGCAGCCGCGGATAGGGGACAGTTCGTCTACTTTGACGGAGGAAAAGGCGCCGCCCTCCTGGAAGGCGGCGCCCCGCAACAGCCTAATCGGACTGTCCTGACAATCAAAAATGCTCTGCGATAACATCCACGCCAATTTTGGTCTGCTCCTCGGCGAATTTCTGCTGCTCCTCCTCGGAGGAATTCTCGCTCTCGTCAAAGGCCCCAAGCATAACGAAGAAAACATAATCCCCGTGGCGCACCACCTGGGACGCGCTGACCTTTGCCATATTCATGGGGTACTGGAGGGCCTCGTTCTGCTGCATATTCTGGTAGGCGGTCACGTCCTTCGCCACGTCCTCGCCCTTTCCGTCCACCGCCTTGAACGCCAGGAAGGTGTCCACATGCCCAGACATCATCGGGCCCTCAGCGATAAAGTTCTCCACATTGTCCATGTTGATCCCGTAAACCTCGGTGAGCTGCTGTTCCTCCAGCATCATGGAAGGGATATAGTTCTCCCCATAGGCGGCCTTGACGCTGTCATAAATCTCCTGAAGCACAGTAGCGGAATCGGAGTCCGGCGTTGTATCCGCCCCGTCCTCCGGGTCTTCCGGCACGGGGGCTGTGTCAGGGATGCTGATGGAGCTGGTGTCCGACGGGCCGGAGGCGGGGGTGCTGGAGGAGGATGACGAGCTGGAGCCGCTGCAGCCGGAGGCGGCGGCCATGATCGCCAGCGCGGACAATAAAACTGCTATTTTCTTTTTCATCATTTCATTTTCCTTTCCTTTGGACATTTGATTTTGGGTTAAAGGGTACTGCTGTCTATTAAGTAAATCCTTTGAAGGATTTTACTGCATGGAAAAAAGGTTTAACATTTCATTCAAACAATTTCGGATTTTGCCACCGGAAGCTTCTCCGGCTGTTTTTACTTATAGGATGCCCTTTTTGGGGCGGTTTATCAGCCTTAAAAATGATATTTTCCCATTTTGCGGCGTTTTTTCAAAGGACGCGTTTCAAAAAGAAAGAACGCCTATCAACCCTAAATAGACGTTCCTTCCACAGAACTTACAACATTTTAAACTGTCTTCTTAAAAAAGTCAAGCACAATTCCATCCACCTGCCGGTTTCGGGAAGTATCCCGCTCTCCGAGCCCGACACATCCGCCTGGCAGGTTGACAGCCCGTGGCCGCCCTTTTCAAAGATGTGCAGCTCAAAGGGGACATTGTACCTTCTCAGCGCCGCGGCAAAGAACATGGAATTTTCTACCGGCACAGAGCCGTCCTCCATGGTGTGCCACAAAAAGGTGGGAGGGGTCTGCTCCCCCACAAACCGGTCCAGGGACATCTTCAGCTGTTCCTCCGGGTCATCGCCGCAGAGGTTGGCCAGGGACCCCATGTGGCTGAACTCCCCGGCCAGAATCACCGGATAGCACAGTACCAGCGCGTTGGGCTTGTTGCTGTTTTTGGGAATACCCAGCTTCTGGGGAATATCCTCCCGGTTCCAGAAAACCCCCAGGGAGGCCGCCGCGTGGCCGCCTGCGGAAAAGCCCATAATGGCAATCCGTTCCGGATCCAGGTGCCACTCCCCGGCGCGGGCGCGGATGAGGGAAAGGGCCCAGCTGGCGTCCATCAGCGGGCGGTCCTTCAGGGGCTTTTTGCTGTCTCTTTCCTGATTGACAGAATAGTTCAGCACAAAGGCATGGAACCCGTTGGCGTTAAACCAGACCGCCAGGCTCTCGGATTCCCTGGGGGACAAAAAGGCGTATGCGCCTCCAGGGCAGATAACCACCGCCGGTCGGATATCCCCGCCCAGCATTCCGGGGATGGGGTCCATGACAAAGGTCTTCAGGGTAACTTCCGGATTTTTCTCACGGGTAATCGTCTCATAAAGCATACAGAACGTTCTCCTTTATATCATTAATAGGTGTGCCGTCCGCACAATGCCGCCCCCAAGCAGGGAAGAGCGGTTCAGCGCATGTGGAACTGTCTGCGCAGGAAGGTGAGGCAAAGCCCCATCCACTGCCGGTTTTCGGGCATAATCCCCGCCGGGCTTCCTGCCACGTCCGCCTGGCAGGTGGAAAGGCCGTGTCCCCCTTTTTCAAAGACATGCAGCTCAAAGGGGATATTATGTCTGCGCAGCGCCGCGGCAAACAGCAGAGAATTTTCCACCGGGACAACCTGGTCCTCTCCGGTGTGCCAGAGGAAGCAGGGGGGCGTGTGTTCCCCCACCTTGGTATCGTGGCCCTCCCACGGTTCGGCCCCGTCTCCCCCCGTTCTGGTGGGGACGCCCCTGCGGTCAAAGGGCCCTTCGGAAAGGACGGCGTAGCTTAAAATCAGGGCGTTAGGCCGGTTGCTCCCCTGGGGAATTCCCAGCTCCTGGGCTATCTCCGGGCGGTTCCAGGAAACCCCCAGGGACGCCGCCAGATGTCCCCCGGCGGAAAAGCCTATCACGGCAATCCGCTCCGGGTCCAGGCGCCACTCCTCACTGTGGCTGCGGACACAGGCCATAGCCCAGCTCAGGTCAAAGAGGGGCTTATCAAAGGTTTTGGGATGATCCCCCTTCTTCATCAGGGAATAGTGCAGCACAAAGGCATGGAAGCCGTTGGCGTTCAGCCAAACGGCAATGTTTTCCCCCTCTCTGGCGGAAAGGTGGGTATAACCGCCCCCTGGGCAGACGATAACCGCCGGGCGGATGTCTCCCTCCAGCATACCGGGAATTGGGTCCATCACAAAGGTTTTCAGGGATACCTCCGGAACGCCGGGCCGCTGAATGGTCTGACACAGCATAAGCAATCTCTCCTTTACATTGATATCTCCAAGGCAAAACACAGGTACCTTCCCTGCAAAAAAAAGCTGTTGTACAGCATCCGTGTACAACAGCTTCCTGCGTTCTGCAAATCCAGCAGTTATTCGTTTACTTCTTCCACTGGCGCATCTGCCTGAGAAGCTGCCGCTTCCTCCGCCAGAGCACGGATGGAAAGGCTGATTCTCTTCTTGTCGAAGTCCAGCTCGGTGATCTTTACATCCACCTCGTCGCCGATGTTCAGCACATCCTGGGGCTTAGCGATACGCTGGGTGGAAATCTGGGAAATATGGATCAGACCGTCTACGCCGGGCAGAATCTGGGCAAAAGCGCCGAAGGTTGTCATGGAAACAATCTTCACCTTTACCACAGAGCCGACGCTATAGCTGTTCTTGAGAATCTCCCAGGGATTGTCCTCGGTCTTCTTGTAGCCGAGGGAAATCTTCCGGGCTTCACGGTCCAGGTCCTTGACATAAACCTCAATGGTATCTCCCACCTTGACAACCTCGGAGGGATGGCGGATGCGGTTCCAGGACAGCTCGGAAATATGGACCATTCCGTCCACGCCGCCCAGGTCCACAAACGCGCCATAGGAAACAATGGATTTCACCACACCAGTGTAGTGCTTATCAATTTCAATCTCGTTCCAGAACTGCTCCTCCTGGGCCTTGCGCTGCTCGCGGAGCACCGCCTTGATGGAGCCCACGGCGCGCTTGCGCTCCGGATTGGTCTCAATAATTTTGAACTCCACTGTCTGCTTGAGCATCACGGAGAGGTCCTCCACCCTGGTCAGCGCCACATGGGATGCGGGGATAAATACCCGCACACTGTTGGTCAGCGCCAGGATACCCTTATTGACCACTTCCACCACAACACCCTTGAGGGTTTCGCCGGTGTCCTTGGCTTCCATGACCTTGCGGATGCCGGCAGCGGCATCCAGGCGCTTCTTGGAAAGCATTACCATGCCCTCTACATCGTTGGTGCGCACAACCAGCAGGTCCAGCACATCGCCGGGCTTATAGGCTTCCTCAATCTTAACGGTGGGGTCGTCAGTGAGCTCCTGCAGCGGAACATAGCCGGTGTACTTGATTCCGATATCCACCTGCACCTCCGTGGGGGTGACGGCCAGAATCGTTCCCTTGACAACGGCGCCATTATATGTAGTAATGGCCGACTGGTTCAGCATCTCCTCAAAATTCTCTTCCTGACTGCTATTGGTCATCAATTCACTCATGGTTTCTTGTACCTCCTTAATTATACGAGCCGGCGTAGACGCACCGGCAGTAACGCCAATGGATTTGCTCTGGAAAACGCCCTCCGGCAAAACAGCCTGCCTGAGCTCGGCCGCTGTCTCCACCAAAAGGGTTGGGCAGTGTTGGGCGCATATCTCCTTCAGCTTGGCGGTATTGGAGCTGTGGCGGTCCCCCACGACCACCATCAGACCGGATTTCTCCGCCAGCTCTGCGGCCTCCCGCTGCCTTTCGCTGGTTGCACTACATATTGTATCAAAAATCGAAGGGTTTGTACACTGTTTTTTTGCGGAATTTACGCTTTTTTCCCATTCTAACACGTTAAAAGTGGTTTGCGCAACAAAGACCAGATGTTTCTTTTCAGAAAGTTTACCATTTGACAACATTTTTAACATTTCGTCTTTATTTTTAAAGACCGCCGCAGGCCTGGAGCAATGCCCCAGAGTCCCCTGTACCTCCGGGTGCTTCGGATCGCCCGCTATCAGGATTGTGGTGTCCTCCTCAAACGGGCCGGAAACAATCCGGTGAATTTTGGCCACATAGGGACAGGTCGCGTCGATAATCTCCGCCCCTTGGGCCCGGAGCCTTTCATAAATATCCCGGCCCACTCCATGGGAGCGGATGATAACCGTATCCCCCGGCCCTGCATCCTCCGGGCGCTCCAGAATTCTCACTCCCTGCCGGGCCAGCTCATCCACCATCTGCGCGTTATGGATAATCGCTCCAAGGGTATAAACCCTTTTGCCCTCCCGTATTGCCTGGTACACAATATCCACCGCGCGTTTTACGCCAAAGCAGAAGCCCGCGCTGTGTGCCACTGTAACAGATGCCATAAACATCTCCTTAAGATTTTTGTACTTAGCTTCTATTATACCATACTTTTGCAAATTATCCAGTACCAAAATACGGAGAAGCAAATAAATTTAAAAATTTCAATAAAACTTTTTGGGTGTCATTAGTTCGTTTGGGAAAAGACCGCTTGAAAAGGTCAAAAAAAGAAAAAACATTTAATGTATTTAGGCATCTAAATATGAATTGTCTGACTTTTTAGTCAACCTCCTCCCAATTATCCATTGATGGCCTGTTCATAAATGTTTATGATAAATATAGCCAACGAGGACAAGGCAGAAGGGAGGACACGGCCATGAAAACCGCTGTAATTCCGTCCTCCCGGAAGAGGACGTGGACAGAACATGGAAACAGTCTGAAATGGATACAACGCTGTTTCCATTGCCTTTAAAAAGGCATGTCAGGATTTTCATACAAATCAAAATGATATGAGGATGTGAATATTATGAGCTTTAAAAATACATTACAAAAGTTCGGCATTGAACAGGCGATGAACTACCTCTATAAAGACCCTGAAAAGAACCTGAGGACCATCATAGACTGGGCCGACTGGTTCGCTAAGGGGGAATTTGAGCCCCAGAGAAAGATCATCCGCCAGTCCATTGAGGACCCCTCCCAGCCCTACTACAGCTTCATCCGCCGCCTGGTCAACGATGTTGACCCAAAGGTGATGAAAACCGTCGTAGCCAACTTCTTTATCAACGCCAACCTGATTGGCTGGCCCCAGCAGGAGCAGATGCGCCAGAAGTACGACTGCAACATCCCCTGGTGCATCCTTCTGGACCCCACCTCCGCCTGCAACCTCCACTGCACCGGCTGCTGGGCCGCCGAATACGGCAATAAGCTCAATCTCACCTTTGAGGAGATAGACGATATTATCCGCCAGGGCAAGGAGCTGGGAATCTACATGTACATCTACACCGGCGGCGAACCCCTGGTCCGCAAAGACGACCTGATCCGCCTGTGTGAAAAGCACGACGACTGCGTCTTCCTCTGCTTCACCAACGCCACCCTCATCGATGAGGAGTTCACCGGGGAAATGCTGCGGGTGGGCAACTTTATCCCCGCCGTCTCCCTGGAGGGGGACGAGGCCGCCACCGACTTCCGCCGGGGAACGGGAACCTATCAAAAGGTCATCCGCGCCATGAAGCTGATGCGGGAGAAAAAGCTCCCCTACGGCATCTCCTCCTGCTACACCAGCATGAACTGGGACTCCATCACCTCGGAGCAATATTACGACAGCCTGATTGAGATGGGGGCGTACTTTATCTGGTATTTCCACTATATGCCCGTCGGCAGCGACGCCGCGCTGGAGCTGCTACCCACACCCAAACAGCGCCGGGAGGTCTACCGCCGGGTCCGCAGAATGCGGGCGGAAAAGCCCCTCTTTGCCATGGACTTCCAGAACGACGCGGAATTTGTGGGCGGGTGCATTGCCGGGGGAAACCGCTACCTGCACATCAACGCCAACGGCGACGTGGACCCCTGCGTATTCGTCCACTACTCCAATGCCAACATCCGCCAGGTCAGCCTGCTGGACGCCCTGAGGAGTCCCATCTTCATGGCCTACCACCGGGGCCAGCCCTTTAACGACAATATGCTCCGCCCCTGCCCCATGCTGGAAAACCCGGATAAGCTGCGGCAGATGGTGGAGGAGAGCGGCGCCCATTCCACCGACCCCATGTCGCCGGAAACGGTGGAGCACCTCTGCGCCAAGTGCGACCGCTACG
The DNA here is from genome assembly GCA_022800935.1 of Oscillospiraceae bacterium. Lineage (GTDB taxonomy): Bacteria > Bacillota > Clostridia > Oscillospirales > Ruminococcaceae > UBA1405. Next base: position 100,258 of record JAAWRH010000003.1, read on the forward strand.
CGGAGCAATGGGCCCCTGTGGCGGATTCCCTGTGGAACTGCCAAGGATGTGACACGAAGACCAGCTGTCCCAACGGAAAGAGCGCAAACTGAGCCATTTAAAAACAGGGGGGACGCCGGGCCCCTCCTGTTTTCCATCCGCTGTATTTTGGTTCTCTCTCCGCCTGTTACCGCTTAGGTGCTGTCAACTGTCAGCTGACAGCTGACATCTAACAGTTCCTTATGGGACGGGTAAGGGCCTTTCTGCCCGTACCCTGGAGAAGGCTGCACAGTCTCTCTGAAAGCTCCAGCATATCCTCCTGCATCCCGCCGTCCAGCCAGTCCAGCAGAAGCCCCACCATGGCGCACCTGTAAAAGCGGGCGAGGGCGGCGACGTCCTCCCCGGAGGCGGCAAGTCCGTCGGTGGCGGCAAGTCCGTCGGTGGCGGCGGTAAAGTATTCCTGCATCAGCCGGAATGTCAGCCGGTTCAGATAGGCCAGAAAGGTATCGCGGGGAAGGTACTGATAGATATGCAGCACCGCGGTCCTGTGCCGCAGTCCATACCGAACCAGCGGACGGATGCATTCAATGGGCTGATGGGGCTGATAGTGGTTTTGTATCAGCTGGTCCGCCTTTTCCTCCATCATCTGCTCGGCCAGGTCGGGAATATCGTGAAAATGATAGTAAAAGGTGTTCCGGTTTACGCCGCACCGCTCCACAATGTCCTTGACGGTGATTTTGTTCACCGGCTTCTCACTCAAAAGCTGTATAAACGCATTCACAATCGCACCGCGTGTCCGTTCCATAGGAAAGCCTCCTTTTCCTGGAGCTTCGGTAAAAGCCGCCGGCAGCTATGTCCACGCACAGACATAACTTTTTTAGGTCATAAAAACATTATACTGGCTCCGTCCGAAAAATGCAACCAAAAAACGACGCCTTTTTCAGACGCCGTTTTCAAGGAGAGAAGCTATGTCCTTTAAAGAAAGTCAAAAAAAACACCTGTACAAAATCATTCCCATTGCGGCGACAGTTATATGCACGATGCTCTTTGTTTTGGCGATCCGTCCCGCCCTTGGGCAGAGTCCGGCATCCCTGCTCCCTCAAAATCGCTGGCTGGCTTTCCTAGTGGTGATACTGCTTTATGCTGTCAAAAGCCTCACAGTGGTTTTTCCCCTGATAACGCTTTATCTGTTGTCAGGGGCCGTGTTTTCCCTCCCGTCGGCGATTCTGGTCAACCTGCTGGGCCTTGTTTTCTGGGCCTCCATTCCCTACCTGCTGGGCAAACTCATCGGCCCCTCCCGCCTGGAAAGGCTGCGCAAAAGATACCCCAAACTGGAAATTCTGGATATCCTGCGCCGGAAAAGCGGGGTGTGGTTTACGGTTTTGGCCAGAGCCTCCGGCCCGCTTCCAGGGGACATTGTCAGCCTATATTTTGGCTGTATGGGACTGGGCTTTCCCTCTTATCTGGCGGGGAGCATTCTGGGAGTTGCCCCGACTATGGTGGCAGCCACTGTTCTGGGCGAACAGATTTCACACCCAAACACGCCGGGGTTCTGGATTGCGGCGGCGGCCAGCGCCGCTGTAGCGCTGGCTTCCCTCCTGGCCTGCCGGCGGGCTGTCAGGGAAAGGAATCACTGACCATCTTCCGTTTTATTCCCATCGGTCAACAGCGGGCGGTTGTCCTTGGGAAGCTCCACCAGTTCCACAATCTCCCCCATAATTCTCTTGCTCACCGCCTTCATCTCCCTTGGAACGTTGGCCTGCACCCCCAGGCTGTCAAAGCGGATCAGCTCACCATACTTTATGGTAACAACAGACCGGAAGCGCAGTGGCAGGTCAAAGGAAATCCCCACCGGCAAAATATCCGCGCGGGTCTGCATGGCCACCAGCGCGGCCCCGGATTTTGGCCTTTGGGGGATGCCGTCCTTGGAGCGGGTGCCCTCCGGGAACATGGCCAGCACCCGGCCGGATTTCAGGGTATCCACCGCAAAGTCAATGGCGCTGCTGTCCCCCTTTCCCCGCTCCACGGGAAAAGCGCCCAGTCCCCTGATAATCAAGGAGACAAATTTATTCTGAAACAGCTCCTGCTTTGCCATAAAGAAGAGCTGGGTCTTCAGCTTCTGGGCGATAAAGAGGGGGTCCATATTGGTGCGGTGGTTGGAACAGACCATATACCCGCCCCCCTCCGGGATGTTCTCCACCCCCTCGTACCGCATTTTATAGAGAATGTGAATCAGCAGGTTGGTGACAAACTTGGCGATTGCGTAAAATACCGACATCCCGCTCACCGCCCGTCCCGCTGGAAAAGCCTGTTCCGGGCCAGCGTCTCCAGCTCGTCAATAGATTCCTCCAGGGAAAGACTTGTGGTGTCCACCAGCACCGCGTCAGGGGCCTGAGCCAGGGGAGAGGCCGCCCGGTGGGAGTCGTCGTAATCCCGCTTTTTCAGATCCTCCAGCACCTGCTCAAAGGTACTGGGGTCGCCCTTTTCGCTCAACTCCCTGTGGCGGCGGGCCGCCCGCGCCTCGGCGGAGGCGGTGAGGAAAATTTTCAGGCTGGCATCGGGCAGGATGGTGGTACCGATATCCCTTCCGTCCATCACCACATTGTTCTGCCGGGCAATATCCCGCTGGAGGGAGAGGAGAAACTCCCGGACCTCCGAAATGGAGCCCACCTGGGAGGCCGCCATGGAGACAGCGGGAGTGCGTATCTGGTCAGACACATCCTCCCCGTTGAGGTACACCCTCTGCTGCCGGGCGTCGTTATAGCGCAGCTGAAGGGTAATTTTTCCCAAAGCGGGGACGGTGTCCGCAGGGCGGGAGGGGTCTCCCCCCTGGTCCAGCACATATTTCCCAATGCTGCGGTAGAGCGCTCCGGTATCCACATAGAGGAAGCCCAGGCGCTTGGCCAGTTCCCTAGCGATAGTGGTCTTTCCAGCCCCGACCGGGCCGTCCAGTGCGATGGATAGCATAAATGAATCGCCGCCTTTCCGGTAAAGGTTCCGCGGAACCTTATTTTTATTAAAAAATGCAAGCCGCCCGCCCGTATTTGTACTAACGGCACTTGGGGACAGACTGTTATTGACTATTATACCATAGAGCGTAGCGAAATGGTATAATTTGCCATGTTTTCCGGCTGCCCCGGCAGGGGCGAGGAAAACGGCATCAAAATCTATAATAGTCGCTTTGCGACTATTATACCATAACTTATACAGAAATGGTATCGGGAAATCCGGAAAAGAAAAATGTGATTACAAATGCCCGCCGCGTTCAAAGCTCTCTGAACGCGGCGGGCATTTCTGTTTCGCCGGTCAACAAACGGTCATCCGGCGTTTTCTCCCGCGGCCTCAATGATGCTTTGGGCCGCCAGATAACCTGTCGAAAAGGCAATCTGCAAATTAAACCCGCCTGTGTACGCGTCCACATCCAAAACCTCCCCGGCAAAAAACAGTCCTCCTGCCAGCTTGGACTCCATGGACGGCTTGACCTCTGACACCTTTACCCCGCCGGAGGTGACAATGGCCTCCTCAATGGGCCGGAAGGCCACCGGTGTCAGAGTAAAATTTTTGAGCAGGGAGATAAACGCCCGCCGCTGCTCCTTGGTAATCTGGTTCACCTTGGTGTGGGAGGGTATCCCGCTGCGGGATACCGCCACAGGGATCAGCTTGGCCGGGAGCAGAGCCCCCAGGGCGTTGCCGAAATCCTTGTTTTGGTTCTGGGCAAAGTCCCGCAGAAGGCGGGCGTCCAGCTGCCCTTCGTCCAGGCCCGGCTTCAAGTCAATGGAAAGGGTGAAGTCGGCGAAGCGTTTGGGGTCGATGTGGGCGGAGGCGGAGAGCACCAGCGGCCCCGACACCCCAAAATGGGTGAACAGCATCTCCCCCAGCTCCTGGAACACTGGCTTTTTCTTTTTCCGGTCGGTCAGCGTCAGGGTGACGTTGCGCAGGGAAAGGCCCATCATGGCGGAGCAGAAAGGCTCCGCCGTCAAAATGGGGACCAGGGAGGGGCGGGGCTCCACAATCTCGTGGCCCGCCTGCCGGGCCAGAGTATAACCGTCCCCGGTGGACCCGGTGAGGGGATAGCTCATCCCCCCTGTGGCAATGACCACCGCCGGAGCGGAAAGGGCGGTCCCATCCTCCAGGACCACACCGCGCACCCTGCCGTCCTCTATGGAAAGGGAGGTGCACCGCCCGGTAATCAGCTTTGCCCCGTTCCCCCTGGCAAAGGAGACCAGGGCATCCACAATGTCTACCGCCTTGTCCGATACAGGGAAAACCCGGTTGCCCCGCTCCACCTTCAACGGCACCCCAAGCCCCTCAAAAAAGGCCATGACGTCCGAGGGGGAAAAGGCGTTGACCGCACTGTACAAAAACCGCCCGTTCCGCTTTACCATGCTGATAAAGGTGTCGTTGGAGCAGCGGTTGGTGACGTTGCACCGCCCCTTCCCGGTAATCATCAGCTTGCGGGCAGGCCTGGCATTGCTCTCCACGATGGCGGTGCGCAGCCCGGCCTCCGCCAGCTTTCCCCCGCAGAGCAGCCCCGCCGCCCCGCCGCCGACGACCACCGCGTCATACCGCCCACTCACAGGCGGCCTCCGCCGGATGCGGCGCAGTTAAAAACAAGTTTCATAAACGTTTCACCCTATTCTGATTCTGCTGCACGAAACAGCGTCTCCCGGCCCGTGGAAGAGATCAGAAACGGCTTAAACGCCGTTTCTGAGGGTCTCTATCCCCGTTTGCCGTCTACCTTTTCGTATACGTTGTAATCGTCCCAAATGTCCTCAAGCCGCCGGAAGGTGTCCGCCACCTCGTCCCGCTTTTTCAGCCCGATGGAGACAATCAGGGCGTTGACAATGCTCAGCGGGGCAACCAGGGAATCCACAAAGGAGGCCATGTCGCTCCTGGCCAGCAGGACGCGGTCCGCATTCTCGGCCACCGGGGAGAGATGGCTGTCCGTTACGGCAATGATCCTCGCCCCCCGGCTCTGGCAGTAATGCACCGCGCTCACCGTCCGCTTGGAATAGCGGGGGAAGCTGATGGCGATAAACACATCCTCCGGCCCAATCCGCAGAATCTGCTCAAACAGTTCGCTGGTGCTGGAGGGATTTACCAGAACAACATTGTCAAAGATATAGTTGAAATATGTACTGAGGAATACCGCCAGGGCCGACGAAGAGCGCACCCCCATGATGTAGATACGCCGGGCGGCGATGATATCGTCTACCGCGCCGTTAAAATCCGTGCGGGAGGTCTCCTCCAGAGTGCGGCGTATCTTCTCGATATCCAGGTTGAGCACCTTGGAGAGAACGTCCGACGTTCCAATCTGGTCGTTGGTCACTTCAATCCGCTGCACCGAGGTCAACCGGTTGCGGATCATCTCCTGAATGGCCCGCTGGAGCTGGGGATAACCCTCATACCCTATCTCCGAGGCAAAGCGGACCACCGTCGATTCGCTGACCCCCACCGTCGCGCCCAGCTTGGAGGCGGTCATAAACGCCGCCTTGTCATAATGGTCTATGATGTACTGCCCAATCAGCCGCTGCCCCTTGGAAAAATCCGGCATCTGGCGCTGTACAAGACTGATCAAATCCCTGTTCATCCTGGCATGTTCCTCCGTTATCTGTATTCCCTCTGTATGAGGGACCCGTACCATCTATCTTATCCCTTCCGGAGAGAAAAATCAAGCCAAAATGCAGGAAATAGTAAAAAAGTCCTGCAAAAAAGAAAAAAATCTGCCAGATTTCCGGTAAATGGAATTTTTTCCCTGAAATCGACAGCATGTCAATGGTGAAAAGAGGCAGTCCTTCCAGGAAATACAGGGAAGGGATACGTCTTCCTGGCAGCCTGGGACTGATTCCGTTCCAAATTGGGAAAAGTCAGCGGCGGCAGCCAATGTACATCTGTCTTTTATATAAGGACATTTTTTCTCTCCGTAAACATGGATTTTTTCCTCTTTTTGAGGGACGCATCTGGGAGGCAAGCAAAAATCAGGCCGAAAAGCCTGTTTATCAACGCTTTTCCGGCCTGATCTCCGCATTATGTGAAGTGCTGATTCAGATAGAAATTCATTTTTCCGGTTTTCCCGCCCTTATGGGGGAAAACGCTGGGTCCGGGTTAAACCCCGCCAAAAGCAGCTTGGTGGACATTGAAGCATGGGGACTGCTTCAATGCAAAAAATAGGCGGGACGCTCCGGCCTGGCAGGGGGGACCTCCGGCGTTCCCATCCCTGGAACCGATGCCGTGGAAAGGCCGGAGCCCATTTCCATAATCTGGGTCTGTCTCAGGTGCTCCTGATAGCGGGAGAGGACCGCGTCCTCCAGCTCCTTGCGTGCCTGGGGGGAGATGGGGTGGGCGATGTCCCGGTAAACACCCCCTTCATCCCTGCGGCTGGGCATGGCGACAAACAGACGCTGGGGCCCCTCAATGACCTTGATATCGTGGATGGCCAGGTCGTTGTCAATGGTCACTGAAACGACGGCGCGCAGGCGGGCGTCCTGATAGGTCCTCCGGATACGGATGTCTGTGATGTTCATCATGTTACATGTTACCTCCTTGAGTCAAAAGAATGTAGACCGGTTCGCCTTTAGTATGGGGCCGTTTTTCCAGAAGTATACATTGGCTGACAAAAAATGGAGGAGCTGGGGGGCTGGGTACTCTCATATTTTCCCCCTGTTTTATGCTCTACAGATTATTGACATTCTTACTAAGTTATGTTTAACTATAGATTTGTAACATAAAAAACATATCAAACGAAAGAAGGAACCGTATGTCACAAGCACAAGCCGCGGGCCGTCCCGAAAACAAGATGGGCGTCATGCCCATCCCCAAGCTGCTGATTTCCATGGCCCTGCCCATGATGATCGCCATGCTGGTACAGGCCCTTTACAATGTAGTGGACAGCATATTCGTCTCCCAGCTGGGGGAGAACGCCCTTACCGCTGTTTCCCTGGCCTTTCCCATTCAAAACTTGATGATTGCCGTTGCCACCGGCACCGGGGTGGGCGTCAACGCCCTGCTCTCCAAAAGCCTTGGTGAAAAGAATTTCCCCCTGGTCAACAAAGCTGCCATAAACGCTGTTTTTCTCTATGTGTGCAGCTATCTGCTCTTTTTGGTGTTCGGGCTGACTGGGGTCCGCTTTTTCTTCACCTCCCAGACGGATGTGGCGGAAATTGTGGAATACGGCGTGGACTACCTGCAAATCTGCTGCATTGCCTCCTTCGGGCTGTTTTTGCAGATTTGCTTTGAACGCCTGCTCCAATCCACCGGCAAAACCTTCCACACCATGCTGGTGCAGGGGGTTGGCGCGGTGATGAACATCATCCTGGACCCCATCTTCATTTTCGGCCTGCTGGGGATGCCCCGAATGGAGGTTGCGGGGGCGGCGCTGGCCACAGTACTGGGGCAGATTGGCGGGATGCTGGTGGGGCTTTTCTTCAACCTGGCAAAGAACCCGGAAATCCACCTCTCCCTGCGAGGCTTCCGCCCCGACTGGCAGACCATCAAGCGCATCTATGCCGTTGGTGTGCCCTCCATCGTCATGGCCTCCATTTCTTCTGTCATGACCTTTGGGGTGAACAAAATTCTCCTGGCCTTCAGCTCCACGGCCACGGCGGCCTTTGGGGTGTATTTCAAGCTGCAAAGCTTCATCTTCATGCCAGTATTCGGGCTGAACAACGGCATGGTGCCCATCATCTCCTACAACTATGGCGCGCGGAATAAGGCGCGCATCATCCATACCATCAAGCTGAGCATTGCCTATGCAGTGCTTATTATGGTAGTAGGATTCGGAATTTTCCAGCTGTTCCCGGATAAGCTGCTGGCCATGTTCAACGCCTCCCCGGAGCTGCTGGCCATCGGCGTGCCCTCCCTGCGGATTATCAGCGTCAGCTTTTTGTTTGCGGGGTTCTGCATTGTGGCGGGGTCGGTGTTCCAGTCCATGGGCAACGGGGTACACAGTTTGATTGTCTCGGTAGCCCGTCAGTTGGTCGTGCTGCTGCCGGTGGCGTTCCTGCTGTCCCTGACGGGCAGGCTGGAGGCCGTATGGTGGGCTTTCCCTATTGCGGAGCTGGTCTCGGTGGCATTAAGCTCCCTGTTCCTGTTCCAGACCTACAAAAGGGTGATTAAGCCCATCGGCACAGAAAATCAATAACCTAACCTCCAAACCACAAAACCCCCTCAGCCGAACCCGCAAGGGCCAGGCTGAGAGGGTTATTTTTGTTTATTCTCATTCTTCCCGGTCGCAGTACGCCGCTATCCGCCCCGCGCCGTCTATGGTGCAGGTAAACAGCATCAAATCCCATTCCCCTGCCTTGATCTCCTCCATGTCGGGGGTGTCAAACTGCTTTACCCCAGAAACGGCATAGTCAAAGACGGTTCCGTTCACATCGGTAAAGGTCACGCTGTCCCCTGGGGACAGGTTTTTCAGCCGCCCGAAGTGCAGGCGGTAGTTGTGGGCCACCAGCAGCATATCGCCGGTCTGGACAGATCCCTGGTACCGGCAGGGGGCAAGCTTCAAAAGCTGGTCGCTCCAGTCCCGCAGGATGGGCAGGGTCAGGCCCAGGGCGGGCAGGGAAAGGGTCCCGATATACTCCGCGCCATTGACCGTCACGGTGGGCAGTTCCGCGGCATCCGCCGGGGTGTCCTCCTCTGGGACCATCTCCGGGATCAGCGGCCCGGCGCTCCCCGCCTCCTCCTGGGAGGGTTCGGGGAGCTGGGCGATAATCTGCTGGAGGGAATCCTCCGCCTGCCGCGCCGCCTGGTTTTCCTCCCCCAGGTTGCGCAGGGTGAGGAGGAGGGCCGCCAGAAGCAGCAGGCCCCCCGCCCAGAGCAGGACCACGGATACAGGGTTACTCCTTCTTTTCTTCATCGTTTTCCCCGGCTTTCCTGCGGCATATCAGCCCGGCGGCAGTCAGCAGGACCCCGATATACAGCATCATCCATATGGCCTGCCAGTCCATGCCGGTCAGGGGAACATCCTCATCCAGGATGTAAACCCATTCGCCCTTGTCAGGGTTCCAGACCTTTTTGTAGGTTCTGGTCTCTCCGTTGGGGTATTCAATGGTAACCTCGTCGGGACTGTCCGGGTCGTTGGGGTCTGGCAGTTCGGGCGGGGTTTCGGGGGTGCTGGAACTGCTGGTGTTGCTGGAACTGCTTGGTTTGCTTGAACTGCTCGATTTACTGGAACTACTGGAGCTACTGGAGCTGCTTGAACTGCTGGAATCGCTGGAACTGCTTGGTTCGCTTGGTTCACTGGGTCTGCTGGGTCTACTGGAACTGCTGGAACTACTCGAACTACTAGAGCTGCTTGAACTGCTTGAGCTACTTGAACTGCTTGAGCTGCTCGAACTGCTTGAGCTGCTTGAGCTGCTTGAACTGTCCTTGTGATTGGTGAACAGAATGCTGCTATGCTCACCGGCGGAAATTGTTCCCTCCTTGTCGCCTGTCACCGTGGTGTCGTAGCCGTTCTTGTTGGCTTCCTTCTCCTCGACGGTATACTTCGTCCCTTCGGGCAGGCCGGAAAGAATATACTCCTCACCATGCTTTAGAGTAAAGGTTATTTTTCCTTCGGTGTTCAGGGCTACATCCTGCGGCGTCAGCCCAGTTGCGTCCTTTGCTCCCTTGGTAAATGTGTATGTTCCGGTAAGGGCGTTTCCTTTGATGTCGGTCAGGGCTACAGTAAATTCAAAATCCTTATTCTTTTCTCCGCCGTTGCCAGTTACCGTCTTGCTGATTTTCAGCTTGCCGGTAGGGCTATGCTTAACGTTGGTATAGTGTACAACTGCTGTAACTGGAGTATTTGTACCCAGTGTTCCTTTGACAACATTTTTATTTACTGTCCCGGCCTGGTCAACCTCTGCGGTAATGTCATAACCGTCTGCCAGCTCTTCCGTTACAGTGTATTTTGTTCCCACAGGCAGGCCAAGAATGATAATCTCCTCATCATCGTGCAGCTTGATGGTATCACCGCTGGTAATGGTTTCCTTGCCGGTTCCATCCTCATTTTTCTGTTCTCTGCCCCCATACTGGTAGCTTCCGGGGGAGTCCAGTTCTACTTTAAAGGAGAATGCTTTGTCATTCGTTTCATCTTCTTCACCAACGACCGTCTTTTTGATGATCAGATTGCTAGACTTGTTGTCCTTGTTGTTGACAAACGCGGCGTTAAAGGTCACGTCTTTGACAATCGTCCCTTCTATGTAGCCGAATTCTGGATACACATGCCATTCATCACCCGGATCAACCTCTTTTACAGTAAACTTAGTTCCCTCAGGCAGGCCCAGAATGGTGATGGACTCGTCATGGTGGAGTACAAACTGATCCTTGTCGCCTATAGTTTGCTTCACTGCGCCGACCTTATCATCGCCATAGAAATAATAGAAGTCGCCCTCCAGCGGCTTGTCGCCTTCCATCAGCGTTATGGTAAAGGTAAAGTTCTTTGTATAGTCGCCGTCTGAACCGTTTATTACCCATTTGCTGATGGTCAGTTCTCCGGTTTCGGTTTTTTTCGGGTCCGTATTCTGGTCTGTCACCACCACCATATTCAGAAGACTGAACAGGTTGGTCAGATCGATTTTCCCCAGATTGTCTTTCCTGACATTTGAATCCGAACCCTTATAGTCGCGCTCGGTAATTCTTTCCTGCTGCACTCTGGTCCGGACAAAGCCGGTTTTTGTAACAAAGAAGGGATTAAAATGCTTTCCGCCGTCCTCGTCATGGAGGCCGTAATCCTTAAATGCGTTCAGTCCAAAATGCAGGTTCATGTTGCGGGGAGTATCTGTCCCCTCCAGCGCAGCATCTTTCCAGCCATTAAGAGAGAAATCTTTTTCCTTCAGGGACGGCTGTACCTGCATAATAGCGGTAAGGTCCTGCAAGGTAATGTCAACGTCGTTGCCCATGGCGTACTGACGCATACTCTGGGTCAGACGGCCTACATCAGCCGCAACGCTGACGCCGTCGTCCTCTGTGCCTGCATCCGCGTATATTCCATAGGTGCCTACTACCACGGGAATAACTGTGGGGTTAATTTCATAACCGGCAGGAGGTGTTGTCTCCTTCAGGAAATAACGGGTGTTGCTGCTGTTGGCCCATTTCATTTCGGCCTCGCCAGCTTTACTGCTATCACCTGTAGGGGAGAAAACCAACATTCCGTCTTTATCGGTCTTACCAGAAGAGACCTTTCCGGAACAGTTCTTACCATCGTAATTGCTATACAGGGTAAACCCTGTATCCTCCAAGGGGTTTCCATCCTGGTCAATCTTCTTCACATACAGTTCCCGGCGCTCGTTGGGAATATAAATCAAAGAGCGGAAATCCCGATTGAACTGTTTTACGCTGAGAAGACGGAATTTGTCAGTTGTAATTTTGTGAAAGAGTCCATCCACGTTTTCCCTGATCTTCTGATTAACTTCGTCCTCCGTCATTCCCTCTGTTATGCCTTCCCGGAGCTTTGCTCTTAGTTTCTGATAGCTCTCACCTGCATTGACGCCGGAAATCCCCAAATAATCCAGGACATTTTTCGGAATAATCCCGTACACCATCTGCAAATCGCCCTTTGGATTATAGAGCAGATAACGGTTGGCCAGGCCCGGCAGGTCGTCCAGCGTGCCTTTCAACCGGTTGTTCTCATGGTCCCATTCCAGATGCCAGTCGGCTGTGCCATCGGCAGCGGCCTGCATCAGGGCCGCGCCCAGTACGGCGGCCCGCCAGGAAGGTACTGCGTCGCCATAACCCTTTTCTATCTTCACGGAATTGAAGCCGACAATGTTGCCGCCATAAAGTGCCATCCAGGGAATTTCTCCCTGTGCTGCTTTTTCGTTTTTCAGCATAGGAACCGCAACCACCAGACCATTGGAAGCCTCCCCTTCCGGTACCGGTTCGGGGCCGACGATAAGCTCGTTTTGGGCGTCATCCAATGTGGCATAATTGAGGCTTTGCGCACTGCTGATATTGGAGAAGGAACAGGCATAAGCCCCGGTAGTCCAGCGGTTGGCCACTGAAAGCATAGAGGTCTGCGTGTCATAATGGAGTACAATGTCAATCGGCTGCCTGCGGTAGCCCAGTGGGGGAGCGGTCTCCTTCAATATATAATATTGGTCGCCCCTGTCGGCAAAGTTGAAATACTGATCCTCTCCTGTCTGGAATGTGGCGTAACCGTCCTGATTTGTGGTAAGAGTAACCAGAGATGTGCTATCGGTTTCCCTGACATAAAATTCCTTCTTTCCCTCAATCTCGCTGTCCGTATAGAGACACTGAATAGCACCCGTGTCATTTGGGGCACAGATACTTGCCTCATAGAGCTTGAACTCTACATTTGCAACAGGGCTGCCATACTGATCCACCTTCATAATGCGCTGGGGCAGCTTACTCTGTAGGTTAAAGCGTAAGGCAAGGCTGGAGTCATAGTTGCCCCGCTCCAGGTAAAACATTTTCAGGGTATGGGAGGTGTTGCTGGCGAAGGTATTCGCAGTATCGCTCATCCATCGAACATCATCCTCTTTGCCAGCCGCTCTAAATTGATCTCTAATAGTAGTTTCAATTACACATTCACTAGGCGCCTGCCCACTGGTATATTCTGGAATGCCCGGCTCAGTCCCATTTCCCCCGTAACCACGCCCGACATATACCCCGCCGGTGGCAAAGTCGATAATGCCATAAAGATCACTGTGTATTCCGCCGATATCCAGCACAAGCACATCGTCAATAAACACCCATACGTCATCATCTCCAGAAAATTCAAAGGTCATGGGCTTATTGCCGCTGCTGGTGACAACGTTACCATTTAAGGACTGGCGGAAATTCACTTCCACCGTCATGCCCAGGTGGTGGTTCATGGTGTTGCGGGAGCAGGGTACGCTACTGGTCAGCTTTTCTTTTCCATTTTCTTTCTTTATTCCATTAAACACTTCATAGCCCTTGTTAAAGGGGAAAAAATTTCCAACGCTGTTCTCTCCATCCGTTCGGGTGGTAGCTGGCGCGTCATATAGGATAAAATGGTTTCCGCCCTCCTGGCTGAATTCGGCAAAGTTTTTCCGCATGTTATAGTAGTAGTAGCCTTCATCGTCTAATTGAAACAGACCGGTAACATCTGTATAGCTGGTTTTGTTACTATGACCATCTGTGGGGTCAAAAAGGTATTGCAGGGATTCACTGTCTTGCTCAATGTCCCCGCCCCAAGTTCCAATAACCGTATCACTTAAATTTTGGACATTAATGGAGTCATAGGTGTAACCTTCGTTAGCGGTACCTTCCGCTTCTTTATCATTCTTATGATCGCCAGTGAGTCTCCAGTCTTTAATTAACTCATGATTCCTATATTGGGGATTGCTTTCATCTAAACCCAGCATTCTTTCTTTGGCTAAGTCTAAATTTATTTCAGGATAGCCATCCCTCAGGACATTTTTTACAATTTGCTCCATACCGGCATATTTTTTACCATACCGGCAATTCTCACCTGCGCCCTTATTCCAAAGTCCAGCATGAATCAGGCCATCACCAAAAAGAAGGAGATGTCCCTGATTGATGCCTACATTCCAATCATCTACGGTTGAATATTTGGTGGGGGTTGTACTAGGTGCTCCTTCCCCTCCCTCCTCATGATAATGGTTGTCACTCTTAGGAAGAATGTCCCCCTCAGGTGCAAAAGGTTCTTTAGTCTGTGCCCAGTAGTCAAACAGGTTAACCTTGACACTCTGTGGGTTGGCAGGAGTGACAATGTGATCCTCTTTTACCTTACCCCAATCCTTTAAAATAACTGTGTAATTAAGTATTTCAGGTTTGGTCTTAGAATCTTTAGCTACTGCATTTCCATTCTCATCTACTAATGTATAATCAGTCATACAATTAGAATTTACAATAAGCTGATAATCAGTACCATCCTTTGTCTGTTTTTCAATATATGCCTGAACTATCAACTTGGAACCATCCACAAAGGAAGTAGGTTTTTCTACTATTTTCCATTTAATGTTAACCTGACCCCATTTATTCCTAGGACTTGAAAGATCCTGCATTTTGTAGTCTTTCCATTCCCACTCTATTTTTTCTCTCTCTATGGCCCACTGTCCTGTAGAAACTTGTTCTGTTTCAATTTCAAAACCGCCGTTTTTTAATTTATTATAGGTATCGCCAGAGGATGGCATTTTTGCATCGTCTGGTGTTCCCCAGGCCCTAATTTTGGTAGGAAGAACCGTATTCGTTAATTGCTGGATAATTTTATCGTCACTTTTACCGTCGAAATCCTTTAAATTTTCAATTAGTGCTGTAGTTGTTGGTGGAATGCCGGTTTCAATCACTTTTACATCTGTTCCATCCCGTGGGACAAATCCCCACCAGTTGAGATATTTATCTACTGTAGTAGCCATTATCTCCCCTTCCCCAATCTCCACCACCACCATCAATTCCTCCGCCCCCTTGGCAAGGGCGTACTCCTCCGGCAGTGCTGCGGTCAGGGTATAGGTCCCCTCCCAGGCCCCCGCCTCCGGGAAGGCCGTCAGGTCCCAGGTCAGGGTAAGAGCTTTGGCGTATTCTTTGGGAGCGGGTGCAGTGTCCCCTCCGGCGTCCGTTTCCGTGTCCGCCGGGGCATTGGTGTCTGTTGATGTGTCTGGGGTTTCCGCTGGGGTGCTTTCCGTGGCTCCCTCCGAAGGTTCTGACGCGGTGCGCAATGCAGCGTTGGAAGGGTTGTCCGACGTTGTGTTTTCGGTGTCTTCAGGGTTGTCTTTTTCAGCGTCTTCCGGGGCGTCCTCCGGGTTTTCCTCCTCCTTGTCCGCGTCCTTTGCGGTGTCCGCCTCGGTGTTTATCATAACGGTTTTGGGCAGGTACTCCGCCAGGATTTCCCGCGTGATAGGGGTTTCCGGGCTTGCGACGGGCAGAGGCAGATACCAAAGTCCGGTTTCTTCACTGTAGACCAGATATTCTTCCTCATCAACCCACGCCCATTCGGCAACGCATCGATTGCAGAGAAATGAGCATTTACCATTCGCCTCAAAACCGCATTGTTCGGTGTGGTCGGTATGGTGCGGGCAAAGATTTTTACAATATTCACACTCATAGGCACAGGGAGAAACACCCTCCACATACCCGCAGGTTTCATCATGCGCCGTGTGATGGGGGCACAGGTTTTTCTGCTCCTCCTGGCACAGCTTGCAGACGTATTTGCAGGGACTCTCACCCTTTATGTAGCCGCAGCTTTCATCGTGGGCGGTGTGATGCTTACACAGGTTTTTCAGCTCCTCCCCGCAGACGGGGCAGGAGAATTTACAGGGGCTTTCCCCCTCCTTGTAGCCGCATTCATCGTCGTGTTTCAGGTGATGCTCACACAGGTTTTGGCAGTACTCGCAGGAATGACCGCAGGGGCTTGTCCCCTCCATGTAGCCGCAGCTTTCGTCGTGGATGGGGTGGTTTGGGCAGACCGGGAGAGACGGATCCGCCGTCTTATTGCATATTTCGCAGGAATAGTTGCACTCCGCCCCTTCGCCCCCTTCATCCGGGTCATGGAAGCCGCATTCGTCGCTGTGGTCCTGGTGGTGTTTGCACAGGCTGACGCAGTAGTAACATGAATGTTCGCAGGAGTGCTTTCCCTCTATGTAGCCGCAGGAATCGTCGTGCTCCATGTGCTTCGGGCAGACCTTGACCCATTGGTCTTGTGTCCCGTCGCTATCGGGATTTTCGTTTTTGTCGGGGTCTTTATCGCCGATGTTGTCACTCTCGGTCTTGTCGCCGCCGGGTTCCTTATCGCCGATGTTATCGCCCTCGGTTTTGTCGCCGTCAGGTTCTTTATCGCCGGTGTTATCGCCCTCGGTTTTGTCGCCGTCAGGTTCTTTATCGCCGGTGTTGTCACCCTCGGTGCTGTCGCCACCGGATTCTTTATCGCCGGTGTTGCCGTCCTCGGTGCTGTCGCCACCGGATTCTTTATCGCCGGTGTTGTCACTCTCGGTACTGTCACCGCCGGGATTGTCCCCATCGGTTTGATCATCGCCAGAGGTATCCCCGCCGGCGGCACTGTCATCAGGGACGTTTTCATCTTGGCCCCCTTGGCTTTGTGTCCCTGGTTCAGAAGAACTGTTTGGATTAGAGCTTGCCTCATCTATTACCTGGGTTACCGGCTCCGTTTCGGCAGAATCACCCGCATAGGAAATCTGCCCGAAAGCGGAAAAGAGGATGCACAGGCTCAGGGCCAATGCAAAGGGCCGCTTCCAAAAACGATTACTTCTCAAAATACACACTCTCCTTATTATGTTCTATATATTGAATAACAGTACAAGGAACGGCAAAACTTGATTTTTAGAACATTTTCCAGCCGCCCCCAAAGAAGATTTTACCTAAAGATGAGTTTAATTATACCACATTCCCCACCCGTGTACAATACCTGATTTGTACATTTTATCGACAAAAGATGGCTTGACAATTCACTTACGCCAGATTTCCCCGCAACATAAAACAAAATGGAGATTTAAGCAGAACCAAGTCGATTTTGGCCGCCATAAATTTAATAAAAATCATAATCAGAATGGTCCTTGACATGAGTATGAAATCGTACTATAATAATAGCCGCCGTCAAGTACGAAATCATACTCAATGGAGGGAACGCAATGAAGCCAAAGCAGGGGAGCGAAATGCGGGAATTTGACCGGCTGTTCCGAAAAATAGAGCAACGCTATCACAATATCTCCCTTAAAATGGGGTTATCCGATACCGCCGGACAGATTTTATACGCCATGATTGAGTTGGGGGACGGCTGTCTCCAGACGGAGATTGCCAGATGGTACTCATACAGCAAGCAGACGATCAGCTCTGCGGTAAAGGTAATGGAGCGAAAAGGGCTGCTCCGGCTGGAACCAGGGAAGGGACGGGATATGCACCTACACCTGACCCCAGCGGGGCAGCAACTGGTGGAACGGACCATATATCCGATGATTGACATGGAAAACAGCGTTTTTTCTGCCATGTCACCAGAGGAAAGACGGGAGTTCCTGCGGACCATCCGCAGATATGTGGATATTTTTATGGCAAAGAGCGGGGAACTCCTCCACAAAATGGAGGAGGAAACCGAGAAGGGAGCAAATACATGAGAATACAGCTTTCAGACCACTTTACCTATAATAAACTGCTTCGTTTTTCCATTTCTACTGTACTTATGTTAATCTGCACATCCCTTTACAGCATTGTGGACGGCTTTTTTGTCTCCAACTTTGTGGGCAAGCAGCCCTTCGCCGCCCTTAACCTGATCTTCCCTGTGCTGATGGGGGCGGGCACGATCGGCTTTATGGTGGGTTCCGGGGGCAGCGCCATTGTGTCCATTTCCCTGGGGGAGAAAAAGCCGGACCAGGCCAACGAATACTTTTCCATGATGATCGGCACCACCGCGGTAATCGGGGCCATTGTGTGCGCGGTGTGCTTTGTCTTTACGCCGCAGATTGCCAGAGCCCTGGGCGCCTCCGGCGGGATGCTGGACTACTGCGTGTTATACGGTCGAATTTTGTTTGCCGCCGGTCCCTTTTTCATGCTCCAGATTGTCTTCCAAAGCTTCTTCATCGCGGCGGAAAAGCCGGTATTAAGCCTGAAAATCAACGTTATCTCCGGTGCCGCCAACGGGATATTGGATTTTCTGTTTATCGCGGTGTTCCGCTGGGGGCTGGCGGGGGCAGGGGCGGCCACCGTCATCGGCCAGATTTTGGGGGCGGTCATCCCCATCTTTTACTTTGCCAAGGAAAACGACAGCCTCCTCCGGCTGCGGTTCGCCCGCTTTCAGGGCCAGGTTTTCTGGAAAGCGTGCATCAACGGCTCCTCGGAGATGGTGTCCAACCTGTCCTCCTCCCTGGTCAACGTCCTCTATAACTTCCAGCTGATGCGGCTGGCCGGGGAAGACGGGGTTGCAGCCTATGGAATCATCATGTATGTAAACTTTGTCTTTACGGCGGCCTTTATCGGCTACTCCGCGGGGACCGCGCCGGTTACCAGCTACCATTACGGGGCGGAAAACCACGGCGAGCTGAAAAACCTGTTCCGGAAGAGCCTGGTTCTGATGTCTGCCGGAGGAATTCTGCTTACCCTGGCGGCGGAACTGCTTTCCGCACCGCTGGTAAAAATCTTTGCCAGCTATGATCAGGCCCTGTTTGAGCTGACCTGTACCGGCTTCCGAATTTATTCTCTGGCCTTTCTGATGATGGGGGTGAACATCTGGGCTTCCTCCTTCTTTACCGCCTTAAATAATGGGGGCGTGTCAGCGCTGATTTCCTTTTTACGGACGCTGGTGTTTCAGGTTGCCGCGATCATTGTTCTGCCCATTTTATGGGAGGTCAGCGGCGTATGGCTGGCCATTGTGGTTGCGGAGATTTTCGCTCTGATTGTTTCCGCCGTCTGTCTGGCGGCCCTGCGGAAGAAATACCATTATGCCTGACACTTAATAAAATTTCAAATATTGACCCCGCGGTCCTTCCATGAGGCCGCGGGGCTTTTTTTGAAAAATTTCAGATGGGATGAATCCTTTTGTCCTTCTCCGGTGTTATAGCAGGTGAGAGCATAAAAAGGCGGTGACAACGGCATGGAGGAAAGCAAACTGGTAAAAAGGGCGCAGAAGGGGGACCGGGACGCCATGGAGGCGCTGATTGGCGGCTATTATCCCTTGGTTTTCGCGTACTTCTATAAGAACACCGGCCTGTACCACCAGTCCAAGGACCTGACCCAGGAGGTGTTCATCAAAATGATCTCCGGGCTTTCCGGGTACCGGCCCAGGGCCGCCTTTAAAAGCTGGCTGTTCGCCATTGCCTCCAACCACCTGAAAAATCATTACCGGTCTGCCTCCCGCAGGCCGGAACCGGCGGAGTTCTCGGAGGCTCTCCAGGAGGTCCTCCCCGCGGACAGCCGGGAGATATCCAGGGCAGAGCTCCGCCAGGACATCCGGGCGGCCCTGGAAAAGCTCCCGCCGGAGCAGCGGGAGGCGGTGGTTCTCCGGTTTTACCATGATTTTACCCCACGGGAGATTGCTGAAATCACCGGGGTCAGGGAGGCGGCCATCAAATCCAGGATACGTTACGGCCTGGACAAGCTGAAGAAGGAACTGGAGGGATACGCAGAATGAGGAGAAAAAACGATATCATTTCACAGGGGCCTTCCAAGGAAGAACAGAAAATCATCGCCTGGCTCAGGAAAGAGCCTGTCCCGGAGGTGCCGCAAGAGGAGGTACAGACTGTCTGCCGGACCGCCGCCGCCTATTACACAAGGCCCCAGGGGGCTGGGGACGCGGGCTTCTGGCTGGCGGCGCTCTCCTGCCTGACCGGGGGGACCGCCCTTTTATGGATACTGGCGGCGTTCCTGCTGGGGAGCTGCGCGGCCCTTTCGGCTCTGACGGGCAGCCTGGAGGCCGAGCCCTTCGCCCTGTTGATTGCCCTGTCCCCCGTCCCCATGCTGTCCTTTGCCATCCGGGAGCTCCAGTACCGGGACAGCAGCCTGGTCCAGTTGGAGAAGACCTGTAAATACTCGCCGGACAAAATCTATTTTGCCCGCCTGTGGATTGGAATGGCCTTCAATATGCTGTTCGTGGCCCTGGCGGGGACGGCGTTTCCCCGCTCCGGGCCGCTGCTGAAGCTGCTGTTCCTCGCCTTTACCGCCATGTTCCTGATGGGGGCGGCGGCGCTGGCGGTCATGTCGTTTCTGGAAAGCGCCCTGCCCCTGTCCCTGATGCTGGCGGCCTGGGTGCCGGGGGCGTTCTGGCTGCTCTGCCAGGACGGGGTACTGGACCTGCTGATGGGAGTGGGAACGGGGATATTGGCGGCGGGGGCGGCCGCCGGTCTGGGGCTGTTCGCCGCCGCGGCTGTAAAAACCACAAAAAGGCTGTACGCCTGAAAAGGGGGAACTGTTATGGAATTGTCTGTCCGCAACGTCACCAAGGATTTTGGAGGAAAAAGGGCGGTAGACCATGTGTCCTTTACGCTGTCCTGCGGCGTATACGGGCTTCTCGGCCCCAACGGCGCGGGAAAAACCACCCTGATGAAGATGCTGGTGGATATCCTCACCCCATCGGAGGGGGAGGTTCTGCTGGACGGGGTGAACATCCGGGAGCTGGGGGCCGCCTACCGGGATAAGCTGGGCTACATGCCCCAGGAGATTGGGGTGTATAAAAATTTTTCCGCCCAAAAATTTCTCAAGTACATCGCGGCCCTGAAGGGAATCACCGGCAGGGCGGCGGATAAAAAAATCGACGGGCTGCTGGATCTGGTGGGGCTGAGGGACGCCGGACGGAAAAAGCTGGGGGGCTTTTCCGGGGGGATGCTGCGCCGGGTGGGCATCGCCCAAACCCTCCTCAACGACCCGAAGATACTGATCCTGGACGAGCCCACAGCGGGCCTGGACCCCCAGGAGCGCATCCGCTTCCGGAACATCATCTCGGAGCTTTCGGAAAACCGGATTGTCCTGCTCTCCACCCACATTGTCTCGGACATGGAGTTTATCGCCGGGGAGGTCATCATCATGCGGGAGGGGGGCATCCTCAAGACCGGGGCCATCGATCATCTTCTCCGGAAGATGGAAGGAAAGGTATGGTCCGCTCTTGTCTCCCACGAGGAGTTCCACCGCATGAAGGGGCAGTACGCCATCGGGAACATGGTCCAGAAGAACGGCGGCGTGGAGATACGCGTCATCGGTCCCCAGAAGCCGCCCCTGGCCTGCGAACCCGTCAAACCTATCTTAGAGGATGTATTCAGCTATTACTTTGGAGGCGACGTATAATGAACGGTAGCATGTTAAAGACAGAAATCTATAAAATCTTCTCCAAGCGGGTGATATGGATTTCCATGGCAGTGTTTCTCACCTTGTACCTGGTGCTGAAGCTGCAATTTTGGGACAACGTCTCCATCCGGTACACCCTAGAACCCATGCGCCCCCAGCTGACCGAAGCGGTGGAAAATCCAGCCTTTCATGAATTTGTCCGAAAAAGCAGCTACAACTGCTCCACTGAAGAAATGCGCGCCTTTGTCCCCGAACCGGTCTATGAGTACATCGAACAGTACCGGGGAAACGAGCGCATCTACCGCTCCCTGAACAGCGATCTGGCGGGCATCCTCAACAATTACTTTGAGCGCATTGACCAGCGGGAGGCATTTATCCAGGAGCTGGCCCAGAAGGTTTCCGGCTCCGGCGGGACCGCCCTGGACCGGGCGAAAGCCCGGCTGCTTCAGGCCTACCGGGAAACCCCTGTCCCCATTGAGCTGAACCTGGAGGACAGTGCCAACAACTTTATCGACGTCAACCACGCCGCCCTGTTTCCTGGGCTCATCATGCTGCTGGTCATCGCCGGCCTTGCGGGGATCTACTCCGACGAGTACACCAGCGGCACACAGTCGGCCCTGCTCACCTCCCGCCAGGGACGCAGAGGGGTTTTCCTCAGCAAAGCAATCGCGGCGGGCATCTTTGTGACCGGCGTTGTGCTGGTGACGGAGGCGTTCTTCATGGTTGTCACCGCCGTCTGCTACCGGGTGCCCTCCTCCACCGTCTCCGCCGCCAGTACCTACGGCCTTTCCCTCACCCTCTACGGCGGTTCGGTATACGGCTTCTGTCTGCGCCAGGTTCTGGGAACCCTTCTGGCCGGGCTGACCCTGGGCAGCATTGTCATGTGCATTTCGGTGTTCAGCAAAAGCGCCCTTATCCCCTTCTTTGCGGCAGGGGCGTACTACGGCGGAACTGCGATTTATGCCAACTCTGTCCCCTTTCCCCGTTATCTCTCCTCCCTCTGGTCCCTTCCGGGGGAATGGAGCCTGTTCATGCTCCAGACCCAGTTCGAGCTGGTGGAGGCAGGGCGTTATACAAGTATTTTCGGGCTGCTGGTTCCCACCCTGGCCACAAACGCGGTTTTTAACCTTCTGCTCATGGCGGCGTGCCTTGGAATCTGCTATTGGGGCTACACGGGAAAGCAGGTCAGGGGCTGATGAAAACAATTCTGCACATCTCTGTCCTGGAGCTGGAAAACCTTCTCTGTAAAAAACTGGTATGGCTGACAGCGGCGGGGTATGTCCTAGCGGCCCTAACCATCTGCCTGTGTGACAGCCTCCGGCAGAGCTACTTTTACGATGTGGAAAGTCTCCCCATTGAGCTGACAAACTTTGTCGAGCCCTATTTTCTGGCCACAGCCCTGATTTCCGCCCTGGCCCCTGTCTTCGCGGGGGACCGGGAACAGAACCTGGATCAGCTTTCCGCCGCCTGCCTGGCGGGGAGAAAAGGGCGGACCGCCGCCAAAATATTGGCCTCGTGCGTCTTCGCGGTGACAATATGCGGCCTGTTCGGGGCAATCTCCGTTTTGATTCCCGCCGCCTGCGGGCAGTGGGACGGAGGCCTGCCTGTGGAATCCATCGGCGGGGAGCTGGGACTCTCCGGCCGGTGGACGGTTTCCCGGTATCTTCTGTTCTCCCTTGCCTCCGGGTCTGCCGGATGTGTGATTTTATCCCTTCTGCTGCTGTACATCTCCTGTGCGGCGGCTTCGACGGCGACGGCCCTCAGCGTGTCGGGGACCGGCATTCTCTTTGAATTCCTGTTTCACCGGTTTTCCTTTTTCACCCTGCTGAAGGAATACAACGTCTGGATGTTTTTAAAGCCCTACTCCTTCTTCTGTATGAACCTTCTCCCCTTTTCGCCGGTTGTGAACCTGTCTGTACTGTGCGCGGCGGCGGCTCCGGTCTGCGGCCTTGCCGTTTGGGCGGTTCTCAGGAGAGGAATATAAAACCCCAAAGACAGAAAGACAGGCTGAACCGCCCAATCAAAACGGTCCAGCCTGTCTTTTATTTACATCCTATAGATTACTTCTTCAAAACTCCCAGATATCCGTTGAGCTTTTCCAGCCGCAGCCCGCCTACCGACTTGATCTGCACCGTCATGGCGTCGGGCAGGAACACGCACCGTAATTCGTGCCGGTGAACCTGGTCCGGCAGCTCTATCTGCAAAATGCAGCTGTCATCCGAGGTCCATTTCAGACCCGCCGCCGCGTCCAGACCGGTAAAGATGTCCGGCCCTCTCCGGAAGCTCCCAATGCCAAAGGGAATGACCCGCTCCCTTCCGTCTTTCACCAGCAGAAGCTCTCCGTCCTCCTCCCGGAACCGGAACGCTATCCCGGTGATGCCGTCGCAGCCCTCGTCCAGAACAATCCGCCTGCCGGAAAGTCGGTCCTCCCAGGGAGAGCGCCTGTTCCCGGTCCCCAGCAGGGAGGCAGAACCGCACACCTTCTCCAGCTTTTCCAGAACGTCAGGATTTTCCGGCAGAGCTTCATCGGACAGGACGGGGTAAATGGTCTCCCATAGGCTGTCCAGTATCTGCTGCTGGCCGTCCTTATATTCCATGGTGTTGGCGGTGCAGGCGAACACCAGGTCCTTTTCCGGCACAATCACAACGAGCTGCCCGCCCATTCCAAAGGCGCACCAGCCGTGCCGCGCTTTCCAGAAGTAATATCCGTAACCGGCGCAGCCGTCAAAGGTGGAGTTTCCGCTGGAATTGTCCGAATAGGAGGTAAAGGTATCCTCTACCCAGCCCTCTGGCAGGATTCTCTCCCCGTTCCACACCCCGTCCTGGAGATAGAGTTGCCCGAACCGGGCCATGTCCTCGGTGGTACACCAGATGCCGCTGCCCCCCAGACAGATACCCTTATCGCATTTCTCCCAATAGACGGGGCCCATGCCCAGCTTGTCAAACAGGCGGGGCTTCAGATATTTATGGACAGTCTGTCCGGTGAGCTTCTGAAGGATGGCGCAGGCCATATGGGTTCCGGTGGTATCGTAGGCGAAGGTGGTCCCGGAGGGATGGGAGGGCGGGGTGTTCAGAAAGCTGTGTACCCACCTCCCCTTGCTTGTATCGGTGGAGCCGCGGTGGACCGTGCGCATGGTCAGCAGGTCCTGAACGGTCATCCGAGCGGTAAAGGGATGGAGCGGTCCGTCGATCTCCTCTGGGAAGAAGTTCGCGGCCTTATCGGAAACGCGGAGCAGTCCCTCCTTTACGGCAATCCCCACAGCGGCGGAGGTGACGCTTTTGCTGACCGAATAGATGCGGTGTCTTCCGGAAAGGGTATAGGGGGCATAGGCACACCGGGCGGCGATTTTGCCGTGGCGCATCAGGAGAAAGCTGTGAAGGCTGACGCGCCGCCGGGATACAGCGGACATAAAGTCCAGGACGGCTTGGGAGGGGCATCCGGCCGCCTCCGGAGACACCGCTGGAATTTGATTGTTTTGGTAATGGACTGCCTGCATATGTTTCAAGTCCTTTCATAATTTACTACACAAATAGCAATACAATTTCCCCAGATAAAACAGCCTGGAAGGACAATTACAGATAAACTCTGACTTTTTCAGCAAACCCTGCTTTGTCCAATTCTTCCATCATGGCGCGCCTTCTTTTATACGAAACACGCCATTCTGCCGCTATCGCCTCGGCAAGGGGCCTGCCGCCGGGATATTTGGCGGCCTTTGCCAAGTAGGCTGCCAATTCATAATACGTCTTGCGGTCACAGGCATTTTCCGCCTGTGATTTCACAAAATTTAAATACATATCCCTGACTTCATCCGGAAATTTGTCCTTTAAAACGCGTTCATATTGGTCCAAAGGGTAGATAGATTTGCGGGAAATGATTTCATCCAATAGCTGCCGGTACATTCCCTCTTTTTCCATTAACTCATATCGGAAGGAGCTGTCGGTCTTTTTCAAAAGCAGTGTACGGTATTTTTCCCATTCCTCCGAGGTGCAGACCTGTTTCAGCTTTAAGACATAGTTCATTTCCAGATAATTTTTTTGAATGACATAGTCGATAAGCTCCTTTTTATATTTCTCTGTCTGTCCGCAGCTTTGGTACAGTTCCATGAGCTGTTTGCTGTATTTCGCCACCAGCCCGGCATGCCCGCAGTCCAGGCTCTTACTTTCCTTTAACAGGCTGATTGCGTCTTTATAACGTGTTTCCTTAACAGCTAAATCAATTTCCCACTGGCGTACATCAGAATATTGATGGTACTTTCCCATAAATTTCGCCATCTCGTCTCTGGAACATTCCAGCTGCTCCATCACCTTGAGGCGTTTCATCAGAGCCGACTGAATATCATAATCATTAGACCAGCTGTTCTGCGGGCCGGACCTTAGCCTTTCTATCCGGCTGTCCAGGAAGTCAAGCTTTTGCAGAAGCTGCTCCTTTTCCGGAAACTCATTCATCCAAAAATCGATCAGGCCTTCTTCCAGATAGCTGGCAAGGGAGTCCTCCAAGCAGTCCAGTATCCATTTAAACATTTCCTGCTCTTCCTCTTTGCTGCACTGCTGGAAAATACTGCTCCAAATTTGGCAGCAATCCCCGGCAATGGTCATAATGGTTCCGTTGGAATCATCTATCTCCAAGCTGCCCAGCTGTGTATAAACCATTTTGGAAACCTCAAAGGCTTCCCGGAACTGCCCTTTCTCTATCAGGACACCAACGCGTCTTTCCAGAAACTTCTCCGCCCGGTGTTCAAAGAAGGACGCATTTTTATAATCTATGAATCCGTGTCTGTCGGAGACATCTTCAATAATGGCAAAAAACTCATCCTGAAAGGATTTTATCTGCCAGGGCTCCAGGGATTTTGAATATTTTGAAAGGAGGGCATTTTGCAGCGATTTATCCTCCTGTGCCAAGGATAAAACCAGGCTGCGGAGTTCCTTTTCAGGGATCAGCGCAATGACGCTGGAAATTCTGCCACCCTCTTCAGTTACAGCTTTCTCCAGCTCTGGGTCTTCCTCTTCAATGGCATACAGCACTGCCGCCATATGCTTGCAACACTCCCCCTCTGCCGCGTAAGGGCAGTCGCAGAACATTTCATCAATTTCTTCGTTTTGGAGCAGGATTTCTACATCGTAATCCTCGCTTCCCTTTACGTATGCTTTGTACCCTTTCTGTGTCTTCTTCAGACCGAATACTCTGCCTTCTTCAAAATAATTTTGTCCCCGCTGTAAAATATGCGGCGGGAAATATTTTTTCCATTCTTCCATCATTTTGTGATACTCCTGTATTTTTGATTTCACCTTATTTTTTTATTGCCTTCCAATACTGGGCTCTAAAACCATAGCTGTTATCAAGCAGGTAATTTTCAATTTTCATTCCGTTTTTCTTACATACAGAAATAAAATCTTCTTTTCTTTCCCTATGGTCTAATGTTTGATAATATAAGCTCCCCTGATTTTTCAGAAAGGAGAAAATTTTTTCAAAAACAGAATCATAAAGATTAATTTCTTTGCGGGTGGAGCCAACCATTGTTATAATTTCAAATTGCTGTGCCATATTTTCCACCAACATGATATCGCTGTTGATGATGTTGACTTTATTTGGATTCTTTTCATTGATTAGACATTCTCTTAATTGATGGCACGACAATGGATCAATATCAATACTTGTCAGACTTCCTTCTTTTAACTGATAAGATAAGTACCTATCCCAATATCCTGCACCTATTCCTATATTACAGATATCATCTCCTTTTGTAACTTTAAAATTTTCCTCAAAAAATCTAGTAAACATATACTCTAGGTATTTATTTGCAAGGGAAAGATTCCAAGGTCCTGCTTCTGAATCATAGGCTTGACCATAGGTTTGCGATAAAAATTTATAGTCCATGATAAAATATCCTTAATGTAAAACGATTTCGCCTCATTTTTCTATCTTATTACTGCCTTCATAGCAAGATGATACACCCATGCTGAAGCAACTGCCATTATAAATCTCAACGCCGTCAATAGCGGAACCCCCAGGTGCAGAAAACACTGCCCTGAAAGGTTCCCGCCTGTCATTTTCCTCCATCAATGCCTGCCAATCCCCCCCCCTCTGGAGCTTCCTCCGCCGCCGGAACGTCCGCCCCCAGAATGTCCTCCACCGGAGCGTCCCCCGCCGGAGAAACCGCCGCCTGAATGACCGCCGCCGGGTCCCCTTCCGGAACGGGGTGGATGGGCACCAAAGGCTCCCGGTCCGCCAAAACCACCCATAAATCCGCCCGGCCTGCCGGGAGCGCCAGGGCCCTTAGGACCCCTAGGACCGCCCGGTCCATGAAAAGGCGGAGGAGGCGGAGGGGGCATATTCCTCCACGAGCGCCGGGAACGGCCAAAAGGAGTGTACGAGCTGAAAAATCCGACAAAGACAGTGATGATTAAAATAATAATGATAACCGCTTCCAACAGAGAAGATTCTCCAACCCGGCCAGGTTCCTCCTCCGGGGCGTGGATCCCCGACGGAAGGGAAGCCTTATAGTATTCCGCCAGCTTGGCGGCGATTGCGTCAACAGTCTGGGTGACGGCGCTGTCGTAATCCCCGGCGCTGAAGGGCTCCTCCAGGCACTGGTCCCGCACAGCGGTCAGAAAGTTCATACTGAGGATGCTCTCCGCGCCCCTGCCCAGGGTGATCCGGTAGTCGTCCTCCCCTATGGCAAGGAGGAGCAGGACGCCGTTGTCCTCCTCATCGGAACCTATTTTCCACTGATTGAACAGGTTATAGCCGTAATCCTCAATGTCCATTCCGTCCAGGAAATCCCGGACCACAACCACTACCTGCGCGCCGGTCTGGGCATACAGGGAATCATTTATCTCTATGACGTGGTCTTCCGTGTCCTGGGAGAGAACGTCCGCGTAGTCGTTGACATAGAAATCCGCCATGGGGTCCGGAAGGTCCGCCGCGTAAACCCGCGCCGCTGTGGAAAAAAGCACAAAAAGACCTGCCAGAAAGTAAAAGAACCGCCCCCGGAGCCCCGACCGTATTGTTGATTTGTTTTTCATATACGCCTCCTGATTCCGCAGTATTTATCCGCCAAATATCCGGTCTGTGGAGCAATGCCCCACTGCTTTTATTGTATCGCATTGCGAACTGGAAATCAAGGGACGAGAGCCGGCTTCTATCCTCAGCTATGGGCAAAATGCCTAAAGTAATTGTCAGACCGAAATGAAATAAAATCTTTATATGGTTAATACACATCACAAAAATGTAAGTGCTTTATATGAATCAGTATTTATTTTCAAAATGACTAAACATTTCACCCATTGTTCACATAAAATGTTTGTGTAAAATAACGGAAAATAGAATTTCATCTCCATATGTATTGCAAAAAATCCGAATAGTTGGTAAAATGGATAAAAGGACTGCCAGCTGTCAGCAAAATCAGATACAATTTTAATGAGAAAAGATGTGAGAGCAAATGGTTCCATGGGAAAGCATGCAGGAATTGTTGGATGATGTAATTGTCAGTATGACCAAACGTATGGCAGGAATTGACATGGAGAGGACCAGCGCCGGCTGTCCGCCCGATGAGGGCACGGTTTCTGCTCTGATCACTGAAATAACCGGAACAGATGGTTTTACATTGGTCTATCATGCGGATAATGCCTTGCTGCTGGAAATCGCTCAGAAGATGAAGCGCCGCCCGGTAGAGGATGCGGATGAAGTGGGCGAATATACGCGGGAATATTTCAATATCATCTGCGGCCATATGATATCCCAGCTGAACCGCCGGGAAAAGTCCTCTCTGCGTTTTTCCATGCCCCGGTATCTGCCTTCCCCATTTTACAAAACGGAAAAAGACCAGAACGCCTTTGTCCTGCATTATCAGACCCCTAAGGGTCCCGCGGAAATTCAGGGCATTTATACAAATAAATAAAATTTTAAATAGAAAGTAGGGAGCGGTTTACAATGAGCATCAAGTTGATGGTGGTTGACGATTCCAAATTTGTGTATAACGAAATGGAGTTTTTCCTGGAGGGAACGGAATTTGAGCTGGTCCGGTACTGCAAAAGCGGCGAGGAGGCCATTGAGGCCTACAAGGAGCTGAAGCCGGACCTGATCACAATGGATATTATTCTGCCCAGAATGGATGGCTTTGAATGCGCCAAGGAAATTCTCAGTCTGAACCCGAATGCGAAAATTATCTTTATCAGCTCTCTCGCCTATGACGACACCATTGAGGAGGCCAAGGAGATGGGCTGCAATGATTTTCTGTTTAAGCCCATTGAGCAGGACTCGCTGCTGGAGGTGCTGACAAAGGCCAGCCAGAAAGCAGACGGAGGTGAAGAGGCTTGATCGATAACGACGATCTGAAGGGGGCGGAACGCCCGCAGAAGCCGAAGGGGTTGAAATCCCTTTTAGGGGGCCTCTTTGCCAAGAAGGAGGCGGAGGACGACCTGGAAAACGAAGCGTTTTCCGGCGAGCGCTCCTCATACCAGGGAACAGGCGCCTCCGGCGGAAAGGACTCCGGCGTCCCCGCCTCCGCCATTATGCGGACAGGAAGAAACAATCTGGAGGTGCTCCGCCGCACACTGGCCAGACAGCCAGTGGGTAATCTGCGCAATTTTCCCGTTTTATACAATACCTTTACATACCGCAACATCGAGCCGGACCTTTATTGCCGCATCTTTATCGATCAGCAGCAGAATGAGGCAGGCGAGGTGTTAAAGGACCTTTCCCTTTCCGAGGCGGCGGGGCCTGGAAACCGCGGACAGGGGGCCGAGATGGCGATGTCCAGAAGGGGTTCCTGCAACGTGGGGGTTTCCAAGGATAAGATGGCCGCTTGGGCGTTTCTGTTTCCGCCAATCAACGGCGGGGCCGAGGTGACGGAAGGCGATATCCTCCAGGAGCTGCGGAAAAACGGGGTGTCCTTCGGTGTGGACGACGCCATGATCCAACACATTGTCAGGGGGAAGGTATACCTTCAGGCCGTGGAAATCGCCCACGGCATCCCACCGGTGGACGGGGAGGACGGCAGCGTTATTGACCGCATCTCCCGCGAGCACAGTGCCAGCGCCTCCCTGCGGGAGGACGGCACCGTGGACTACCGGGACCTGAACTGGATCCGCCACATCCGCGAAGGGGACGTCATCTGCGACATCATCCTCCCCACCGAGGCGGTCCCCGGAAAGGACGTGTCCGGCGATACCGTTCAGGGACGGGACGGATCCCCCGCCAAGGTTCCCATGGGCAAAAATACCACCATGAATGAGGAAGGCACCGCCCTGGTAGCCGCCGTAGATGGGCATGTCAGCTTTTCCAACGGGCGCTTTACCATTATCAACCTGCTCACCATTCCCGGAGATGTGGATAACTCCGTAGGCAATATCGATATGCTGGGCGACGTTGTGATAAAGGGCGATGTCCTGGACCGGTTTATCATCAAGGCGACCGGCAACGTGGTCATTCAGGGAATTCTGGAGGGGGCCACCATCATCGCGGGGGGCAATATCCAGATTTACAACGGCATGAACGGAAACGGCCACGGCATGCTGGATGCCAAGGGCGACATCACCTGTAAGTTTTTGGAAAACTGTACCGTCCAATGCGGCGGAAAGCTGTTTTCGGAGAGCCTGATCAACTGCACTGTAACCGCCAACGACCTGGTAAACGTCACCTCTGGGAGAGGGGTTATCATCGGCGGCACGATTATGGCCTGCAACAGCGTTGAGGCTAAAATCATCGGCAACCGTTCCCACCGGACCACCACCATCATCATCGGCACCACCCCCAGCATCCTGATGGAGAGGGACCAGATTGTGACGGAGGTGGAACGCCTCCAGCGGGACCGGGAGGAGCTGGAAAAGAACGTGTCCTATCTGGAGCGCAACAACGCGGAGGACAACGTTCAGATGAAGGCCCTCTATACCCAGATGAAGCTGCGGCTTTCGGTGGTGCGGATGCAGTACTCGGTGGCCCAGAAAAAGCTGGAGAAGCTCGACAACCAGCGGCGGGATATGAGCAAGTGCTTTGTAAAGGCAGGAGACATCTACCCCATTACCCATGTAACGGTCAGCCGGGAGTCCACCATCATCTCCACCCAGACCAAGATGTGTAATATTCATTGTGACGATTCCGGGCTGGTTTTGTATTAAAAGCGAAATTGTCTGTAATGGAAACGGCTGCCCGGATGGGGGCGGCCGTTTCTGCGCAAAGGGCCGGTGAGGCATAAAGCCCGGTTTCCCTGCTTTTATTTGTCGCACTTTGTTTATACAGGTCAGTATTTCAATCTTTTTTATGCTTTACTTATAGTTTCCTTTTCATTCCTTTGTGTGGTTTGCCTAAAATAAATGGCACAATTTTTTAAAGTTTTGCTTTTAATTTCGTTACAATGGTGTTATAATAATAGCAGCAGAATCTCACAAAAACAGCCGCAGCCTTTGCCGGCAGATTTTTACGTCATATTGCATGAAAATCCCTTTATCGACAGTGCATCGGAATTTTAATACAATCTGACGCAAACCCTAAAACCCCCGGCTGTGCGTCTGTACCATCGTTTTTGCGCGGTACTGCCCAAAGCCTAAGAAATTAAGGAGAGTGCCGAATGGATAAGTTCGTAATTCACGGCGGCATCCCCCTCCATGGGGAAGTCACCATCAGCGGGGCAAAAAATGCCGCCGTTGCCATCATTCCGGCAGCCATATTATCCAATGGCCCTTGTATTATAGAGAACGTACCAAGAGTCAGCGACGTCAGTACCCTGGTCCATATCCTGCGGGATATGGGCGTACAGGTAAAGCTTTTGGACCGGACTACCCTGGAAATTGACGCGTCCAACACCATCCTCCCTGTTGTCCCCTATGACCTGGCCCGCCGGATGCGGGGGTCCTATTATTTTCTGGGTGCATTGCTGGGCCGCTGCTCCAGGGCGAGCGTGGCCATGCCCGGCGGCTGCGACTTCGGGGTCCGGCCCATCGACCAGCACATCAAGGCCTTTGAGGCCATGAATGTAAAGGTAAACCTGGACCGTGGCATGATCAACGCCAGGGCCGGCGAGGCCTCCGGCGGACTGCTGGGCGGACATGTTTACTTTGACAGCAACACCGTTGGCGGTACCATCAACGCCATGCTGGCCGCGGTGAAAGCCAAGGGCGTCACTGTCCTGGAAAATGCCGCCAAGGAGCCCCATATCGTAGACCTTGCCAACTTCCTCAACTCCATGGGCGCGGATGTCCGCGGCGCGGGCACCGACGTCATTAAAATCCACGGTGTGGAGGAGCTCCACGGAACCGCCTATTCTATCATCCCCGACCAGATCGAGGCCGGCACCTTTATGGTGGCCGCCGCCGCTTCCGGGGGCGATGTTCTCATCAAAAACGTTATCCCCAAGCACCTGGAATCCATCACCGAAAAGCTGGACCGGGCCGGGGCCAGAATAGAGGAGCACGATGACTTTCTCCGCATTCTGCGGACAGGCCCCCTCTCTCCTCTCAGCATCAAAACCCTTCCCCACCCTGGTTTCCCCACCGATATGCAGCCGCAGATGGCCGCTCTGCTCTCCCTGGCAGGGGGGACAAGCATTATCACCGAGGGCATCTGGCCCAACCGCTTCCGCTATACCGAGGAGCTGTGCCGCATGGGCGCGGATATTCGGGTTGACGGGCCTGTGGCGGTGATACAGGGGGTTCGCGAGCTGTGCGGCGCGCCGGTAAAGGCCACCGACCTGCGGGCCGGGGCGGCCATGCTGATTGCAGCCTGCTGTGCCAAGGGCGTCACCGAGATTGAGGATATCCAGCACATTGAACGGGGCTATGAAAACATTGTGGAGAAATTCATCGGCCTGGGCGCGGATATCCAAAAGATATCCTTTCCCCAGAACATCCCACTGGAGCCCATTGGACAGATTCTGTGACGGTGCCTCCCGGATGTTTCACATAGGAGCATATCAATTATGGACACTGTCCGTTTGGAAAAATCCAAAGGACAGTGTCCTGTTGCGTTTCACACGGGAAACGAACGTAAGTTCAGCCATCTTCCGATTGGCGGAAAGACATACGCCTATTTTGACATCACATAAGCCTTCCCTCAATGGAAAGCCATTATCAGAAAGAGGTTCGTACATCCATGACCTATTTATATCCCCTATTCAGCGGCAGCAGCGGCAACTGCACCCTTGTCTCCAGCAAGGGCGGGACAGTGCTGGTGGATGCAGGCGTCAGCTGCAAGGCGATTGTCGGGGCGCTGACAGAGCTCAGCTTCTCCCCGGAGGCCCTCAACGGCATCCTGATCACCCATGAGCATTCCGACCACATCAAGGGTCTTTCCGTCTTCACCAAGCGTTATAAGCTGCCCATATACAGCTCCCGCGAGGTGCTTGACTATCTGGTCCGGCACAGCTGCGTACACCCGGACTGTCCTCTGTTTGAAATAGCCTCCCCCACCGAGGTGGGGGGAATGCTGGTTATCCCCTTCGACACCCCCCATGACAGCGTACATAGTCTGGGCTTTCGCATTGAGACAGAGGACGGTCATTCCATCGGGATTGCCACCGACCTGGGCGCCGTCACCGACACGGTGAGGACCGGGCTGGCCGGATGCAGTCTTGTCATGCTGGAATCCAACTACGACAGCGCCATGCTTCAGTGCTCCTCCTACCCCTATCACCTGAAGCGCCGGATCAGCGGCAGGCGGGGACACCTGGAAAACCAGGACTGCGCCAGCTATCTGGTGGAGCTGGCCAAGAGCGGCGCCACTCAGTTTGTACTGTGCCACCTGAGCAAGGAAAACAACATGCCGGAGCTTGCCCTCCAAACCGCATACGCTAAAATGTCCGAGGCAGGCATTGGGGCGGCGGAATTCAGTTTGCAGGCTGCCCGCAGAAGCGAGCCCAGCCCGGCGGTGGCCCTATGATAAACGTCACCATCCTAGCGGTGGGCAAGCTGAAGGAAAGCTTCTGGAGGGATGCCTGCAGCGAATACGCCAAGCGGCTGAGCGCTTTCTGCCGCTTTACCATTGTGGAACTGCCGGAGTACCGCCTTCCGGATTCCCCCTCCCCTGCCCAGATTCAGACAGGGCTGGAAAAGGAAGGTCAGGACATACTGTCCCGCATCCCGGCGGGGGCGCTGGCGGTTGCCCTCTGCATTGAGGGGAAGGAGCTGGACTCCCCGGAACTGTCCAGGCGGATACAGAAAGCTGCCGTGGAGGGGAAAAGTGAGATTGTCTTTATCATCGGAGGCTCCTTCGGCCTTTGGGAGCAGGTGAAGGCGCGGACAGAGCTTCGGCTGTCCATGTCGCCGATGACCTTCCCCCATCAGTTGGCCAGGGTGATGCTCTGCGAGCAGATTTACAGGGCCTTTTCCATAGCGGCC
Organism: Oscillospiraceae bacterium; assembly: GCA_022800935.1. GTDB lineage: Bacteria > Bacillota > Clostridia > Oscillospirales > Ruminococcaceae > UBA1405. Next base: position 134,272 of record JAAWRH010000003.1, read on the forward strand.
AACACAAAGTATCACAAGTAATCCATCCGTCCCCTGCCGCGCCGGGCATAGTCCCGGTTATTCTTCCCTGGGGCGGCGTTTGGCGCGCTGCTTCTCCTCACGCTTCATGGCCCGTCTGAGTGGGAGGAGGATAAAGGGAAGAAGAATGACCAGAAGCAGGACGCCGAGGAGCATCCCGACCAGGACAAAGGGCAAAGGGGCGACGCCCGTCTCGGCGGATTTCATTGCGCTGTCGATAAAAAACTGCCACATATCTTTTTGAACTCCTTTTTGAAAACTTCTCAGGAAAGCCATTGACAAACCAGCAAAAAAAGTCTATAATTTATCTGCTGTCTAAATCTATATTGCGGGGTGTAGCGCAGTTTGGTAGCGTGCTTGGTTCGGGACCAAGAGGCCGCGGGTTCGAGTCCCGCCACTCCGACTAAAAACCGAGTGATTCTTTCGCCCGGTTTTCTCTTTTGATAAAGCTGCTTTTGGCTATATTAAGCCAATTTTCGAGAATTGATTTGAATAAAGCAAGCACATAAAAAGTCATAGAAAGCAACGGAAAAACACGGTACTATACACAGTTTTTACACACCTCCCAGGTTTGCTCTGGGAGACTTTTTGTAAGGATAACTCCCTCTGTCTGACGCTCCGTCTAAATCAAAAGTCAAGGCCGGGTAGTATTTTTTCTGCGGAAAAAATCTCCACCCTAACCCTTGACTTTTGATTTTTTCATGGTACTTAACTTTTTGCCGATAACGGGAAGCAGAGAACCTAAAGTCCCCGCCATCGTCGTAACTATTTTACCATGAAAACCGGCGCACTGCTCTTCCTTCCGGTTTGTTTCGTGGGGCCGCCCCACACTCCGGCCTCCTCCAAAAACAGAGGACGGAGAATTTAAGATTTCTCTTGAGCCTTTGCCTCTTTTTAATCTTCCTTTTTTCCATCGCTCTGGTCCTCAATTAGTTTTTGTACCTTTTCTTTTGCTTCTGCCAAATCTTGACAACCATCAAGAATCATGCCTACCATTTCCAAAATTGTTTTGAATTGCTTATCTGTCATAACTTCAACCATTTCCTTTCCCCCTATTTTTTCGCTGATTAAGCAGAGAAGTTCATATATGATTAACACCGTGTATCTTTGAGCTCTTTCTCAGTTCTTGCCTTTTTCACCTCCTTCATGGGCCATTGCTTCGGCTATCAGGCGGTTCAAAAAACCATTTACGCTTTCACCTTGAGATTCTGCATAGGCTTTGATTTCAGCCTTGCGGCCTTTGGGCATGGTCAACTCAAGTCTGTCATAATTCGCTTTTACATATTTATGAACCGCCTTTTGTTGTGCTTTTGATACAGGCATTTTTTTCAGTCCCCCTCTTCAGTCCCCCTCTATAGAAACAACAAAATGATATCATTTTTTCATATTCCCGTAAATATACATTATAAACAAATATATTCCCGTAAGTATGTGCAATCTGAATATTGATCGCCCTGCCGGAACTTTCTGACAAAGCGATTTTAACTGTATACCCACTTGACAAATAATTGTAATATAATTACGGATATGATAAAGTTTGAATGGGACGAAAACAAGAATCGCATTACCCAAAAAAGCATGGAATATCTTTCTTAGAAGCGCAAACGGTATTCTATGACAATGAAGCACTGGTAATTGATGACCCGGAGCATTCAGAGGAGGAAGAAAGATTTATTATTCTCGGCCTAAGCAATAGGGCCAATCTGCTTGTAGTCTGTCATTGCTGCAGGGCTTCAGAAACAGTAATCCGTATTATTTCAGCAAGAAAAGCAACCAAAACAGAAAGCCTGTATTACGGAAAATGAGGTGATAATCGTGAAAAGTGAATATGATTTTTCCAACGCCAAAAAAAATCCCTATGCAAAGCCGTTGAAGAGACAAATTACCATCAACATTGACAATGACGCAATAGACTACTTCAAAAAGCAATCTGAAAGTGCGGGCATTCCATATCAAACCTTAATCAATCTGTACTTGAAGGACTGCGCCCAGAGCGGCAGACAGATTAAAATTTCATGGCAATAAAACATTTCCTGTCGGTATCTCCCAGCAGGAGACCGCTCTTATTCCTGCGGTTTTGAGCTCTACAAATTTCATCTTGAGTCCCCGATCAAGCGCATTGGGGATCGGTCCGGGTTGACAGTTCCACCGCCCCCTGCAACGCTCCGAAAAGTTCCCCCTCCGGCTGTCATTTTCCCCATTCCTCCCGCATACCCTTTTATAACAGCCCCTTTTAGTGCCAGGGAACCATAAACCAAATCATGAAAGGGTGTGGCGATTCTATGCCGGAAGTCTGTGTTCCAATCCCGTATCAGCGGGAAAAAGCCGTTGCCTATGCCCACTACTGGGCCTATCGAAGAAATCCGGAATTTCTAAGCTTTTCCCAGCTTGGAGGAGACTGTACCAACTTTGTCTCCCAGTGCCTCTTTGCGGGGACGGGCGTTATGAACTATACCCCAACCTTCGGATGGTTTTATCTGTCCGGAAACGATCGGACCGCCTCCTGGACAGGGGTGGAATATCTCTATAACTTTCTGCTCCAGAACCAGGGCGCGGGCCCCTTTGCCACCGAGGCCGGGATAGAATCCGCACAGCCCGGAGATGTCATCCAGTTTGGGGATGAAAACGGGGACTTCTACCACACAGTCATCGTGGTGGAGGTCCCCAATCCGCCCACCTATGAGGGAATACGGGTAGCGGCCCACAGCATAGACGCTGACTGCCGCCCTCTGGATACCTATAATTTCGCCAAAATACGTCTGCTGCACATTGAGGGTGCGCGGCGCTGCATACCGGAGGAGCAGCCCCCTGCGCCTCCCGAAACTCTCCCGCCGGAAACGCCCCCGCAGGAGGTTCCCCCAGTCCCCCAACCCCCTCCAGTTCCCCTGGCACCCCCAGCGGAAACAATTCCGGAGGGAACCGCTCCGGAAGCTCCAGGCTCGGCTCCGGAGAGTCCTTATTTTCCGCCATTTTATTGATGCCCGCTTGAGCAATCTGTCAGGACTGCTTTTAAGCTTCCTTAAAGTTATATAAAAATCGGCTTGCAAAACCTGTATCCATGGTTTTGCAAGCCGATTTTTTCATTTACAGACGGGTTATCCGGCCTGTCAGATGCCGTCTTCCCCCATCAGCCAATCCTCAATCCGCACCGCGGGAATCCCCTCATAGTTCCCGCGGAAGGGACCCTCCTGATACAAAACAAGCTTCGGATAGTTGTCCCTGATCTCCAGCAGCGAACCGAATTCCCGCCGGATGGTGGATTCGCCGCCCAGCAGATAGCAAACCTGGACATACAGCTTGTTCCCCTGTTTCTCGGCCACAAAGTCGATTTCCTTTGTGCCGACACGGCCGACGCAGACCTTGTAGCCCCGGCGCAGCAGCTCCAACCCCACGATATTTTCCAGAATAATCTCCACATTTTGCAGGTTTTCACCGATAACCGCCTCACGCAGTCCGTGGTCTGCCACATAGTATTTCTCATTGACCTTCAGTATCTTTTTTCCATTGATGTCCTGACTTTTGAGCCGGTGATATAGATATCCGCATGGAATTTCACCCGCAGGGAATTGACTGCCTTCTCCCAGCCCTGCACCTCCTGTATCTCATCGAAAAACAGGTAAAACTGCTCTTGACTGCCGCCGATTTTTTCAGATATATAATCGTGCAGGGCATTGTACTCGCACAGGTGTTGATTGCCCAAATCCTCGAAGTTGAGGTAGATGACTCTTGATCGTGTCACGAATCTGTTCCAGCAGGACGCTTTTGCCGCTGCGGCGGATGCCGGTGAGTACCTTTATGATGTCCTTGCCGATAAAAGGGCGTATCTTCGCTAAATAGTTCTCTCGAATTACCATAACTGTCAACTCCTCTCTTAATACAGAATAGCATACAGTGTAAATGTTAGTCAATTAAAATTTAATAATTTTATCAGATATAACTTATATTATCTGTTGCCCGTATATGAAAAACCGGAGATAATTGTGTTGTAATTTCTCCGGTTATATGATAATATCCACTTGAAGCAGCGTGCGAACAAATTTCCAATAGGTGAAATACGCCCTGCCAGTCCCGGCGGAAGGGCAGAGTACAGCTGCCCTGCGGCGAACCTGTGGTAAAGGAGGAATAGCGGAATGCAATACACAAATATCTATCAATCCCCGACGGGGGAAATTCTTTTGGCTTGCAATGAGGTCGGGCTGACCGGCCTGTGGTTCAAAGGCGGAAAGTACTATGCGCTCGGCCTGGATAAAGAGCATGAGGAACGGGAGACGCCGGTGCTCGCGGATGTGAAGCGGTGGTTGGACATTTACTTTTCCGGGCATGAGCCCGACTTCATGCCGCCTGTCCAGATGATCGGGTCTCCATTCCAACTCTCTGTGTGGGAACTTCTTCGGCAGATTCCCTACGGAAAAACAACGACCTACGGGGAAATCGCAAAGCGCCTCGCGGCAGAGTGGGGCCTGTCCGGAATGTCCGCCCAGGCAGTGGGAGGGGCTGTGGGGCATAATCCGATTTCGATTATCGTCCCCTGTCACCGGGTTGTTGGCTCCAATGGGAGTTTGACCGGCTACGCCGGCGGCCTGCAAAAGAAGATCAAGCTGCTCACCTATGAGGGTGTGGATATGGAGCAGTTTTTCGTCCCTAGAAAAGGATCGGCGCTGTAACGCTCGTCAACATCAGCGGCCGGGCTGTGCCGAAATCCGGCAGAGTGTGAACGGCCTGCTGAAAAAATTTGGGGCGCTGCAAACACAGACAGAGCGCTGCAACAATCATCAGAAAGAAGAAACCGGAACGGTGACGCAGAAATGCCGTCCCATTCCTACCGGGACGGCACTAATTTTTTTGTGTATCTTTATCGGGAATGTATTCTGCGATGTCCCCCAAACCGCAATGCAAAACGGCGCATAGCTTGTTTAAGGTTTTCGTTTCCATATTTTCATTCGCGCGAAGCCGCCGGATCGTTTTGCTGTCAATGCCGCACCTCTCTCTAAGCTGGTAGGTAGACACACCCTGCTCCTGCATAACGATCCACAATTTATCAAACCGTATCATACAATAACACCCCCTGTTTGACATCCTTTAGTATGGGGGTTATAATCCTTTTTATTAAGGGGATATAATCCCCACACTGGTTCCTGGACAGCTCCATTTGTCCCGCTGACGAGGGGGTATTTTTGCAAATACAAGAGAGGTTGTGTTACTATGACTTACGCAGACGGATTAAGAAAAAAAGCGGACGCAATTTTGAAAGCGTTTGGGGAATATACCGGCAGGCCGGATGAAATATGAGTAATAAAAGCTGCGCCTTTACCGGCCACCGGCCGAAGCACTTTCCGTGGAAGTATACGGTGCGTTATGCCCGCAAACAGCACAAATCAATTATTATCATACACCCCATCACACGGAGCGTCAGCCTCGAAAATTTCCCTCCAATCCAGAAGCGACCGCCTGACAGCATAAGTCCATGCTGTCAGGCGCGTTGGACCAGACGCGCAGGCATCCGGTCAGGCTTGGAAAACACTAACAAGCTTGTTGGGATTGCATCTCCTGCTGTCTTGTGCTATCCTTATCTAAAAAACGGGAGAGATGATCGCCATGGCTTCACTGTCCGAACCCTGCCCTGTCGGGCGCTTTGCTCCTACCCCCAGCGGGCGGATGCACTTGGGGAATGTTTTCTGCGCCCTTCTGGCCTGGGCCTCCGCCAGGTCCCGCAAGGGGAAGATCATCCTGCGCATTGAGGACCTGGACCTGGAACGCAGTCCCCGGCATTACGCAGACCAGCTGGAGGCCGACCTGGAATGGCTTGGCCTCTCCTTTGACGAGGGAGGCAGCGCCGGGGGACCTCACCAGCCCTATTATCAAAGTGAGCGTTTTTCCATCTATGGGGACTGTCTCCAAAGGCTGGAACAAACCTCGGAAATCTACCCCTGCTTTTGCAGCCGTGCCTCCCTTCATGCGGCCTCAGCTCCCCACCTGTCCGACGGAAGGGTTATCTACCCCGGAACCTGCCGGGGTCTTTCGCCGGAGGAGGTCAGGGAAAGAGGGAAGCTCCGCAAGCCTGCCAGCCGCATCCGTGTTCCGGCGGAAACCGTCTCCTTCACCGATGGGGTGCAGGGTGTGTTTTCCGCCTTCTTGCCTGCGGACTGCGGGGATTTTGTCATCCGCCGTGCCGACGGGGTATACGCCTATCAGCTGGCAGTGGTGGCGGACGACGGCCTGATGGGGGTAAACCAGGTAGTCCGTGGCCGGGACCTGCTGGAATCCACCCCCATTCAAATCTGGCTGTTCCAAAAGCTGGGCTTTCCTGTCCCGGAGTTTTACCACATTCCCCTGCTTCTGGACCCGGCAGGGAACCGGCTTTCCAAGCGGGATCAATCCCTCGACCTGTCGGCGCTGCAGCAGAGATTTTCACCGGAGGACATTGTCGGGCTGCTGGCGTTCCTCGCCGGGCAGATTCCCAGGCGGGGACGGATGACGCCGGAGGAACTGGCGGAAATTTTTCGGTGGGAAAAGGTTCCGAAAGGGGATATACGCCTTCCGGCGGATATTCTGTAGCCGAAGGCTGTCAGCTGTCAGGCGGAAAATACTTGATATTTATGGACATAACCTCCTATTACTTGATTTTTTTGCAAAAGTGATATAAAATAGTTTCATTACAGAAACCATTATAAAATGCAGGGAGGTATCATCGAATTGGCAAAAAATGAGAATGTGTCCATTTCCGTAATCCGCCGCCTCCCCCGTTACTATCGTTTTTTGAGCGAGCTGATGCGGCAAGGGAGAGACCATATATCTTCGCGGGAGCTGGCAAACGTAATGGGACTGACGGCCTCGCAGATACGGCAGGACCTGAACTGCTTCGGAGGCTTTGGACAGCAGGGGTATGGCTACCGGGTGGAGAGCCTTTTTCAGGAGGTTGCCAGAATTCTTGGTTTGGATCAGCCCCTCAGCGCAGTTCTGATTGGAACCGGAAACCTGGGCCGCACCCTGGCGCTGCACATAGATTTTGAGACAAAGGGCTTTCGGCTGACCGGGCTTTTTGACAACAATCCAGCGGTCATCGGGACCCATATCGGCGGCATGAAGGTCATGGGAATGGATGAGTTGGAATCCTTCTGCCGGCGGGAAAAGCCCTCTGTCGCGGTTCTCTGCATTCCCAAGGAGGCGGCAGTGATGGTATCAGAGCTGCTGATTAGCCTGGGGATTCGGGGCTTCTGGAATTTTTCCCACTATGACCTGGCGATAGAACACGAGGACATTGTGGTGGAAAACGTCCACATGGGGGACAGCCTGATGACCTTATCCTATCTGGTCCACGATTCAATGGAATCGGCGCCGGTATCAGTAAAGGGGAAAAAAGAATAAAAAAATTCACAGAGAATCCTTTGCTTTTTTATACCTTCCAGGTGTATAATAAAGATTAGCAAAAAACTGGCCCTTTGCGGAAGGGACCGGTCAGTATAAAGGTTAAGGAAAGGCGGAACGGATATGACTAAAATAGACATTATCTCCGGTTTTTTGGGGGCCGGAAAAACCACCCTGATTAAAAAGCTGATTCAGGAGGCTTTCCAAGGGGAAAAGCTGGTGCTGATTGAAAACGAATTTGGCGAGATTGGCATCGACGGCGGATTTTTGAAGGATTCCGGTATTCAGATTACGGAGATGAATTCCGGCTGCATCTGTTGTTCCCTGGTGGGGGACTTCGGGGAGGCGCTGGGGAAGGTGCTTGACCAGTTCGCCCCCGACCGGGTAATTATTGAGCCCTCCGGTGTCGGCAAGCTTTCCGACGTAATTCGGGCAGTACAGGGGGTAAAGCACGGCGGCGAACCGGTGCACCTCAACAGCGCCACCACTGTGGTAGACGCGGTCAAAAGCAAAATGTATATGAAAAATTTCGGCGAATTCTTCAACAATCAGATTGAATCCGCCAATACCATTATCCTCAGCCGCAGCCAGAAGGTTTCGGCGGAAAAGCTGGAGGAATGCGCTTCCAGCCTGAAGGCTCACAACGAAAAGGCGGTCGTCATCACAACCCCCTGGGATCAACTGGACGGCAAGCAGATTCTCGCTGCTATGGAGCAGAAAAACGTCCTGATGGAGGAGCTTCTCCACGCCGTGGAGGATGAACATGAACATCATCACCACCACGATGAACACGAACATGAGCACCATCACCACGATGAACACGAACATGAGCACCATCATCACGACCACGGCGAGGAATGCTCCTGCGGATGCGGCCATGATCATGACCATCACCACCATCACCATGCCGACGAGGTATTCACCAGCTGGGGTGTGGAAACGCCCCGGAAATACACCCAGGCGGAGATTCAGGAGGCGCTGGACGGATTGGACGAGAACCGGGCAGGAGTCATTCTGCGGGCCAAGGGCATCCTCCCCGCGGAGGACGGAAGCTGGATTCACTTTGACTATGTCCCCGGCGAATCCGAAATCCGCACCGGCTCCGCGGACGTCACCGGCCGGCTGTGCGTCATAGGCTCAGATCTGAAAACAGACGTGATTTCCGCGCTGTTCCGCGTAAACGTCTAAGGAACTGTTAAATATTACTGTTTTCTCAGCAATGATTTAAAAGATAATTGCTGAACCGTTTCTGATAGAGAGGGGCCCCGGAAGATGGAAGTACCAGTATATTTAATCACCGGCTTTCTGGAAAGCGGAAAGACCAGCTTTATACGCGGCGTGATGGAGGACGCGGAATTCTCTCAAGGGGAAAGGACCCTTCTCATTGTCTGCGAAGAAGGAATTGAGGAATACGATAAAAAGCTCCTCCGTTCCGCCAACGCCAACGCGGACATGGTGGTTGTGGAGGAAGAGGCTCAGCTCACCCCGGCATATCTTCAGCAGCTTCAGAACAAATACATGCCGGAGCGGGTGCTGATTGAGTTCAACGGAACGTGGAACTCGGCGGCCTTCCTGGAGATGAAGCTGCCCTCCCTCTGGCTGATGTACCAAGTAATATGCCAGATTGACGCCAGCACCTTTGAGGTATACCTGAACAACATGCGCTCCATTATGATGGAGATGATCAAAACCGCTGATACGGTGGTCTTCAACCGCTGCACCGCCGAAACGCCCAGGAATTCCTTCCGGCGGACCATCAAGGCGGTGAACCGTCCCGCCAGCCTGGTCTTTGAATCGGAGCAGGGCGTAATGGACGACCCTCAGGACGAGGAGCTCCCCTTTGACATCAACGCAGATATCGTTGAGATTGACGACGATGATTTCGGGCTTTGGTATATGGATGTGACGGAATTCCCCGACAAATATGTGGGGAAGACCATCCGCTTCAAGGGAATGGTCTACAAGTCCACCCGTTTGCCCAGGGGTTGTTTTGTACCGGGGCGAATTGCCATGGTCTGCTGTGCCAACGATGCCCAGATGATAGGCTTCCTGTGCAAAACGGACAACCCCGCCCAGCTGAAAAAGAACAGCTGGGTGATGGTGACGGCACAGCTGAAGCTGGAGGCATCACCGGCCTACAAAGGAAAGACAGGACCGGTGCTGTACGCCTCGGATATCCAACCTGCGGAAAAACCGGAAGAGGAAATCGCATACTTTAGCTAAAAAGCGAAATCCCAAACAAATGAAAAGCTTTGGCCGCTTTCTTGAAAGTGACAGGTTTTCAAGGGGCAGCACTCGCTGATCTCCGATTCGACATTGCTGAATAGAATCTGCTGTATTCCATCCGGAAACCGTCCTTGGAGAGGGACTTAAATCACTACTACTTTTCTATAACAAAGGAGATTTTGCATGAAGAATACAAATTATCAGGCAATAGTGTCAGCCCTGGAGGTCCCAGACCTGAGGGTTGCGCAATAATCTAAAAACAAATTACTCGTTGCGCAGGGACCTCCCATAGGAAGGAAAAATCTCTTATCGGAGGGCGCATGAATTGTAAAGACAAGAAAAACAGGCATACTAACGGTTACTATAAAACCCATCCCTGCTGTGATACTTTTATCTGCAAGGTCTGCGGACAGACAGTTGTTCCGGAGCAGGCCGGTACTGGTCATAGAAACCACTGTCCCAACTGTTTAAGCAGTCTGCATGTAGACAATGAGCCAGGCGACCGCGCTGCTGGCTGCGGCGGCGTGATGGAGCCCATTGGCGTATGGGTCCGCAAGGGTGGGGAGTGGGCAATCATCCATCGCTGCAAGCGGTGTGGGCAGCTCTCCTCTAACCGGATCGCCGCAGATGATAATCCTATAAAGCTGATGTCTATTGCGCTAAAGCCACTGGCTTCGCCTCCGTTTCCTCTGGAGAGGATGGAAGGGCTGATACCAGGGGAGTGGTAGGGCGAATCAAAAGCGTACAAAAGACAATCAAAACAAAAAGGGCTTTTCGGCTTTGTCGGAAGGCCCTTTTTGCATAAATATACAAGTCCTTTTCTCCCGTTTCCTCCTGAAAATATCTTTCAAAAATCTTCAAAAAAGGCATTCAAAAGATGTCAAAACCAGGCCAGGTAACATCCATATAAGAGATGTACCGGAAAGGCGCAAGGCCAATCCGTAAAAACCACCCCCTCTGGAAAAAGAATTAGGAGGAAATGATTCTTATGAAAAAGACT
>JAAWRH010000071.1 GCA_022800935.1 Oscillospiraceae bacterium
CCCTGGCCGCGGCCAGGGGATATTTCATTTGTAGGGATTAAAGTAATCAGCCGGCCAAACGTTCATCCACACTTTGTTCAGCGGCAAGATACTCTATATATTCAATAACGGCAGGAAAACGTGGGCTGTTGGGCATTACGCCGAGGTATACGGATGCCGGAAACCCAGCCTGCTGAAACACGGGAAACATAGACACGTCAATTCCGTTTGTGACTTCCTCTGTTATTGCCTGATACCGCTTTGCTTCGTTCAGAGCGTATTCGATGGCGTTGTCGTCAATAATAACAGTGTTTGTGGTCAGATGCGGTTCCAGGAGCTGGTGCAGGGAATCGTTTTGGGAAAGCAGGCTGTTGAGGTCAAGCAGATAGCCCTTCTGGGAAAAAATATCATACGCCTCTCGGTTCATCAGCACAATGTCCAGCTGTTTGGCCTCAATAGCGGCCATCATCTTCAGCCTGGAGGCGTAGGCGTATTGGTGGTTCTCGGAGGAGGGATCGTTTGACAGGTAAATCCCCCGGTAAAAATACACCTCGGATTTTTTCGGGTCCGCGCCGGTAGCGGAGATGAAGCCCTCGTTTAATTGAGAGGCCAAGGCATCTCCGGCAGAGACATTGATGTGGGCCGAATACAGCACAACCTCTTTTTTTGTAAGCTGGTGATGTACTGCGGAACAGAGAAGATACAGCCCGATTAATCCCAAAATAATCGGCATTTTATAGTATGTCCAGATGTGCTCCGCCTTTTCCGTAAAGCTCATCTGTTGGAAAGCGGCCCTGCGGGCAGCGCGCTGCTTCTCTGTCAGTTTCATACGTCTTCTCCGTTTTGTGTGGACAAGTCATCCTCTTGCTCCGCGTCTTCCTCAGTCTCATCCTCTTTTATGGCTTCCGCATTGGGATCATAGGAGCAGGCGCGGAGTACGCCAGACATCAAATAGGAGCTGAGAAGGGCGCACAGACCTTCGCCAAAGACAACCAGCGGGGTAAATACGCGGACCACGGCAAAGAACATGGCAAAATGGACCGCAAACACCAAAATGGTGCAGAAAAGATAGTGGGTACCGATAAAAAACGAATTTTTCAGCATGGCCCAGTTGGTGTTGGAGACGCTGGCCACCAGCGGGAAAACAAAGAGCAGCACAATGGTGTAGGCGATTGCCGCAGCAATCAGCAGGGCCAGAACCAGGGTCCACATGACGGCGGCGGGACCGGTGGAAAAGGCGCGGAGACGATATACCACATACCCGTCCCCCGCCAGCAGCAGTCCAACCGCCAGCAGAATCAGCCAAAGAATGGTGGACTGGCGGAAATTTTCCCGAAAGGACCGGAAGAACATGCGCGTCAGCCCGTAATCCTCATCCTTGACGATTTTCATGGATGCGTAGTACAGCGCGGTGGTGGATGCGCCAATCGTAAAAATCGGGATACAGCAGATAAACCACAGGAGATTCAGGCAGCAGCTGTAGCAGAGCTTCAGCAGGAACTGTCCGAAGGGGCTGTCATAAGAAAGAAATTTCATGTCATACTCTCCCACCAGTTAGCAATTTGTGGACTCTCTGTAGATAAGCTCTGTTTCGGTGTGGACGATCCGGTAGTCCAGCTCCGGCTCCTTGATTCGGGTCATCAGAAGGTGTGCGGCGGTAAAGGCCATAATCTGCGTGTGGATGTGGACGGTGGTCAGCGCCGGGGTGATGATTCGGGATTCCGGCGCGTCGTCGAATCCTGCGAACATGACGTCCTCAGGGATGGATTTTTCCAGCTTGCGCAGCACCTGGATGGCTTCTACCGCCACAAAATCGTTGGCGCAGATGAAAAGGTCCGGCAGCTCCCTCATCCGGCTGAGGGACTCATCCAGCGCGGGGTGGCGGGAATCCTTGATGCAAAACGTCTCGTCCACATCGGCCCCAGCCATCAGCATGGCGCAGCGAAAGGCGGTGTACCTCTCATAAAAGGACTGGCAGTGCTCGTAATCTCCGATAAAGCCAATCCGTCTCTTTCCCTTCCGGAGCATATCGTTGACCAGCTTGGTAATCCCCATGGTGTTTTCCATGTAGAGCTGGTCGGCGGGCAGGGATAACCCCTCTCTCTTGTGGGGGCCATCTACAAACAGCACCGGAAGCCCCAGACGGCAGACCATCTCGCAGTAGTCCCACTCGAACAGCTCAATACACATAATGGCGCTGCACTGCTCCTTGTGGAATGTTCTGGGCGGGGTTTTTGCAGTTAAATTTTCCCGCTCCACAATGTGGACATTTAAGGTGTATCCCAGCTGGGAGAGTTCGTCTCTAAACCTGTCCAGCATCAGCGCGGCAAAATGGCCATTGGAGATGCTGACGCTGAACAATGCAATCTCCCTTGGCCCCTTAGGGGAATCCAAGACGATGCTGGAAACAGGGGTATTTTTGGTAAGGTCGGCGGCATAGGCAAAATGCTTGTATCCCATTTCCACAGCCTTTTGAAGAATCCGCTCCCTGGTGTCGTCTGCCAGTCCGTCGGAGTTATTGATGGCCTTGGATACGGTGTTCCGGGATATTCCCAGTGTGTCGGCTATATCTTGGATAGTGACTTTTTTCATAATCATACAATCCTTTGTTATCTTTTCTATAGGTATGATAACATATGTGGATGCAAATGTCAACATATCGGTTTGTCGTAAATGATGCAAATGCACTAGATGATGTGCCAGTATTTTTGGTGCGTTGTTTGTGCAATATCGCTGAAAATTGTGCAAATGTAAAAATTATATTGACATTTACACTGCGATTGCGTTAAAATAACCTTACCTCCTCCAAATGTGCCAAACCAAGCCTAGAATAATTTTGCATTTGCACAATCCGGAGGAGAGAATGAATGAGGAGGAAGAATATGAGCAAGCCTTCAACAAACGTTACGGCCCGAAAAAGCGGAAGCGCCTGGATACGCAGTACCCTGGTATACGTCAGGCAGCATTGGCAGTTGTATCTATTCTTTATCATGCCTGCTTTCCTGCTGACGATTATTTTCCGCTATATCCCCATGGGCGGCATCGCAATCGCCTTCACCAACTATAATCCCTTCCAAGGCATCTTTGGAAGCGAATGGGTTGGGTTCAGCCACTTTGAGCGTTTCCTGTCATCCCCGGATTTCATGAGCTACCTGCTAAACACCCTCAAGCTGAGTATATACGGCCTTCTGTGGGGTTTCCCGGCTCCCATCCTGCTGGCATTCCTACTTAACCGCATTATCAGCAAGAGCAAAAAGCAAAAGATTCAGCTTGTGCTGTACATGCCTAACTTCATCTCCGTTATTGTTCTCTGCGGTATTGTACGTATTCTTCTTTCCCCCACAGGTATGGTCAACATGCTGCTGGGGACCAATTACAACTTTATGACCATGCCCCAGGCTTTCCGTACTATCTACATTGCCAGCGGCATCTGGCAGGGCGCTGGCTGGGGTTCCATTATATACACAGCGGCCCTTTCCAATGCCAGCAAGGAGCTGAAGGAAGCTGCTGTCATTGACGGCGCCAACATCATCCAGCAGATTAAAACGGTCGAATGGCCCGCCATCAAGGACACGGTGCTGATTCAATTCGTCATGTCTGTGGGCAACATCATGAGCGTGGGCTTTGAGAAGGCCTACGCCCTCCAAACCGACCTGAATATGGGCGCGTCTGAGATTATTTCCACCTATGTGTACAAGAAGGGTATCATTGACGGCGACTACGGCTTTTCTACCGCCGTTGGACTGTTCAACACCGTCATCAATGTAATCCTCCTGCTTTCCATGAACGCTATCGTCAAGAAAATGAACGACGGCAAGGGCATCTGACAGGAAGGAGAGAGAATAAGTGAACGCAGTAAACGTCAAGAAAAAAAGCGAATTTGCCAGACAGCCCGTTGGCGACCAGATGCTTTTGGTCGTGGGATACGTTGTCCTAGGCATATTTGTGGTTGCCATTATTTTCCCGATGATATATATCATCCTTTCGTCCTTCATTGATCCCATCACCCTCCAGAACAAGGGAGTGACCTTTGACTTCAGCAAGTGGACCCTGACAGCCTATGAGCGTGTTATGACCAACGCCCAGATTTGGGTGGGCTTTAAAAACGCTCTGCTCTATTCCATTGAAGCTACCGTCCTGTCCGGCGCGGTTACGCTTTTGGCGGCCTACCCCATGTCCCGCCCTGATTTCCGCGGGAGAGGGTTCTTCAATGTCATCTTTGTCATCACCATGTTCTTTGGCGGCGGCCTGATCCCCACCTACCTGCTGATCAGCGATATCGGCTGGCTGGATAACCCTCTGGCCATTCTGGTCCCCGGGGCCTTCAGTGTCTGGAACATGATTATCGCCCGTACTTATTACCAGGGAATCCCCCGCGACCTCCAGGAGGCGGCAAACATCGACGGTGCCTCCGAGATGGTGTACTTCTTTAAGATTCTGCTCCCCGTCTGCACCCCCATCATCGCCACCATTTCCATGTGGAACTTCGTGGGTATGTGGAACAGCTATTTTGACGCGATGATTTACCTCAACAGCGCCTCCAAGCAGCCCCTGCAGCTGGTGCTCCGCGGCATCCTGATTCAAAGCCAGCCGGAACCCGGAATGGTCTCCGATATGCAGAGCACCGCCGAACGGGCGCAGCTTGCCGAACTGCTGAAATACGCGACAATCATCATTTCCAGCCTTCCCCTGATGATTATGTATCCCTTCTTCCAGAAATACTTTGACAGCGGCATTATGGCCGGCGCTGTGAAAGGATAGAAACTTTTCAGGCAAACAGCCTGTAAAATAACAATCAAATAATAAAAAGGAGAACCGATATGAGCAGATTTTATCGTAAAGGCATCGCTTTTGCCCTGACACTTGCAATGTCTGCATCCATGCTGGCAGGATGCGGCGGAAAAAATAATCTTGGCGGCAACAGCCTGGGCCTGGATGTAGAGCCCTCCGCCGTGGCAATGCCCCTGGCGGAGAAGGTCACCGTTAGCGGCCTTACCAACTTTCCTGTCGGGACAGAGGCCGAACCCAACAACCGCACTATCTTTAAACGCCTTGAGGAGCAGACCAATGTCCATGTGAACTGGAGAACCATCCAGAGCGACCAGTGGGGCGAAAAAATCAAGCTGGAAATGGCAAATGCCAAAACCCTGCCGGACTTCGTCTTCAACGCTGGCTTTGGCGAGGTTGACCTGCTCAAGTATGGCAAGCAGGGCGTAATCATTGCCCTGGAGGACTACATCGACAAGTATATGCCCAACCTGAAGAAGGTCTTTGAACAGGCTCCTGAATACAAGGCCATGTGTATGGACAGCGACGGCCACATCTGGGCCCTGCCCTGGATTGAGCAGCTGGGTTACCAGAAGACCGCCATCCAGCTATTGGACAATATGCCTTTCATCAATGTTTCCTGGCTGAACTTCCTAAAGCTGGATATGCCCACTACAACGGAGGAGTTTGAAAAGGTTCTCATCGCGTTTCGCGACAACGCCGACGCCCTTAAGGCCGAGTTCAATATCGACGGAGACATCATCCCCATGTCCTGTATCATGAACGACGGCGGACAGGACCCCTATATTCTGATTAACGGCTTCGGCGAGGGCTACGGCGACCCCGATACCTGGAAACACCTGATTGTCACCGATGACGGAAAGGTCGTCTGCGACGCCACCTCTGAGGGCTTTAAAAAGGGCACCGCTTGGCTGCACAGCCTTTACGAGCAGGGCCTGATTGATGTGGAGGCGTTTACCCAGGACTGGTCTACCTATGTTGCCAAGGGCAAGAGCGGCCGCTATGGCGTATGCTTTACCTGGGATGTGGGCAATGTAGCCACCCTGGAGGGCTGGGAACCCATGCCTATGCTGAAGGCTGATACCACCGCCATTACCCCTGACACCGCTGCTTTCACCTCCGGCTTCCAGCGCGGACGCTGCGTCGTGACCTCCAAGGCCCAGAATCCTGCCCTGATCTGTTCCTGGCTGGATCAGATGTACGTTCCCATTCAGTCCCCCCAAAACAACTGGGGCACCTACGGCGAGGACGACGGCTTTGATATCTTTACAATGGGCGCCAATTCCAACGGAGAACCCATGCTCCAGCACGCGCCTTTGGGCGATAAGTCCCCTGTTGAGGTACGTGAAGCAGAAAGCGTCAACGGCCCCTTGGCTATCCTGGACAGCTACTATGACGTATATGTCACCTGCCCCGATGACGCCCAGTACCGCCTGGACTGGATCAAGGATATCTACACCCCTGCCTGCAATGCCAAATACTGCCTGCCCAACTTCTTTATGTCACAGGAAGACGCCGTTACTGACTCCAACCTGTCCGCTGACCTGGGCAAGTGCGTCAACGAATTCAAGTCCCGCGCTGTTATGGACGGCTTTACCGACGCCGATTGGGACAAATTCCAGGCTGACCTGAAAGCATATAAGCTGGACGAATATGTAGCGCTGTACCAGAAGTATTTTGACGCTTACCTGGCTGCCCAATAAGGAACCCTAAAAGCACCGGACTGTTTTTTGGGTGTGCGCTTGACTGTATTGTCTCCCTGTTCTCCCCCTTGCTAGCCCAAAGATGAATTTTCACATTGTTTCTGAAATGGGGCGGTATTTTACCGCCCCATTTCAAAAAAATATACTTTTTATAAATTTTTCGGTATTGAGTGAAAAGGAGAAAACCGGCTATGATAAGCAATGCTCTGCAAAAAGCGCGTGACTTTGAGGCGCAGTACGGCCCCCATATCCCGGACGAGGAGCGTCCTGCGTTCCACGTAACCCCCACCATTGGCTGGATGAACGACCCCAACGGATTTTCCGTTTATAAGGGAGAGTATCATCTGTTCTACCAGTACCACCCCTATTCCAACGAGTGGGGGCCCATGCACTGGGGACATGTAAAGAGCAGGGACCTGATCCGCTGGGAACACCTTCCCGCCGCCCTGGCCCCGGACCAGCCTTATGACGCGTCCGGATGCTTTTCCGGCGGGGCCGCGGAACTCCCCAACGGAAAGCAGCTTCTGATGTATACCGGCGTCCAGCGCCGCAGGGACCCAGACGGATTCCTCCACGACGTTCAGACCCAGTGTGCTGCCATTGGAGACGGAATCAACTATGAAAAATTTGCCGCCAATCCGGTTCTGGACGAAAAGGATATTCCCCAGGGGTGGAGCGCCATTGACTTCCGGGACCCCAAGGTCTGGCGGGAAACGGACGGGAATTACTATGCCGTGGTAGGGGACCGCACCGATGACGGCAGCGGCGCGATCCTGCTCTACCGCAGTGCCGACGGCCTGAGGTGGGAGTATATCCGCACCCTGGACCGCTGCCACAACCAGTACGGGAAGATGTGGGAGTGTCCCGATTTCTTTGCACTGGACGGAAAACAGGTTCTGTTTACCAGCCCCCAGGAGATGATGCCGGTGGGGTTGGAGTTCCACGCCGGAAACGGCACCCTGTGCCTGATCGGGGACTATGACCCCGCCGGAAAGGGCTTTTGCCGCCAGTATGTGCAGGCCATCGACTATGGCCTGGATTTCTACGCACCCCAGACCCTGCTGACCCCCGACGGGCGGCGGGTGATGATTGCCTGGATGCAGAACTGGAGCACCGTGGGGGCCAAACCGAACCGCTGCCGCTGGTTCGGACAGACGACCGTTCCAAGGGAGCTTTCGGTGAAGGAGGGACGGCTGTATCAGCAGCCGGTGCGGGAGCTGGAAAAATACCGGAGTGGGCGGGTGGTACACCGCAATATTCCCGTCAGCGGAGAGGTGAACCTCCCCGGAATCCAGGGGAGGACGCTGGATATGACCATCACCGTCCGGCCCACCGGCGGCGAATCCTATCGCTGGTTCCGCATCCGGGTGGCAAAGGACGGGGTGCATGAGACCATCATCCGCTATCGTCCCGACCAGGGGACGGTGAAGCTGGACCGCGTCCGCAGTGGCCTGCCCCACGATATTGTACATACCCGCAGCTTCCTTGTCCGGAACCGGCAGGGGGAGATCAAGCTGCGGATTGTACTGGACCGGTTCAGCCTGGAGGTCTTTGTCAACGATGGGGAGCAGGCGGCAAGCGCGGTGATCTACACCCCCCAGGAGGCCGACGCCATCACCTTTGAGGCGGGCAGCACGGCCCTTATGGACGTGGAAAAGTATGACCTGGTATTTGACAAGGAGGAGTAAAGGTGGGAAAACAGTTTGATGTCCTGGCTTTGGGCGAGCTGCTCATTGATTTCACCGAAAACGGCCTCAGCGGCCAGGGGAACGCCCTCTTTGAGGCCAACCCCGGCGGCGCGCCCTGCAACGTTCTGGCAATGCTCCAAAAGCTGGGGAGAAGGTGCGCCTTTGTGGGCAAGGTAGGGGAGGATATGTTCGGCTATCAGCTGAAGGAGATTGCGGCAAAGACAGGTATCTGCATGGATTACCTGGTGTTTGACCCCGATGTCCGCACCACTCTGGCCTTTGTCAAAAAGCTGGAAAACGGGGACAGGGACTTTTCCTTCTACCGCAACCCAGGCGCGGATATGATGCTCACAGAAGACGAGCTTCCGCGGGAGGCCATTGCCGCCAGCCGGATTTTCCACTTCGGCACCCTTTCCATGACCCACGAAACGGTGAGGAAAGCGACTTACAGGGCTTTGGAGCTTGCCAAAGCGGGCGGTGCGGTTATCTCCTTTGATCCCAATCTGCGCCCGCCCCTGTGGGGGAGCCTGGAGGATGCGCGGGAGCAGATTGCCTACGGCCTGGCCCGGTGCGACGTGCTGAAAATTGCGGACAACGAGCTGGAATTTATGACCGGCGAGACGGATTTTGACAAGGGCGCGGCTGCTTTAAAGGAAAGATACCCCAACCTCCGGCTGCTCAACGTCACCGCGGGCGGGGACGGAAGCTATTCCTTTTACGGGGAGAAGAAGGTCTTCCAGCCCGCGTTCCGCCTGGGGGGAACCATTGAGACCACCGGGGCGGGGGACACCTTCTGCGCCTGCGTGCTGAGCTTTGTGCTGGAGCGCGG
>JAAWRH010000028.1 GCA_022800935.1 Oscillospiraceae bacterium
ATGCCGTCGCCTTCCCAGTAACCGTTGGTTTCCCTGATGTCACTGTCGCTGCTGACTACTCCGAAGTACAGATAATCGCTATCCCAGCGGAAATACAAATCCGCAGAAACATCTTCTATATCCTTGTCTTGGGCGTTGTGCTTATACAGAGAAGCGTTGCTTTGGTTGATTGTGACGGAAGGGGTTCCCCACACTGCCTCTGTAATGGGCTCGTTCACATCAATTGGTCTGAGTGTTTTTTTCGCTTTATAAGTGGATTCATTCGCCCTATCCGCCTCAATCTTCATCTGCAGCGAAGACTTAGGCTTGTCTTCTCCGGCTTCACCTTCAACGGGAAGGTTGGGGGCCGGTACGTTTTCACCTGTGGCGGGAGCATTGGGATCACCTTCAGGAGGCGTAATAGGGTCTGTTTCCCCTTCTTCGCCTTCGGGAGGGGTGGCCGGGTCCGTTTCATTTTCTCCGCCTTCGGGAGGAGTGGTCGGGTCCGTCTCGCCTTCTCCGCCTTCGGGAGGAGTGGTCGGGTCCGTCTCGCCTTCTCCGCCTTCAGGAGGAGTGATCGGGTCCTTTTCCCCTTCTTCGCCTTCGGGGGGAGCGGCGGGCTCCTTTTCATCATCTTCCGGAGTGTTTAAATCTTTGTTAGTTGTGTCGGGGGGTGTTTCTAAATTTGTGTCAACAGTTTCATTGGAATCCTGTGAGTTGTCGGATTCCGACATTCCTGATTCCATTGCCGCTGCCCTGATTGTCACAAAATCAATGGGTGTAGCCATTGAAGTGACGAGCAGTGCAAAGCATAGCAGCGCTGCAAGATACCTTTTCATCTTTTTCATCTCCTAGAAAACATTTTCTCCGGCAGGGGGCTCCTGCCTTCCATTGTCGCTGCCCCAAATTATTGTTTCCCT
This sequence comes from Oscillospiraceae bacterium, assembly GCA_022800935.1. Classification (GTDB taxonomy): domain Bacteria; phylum Bacillota; class Clostridia; order Oscillospirales; family Ruminococcaceae; genus UBA1405. Next base: position 900 of record JAAWRH010000028.1, read on the forward strand.
TAAAGTGATTATCCACGGTTAGCCTGTTTATCACCTCCTTCGGCCCTGAGTTTCGCTCATTTCTCAATCCTGTTCTGCTCTTTGCGAAAAAGAAAAGCATTGAAAAAAGATGTTACATGCTCAGAACAGTATTCCACGAAAGATGCTTTGAATTGCCTTAAATATGGTGACTATAGCTAAATTTTAGCAAATAAAATAAAAAAAACAAGCTATAACAAACATAATAATGATAAGTGTGTAATTATAAACGGGAATATTTAAAATTTTAGGGTGTGTTTGGCGGTTTGAAAAAGTGAAAATGAAACAGATTAGTGAATTGCTTTTAAAAGCGCTTTTTTAAAAAAGAATTCGTATTTGTCAATAACAGAGAAAATTTCTATAAAACTGTAACGGAATAAATTATTGGAGTTTAGAATGGTGCGTACTTATTAGAATTTATTACAGTTTCATTCTTTTAACTTTGAGAAGTTCAATTTGATAGACGGAAAAAACAGCCGGAAGCATAGAGCTCCCAGCTGTTGCAATGCGTATCGAAAAAAGCAATATAATACTCATACCTGAAAAAAGGCAACCACATTGCGGCTGCCTTTGCTTGTTTTTAACCTACCATTTCGTCCTTACAGTTCCGACAGACATTCTTTCCCTTAAATCCAATGATGCCATCCGAGCTGCCGCAGAAGATACAGGTAGGTTCATATTTTTTCAGAATGACCTGATCCTGCTCCACAAAAATTTCCAGATAGTCCTTTTCGCTGATGTTCAGGGTTCTTCTCAGCTCAATTGGGAGCACAATCCTTCCAAGTTCGTCCACTTTTCTGACAATTCCAATCGCTTTCATGCAGAATCCTTCCTTTTTTGACATGATGATGGCGATAGGTGGAGCCGCACCCTATCCGCCGAATTTTCCCCTGTTTTATGTCCCATCAGAGGCTCTTTTCAGCGGCACTTAATAAGAGTGTTTTTTCCTTTATTTCCCTATCTATATCATACTATACAATGAATTATGATAAATGTCAATGACTCTTTATCTCTTTTCCTGAAATTTGAAAAAATTCTCATATTTTTCCTAAAAAAAGAATATATTTCCAGTAGATTTCCAACAAAATCCATTTTTGAAGGTATCCAGTCTTCTGCCATTATAACCTTTATCTCATGTTATTTCATGACTCGACGGAAATATAGGTGATTTTTCGGGCCATAAGGAGAGTATTCGGCATTTTAAACCTATATTTTTCTAGGAAAAGCTCGAATTGTTTGGCTTGATGTGTTTTTTTCATTTTTATTATTATATATCATTAGAGAAAACGTCCAAAATGTCCTTTCAGAAGTTGGTGTGACAGTGCGCATTCAGGCTTTGGAGAAAGCGTTAAAAGGCCCTTTAAGGATTCCCTTTTCCTAAGGGATAGCCGTCCCTCCTGCGGGCAGAATGGGAGTGTCCGCCCGTCCTTCCCGTCTTCCGGGAATGCGGAAAGCTTATGAAAAATAGAAAGAAGGGGTTGCGATGCTCAATCGAATTTTTTTGGGGATGCTGCTGGCTGCAATCGTCGTGGGAATGGCGCTGGGGCGGGGAGAGGAGCTGACCTCCGCCCTGTTGGAGCAGTCTGCCGGTGCGGTGCGCCTTGCCATAGATATGGCGGGGGTCATGTGCCTTTGGAGCGGGCTGATGAAGGCGGCGGAGCGGGCGGGGCTGGCCGCTGCCGTCGGAAAACTGCTCTCCCCCCTGACCAGACGGCTCTTTCCAAAATTGAGCAAGAAAGAACAAAATCAAAAGGGGCCGAAGGAGGGTTCGGCGCTGGAGGCAGTCACCATGAACCTCACCGCCAATTTTCTGGGACTGGGCAATGCGGCGACGCCGCTGGGAATCAAAGCGATGGAGCGGATGGCGGCCCAGTCCCCGAAAGGCTCCGCCGCCACCGACGAGATGATTCTGTTTTTGGTGTGCAATACAGCGGCGGTTCAGCTTTTTCCCTCCACCCTGGCGGCGGTGCGGCAGGCGTCCGGGGCCGCCCGGCCCTTGGATGTGCTGCCTGCGGTGTGGATTGCCTCTTTGGCCGCACTGGCCGCCGGAGTCGGTTCCGCCCTCCTGATGGGCAGGCTGAGCCGGAGAAGAGAGGGGGCCGGGAGATGAGCGGACTTTCCGCCTGGTTCCTTTCCCTAGGGGGATGGGTGATGCCGGTGATGTTCTGCGGGATACTCCTGTACAGCGGGGCAAAAAAGGTGGATGTGATGGCCGCCTTCCTGGAAGGGGCCGGGGAGGGCCTTCGCACCGCCCTGGAGCTGATTCCCGCGCTGGCGGCCCTTTTGTGCGCGGTGGGGCTGTTAAGGGCGTCCGGTGCCCTGGAGCTGCTGGTAAAGGTGCTGGAGCCTGGGGCGCGGATGCTGGGGATACCGGAGGAGGTATTGCCTCTTGCGTTGATGCGCCCCGTCTCCGGCAGCGGGTCTCTGGCGATGCTTCGGGAGGTTCTGGAGAAATATGGAGCGGACAGCCTGGCAGGGAGAACCGCGTCGGTGATGTACTGCTGTGGGGATACTGCGTTTTATGTGATACCGGTTTACTGCGGGGCGGTAAAGATCAGCGATTCCAGATACGCGCTGCCCGCGGCGCTGATTGGATGTCTGGCGGGGACGGTATGCAGCGCGTGGATTGTCAGGGCGTTTTTCTGATGCGGCCAGGCAGCGTATTGAAACAATTTTTGTTTCCCCTTGGCTCGCCGCTTTTGTAAAGTTTTTTTGAAGGACGGTAAATGAGTGGGAGAATCTGCCTTGATGCCATTGCGAAAATCCTCTTTTTATGCTATACTATAGAAAAGCGTTCGTACATAAAAACAAACGGGGAGCGGTCCGGTTTGTCCGGACCCCTCCTTCTGTTTACGCCAATTTTATGAGGGAGGAAATTTCAATGGGAAGTTTAAAGAGCCTTTTCGCGCCCACGGATATGACGGTGGGACCGCCCTGGAAAAAGATTATCGCCTTTGCCATCCCCATGCTCATCGGCAACATTGCCCAGCAGCTTTATAACACCGTTGACAGCATTGTGGTGGGCCGCTATGTGGGCGATAATGCCCTGGCCGCTGTGGGCAGCGCGGGACCGATTTTGAACCTTCTGCTTGTCCTGTTTGTCGGCATCTCCGTGGGAGCCAGCATCATGGTCTCCCAGTATTTCGGGGCAAAGGAGAGGGAGGAGCTGTCCAGCACCATCGGCTGCTGCATTACGTTGACGGCGATTTCCTCTGTCATCATCATGGTTCTGGCCCCCATGCTCATCCGGCCGCTGCTCCATCTGCTCAACACCCCGGAGAGCATCATCGAATGGTGCGATTCCTATCTGACCATCCTCTTTGTGGGAATAGCGGGTATGGCCTTTTATAACATTTTAAGCGGTATTCTCCGGGGCCTTGGCGATTCGGTTTCGGCCCTGATTTATCTGTTGGTCTCCACCGTGCTCAATATCATCCTTGATGTGTGGTTTGTGGCGGGCCTTTCCATGGAGGTTGCGGGGGTCGCCCTGGCCACCGCCATTGCCCAGGGCGTTTCAGCAGTGCTTTGCCTCCTGAAGCTCTCCCGCATGAAGGAGATTTTTGACCTGAAGCCCCGTTACCTCAAGCCTGGAAAGCGCCATTCCCTCATGATTGTCAAGCTGGGGCTCCCTTCCGGGCTGACCCAGGCGATTTTCTCCATGGCGATGATTGTGGTGCAGTCCCTGACAAACAGCTTTGGGGAGATGGTCATTGCCGCCAACGTCATTATCATGCGTGTGGACGGCTTTGCCATGATGCCGAACTTCTCCTTCGGCACCGCCATGACCACCTACGCGGGACAGAATGTAGGGGCTAACAACTACAAGCGGGTAGACGACGGAGCGAAGCAGGGGACCCTGATTGCCGTCGCCGTCTCCACGGTCATTACGGCACTGATTCTGATCTTTGGAAAATACCTAATGGGCGTCTTTACCGAAACCGCCGAGCTGGTCCAGCTGAGCAACCACATGATGCACATCCTGGCGGCGGGATATATTGCCATGGCTGTCACCCAATGCCTGTCCGGCGTGATGCGCGGGGCGGGGGACACCATGACCCCTATGTGGATTTCCCTGATTACCACCGTTGCCCTGCGGGTTCCGGTTGCCTACGGAATCGCCTGGCTCACCCGCAGTGAGCTGTACCCCAACGGGCGCAGTGAGTGTATCTTCATCTCTCTGCTGGTCTCCTGGGTGATCGGCGCGCTGATTACCGCTGTGTCCTACCGCAGGGGTAAGTGGAAGTCCAAGTCAATTCAGGCTTGATGGCCGCGGCCTGTCAATGACAGAGGAAACAGAGCAGAAAAACCTGGCAAATCGCTTGGCCTTTCGGCTCTGTGCTTTTCTCTGGCGGGAACCAGAGGGCTTCTGGGCTTTATTCTATCACTGTTCCTGTGAGCTTCTGATAGTATTTGGCAATGGCGCTGTGGTCGTCCTGACCGCAGCCGTCAAAGTGCAGGTTTTCCAGAATCTCCATCACCGCAGCGGTCAGCGGCAGCGGCGCGCCTACTCCATGCCCCGTCTCAATGGCATTGTTCAAATCCTTGATGTGCAGGTCAATCTTGAACCCAGGCTTGAAATTCTGGTCCATAATCATGGGTGCCTTGGCGTTCATAACTGTGGAACCCGCCAGGCCGCCCTTGATGGCATCAAACACCAGATGGGGGTCCACTCCAGCCTTTTTGGCCAGCATGAACGCCTCGGAGACAGCCGCGATGTTCAGCGCCACAATGACCTGGTTGGCCAGCTTGGTGGTGTTGCCCGCGCCGATATCGCCGCAGTGTACCGCGGAAGCGCCCATCTTCAGCAGCAGGTCCTTCACCGATTCAAACACCGCCTTGTCGCCGCCCACCATAATGGAAAGGGTGCCGTCAACTGCCTTTGGCTCGCCGCCGGAAACCGGGGCGTCCAGCATCTTGACCCCCTTGGCCGCGCACGCCTTTTCAATTTCCTGGGAGGCCAGAGGGGCAATGCTGCTCATGTCAATGAGGATTAGGCCGGGCTTTGCCCCCTCCAGAACGCCGTTTTCCCCGCAGACCACTGCCTTGACGTGGGGGGAGTTAGGCAGCATGGTGATGACAATGTCGCTCTGCTCCGCCACCTCACGGGCGGTGGAGGCGGACTGCGCGCCGCAGGACACGATTTCTGCCACCGCTTCCTGATTGATGTCCTCAACAACCACGGAATAACCGGCCTTCAGCAGATTTTTGCTCATGGGCTTTCCCATAATTCCAAGTCCGATAAAACCAATTTTCACAGCAACTACCTCTTTTCTTCATTTTTCCGCTTGCGAGCGTGAATGTGATATTTTTATTATATCTTTTTCTCCGCCTTGATGCAATAGGGAATGCGGCAATTTTAGCAATAAAACATTGAGGAGGGGAAGGTATGGGCATCATGGGGGAAGCTTGCTGTGTCGGAAAGCATTCCCATAATATTTTACTCACAGATATTGCATTCCCTTCCTGCTAATTACTGTTCCTGGAATTGTTCGGCCAATCTTGCAAATGATGAATTTGCCATCACCTGTTTTGAGGGGATAAATAAGTATTTCCAGGGTTTATATCCATTTGCCCTGCACCAACGAGTTGCAACCTCGCAGTACTGGATACCACGATTTTTCTTAGCAATTACATCTGGATCGGCCATATCTTTTTCGGCCTTGACCTCAATTAGATAGCAACAATCTGTAGTTTCCACCACGAAGTCCGGCTCATACCGTTTGCCACGGTTATAGGTAATATTGAATTCATTAGGTGCTGGTCGCAACCATTTCAACACATCCTCGTCCCGATCCATCACACGGGCCAAGGTTAGTTCTCCCTCTTTGGAATCAAATTTGGCTTCTGTAAAGACACCTTTCCTGATTCCCTCAAACAAAACAGAATGAATGTCTCCCTCAAAGTCATCATATAGCCCAACACGCTGTTTGAATCTAAGACTTTGCCGAAAATTATTGCATCTTACATCCATGACTTCCTCCTGCAAGAAGCCATTTTCACAGTAGAAATGCTTCATCATTTGTGTATAGATTTTATTAGCTAAGTCACGTCGATACATCATCACAATATTCTGCATTCCATTTGTGCCATATGTTGATTTATAGTGGTCACACGCCTGCGTAATGAGCTTGAACAGTAAGGTTGAACAACGCTCATAGTCAATTTCCGGCTCCTTACGAAGTTCGGACAAAATGACCTTTTTGGGATTATAGCCCTCAAAATCAATAGCAGCGCCCTTGATTCGCCGCCTATAGCTCATATCCTCAAGATTTTGAATGAGCAGCTCATTTTTTATGGGTACATGGGTGAACTCGCTGAGATTCAAGTCAAAATCTACAAACACATACTCCTCAGCACCAGCGTCTGTTACCCGAATGCGGGGAATGGGAATATATTTTTCGATGATAGATTTGTAGACCTGTTCCGTTTCTTCTTCCAACCATACAAGGAACGGATTTTCATTGTTCCTAAAGATTATCCCAAAGTCCTGATCTTTTTCGATTTTTTCCTTTACCGCCTGAACGATTTTCTGCTTGTCCTGCTGTGTTGGAGCAACAGGATCGGGTGAGGCGGAAATATATTCCTCAGTCTTTTCTTGCAGATAGCCCTTGGCTGTCTGCAAAAGTATATTGTTCTCCTTGCTCTCTGCAACGCCTGTCTGCTCATAGGCGCGCTGTAATTCCTGCTCTGGTTTATCGTCGTCAAACGTAAGCTGTGTATAAGCAATCTCCTCCGGCTCGTCCAAATCCTCCGCCTTAATAACATTACCGGCCTTGAAAATTGAATCGCCCTTCTGTGCTTCCGCCAAAATATCCTGAAATTTATCATGTGCAGTGAGCATGACTGCATCCACATCTCTGTCGCCTGTGCGTTCCCCATAAGGCAGACGCAGTCCACGTCCCACCATCTGCTCACGCAAAATTTTGGAAGCAGCGGTGCGGAGGGGCACAATAGTATAGAGGTTGTTGACATCCCAGCCCTCTTTCAGCATATTGACATGAATTACAATTTCAACGGGATTGCTAGGGTTTTCCACATCCAGCAGCAGACGAGTATTTGCTTCGGTTTCAGCACCCTTTTGTCTGGAGTGGACAGTAATCGTCTTGTTGCGATATGCACCATTTCTGAATTCGTCAGATTTAATGAAATTCTCCACCCATGCTGCATGGTCAGTATCTTTGCAGACCACCAACATAAAGGGCTTCACTGTCCGCACAGGCTTTTCCGGCGTGCTGTGATTAGTGGCATAGACTTCCAGTTCTCCCTTTGTACGCTCGTGGCAGGCGATGCCATCTAGCAGCATCATCTTATCAAGCTGCTCATCTCCGAAGTTATAAAAATCAATGTCAGAGCGAGTGACGGCAAAGGGAGTGCGAGTATAACCATCCTCAATGGCTTTTGACAGTGGGTATTCATAAACTACATTTTTAAACGGCACTTGCTTTGTACCCGCAGTTACCAAGGGCGTTGCAGTCAGCTCCAGGCCTAATAGTGGATGCAGGTCATTGAGCGCCTGTGCTCCCTTCTCCGCCCGGTAGTGATGTGACTCATCCATTATCAATACCAAATCAGGCAGGTTGGAAAGGTACTGATAGAACGAATCACCCAGCAGCTCATTCACCTTGCGCATATTTGCGCCCTCTTTGTTGAATTTGTCAATATTATAAATGAAGATATGGATTTCTGAATCGTACAGGGAAATTGCCTTATCCCTGTAATCATCGTCAGCGATGATTTGTGGCAGCACAGGGAAGCAGCCCAATCCCCGGAACACATACTTAGGGTTGTTGTTATCGCTCAAGTCCCTTTTCAGTTTGTTATAGATGGTGGTGTTTGGTGCAACAACAAAGAAATTCTTAATATTATGCTGGGTGTATAGATAAGCGATAAACGCCCCCATCAGGCGGGTCTTGCCCACACCGGTGGCAAGGACAAATGTTATTGACATAAACTCCCGCTCAAAATCCGAGCAAGTGGGATACATGGCATGAACACTGCCTAGCGCCGCTCTCAGATTCATACCTTTGCGGAGATTAACGGAGGTAACGATTTCCTCCAAAATTTTTAGAGAAGCAATCTGCGGCTTGCGCAGAGACATAACGCCGCCGATATAATTAGTAGTATATAAGGGAAAACGCTCACTCATCGTCTTCTACCTCCTCGTCCTCATAGACCGGCGGGTGTACGATATTCAAACTGTAATCATCCTTGCCGAACTCACAGCGGTCAAGGAGCATTTGCGGGATCTTCTTTACTGCTATATTTGTATAAGCCTTGTCCAGCCCCTTATCATAAGAACGGCAGGCAATGACAAGATATTCGTCCTCCTCCATACTGCCCTTGATGGCATCCAGATAGTCGGCGGTCAGGTGGCGGGTCGTGGTGAAAAGGTAACTGTTTTCATTACCTGTTGCCTGCCTCCAGAAGAAGTCGGCATTGGGCTGATAGGTAAAGCCTTCATGGAGCGCTACCGCTGCCGCCAGTGTATCAGCATTATAATCAGGGTTGATGACAGCCTCCCCGAAAGCGTCCTTATTGATGAGGGTGGGGGCAAGCTCGTAGAAGCGATAGCCGCCGCCGCCTTGCCAATTTTGAGATTTAGTAACGCCGCCTTGATCTTCACCGGCAATCACTTTGTCCAGTCGTACTTTGCAGTGGGTATAGGCGTGGTCCCCTTGGTTTAAATTGCAGAGTGAGGCGGTTTTCCGCTTCAAAAAACTTAATTGAAATTTCTTTTCCTATTTTGATTAAGCTGTCATCTTTTTCGTTTTCTATGAAATAGCTATCATAATACTTCTGCCCACCTACACAAACCGGTTTAGAAACAGGGCAATACATCGTCATATTTTTGATCTTGTCAATAGGAATTTCAATATCTAATCCTTCTAACTTTGCATACAGATAAATATCATGGGACGCGACATATTTTCCAATGTTATAAGGAGTAATACCAATTCCAGGAGTTGAAAATAATAAGTTCTTAACTTTAACACCTCTTTTTTTAAAGTCCTCAAAACAAGGCAATTCCTTGTTTGCAAAGCTTGCCTGTTTAACACGATCTTGTGCAAAAGAAGAAATAATACTCGTCATTTCACGTGGATCATCTTCGGGAAATTTTTGAAGTTTGATGTTTCTTGACTTATGATGCTTTGCAGTCTCCAACTCTTTTTTTAAATCGTAGACTTGTAACGCAGAATAATAGATTTGATGAGATTGATTCTCAAAGTCAAGACTCACCAAGAACAACATACATCCGCCATTGTTCATCCAAATCTTTAAATCAGAAATTTCACATGAATAAGAAGTCGATTTAGCTGAAGATTTACTGATAGTCCCCTTTACTTGAATTGGAATAGCCAATATTCCATCCGTTTTCTTTTGTTCAGCACTCGCATATACAAATACTTGCCCATCCCACGATGGAGTTTTATCATTTTCGCTGATATATGTGGATAAAGTAGGGCAACGTAACAATGCCCCTTTTAGAGCAAGTGTAGCGCTTTCTTCGATTCGTTTGGTATTTAATGTAGCCATTCTGCACCTCATATTTTCTTGAATATACTTCCCGTTTTTTATCCTGGCATCTTTCAATTTCTGTGCATCTATTGGAATAACCCATGTATTTGCAATTCTCATTCCTCATTGTACCGGGGATACATTCATCACAGCATAAAACTTGAATCCATCGTGTAGAGATTTTTCATTTTTTGATACTTGCCCGCATATCAATGTCCTATGTCTATTATAGTCGTAGGAGTGAACAAAATCAATAAGCTTTTGTATTTGCAGTTTCGTACCCATTATATTTCATTCTTTTATCATTGACATTCCCCCCGCCGTCGTGTATACTAATAAAAAACAAGCCACGCTTTTCCTTTCTGGGGAAAAGTGTGGCCTTTTTCACTAAGGGGGTATCCAAATTGTCCCATTTGATTTTACAAACAGAACGCCTGCTCCTTCGGGAAATGACCCCGCTGGACCTTCCGGACCTGCGGGAGATGCTTCAGGACAGCCGTGTCATGTACGCTTACGAGGGCCCCTTTGCCGATGAGGAGGTGCAGCTTTGGCTGGACCGGCAGTTTACCCGCTACCGGGAGGATGGCATCGGTCTGTGGGCCGCCGTGGAAAGGGAGAGCGGCAGCATGGTTGGCCAGGTGGGGCTGACCTGGCAGGACGCGGACGGAGCACGGGTGCTGGAGGTGGGGTATCTGTTAAAATACCGGTTCTGGCATAAGGGGTATGCCGCCGAAGCCGCCAGAGGGTGTGCGGACTGCGCCTTCCGGCAGATGGGGGCGGACCGGGTTTACAGCATCATCCGGGACAGCAATATCCCCTCCCAGAAGGTGGCCCGCCGAAACGGGATGCAGCCGGAATTCACCTTTGTAAAGCATTACCGTGGGGTGGATATGCCCCATATTGTGTTTTCCGTTTCCAGAGAGGACTTTTATCGCTGACCGCGGAATATTCGATCCCGCTCCTGGAACAGTACCGGCGTGATGGCAGGATAGGTGATGTTTTCCGTGAGCACGTCAAACGTCCTTACCTCTGCCATTTCGCTTTCCGGCAGAGGGCCCAGCTCCAGGATTTCCGCCTCAAAGGCCACGCCGCAGCTTCCGCCAAAGGAATAGTCAAACAGTGAGTTTATCTCGTACCGCACTGCCCCGGACTCCTCAAACAGCTCTCTTCGGGCAGCCTGCTCCGGTGTTTCTCCTGGTTCAATGTGTCCTCCCTGGGTCTCCCAGGTGTTCCGCTCCCGGTGGCGGCTCAGCAGTATTTTTCCCTGATACCGGGACAGGATTACCACATACCGGTAGTTTTCAAAGCTCCCCAGCGGATGGATTTTGCAGCCCATCATAGCTCACTCCTAAAAAGAAAATTTGTTTCTTTTATAATAGCACATCGGAAAAAGAAAGTCAAATCAACGAGAAAGAAGTGTCAATTATGCTGAAAACCATCGAAAAAGCCAGTCTGCCCCATCTGGACACCCTGACGGAATTCTATGACAGGGTGACGGACCATCTGGAGGCCACTGTCAACTATCCAAAGTGGACGAAGGGAGTGTACCCCAGTAGGGAGAGCATTCAAAGGGCCATTGAGGACGGCGTCCAGTATATCTGCACCTCGGACGAAAAGGCGGTGGGGGCCTTTATCCTCAATCGGGACCCTCAGGGGAACTACGCCGCTGGAGAGTGGACGCGGAACATTCCTGAGGGGGAGTATATGGTAATCCACACTCTGGCAGTCTCCCCGGACTGCCCCCGGCAGGGAATCGGACAGTTTATGATTGTATACGCCATCGAGCTGGCAAAGGTCCAGGGGTGTAAGGGAATCCGCCTCGATGTGGTTCCGGACAACATTCCCGCCCGGAAACTGTATGAAAAGGCGGGCTTTACCTTTGCGGGGGAAAAGGACCTGAAGCGGGACATCCCGGAAATCCCCCTGTTCGCCCTGTATGAGCTGAATTTTTAAAAGGGGGGCGCTCTCATGACAAAGGAACTGATCTATGACAATCCCCTAAACTGCGAAAGGGCGCTGGAGGGCTTTGTGCTGGAGGGTTCGGCGGTGATGACCTTTCCCCAGGGCCGCCTGCGGCTGGAAAACCGCCTGGACCCTTCCCTGAAGCAGAAAGCCAACTATGTGCTGTGGTGCCCCCAGGAATTCCCCTCTGACATTGCCGTTGAGTGGGACTTCTGGCCGGTAAGGCAGCCGGGGCTGGCGATTCTGTTCTTTGCCGCCAGAGGAAAAAACGGGGAGGATCTGTTCGACCCGTCTCTACAGCCCCGCACCGGGGAATACCCCCTGTACCACCATGGGGACATCAATGCTTTCCACATCTCCTATTTCCGCCGGAAGGAGCCGGACGAGCGGGCCTTCCACACCTGCAACCTGCGGAAAAGCTACGGCTTTTACATGGCTGCCCAGGGCGGCGACCCGATTCCCGATGTGGGGGAAGCCGTCGGACCGTATCATTTAGAGGTAATCAAGCGGGGGACGGAGGTGGGCTTTTCGGTCAACGGCCTGGAGGTCCTCCACTACCATGACGACGGGGAGACTTTCGGACCGCTGCTGGGCGGCGGAAAAATAGGCTTCCGCCAGCTTGCGCCGATGATCGGGGAATATGCCAATTTAAAGGTGTTTTGGATCAACGAAAAATAGGAGGAATTCATTTTTATGGACTACAGCCAAAAAATCTCGGACCGCCTGTGGAACCTTCCGGATAAGGGAGAGCGGGAAAGCCGCCGGGAGGAAACCTTCATCGACGATATTGTCCAGAAAAGCCATATTGAAAAGGAGCTTCTCTCCAATTTAGAGGAAATCAAAACCGTATTTGACGGTGGGGCCGGGTGCGGCAGGTTCTCCATTCTCCTTGCCAAGCATGGCTGCCGAGTCACCCATTTTGACATCTCCCAGCCCATGATCGACAAGGCAAGGGAACTGGCGGAGGCGGAAGGGGTGTCAGACCGGATCACCTTTGTCAAGGGGGCTCTGGAAGACCTTTCGGCTTATCCGGACAAGGTCTTTGACCTAGTTGTATCCTTTGACGCGCCTGTCTCCTACACCTATCCCAATCAGGAGACGGTCATCGGGAATCTGGTGCGCATCGCCAAAAAGAAAATCATGATAAGCGTCTCCAGCCGTCTGGGGTCTCTCCCCTATGCGGCAAACCCCCTGAACAAAAACCAGTTTATCCTGAATGAAAACTGTGAGGACCCATGGGTTCAGTGGTGCATCAAAAACAAGGATAAAATGGTGGAGGGATTCCGCTTTGACAGGGAATACGCGGAGCACATCCTATCAGGCGGGCTTATGGGTGGCGAGGAGGAGATTGCCCAGTACGAACAGGGCAAGGCCCCCTGGTGCATCACCTATACCTTCCTGCCGGACGAGCTGAAGGGCATCCTGGAAAAATTCGGGGTAAAGGATGTTCAGCTGGCCGGACCGGGTGCCTATGCCCGAACCATCCCCCATGAAATCCTGGTTAAAATCATGCGGGACCCCCAACAGCGCGTAGACTTTCTGGACTTTTGCCATCGGTTTGACGCAAATCCCTATGTGTGCGGCATGGGAAAGGACAACCTGTTCGCCAAGGGGAAGATAATATAGCAGCGCCGCCCACGACTTTTTGTAGTGGGCGGCGTATTTTTTACAGGCTCATAGACCGGTCATAAAGGGTGGTAAAATAATGCACCGCGGGCACCACCCGCTTTTGGGTGAACATATCCGCGAAGATTTCCGGTGTCACCCATTTGATGCCTACGACCCTGTCCGGGTCCGGCCGCAGGTCCCGGATTTCCAAATCTAAGTGGAACACCCACACATCGATAAAGTGATCTCCGCTGCGGATGCTTTGCAGCCTTCTGCCGTGATAGGCGGCTACTTCGGCCCCCGACTGCTCTCGTACCTCCCGGAGAACGGCCTTGGCGCTGTCCTCACCGGACAGGGCCCATCCCCCAATGCAGTCCCACAGCATGGGGTACTCCCCATCGTCTGGGTGATGCTGTACCATTAAAATCTCACCTTTGGAGTTGATAATCCATCCGCTGACCATCAGGTGGTAGCTGCCCTGGGGAAGGTTTTCCCCTGCGCGGACCGTTTTTCCGGTCAGGTTACGTCTTGCGTCATATAAATCCCAAAGCTCTGGCATATGTGATTCCGTCCTCTCCTGTCAGTTTCGGATGAAGTCTTTTGCAATAAAGGACAAATGCCGCCGCACCGGACCTTTCAGACGCAGTGCGGCGGCATTTCAGCAATTAAGGAAGCTCCGCATCAATCCGTGTGGTTTCCTCAATCAATTTCAACGGAGGCCTTAGTACCGGCCTTGTTTGCGGCCGCGCGGACAACCGTGCGGACTGCCTTAGCGATTCTGCCCTGCTTTCCGATGACCCTGCCCATATCCTCCTGCGCAACATGCAGATGATATACAATCGTGCCATCCTCCAGGGGCGGATCGACGGTAACGCTTACCGCGTCCTTTTCCTCGACAAGGCCCTTAGCAATAACTGTGATGAGCTGTTCCATTGGTGAAGCCTCCTACAAGCAAATTAAGGGTCGCTGAATGCCCGCGCGTCCGGCACGGACCAAATTAGAGAACGCCGGAAATCTTCAACAGATTTTTCACGGTGTCAGTGGGCTGAGCGCCGTTGGAAATCCACTTCTTTGCCTTTTCGCCGTCAACCTTGATGACAGAGGGCTCCTTGGTGGGGTCGTAGTAGCCCAGCTCTTCGATAAAGCGGCCATCGCGGGGATAACGGGAATCAGCGACAACAATGCGGTAAAAGGGAGCCTTTTTCGCGCCCATACGGCGCAGTCTTATTTTAACAGCCATTTCGATTTGCCTCCATAAAATAGAATAGAATGTATATTTTCATCGGGGGAATTCCCGATAAAGTCAAATAAAAGTTGTACTATTCTCCGATAAAATCATACTTTCGTTACCGGGCGAAAAGCTTAGTTTAGCAGTTGTTAAAAGCGAATTAAAGTTCTTTTTGATACTTTTTCTTTCAAGAAAAAGTATTGGGGAAGTTGGGGGGCATTATGGGCATCCGGCGGCGTTTGCCCCGCCTGAAGCCGGACATCTGCTTCATCATCTTCTGCATCTGCTCAAACTGCCGCAGAAGACGGTTGACGTCCTCCACCCTTGTGCCGCTCCCCGCGGCGATCCTCCGTTTGCGGGAGGGATTGATGATATCCGGTTTTTCCCGTTCCCTGGGGGTCATAGAGTAGATGATGGATTCTATCTTCTGGAGCTGAAGCTCACCGGCGGCAACATCGTCGTCGCTGATTTTCCCGGATACGCCGGGAATCATTCCCAGAAGCTGCCCCAAAGGTCCCATCTTTTTCATCTGCTTCATCTGAGAGAGCAGGTCATTGAGGTCAAAGGAGTTGGCCTTCATCTTTCTGGCCATCTCCAGGGCTTCCCTTTCGTCCACCTGGACCTGGGCCTTCTCAATCAGGGTGAGCACGTCGCCCATACCCAGAATGCGGGAGGCCATCCGGTCGGGGTAAAAGGGTTCCAGGTCCTCCAGCTTTTCGCCGGTGCCCGCGAACTTGATGGGCTTTCCCGTCACGGCCTTGACCGAAAGGGCCGCGCCGCCGCGGGTGTCGCCGTCCAGCTTGGTGAGAATCACCCCGTCGATTCCCAGTGCCTCGTCAAAGGACTTGGCCACATTGACCGCGTCCTGGCCGACCATGGAGTCAATCACCAGCAGTATCTCATCCGGCGTGATCTCCGCCTTCACCTTCCGAAGCTCTTCCATCAGCTCCTCGTCGATGTGCAGCCGGCCCGCCGTATCCAGTATGACGATGTCATAGCCGTGGTCCTTGGAGTAGGAAACCGCTTCCCTTGCCGTCTGTACCGGGTTCTGGGTTCCCCTTTCAAACACAGGGGTCTCCGCCTTGGCGCCTACCACCTGGAGCTGCTGAATCGCCGCCGGGCGGTAGATATCGCAGGCCACCAGCAGGGGACGGTGTCCCTCCTTGCGGAAGTGGGCGGCCAGCTTGGCGGCGTGGGTGGTCTTGCCCGCGCCCTGGAGCCCGCACATCATGATGACGGTGGGGATTTTTGAGGACATGTGAATCCGGCTGTTGGTGGAACCCATCAGGGCGGTCATTTCCTCGTTGACAATCTTAATCAGTTGCTGCGCTGGGGTCAGGCTTTCCAGCACATCCGCCCCCACGGCCCGCTGTGATACCGAGGTGATAAAGTCCTTGGCTACCTTGTAGTTGACGTCCGCCTCCAGCAGGGCCATGCGGACCTCGCGCATCGCTTCCTTTACGTCGCTCTCTGTCAGCCTGCCTTTCCCGCGAAGCCGTTTGAATGTCGCGGCCAGTTTTCCGGTTAATCCTTCAAAAGCCACCGGGATTTTCCCCCTTTTCTCCGTCTTGTCTGTCTGTTGTTTCGCTTGTTCTGAGGGTCCGCACAATTTCCTCGATCTTCTCCGCCATCTCTATAATCTGCCGGGAATACACATGGCGCTGCCCATAATACCGCAGCCCCCGGCACAGCTCCTGAATCTGCTGAAAGCCCTGTTCCATTTCCGGAAAGCGCTGGGCCAGATGCAGCTTCTGTTCATATTCATAGAGCTGGGTTTCCCCGTGCTTGATGCTGTCCCGGACGCCCTGGCGGGAGATGTGGGTGATCTCGGCGATCTCTCCCAGAGAGAGGTCCTCGTTGTAGTACAGATCCACCATTTCGCGCTGCTTTTCGGTGAGCAGCTCGCCGTAGAAATCGAGAAGAAAAGCCACCTTCAAATCTTTGCCCGGAGATGCCAAGAGACATACCTCCTTCCAAGTTTGAAGAGTAAAGCGTTTGGCTTTACATCGAACAGTGAATAGTATAGCCCATTTGGGCGGAAATGTCAAGGGGTTTTCCTTTACATTTTCAGGGCCTTGATATCTTTCTTCAGCGCCTCCACATCCTCGTCCCTGGTGGCCCAGCTGGTGCAGAATCTTACAATGGTTCTTCCGTCCCCGCCGGGGCCCCATATTTCGTAAGCGTATTTCTCCCCCAGCCTGTCCATCTGCCCCTGGGTGAGCATCACAAACTGCTGATTGGTATGGGATTCTCCGTAAAGGGGCATCCCCGCCTGGCAAAATGCCTCCCGAATCTCCAGCGCCTGCCTCACCGCCTTTTCACAGATGGAAAAGTACAGGTTATCGGTAAACAACACGTCAAACTGTATCCCCATCAGCCGCCCCTTGGCCAGCATCCCGCCCCGCTGCTTGATCATGTACCGGAAGTCCGGCGCCAGCGCCGGGTTGGCGGCCACCACCGCTTCCCCAAACATCGCCCCACACTTGGTCCCGCCGATGTAGAACACATCGCTCAGCCGGGCGATATCCTGTAAAGATAAATCGCTGTCCGGGCTGGTCAGGCCGTAGCCAAGCCGCGCGCCGTCGATGAACAGCGGCAGGCCGTACTCCCGGCAGGCGTTCTTCAGTTCGGTTAGCTGCGCCTTGGTGTACAGCGTCCCGTTTTCGGTGGGATGGGAGATGTAGACCATCCCCGGCTGAACGGTGTGCTCCTTAATGCCGGAGCCGAAATGCTCCCGGCAGTATTCCCGCACCTGGGCCCCGGTGATGGTCCCGTCCTGGGAGGGGAGGGACAGCACCTTATGTCCCGATGCCTCTATGGCGCCGGTCTCGTGGCAGTTGATATGGCCGGTCTCCGCCGAAAGCACCCCCTGCCAGGGCCGCAGGAGGGCGGCGATTACGGTCAGATTGGTCTGGGTGCCGCCCACCAGGAAATGAACCTCCGCCTCCGGCAGGCCGCAGGCGGTTTGAATCTTTTTTCGGGCCGACTCACAGTACCGGTCCACGCCATAGCCCGGCGTCTGCTCCAGGTTGGTTTCGGTCAGCTTTTCCAGAATCTTAGGGTGGCACCCCTCTACATAGTCACATTGAAAGTATATCATATTGCTCTGTCCTTTCGGTTTATTCCCGGCATCCGTCAGGCCGAACCGCTGCCAGGCCCTTAAAATCCAGGTAATCCTCAATAAACTGCTTGCGCAGAAGCTCTCCCGGCACAAACTCATTGTACTTTCCCCGGATTTGGATTTTATCCGGCAGGGGAAGGGTGTACAAATCCAGGTCGGACCGGAGAATGTCCCAGATGATGGCCTCCAGGGTCTCCTTTGTCCCGTTAAAGATCACCTCCAGATACAGGCAGGTGCTCCAAAGCCGTTTGCTCTTGATCTTTCTTTGCAGCAGGGCGTAATGGAGGGTGGTAAGCTGCCTGGTTCCCACCCAGGGGAAGATGGCGAACTTCTTATCTGAAAGGGCGGTCACCAGGTGCTCCAGAATCCCGCTGCCCCTGGCGATATAGCGAATCTCATTGAGCCTTTCCCTGCACCTTTCGCTTAAATACGGGTATTGGTCCTCCCCTATCAGGATGCTCCGGACCTTGCGGACCAGCACGGTATGCAGGTCCACGTCAAAATCCATGTCCCAGTCCACCGCGGAGATGCCCTGCACCCGTTTGACGAACAACACCTTGGCCTTTGCGTTGACGTCCACCGTCTCCCATGACATACCCGCCAGGGCAAACCGGGTCCCCACCGGATACACCTTGTCCACCGTGCCGATGGTGCGGTTTTCATCCTTCACCAGCAGGTACTCCGGCGCCAGGAAAACTGTCAGGAACTTGTGGCTGTTTACCACCTTTTCCCCTTCCCGCCCGATCACCAGTCCGCCGTGCTCTGTTTTCTCCAGCTGTTCAATAAAGATCATATAGCTCAGGAGCTTTTTGTAATCCTCCTGGGTAATCTCCCGGAAGCAGGCCAGGGAGAGCACCGCCTGGGCCAGTCCGGCCGGGGACATTTCGCCGCTGCTTTTCAGCACACTCATCGTCTGATGGTACAAAAGGTTATAGGCGTGCTTCAGGGGCGGGATGGGCTCGATCCAATGCTCCCGCAGATAGAGCTCAATGATGGCTATGGTGCGGATAAACTCCCAGTTGATGGGCCCCAGGGTGTCGGAGGAATTGATTTTCAGGCTCTCCACAAAGGTAAAGAGAATCTGGGGCACCTGGCCCCTGCGTCCGCAGCGCCCCAGCCTCTGGGCAAAGCTGGACACATTTAGGGGTGCGCCGATCTGCACCGCCTGGTCCAGGGAGCCGATGTCGATGCCCAGCTCCAGCGTCACGGTGGCCCCGGTGACAATCTTCTCATCGGTGGATTTCATCTCGTCCTCGGTGTTCTCCCGCAGCAGAGCCGAAACATTCCCGTGGTGGACCCGGTAGACGTCCGGCGCTTTGTACTTCAGGGCCGTTTCCCGCAGGTGGGCCATCACCAGCTCTATCTCCTCCCGGCTGTTGGCGAAGATGATGGTCTTTTTATCCAGCGTCTGTTTAAAGAGGTAGTCGTAATGCTCCCGGTCCCCGATATCCCCGCCGGAGCTGTCGTTGACCACATTCAGGCTGCCGTCCCTCTCTATGAAATCCCGCTTGTCGGAGTAGTTGACAAACCGCTCGATGTGGAGCCGGACCCGCTTTTTCCCCTCGTCAAACAGGGGAGCGGCGCAGCTCCTGCCCGTTCCCGCGTTCAGCCAGTTCTGGGCCAGGGACACGTCCCCTAGGGTGGCGGAAAGCCCAATCCTCCTGGGGTTCACCCCTGTCAGGTTTTTCAGCCGCTCCAAAACGCACAATAACTGAAGTCCCCGCACATCCCGCATAAAGCTGTGTACCTCGTCGATGATTACAAAGCGCAGGTCGGAAAACATGGTCATGCAGGCCCCCCGCTTGTTGGTCAGCAGGCTTTCCAGGGACTCCGGCGTAATCTGCAAAACCCCTTCCGGGTGCTTCATCAGCTTGTTCTTCTGGGTGAGGGAGGCATCCCCGTGCCATTTGGTCACCGGGATGTTGGAATCCTCCAGCAGCAGGTCAAGGCGCTTGAACTGGTCGTTAATCAGCGCCTTTAAGGGGGAGATGTACATGACCCCCACGGAGGCGGAGGGGCGTTCGTAGAGCTGGGTGAGCACCGGCAAAAAAGCGGCTTCCGTTTTGCCGGAAGCCGTGCCGGAGGAGAGCAGCAGATTGTCATCGCTGTCAAAAATCACCTGGCAGGCAGCTACCTGGTTGCCGCGCAGCTCTTCCCACTTGTTTCGGTAGATATAATCCTGAATAAAGGGAGCAAGCCTGTTGAACACATCCATAGTCCTCAAACCTCAAATTCCTGAAATTCACTGCGTATCTCTTCATCGGGGAGTCCGCCTTTGGCCATTTGAAAGCTGTTGCCGCCTAAAATCCCGGCAACGCTCTTCTGGGGATTCTGGTGCAGAATGTTGATGAGCTCGATGAAATCGCGGATGATTTCACGGGGGGTGATATGGGTTTCTGCGCCCACGCGGTTGTATTCCACGGTGAGGAAATACACCAGATCCTCCTGTGTCAGGGCGGGGGTGTAGCGGTACAGCTGTCCGTGGATATTCAGCAGCTTTTCTATCAGGATATACATTTCCTCCTGGGAGAGCATCTGGAGCCGAATGATGGGCGCGGACAGGTCCTTGGTGTCTGCTGTGGCAAAATGGCCCTCGTCCAGCCGGGAGCGCAGCGCTTCGTAGCTGAATACGCCCTTGTATTTGTCTTCGATGCACTGGGGAGTGCCGCCCATCAGGAAGCCGATATGGCTGGCCTTGCCCTGGAGCACATCGTTGTAGATGGTCAAAATCTTTTCATAGTTGTTGGCCCTGGTGATGGAGTTGGATATCTTGAAGATATTGACCAGCTCGTCGATGATAACCAGCAGTCCCTTATACCCCGCGCCGGTCAGGAAGGCGGCGAACAGCTTCAGAAAGTCATACCAGGTTTCGTCGGTGACGATAAAATTGATTCCCAGCTCGTCCTTTGCCTCCTTCCGGGAGGGGTATTCTCCCCGGAACCATTTCAGCACATTGGATTTCATCGCCGGGTCGTCCTGGCGGTAGGCTTTCCAGTAGGCCACTACCGCCTTGGCGAATTCAAAGCCGTTGACCATTCCCTCCAGGGAGCCCGCCACCCCATAGATTTGGCGTTCCACCAGCGCGTCAAACTCGTCGCCCTCCGCGTTGGACGATGCCTTGACAGAGGCCTGGATGCCGGAAATCCATTTTTCCAGAATCAGTGGAAGGGCCCCGCCGTCGGGCTTGGATTTGGTGGAGAGGTTTTGTATCAGCTCCTTGTAGGTGGCCAGCCCCTGGCCCTTTGTCCCGGCAAAGCGGCGTTCAGGGGAAAGGTCGGCGTCCACCACCGCAAAGCCCTTTGCCGTGGCGTAGTTGCGGATGGTTTGGAGCAGAAAGCTCTTGCCGCTGCCGTATTTGCCCACAATGAACCGGAAGGACGCGCCGCCCTCCTCTATCATTTCGATGTCGTGGAGCAGCGCGGAAATCTCCTGGGTGCGGCCCACCGTGATATACTCCAGCCCCACCCGCGGTACCACGCCGCCCTTTAATGCGTTTATCAGGATATTTGCGATTCTGTTGGGCACTTGTCCTGTCATGTTCATTTCACTAATTCCTTCACTTGATTGATGTAATCCTCGTATAAAACAAATTCATCGTCTATCAGGCTGTCGCCGATGGCGTCCATGGCCTTTTCATTGATTCCGTCCACCAGAACCTCCAGCATCATCCCCCGTTCATCGGCGAATTGCCTGAGAGATGTACCGCCGTCCAGGATGATGGACAGCGCCGTCAGATCCGTTTCGGACAAGGAAGCTTTCAGCTTCTCCCAGACATCAGCGTCGGAGGCGGACGGCGGGGGAAATGGAGGCATGGCTTCCGATAAGAGCAGTGAAACCTGGGGAACCGGGGGAGTCGGGGCGGCTTGGGGCGCAGGGACCGGAACAACCGGTTCCTCCTGTTCCTCCACAATCAGCCTTTGCTGGGTAATCAGGGCCTCCTCCCGGATGGCCGACAGGGCCCGCGGGTCCACCCTGACCACCGTTTTGGTGGCCTCCCGGTAGAATTCCGCCACCGCGCTGCTGATAATCTCTTTCAGAGAAAGCCCCGCCGCCTCCAGGCTGTGGCTCAGCTCATGCTGTACCGCGCTGAGGTTGGCGGTCAATTTATATTTATATTTTACGGCTTTCCTCAAGTCGGCTTCCATCTGCTTCATGATATAGCCTATCAGCTGCCTGCCGCCCGGCGATGTGATAACGGTGCTGAACTCCCATTTGTTTTGCTTGCAGATATAGATTTCATTTTTGGAGAGCACAATCCTTCTGTCCGGCTGCTTTATCCAGTTGTAGAAGAGCGCGTCCCGAAACGGCTTCCATTCGGATATTTTTTGGGAGGGCTGAAAGACGGATTCGTCAAAGGGGATGCCCTTGCCGCTTAAAATTTGTCTCAGACGGTCTAACACAAAGCAAAAGCACTCCGTAACCAGCTTAGAGGTCTCATCGGTAAAAAAGGCCGATTTTCTGATATCATAGCTGGATATCCCGCAGAACAGCTCAAACGGGTCATCGCTATTTGTCATGGGGGGATAGTATTCGGTCAGACGGTTCTGTTCCACAAATTTCTGAAAGAATCGGGGCAGCTGATGCTGATAATAAATATGATAGTCCTTCAGCCACCGGACGACGTACTTGTCGATAGCCTTATGATAACCGCGGAAGGCGTCCCAAAAAGCCGTCAGCTTATCCAGGCCGTCCTGGGGGTCCTTCACCCCGATATTGTTTAGCAGCTCGTATATATAGAGAAAGGCGTAGGAAAGGGAGGTGTCGGAGACTTTCCCCTCCCGGACCCTGGTGCGCCAGGTGAAATAGGTTCTCAACTGCTCATAGCCCATCATCTGGTAATAGGGGAAGTATTGGGAAAAGGGCGCGCTGCCCTCGTAATCGTCGGTAAAGTCCTTCATAAACAGGCCCTGCTTATAAAAGATGAGGGTGTTTTCATAGTGAACGCGCCTGTCAAAAAACCTGGAGTAATTGAGGGCCGAACGGTGCTCCCTTGCAATATCCCGCATTTTGCCAAAGAGAACCCGTATTTCATCCGTTTCAGCGGTTTCGATTTTTTGGGGCTTCAGTACAAACTTCCCCACCCCTGGTATGGGGCAGGAGTCATATTCAATCTCATAAAACGCGTCTGCCTCAAGGGAGGCCCCTTCGGAGGCCTTTGCTGGAGAGGGCGGACTGCCGTCCTCGTTCTGCTGCCGTCCCGGAATTTTAAACGCTTCGTATTTTCTGTTTGAATTTGTGCCGTCCATTGATACCCCTCAAAGATAGCTTCATTTTCTGCGTAGAAAGGCCCAAGAAAGAACATATTTTTGGGAACATATTTATTATAAAAGATTCTAAACGGGATGTCAATGATTTAGGCGGGGGCCTGTAAAAAATGAGAGGACCGCCGGCTCCCTTCCAATTTTTATACCGGTATAAAACAAACCGGCCCAGGAGAGTCTAGTTTCTGAAGAGGGGTGATGAAATGGATTCTGTATGGACGCAAACCGGTTCTCTGCCCGGCTTTGAGCCGCTGCAAAAGGACCTGAAAACGGATGTATTGATAATCGGTGGGGGAATGGCCGGACTCTTGTGCGCCTTCCAGCTTTCCCAGGCGGGCGTGGACTGCGCCTTGGCGGAGGCGGACAGGATATGCGGCGGGATTACCAAAAATACTACGGCGAAGATAACATCCCAGCATGGGCTGATCTACCATAAGTTGATCGATACATTCGGCACTGAAAAGGCGCGCCTTTACCTGGAAGCAAACCAGCAGGCGCTGGAGGTGTACCGCACCCTGAGCCAAAAGCTGGACTGCGGCTTTGAGGAGAAAACATCCTTTGTCTATTCTCTGGACAGCCGGCGGGAGATAGAAGAGGAGCTGGCCGCCTTGGACCGGATAGGCTTCCGCGGGGAATTTACGGCGGAACCGCCTCTTCCCTTTTCCGTTGCGGGGGCGGTTGGCTTTCCGAGCCAGGCCCAGTTTCATCCCCTGAAATTCGCGGCCGCCATCGCCAAGGGACTGCGCATTTTTGAACACACCAAGGTCCTGGAGCTGATGCCCGGCAGGGCGGTTACCTCCGGCGGCACGGTCACAGCGGAAAAGATCATCATTGCCACCCATTTCCCCATGCTCAACAAACACGGCGGGTATTTTATCAAGCTGTATCAAATCCGTTCCTATGTCATTGCCCTGGAAAACGCCCCTGATGTGGGCGGGATGTATGTAGACACCCAGGAAAAGGGGCTGTCCTTCCGCAATTATGACGGATTGCTGCTGCTGGGCGGGGAAAGCCATCGTACCGGAAAAAAGGGAGAGGGCTGGCAGGGAGTGGAGCGGTTTGTCCGGCGGTATTATCCAAACGCCCGTGAGACGGCGCGCTGGGCGGCTCAGGACTGTATGTCCCTGGACGGGATACCTTATATTGGACAGTATTCCCGGAAAACGCCCAACCTTTATGTGGCGTCCGGCTTCAACAAGTGGGGGATGACCTCCTCCATGGCGGCGGCGCTGCTGCTGCGGGACATGGTGCTGGGAAGGGACAGCCCTTATCGGGATTTATTTTCCCCCTCCCGGACGGTGCGTCGTCCTCAGCTTGCAATCAATGGATTGGAATCGGTTTTGGGGATGCTGACGCCCACAGTACCCCGTTGCCCCCACATGGGATGCGCCCTGAAGTACAACGCCCAGGAACGAAGCTGGGACTGTCCCTGCCACGGCTCCCGCTTCGATGAAAACGGGACGCTGCTTGACAACCCCGCCACGGATGACAAGCGGATGTGACCAAGCGCCAAACCGTTCACGGCATATTGAGGTATTCTTCCCGAACGGCGGGGACGATGAAAACAACACACGCCGCTATTCTGTAAAACCACCGGTAGCCCGCCGCCTGTTTTTCCGCTTTTGCTGGGGCTTGTCCGCGCCAAGTATCATCCTTTCGTCGATATCGCCGATGGCGCGGAACAGCTTCCGGCTTTTCCGGCCTTTTTTCGTATCTTTGCTCATATCATAAGCCCTTCCTTCTCCAAAAATTTTTTCAGTCTCCCGCGGAGCCGGTATAATGCGCTTTTGCCCTGGCTTTCGCTGATGCCGTACCGTTGGCATACGGCGGACAGCCTCTCCGCGTACCAGTACCGGCGGATAAACAGGCCGCGGGACTGCTCGTCCCGCTGGGACAGGAACCTTGTCACCGCCTCGCTGAGCTCCGACGCTTCGCATTCCTCCTCTACGCCGGAGGTACCGGTATCTGGGATACATCCCTCTAATTCGCTCAGCAGGATTTCCACTTCCCCGCCGCCCCGCTTTCCGGCGTGGTCCCTTTCATACCGGTTCAGCGCCGTGTTCCGGGCAATCTTCCCCAGGAACGCCCGGAATATGCCTGGCTTCTGGGGCGGGATGGCGGTCCACACCTTAAAATAGGTGTCGTTGGTGCATTCCTCCGTATCCTCCCGGTTCTCCAGTATGTTGTACGCGATTGCCCGGCAGTAGCCGCCATACTTTTCATCTGTCCGCGCAATGGCGGATTCCGACCGCGTCCAGTACAGCGCGATGATTTCACTGTCTTCCATGTCCTGCTTCTCCCTTCTGAGGTCTGGCTGATGCCGTTCATCTTTATAGACAGAAATTTTTCTGTTTGGTTGCGGCTTTTTTAAAATTTTTTCGACTGATTGCAAAATGAAGCCGCAGCCATTGCAATAAAATAATCCACAGCAATGATTCCGGGCAGAATTGAGCTGTCACACCAATTCAGGGAGGAACATCACTATGGACAATTCAAATTGTATCAGAAAACATCGGAAAAATCAATTGCCTGAAAAGGACCGCCAAGCCTGCAATCTGTAGACAGTAAAGGATTTTACCTCAATTTTACAAAAACGCGCTTTTAAATTTTACGGCACGGCAGTATTTTATAGTTGAAGTCAAATATCAAGGGCGAGTGAAGCAGGGCCGCTCTCATTATTTTCTCTGGTCTTTTGAAACGAGAGGAAGCGGTATAGTATTGAGATAGGACGGCTTGTATGGTAAGATGGGAGGAGACCTTTTGATACTGGCAGAAAGGAGCACAGTATGATTTTTTGCGTAGAGGACGATGATGCCATCCGCGGCCTGATGATGTACGCGCTGAATGCCGCCGGGTTTGAGGCAAGGGGATTGACAGACGGTACCAGTCTTTTTGACGCTCTGCGTACCGAAAGACCTCAGCTGATTCTGCTGGACATTATGCTTCCGGGGGAGGACGGCATTTCCATTCTGAAAAAGCTGCGGGGGCAGCCGTCTACCGCCGGTCTGCCCGTCATTATGGCAACCGCCAAGGGGACGGAGTATGACAAGGTGAACGGCCTTGACCTGGGCGCGGACGACTATCTGGCCAAACCCTTTGGTATGATGGAGATGGTGTCCCGCGTCAAGGCGGTCCTGCGCCGCTATTCCCCGAAACAGGAGAAAAAGAAAATGGCTGTGGGAGGGCTGGAGATCGACCTGGAGCAGCGCACCGCAACGGCAGACGGGGAACGGATTCCCCTCACCTATAAAGAATTTGAACTGCTGCGGCTGTTCCTGGCCCGGCCCGGAATGGCGTTTACAAGGGAACAGCTTCTGTCGGAGGTTTGGGGAATTGAGTACTGTGGGGAAACGCGAACGGTGGATATGCACATCCGTACCCTGCGGCAGAAGCTGGGAAGCTATGGTGCAATGATAGAAACGGTTCGGAATGTCGGCTACCGGATGGAGGCGAGACAATGACCAAGAAAATTTTTCGTTCCATTCTTCTGGCGGTATCGGCTGCCCTGGCAGCCGTTCTCGCGATTGTAACGGGCAGCCTGTATGAATATTACAACACCGCGCAGAAGAGCCAGCTGAAGGACGAGCTGCGGCTGGCGGCCTATGGGGTGGAGGAAATGGGACAGAAATATCTGGAAAAGCTGAGCGACCAGGATTACCGCTATCCCCGGTCGCCGGACTACCGCCTGACCTGGATTGGGCCGGACGGAACAGTGCTGTTTGACACCGCCGATCCGGCGGAGAGTATGGAAAACCACGGAGACCGGGCGGAAATTCGGGAGGCGTTTGCCAACGGGGAGGGTGGCAGCATCCGCTACTCCAGCACCCTGACCGAGCAGACCCTGTACTGTGCGCGGGCGTTGAACGACGGGACTGTGCTGCGCATATCCATCAGTCAGGCAACGGCGTTGGCGCTGGTGCTTTCCATGCTCCAGCCTATCCTGCTGGTCGGGCTTGCCGCTGTGGTTCTCTCCGCCGTTTTGGCGCATTGGATGGCAAAGAAGATCATCCATCCCCTCAATAACCTTGACCTGGACCATCCGCTGGAAAACGATGCCTATGAGGAGCTGTCCCCCCTCCTGCGGCGCATCCAGCAGCAGCGCGGCCAGATCAACGCCCAGCTGCGGGAGCTGAGAGCCCGGACGGATGAGTTTGAACAGATTACAGAGAGCATGAACGAGGGTCTGGTCATGCTGGACCAGAAGGGGATGGTGCTGAGCATCAACCCGGCGGCAAGGCGGCTGTTCGGCACGGACCGCTCCTGTGTCCGAAAGGATTTCCTGACAGTGGACCGCAGCCATGAGATAAGCCAGGCCATCCTGAGCGCCCTGGAGGAGGGGCACAGCGAGGTCCGGGTCGAAAGGGACGGCAGGGAGATACAGTTTGATGTCAGCCGCATCGAGTCAGACGGCGCGGTGCTTGGCACGGTGCTGCTGGCCTTTGACGTAACAGAGCAGGCCCTTGCGGAGCGCAGCCGCCGGGAGTTTACCTCCAATGTATCCCATGAACTGAAGACGCCCCTGCAATCCATCATGGGCAGTGCCGAGCTGTTGGAGAACGGGCTGGTCAGGCAGGAGGATGTTCCCCAGTTCACCGGAACAATCCGCAGGGAATCCGCCCGGTTGGTTGCGTTAGTGGACGATATCATCCACCTCTCCCAGCTGGACGAGGGTGTCGCGCCGGAACGGGAGGAGGTTGACCTTCTGGAGATTGCAGGAGACGCAGCGGCGTCTCTGCGCGCTCAGGCAGAGGAGAAGGGCGTTCGTCTCTCCGTCACCGGTGAAAAGGCACAAGTGAACGGCGTGCGCAGCTTTTTGCATGAGATGATCTACAATCTCTGCGACAACGGGATTAAATATAATGTGAAGGACGGTTCTGTGGAAATCGCAGTTTCTCATGGGGAGCAGGGGGCGATGGTTCTGGTCAAGGATACCGGAACCGGCATCCCGCCGGAGTACCAGTCCAGGGTGTTTGAGCGCTTCTTCCGGGTGGACAAGAGCCGGTCAAAGGCCTCCGGAGGAACAGGGCTGGGACTGTCCATTGTCAAGCATATCGCACAGTACCATCACGCCGCTATCGATCTGCACAGCCAGGTTGGCAAGGGCACTGTCGTTTCTGTTGTTTTTCCCGAATAGCTGTGTCAGGATTGGCAGCCTACCTGTTTGGATGCAGCCTGTACCTGACCATTGGGGAAAACAGCTTTACCCTGGACAAAAACCTTTCCCCGGTAAGCTCCTCCGCTTCCTGTAGCCCTACTGGGGATGAAACCTTTGATGCAGGCACACAGATTGTACAATTTGAAAGTTCCCAGGGGGAAAACCTTCTGGCGGTAAGCTGCCCGGTGGGGAATACTGGCATTTGGTTGACCCAGACGGTTTCCTCCAAGGCCCTTGGGATGAACCTGCGGGCTTTATACGGAAAACAGCTTTTGCTTTTATGCCTGAGTTCTGTTGTGATCGGGGCGGTGGTGCTGTGGATGCTTAACCGGACCATCAGCCGTCCCATTCAGCGCTTTCAGTCCCGGATGGCGGTGATTGCCGAGGGGGACTTTTCAGCGGACCCATCCATTGAGTGGAACAACGAGCTGGGGGATATCGGGCGTGGAATCAATCACCTCTCCCAGAGCGTCCATGGATTGATGGAAAAGCGCCTGGCAGACGAAAAGGCGCAGCAGGAGCTGGAATACCAGATTCTGCAGAGCCAGATTAACCCCCATTTCCTCAAGTTTTGCAGGACGTCCTGGAAAAAGTGACGCAGGTAGTATATAATTATTTTAATGTACGGATGATCTGCGCGGTTGGCTGTAAGGTAGAGCACCCCATGAAGCTGTGTGAGTCCTACTATTCCGCACGTCTCTGCCTTACCAGCCAGCAGCGAAGGGATGAAGCCGTTGCCTTTTTTGACGGAAAGCCGGGAAACGGGGACCCGGCCAGGGTATTTGATATGGCTCTATACAAATGTTCCCTGATAAGGGCCTTTGAAGAACAGGACGCGGATACCCTGGAACAGCTGATGAACCAAATCATTGACAGCATCCGCATCGACCCTTCCCGCCAGCTCCAGGCCATGGACGCGGCCTGCAACCTGCTGTTCCTCTGCCTGAGCCAGTTTACCGGCGGGGAGGAGATTATTTCCCAGACATTTTCTCAGGAGCCGGAGGGATACCGCTGCATCTACCGTCAGCGGAGCACCATGGAAATTGCCGACTGGGTTTCTGCGCTGGGGGATGGACTTGTGCGGGCCCTGCGGAGCCAGAAGCGGGGATACAAGGATCAGATTATCCGGCAGATTAAGGCGTACATACAATCCAATTTGGATCAAAGACTGAGCCTTAACAATGTGGCGGCTGTATTCGGGTTTTCGCCCAACTATCTGTCTCAGCTCTTTGCCAGGCAGGCGGGATGCTCCTTTGTGGAATACGTCACCAGGGAGAAGATACGGGCCGCGAAGGAAATGATGCGGGAGGACAGTGTCAAATTCTATGAGATTGCGGAGCGCTTAGGGTTTGAAAACGCCTTCTATTTCAGCAAGGTGTTTAAGAAAATCGAAGGCTGCTCGCCAAGGGAATATGTCCAGCGAAGAGGACAGAAGGGTGTTCTCGGAGCGGGCGTTTGCCGGGGAAAGCCACTACCTCCATGCCCGGATGGCGCGGCGGGAGGAGATTGCCGCCCGGAAAAATCTTGCCCTCAACCCCTGGGCCGCCCACCGGTTTGACGGGGCCTTTCCCTTTGCCTCCGCCAACGTGGAGACGCGGGGAGAAGCGGTATTTGCGGCCAGGAACGCCATCGACGGATACAAGGCGAACGATTCCCACGGGGGGTGGCCGTATACCAGCTGGGGAATCAACCGCGACCCCAAGGCAGCCCTGCGGGTGGATTTCGGGCGTTTGGTGGAGTTGGACGAGGCGGTTCTTTACCTCCGGGCAGACTTCCCCCATGACGCCTGGTGGAAGGAGGGAACCCTGCACTTTTCCGACGGCTCCCAGGTTATGGTGAAGCTGGAAAAGACAGCGGCGGGGCAGAGCTTTTCCTTCCCGCCGAGGAAGGTTGAATGGGTGGTACTGGATTCGCTGGTCAAGGCAGACGACCCCTCGCCGTTTCCCGCCCTGACCCAGCTGGAGCTGTGGGGCAGCGAGTGCGGCCCGTCAGCGCAGAGCTGATTTTTTATACGAACCCCTGACTTAAAATATATCAAAACCGGGCCCAGGAGCTTGTGATATGCTTCCAAGGCCCGGTTTTTGTAATTGATAGGGATGCGTCAGCCTTTCAGGTCAGCGCGTATCTGCGCAGGTACTCCAGATACCGCTCCTGGAACGCCTCGCTGCCGCTGCGGACCTCCCGAAGGGACTGGTGGAGATTCATGGTGTCATGGGCAGCGTCAATGAGGCACCCGGCGATATTGGAGCAGTGGTCCGCTGTGCGCTCCAGGTTGGTCAGCAGGTCCAGCCAGGTAAAGCCTGCGTCAATGGTGCAGTTTCCCTTCTGCATACGCAGGATGTGGCGGGTGCGCAGCTGCTCCTTCAGTTGGTCGATCACCTGCTCCAGCGGCTCCACCTTGGCGGCGGCGGACAGATCGTTTTGCAGGAACGCCGAGAGGGACAGATCCAGAATGTCGCTGACTGCCCTGGAAATGGTGGCAAGCTCGCCTAAAGCCGCGTCGGTGAAGCGGATTTCCTTCTCCCTCAGCTCCTCCGCGGATTCCAGGATGTTCACCGCGTGGTCGGCAATCCGCTCAAAGTCGCTGATCAGCTTCAGCAGCTTGGCTGCCTCCCGGCTGTCCGCCTCGCCAATCTGCCGTGTGCTCAGGGTCACAAGATAGGTTCCCAGAATGTCCTCATAGTGATCGGTCCTGTCCTCCTTATCCCGGATGGATGCGGCCAGATCCGGGGAGCCGTCCCGCAGGGAGGCCAGAGACTCCTTCAGCGAGGCCGCGGCGGTCTCGGCCATACTTGCCGCCACCGCATGGCAGCGCTCCAGGGCGATGGAGGGGGTGGCGAAAAGGCGTTCATCCAGCTCCTCAAAGACCTCCGGCTGTCTGGCGTCAGGGACCAGGGCTGTGACCAACCGCTCCAGAAATCCGGACAGGGGCAGCATGAGAAGGGTGCATAGAAGATTGAACAGGGAATGGGACACAGCGATACCCGGCAGGGAGGCCGGTTCATCCAGCAGGGCGGGATGGAGAAGGGACCGCAGCAGGCAGAATACGGTCAGCCAGACCGCCGTGCCGATGACATTGAAGGAGAGGTGAACCAGGGCGGCCCGCCTGGCGTTTTTGTTGGCCCCCACGGAGGAGAGCATGGCGGTGACGCAGGTGCCGATATTCTGGCCCATGATGATGGGGACAGCCGCGCCGTAGGATACCTGTCCGGTGGCGGCCAGCGCCTGCAAAATGCCCACCGAGGCAGAGCTGGACTGGATAACCGCCGTCAGCACCGCCCCGGCCAGCACGCCCAGTACCGGGTTTGTGAACAGGACAAACATCTGCCGGAAGGCCGGGACGTCCCGCAGGCTGGACACCGCGCCGGACATGGTCTCCATGCCGAACATCAGGGTGGCGAAGCCCAGCAGAATCATGCCGGTGTCCTTTTTCTTTGCGCTTTTGCAGAACATATAAAAGACGATGCCTATCACGGCCAGCACTGGCGTAAAGGAGGAAGGCTTGAGCAGCTGGACGAATACATTCCCGCTGTCAATCCCCGCCAGGCTCAGAACCCACGCCGTGACGGTGGTGCCGATGTTGGCACCCATGATGATGTTGATGGCCTGCTTGAGCGTCATAAGGCCGGAGTTGACAAAGCCCACCACCATCACCGTGGTGGCCGAGGAGCTCTGGATTACCGCCGTGACCCCCAGGCCGGTCAGAAGTCCTGTTAGTTTGCCGGCGGTCAGCCTCTCCAGCAGGGAGCGGAGCTGTCCCCCCGCCCGGCGCTCCAGGGCCTGCCCCATCAGGCTCATGCCAAACAGGAACAGACTCAGTCCGCCTGCCAGCGTAAGCGCGTCAAAGATATCCATCAGGCTCCACCTCTTTCCGATTGGTTTATAATCCTCCCCCTTATTTTGGCAGTTGGATGTAAAATCTGTTATCAGATTTATGTAAAGTTCATGTAAAATGAGGGTGAGGCTGAAAGCGAGTCCGACATTTATTTTGAGAACCCTACAAAAAAGAGGATATCCGCCTTTGGGGCGTTTATCCTCTTTCTTCGTTATATATTTTGTGTGGGCTGTTCAATGTGAGTCCTAGAGATTTACATCAGCCTTCCAGCCTGTCAGCTCCACAAAGCAGCCTTTGCTCCCAAACCGATCCCCCTTTTTGTTATACCATACTCCGCCAACCCCTGAAACCGTAACTTTCAGAGTATAATCCCCCTCCGGCACCATCGGGGACAGATATCGAAGCCCCTCGCAGGGAACCAGGCTGTAAAAATCAATCGCTGTTTTATGAACCAGCTTTCCTTCACCATTGAATATATCAATGTCTGCATATCCGCCTTCCTGGAATGTCCTGCCAAACAGCGCGATCCTGCTGCCGTGAAAGGGGATAACGCAGCTTTCCCCTTCTACATTGGAGCGGAATGAAAGCAGTTTTTCCGGTTTGGCGGGGATGGTGTTTAAAGTATCAGGAGACCATATCTCCAAATACTGTGGGATTTCCATGCCGGATTCCCCAGCCTCAATGGGCAGCAAGACCAGCGCTGCCGCGGACGCCTGCCGGGGAAATGACCATCTGTCCCCCATATATACGGGAATCCTGCCCTTTTCCCCATCATAATGGAACACAAACGAACACTGTGAGTTATAGGTCAGGCTCCCTTTGGGACAAAACAGCCCCTTATACTCCCACGGCCCGTAAAGGCTGTCCGCCATAAAATAATAATTATCATTGCGTTCCCAGCTTGTCTTGTGGGAGAAAAGAAGGAAGTATTTCCCCTTTGCCTTAAAGCAGGCGGGGGATTCCCCGCCCGGCGCGATGTTTTCGGCTATCAGTTCCACCGCTTGGGTGTAGTCTTTACTTAACCGGTAGATGTTCCCTTCATGGGTCAGGAGATAAGCGGTTCCGTCGTCGTCAACAAAGGTTCCTATATCCCACATTTTCAGCGGCTTGCCCTGGTAAAGCAGGGGGCCTTGAAAGGTAAATTCTCCATTTATGGAGTCCCCGACTGCCAAACCGATACATGGATCACAGTATTTCAGATCGTCCGTGTGCATCAGCATGACAAATTTTCCTGTCTTTGGGCATTTCAGAACCTTTACCCGCTCCCCTATGCGGTCAGGGCCAAGCAGGTCGTCCTTCTGCGGGGGAAGTGCAAGCCCTTCAAATTTCCAGTTTGTAAAATCCAGCGTAGAATAACAGGAAAAACCTATGTATTTGTTTTCATCATCGGTCTTATACTCGCCGAAAAGATACCAGCGGCCCTTTTCTTTCAGGATACAGGCGCCATGGGCGTTTACTGTATTCCCGTCCTGGTCAAACCAGGGGATGCCATTGTAAATTTTTGCCATACCGCAACCTACCTGCTTCCTTTCAATTTTACCCAATGTCCGGCGCATCGCAAAGGGTGATGGTTTCCTTTGTTTTCCCTTCTGTTTCAAAGAGGATAATCTCATTTTCCCCCTGCTTTAAGAGCGGGCCGGGGATATACAGCCGCTTCTGGGGGCCAATTTCCCAGAACCTTCCGATGTTGAACCCGTTGACAAATGCGCAGCCCTTTCCCCAGCCGCTGAAATCCAGGAAGGTGTCCCCGATCTCCTCCGCCTTAAATATAAAGCGGTAAAATCCAGGCAGCCCCGGCTGGTATCCTTTTGAAAAGTCCACCTGTTGGATATTGCCCAAAGGGAGGGGATACTGCATCCAGTTATTGTGCATATGGCCGTTGATTTCAACGCATTGCCCGATGCCTTTCCTCTGGTTTTCCAGCCGGGGGCCAAAGTTCACCCGCCCCATGTTTTCCATCAGGATATCCAGGGAAGCCCCCTTTTCAAAGGACAAATCCAGTTTTTTCTCCGTTTCCAGCTCGTGGTCGTAAAGGACTGCCGCCGGTTTTCCGTCAACAAAAATGTTGGCACGGTCGTTGGCTTTCCATAAGCGCAGGCGTTCTATATGCCCCTCTGTATCTAATGCAGAGCGGTACAGGATATAGCCGTAATTCTGCCCCAGCTTTTCCATGGGCTGGGGGTAAACGCTGAAAACCGGCTTGACAAGATCGTCCAAAACCGAAAACAGGCTTACTTTATCCTGAACCTGTAATTCGCCGTAGGAAACACGCCTGATATTGGCGGTGGCGGAAACCGCCGTCTCAGGAATTTCCCGGTATTTTCTGATAACCTCCTGGTAACGCCGGTATTTTTCGGTGATCTGCCCGTCCTCGGTGAGAACCGCGTCGTAATCGTAGGAGGTTACATCCGGGGTCAGGGCGTCGTAGTAGTTGGAACCGTTCATAAAGCCGAAATTGGTTCCGCCCTCAAACATATAAATATTTACGTGGCCCAGCTCCAGCATTTTATCAAGGTCTTTTACGGATTCTTCCAGGTTCCCGGTCATATGCCCGCCGTTGCCCCAATGGTCAAACCAGCCCACCCAAAATTCCGTACACATCAATGGCCCGCCGCCTGTAAATTTTTCCAGGGTTTGGAACCGTTCTTCTGTGCGGGAGCCGAAATTCCCAGTAGGAAGAACGCCGCCAATTGTCCCGCCTGCCAGGTTTTCCTCATATGGCCCGTCCGATGTTACCAGGGGAACGACAACCCTCTCCGACTGCATCAGATCCCGCATCCAGTTTAAATAGTCTTTATCGTTGGCATAGTAGCCATATTCGTTTTCCACCTGCATCAAGATTACCGGACCGCCGTAATTGATTTGCAGCGGCGCGAGCTTCTTCATTAAGACGCGGTAATATTCTTCAACGTGCTTTAAAAAGGGCTTGTAGGAGAGCCTGAACTTCATGCCGTCCTCTGCCAGAAGCCAAGCGGGCAGCCCGCCGAATTCCCACTCGGCGCAGATATAGGGGGAGGGCCGCAGAATCACATACAGCCCCAGCTCCTGGGCAGTCTTTACAAACCGGCATAGGTCCGCCATGCCGTCAAAACGGAATTTCCCCTTTTCGGGTTCGTGGAAGTTCCAGGGGATATAGGTTTCAACTGTGTTGCAGCCCATGGCTTTTAATTTTTCCAGACGGTCGCGCCAGTATTCCGGCACTACCCGGAAATAGTGGATGGCGCCGGAGATAATCTGAAAGGGGTTTCCGTCCAAATAAAAGGTATCTTTAATTTCAAATTTCATGGCAATCTTCCTTTGTCATAAAAATCATCTTCTGCTTTCAAAGAGGCATACCCGCATAACCGCCCCTGTCTCCTGTTCCGACGCGGCATACAGCCCCATCACCGTCCCGGTAAAGCACCGCCCGGACACCTCGCAGGCCAGGAATCGGGTGGAGGCTTTGGCGGCTTCAAAATAAGTTTCGCCGTCTGTGGAATAGCTGAAATGGTAAAACTCCTTATCAGCCTGTATTTTCAGGCACAGCCTGCCGCTGGAAACAGAGATTTCACAAGCGCGCTGATACATATCCTCCGCGTTTTTTTCGAGGACAAGGAAATCCCCTTCCCCCGTCCGTTTTTTCACAAAACGGTAATAGAACTGGGACGAAAGCACAACCGCCAGCCCTGCCTCATCCCCAATTTCACAGGGTTCAAAGGAAAAAGCTGTTTCCAGCCCGCAGCCAAAATCCGGCTGCCGGATTGCCGCGAACACCGGATTTTTTCCGTCCGGGAAGTGGACAGGGGATGGATATAATTCCAGATATCCCTTTCCTCTCCGGTACCTGTCCCTTTGAGGGCTGCGCAGGAAAATCCATTCCGGTTCCCACTGGGCGCGGTTAAAATCCGCTTTCCAGACAGAACATGCCTTTTGTTCCGCCCACAGCGGCCCTTCACATTCCAGAGCCGCTTTTTTGCCGCTGCCCGCCTTGGGCCAGCCATTCTCCCAGGATATGGGGGTAAGGAAGGTTTCCCGCCCCAGATGGGTCATGGTTCTTCTGGAAAGCCGAACGGCAAGATGTACCATCCACCAGTTCCCCCGATGGTCACAGAAAAGATCCCCATGCCCTGCGCAGAGTATGGCCTTGCTGGTGTCATGGATATTGGTAAGGATAGGATTGTCCGGGCAGCTCTCGTAAGGCCCCCAAAGGGAACGGCTCCGGGCCGCTGTTGCCATGTGGTTGAAAAAGGTGCCGCCCTCTGCTGCCAGCAGATAATACCATTCCCCGATATGATAGATATGGGGCGCTTCCAAATGCCCGCCGCCAGTGCCGTTCCAGATGGCTTTTCCTTCGGCAATAACCTCCCCGCTTTCCAGGTCGATTTCATATAGGGAAATTTCCTCCTGTCCAGGGTGGAGGCTCTGGTTGGTGCAGTAATAGGTTTTTCCGTTTTCAAAATAGAGAGAGGGGTCAATTCCTCCGGCCTTTACCCAGACAGGCTTTGACCATGTCCCGCCTGGGTTTTCTGTATGTACCATAAAGTTTCCGTATGCGTCAAATGTTGCCGTGACATAGAAAGTCCCGTTTTCATAGCGGATTGTTGGGGCCCAGACCCCGCCGGAATCCGCCACATTCTGAAAAGGAAAATCCTCTATGTCCTGTATACAGTTCCCGATCTGCTCCCAATTCACCAAATCCCGGCTGTGGTATACCGGAATTCCGGGAAAATACTCAAAAGAGCTTGTCACCAGATAATAATCCTCTCCAACCCGGCAGACGCTGGGATCAGGGTTAAACCCTTTGACAATTGGATTTTGATATTTCATTTTACACTCCATTCCGTATCCATCGGCGGCTGTCCGTCCCCTGTGGTCAGATAAAACCTGTCATACCTCATGCCGGAAGCCAGGGCAAGAACGCTCAGGGTATGTTCCCCTTTTTCCAGCGTTATCCCTGCCGCCGGAACCCAGCGGTAAATCTGTTCTGCCTCGTAACGCCATAAACCGCCCTTCCGGTACAATTTTTCCTGGGGGATGGTTTCCCCGTCAACGCTCATGGAAAAATACCCTTCGTCCTGGACGTTGAACTTGGAAAGCATCCAAACCGTATATTCCCCGCCGCCGCACAGGATTCGGTAATTCAGGCTGGGGGCGTTCTCCGGCTTCCAGCAAAGTTCCGGCTCCCGGATGTACATGGCGAGCCCGCTCCGCCCAAAGGATTCGCTGGCGCAGTGCCGCCAAAGCCCCTTTTCCGATTCCTGCGTCCATGCAAAACCGCTTTGCGCCAGGGCCGCAGCCGCGTCAATGCTGAATGCCCCTTTTTCCTCAGTAAAAATCTGCTTTCCCCGTTCTAAATACCATTCGGGCGCGACGGATTTCCCATAATGTTCCGCCTGGGCTGTCCGGCAGGTTGCCCCCAAGGTATCCCCGCCTTTTTCAAAATCAGCGTAATAAACCGGCCTTGGCGGAAGCTCGGCCTTTCCGTAAAACTCATCGCGCCAGCCGCCCATATCCCATTCCGACGGCAGGGGCTGCGGCCCTCTGATACCTGCCAGATTGTTTTCCTTCCGCGGTTTCGTATAAATCACCATGCGGGAAAAGGCAAGGTAACGGTCAACTGCCCACAGGTCAATATGATGTTTCCCCGGCTGAATTTCCGGGAGTTCCAGATACATCCGGTCAACGTTGTTCAGGACGTTCTTCCGCCAGTTTCCGCGCCATTCGTCGTTGGAAAGGGATTCCACAACCTGCATCGGCCCGCTGTCCAGGGAAACGCCAACGCGAATTCTCCCCACAGAATTGAGGGAGGGGAAGCGGTGGATTTCCAGCAGGAATTTACCCCTACTGCTGACGGCAAAGTCATACCCCAGGGGATACGCGTCCGCCAAATTTTCCGGCTCTCTCTGGACAGCCGATTCCATCAGCCCACCCCGCAGTCTGCCCAGACGGGGGATATACCGGAAGTCCTCGGAACCGGACAGCTCTGCTTCCAATATTACAATGCCGTCTTCCTCGGCGGCACAGGAATAATCGGGCTTTACAATCTTTATGGGAATACTCCTGCTCTCGCTGCCGCTGATGTTTTCCAGCAGGATTTCCCCTGTACGGTTCTGGGAAACATCGGAAACATGGACGGTAATTCTCTTTTCGGTGCAGACAGTGGTTTGATATTCGGATATCTTCACCCATTCCGGCGCCTGAACCCGCAGTTCAAATTCCCCACTGCCCAGATTGCCCACATCAATCCACTTTTCACCGGGAGATACAAAGCACAGCTCTTTCCCATCATTCCAGGCATCCAGCCGCATGGAAGGTTTTCCCTCGATTTTCAGCGGCGGGGTGCAGACGGGTATCATAGCGGCGCGGGGCGGCGGGAATCCCTCCGGGTTTAACATCCCGTTCCATTTTCCCCCAGCCATCACGCGGTTGTAATAGTGGAGCATATGCCTTCTCGCGTCCTCGGCTTCCCTGGACTTTTGGGTATAGTAAGCCGCTGCCTGCATATTCCCGCGGTCATACATCAAGGTACTCCTGTCCCCGTAATAAAAGGCAAGGTTGGTAAAATATGCCGCGTGTACCCGCATCAGCACCAACTGGAAAAAGGCTGCTTTCTCATCTTCGGGCAGGGCTTCATACAGGCGGTTCCCCTTAGCGAAAAGCTTCTCATACTGATGGATTCGCAGGGCTGCCTCATCCCCGTAGGCGGTTTTGGAAAAAGCGTCGTAATCCATATTTTCCACTTTCCGCACATTGGTTAGTTGAGAAAAATCATTGAGCAGCGCCGAAACTTCCGCCCCAATGTCCCCGGTAAAGGTACGGTCGATCCAGTCCTTAACAAAGTTCTCCACGTTTTCGGTCAAAGCTCCCGGCTTGTCGATTTCCCAGGCCAGCCTTAAAAAGAAGGTGATCTCCTGTTCCAGTGGCTTCATGGCTCCCACGTTTAACACCCACAGCTTGCGGATGCCCTCATTCCATGCCTTTTGCAGTTCGTTCCTTGTATGGGCAAGGGGGATGGAGCACAGGAAAACATAGGACATACTGGGCGGCGACCAATAGGAATTGTGAAAATAGATTCCATTGCCGCCCTTTCTGGTTTTCTCCTTTTCGGAGGGATAGCGGCGGATATAGCCGTAGTTGTCGTTAGCCCAGACCAGGGTCATGTCTTCCGGGATTTTAAGCCCGTTGTCGTAAAGCTCCAAAACCTCTTTATAGGGGATAAAGGTCATCATGGTTTCCCGCCCCAGGGTATTTTTCAGGATTTCCCGCTGGTCTGCGATGATTTTCTCCAAAAGGGCGCATTTGGCGGCGCGGATTTCTTCTTTGCTCTTTCCTTCCAGGTTTTTGGTTTCAAAGCCCGAATCGTGGATTCCCCGCATACCAAGGGTATAGCAGACCTCATAATTCTGGTTCTGCTCCACGCTTTCCCGCCAGTATTCTTTCAGGATTTCCCGGTTCCTGCCTTCAATGGAATAATCATAAGCCGCGTCGGTATAGCCCTTTTTCTGAATCCAGGGACGCCATTCCCGGTTGTTGGAACGCATGAGCATATCGCAATGGGAGGTTCCCACAACGATCCCCATTTTATCAGCCAGCGCGCCGTTCTCCGGGGTCATATTAAAGGAATTGACGTGCATGGCGGGCCAAATGTAATTTCCCTTTAACCGCAGCAGCAGCTCAAAGATTTTCTCATAGGTTTTAACCCCGATAGTAGCCTCGCCCATGTAATTCTGAACCCAAGCTTCCAGTTCTTCCTCGTCGTTGATGAAGATTCCCCGGTATTCCACTGACGGCCAGTCTTTTTTGCGGTATCCCCCGTCCAGAACCAGCTCTGTTTTGGGATGGATCGGCACATCCGCAAAGAAATACCACGGAGAAACCCCCATCCATTCGCAGAAGGTATAGACGCTGTAAACAGTCCCTCTCCGGTCTGCCCCGGTTAAGTATAATGTTCCATCCCGGACTTCGATTTGATAGGCTTCCTTATGCCCGTCCCAATCAAGCCCCGGCAAAGTTTGTACAACAATGGCGGGGACTTTGCCCTGCTCCTTTTGAAGCTCCTCTTTTCTTATAATTTCTATCCCCGGAAGGACTTTCTTTAAGTCTTTTTCCAGATTGTTTACGGCTGTCTGGACTGCTTCCGGTTCCGTACTCCTGCAATACAGCCCTGCTTTGCCGCCTGCTTGAATGTGGAAATCCATTGTCTTACACGTTCCTTTCATTGGCTGACCATTTATGCCGTTTGCGGTAAAACCCTGTCCGTTGTTTTTCGCGCAGTTTTAGTCAGAAATTCATATAACGCCCATCTGCACCTTTTCCCGGTATTCGCTGGGCTTCATCCCCGTTACTTTTTTAAAGCTCTTGGAAAAATACTGCCCGTCTGCTGCATATCCCGTCATTTCCGACACCGTGTATACCATAATATCCGGTTCCAGCCGCATAATCTGCGCGGCTGCGTTCATCCGGGATTCCAGCAGGAATTTAGTAAACTTTTTGCCGCTCATTTTCTGGAAAAACCTGCCGAAATAGTCGTCGTTCATATAAAGGGTTCCTGACGCCAGGTCATGCAGGCACAATTTTTGATCCTGGAACCTTCTGTAAATTTCTTCCAGTGCTTCCCGGTACCTCATATTTTCCCTGCTGTCCAAAATACCCTCCCCCGACGAATTTTTCCAAACCTGCCTCGCGGCGCATACCATTAAGGACTGCCCGCTCCCGTCTTCCAGGCAGCCGTCCTCTATCTCCAATGCTTCCCCATACAGCCAGCGCAGCAGCCATTCCATCCGTTCCTTTTTTTGCTGCTGGGAATACCCCCGCTTCTGCATCCGCAGGAAGGTGAGCTGGAGGGATTGGAGCAATTCCGCGTAATCCTGGGTTTTCCCCACAATGTCAAAATCCACCAATACATTAATATCCTGTTTTTTCCCGTCGAACATCCTGGAATGGAACACAAGCTCCCCCTTTGCTTCTTCCCCAAACCGGAACAGCTCCTCCATCTGCCGGTACATTTCCGGCAGGGATTTGGGGGTTCCGCTGTCGCTGAGGGCAGTCTGGAACGGTTCCTTTTTGATTCGGACAAATTCCCTTTTGATCCGGCCGACGATGGGGGCAAGTTCTTCCGGCTGGATGTCGGAGATCAGGACTGCCACATCGCTTCGGATGGCAGTGG
This sequence comes from Oscillospiraceae bacterium, assembly GCA_022800935.1. GTDB lineage: Bacteria > Bacillota > Clostridia > Oscillospirales > Ruminococcaceae > UBA1405. The sequence goes on from JAAWRH010000028.1 coordinate 41,749, forward strand.
AGACAAACGCTCGTTTCCCAATACCTTCCAGCAGCTCGCCCAGCATATTCCCCAAGGCAAATTCCTCCAGCCCGTCAAAAGGCTCCCTGCTCCTGAACACCAGCAGCCGGAAGGTTTGGGAAGGCTGTTTCTGTTTTTCCTCCGGCATCTGGAAAATCTGCTTTGCGCTGCCGTTTCCCCTGTTTAGGAGCAGGTTCCTGAAAAGCTGTTTCTGCGCCTGGGGGGCGACCCGGTTCAGGTATTCCTCTTTCTGCCGTTTTTTGTCAATCTCCTTTTTCACCTTCTCGATTGCGGCGACGATCCTGTCCTCGTCGCAGGGTTTCAGGATGTAGTGCCTTACCCCCTGTTCCATGGCTTGGGAGGTGAATTCATATTCCCCAAACCCGGAAAGCACCGCGAATTCTATTTCCGGGTATTTTTCCCGAACCTTCCGAATCAGTTCTATCCCGTTCATCACCGGCATTTTAATGTCAGTGAGTATCATGTCCGGGCGCAGGGCCTCTATTTTCTGCAATGCCTCCACGCCGTTCCAGGCGGTGCCGGCCATTTCTATGTCATATTGTTTCCAGTCAATCATCTGCGCCATGCCTTCCCGCTCGAAATCCTCGTCGTCAACAATCAGCAGTTTATACATTCGGCTTCTCCGCCTCCTTTTTTGGGATGCGTATCTCTACCCTTGTGCCCTCGCCGGATACGCTGTCTATGGTGAATTCGCTGTCCTCAAACAGCAGCTTTAACCGTTCCCGGATATTGGCAAGGCCGATGCCGTTCCCCTTGGATTTTACTGTCCCGTCCCTGACTGCCTGCAAGGTTTCCGGGGACATGCCCGGCCCGCTGTCCTCCACCCTGTAAAAGATGGAACCCGGTTCTTCCCTGACCGTCACCCGGATGGTGCATTTTTCCAGAGAATCCTCTATCCCATAATAGATGGCGTTCTCCACCAGGGGCTGTAAAATCATCCTGGGGGTCTGATATTTTTCCAGCTCCCCGGACTTCTCCACAATAAAATCCGCCCGGCTCTGGTAACGGTAGGTTTGGATGGCGATATAGCCCTCGGTCAGTTCTGCTTCCTCGGCGACGGTGGCAAAGGGCTCGCCGCTCAGGGAAGAACGCAGCAGTTTCCCAAACTCCACAATCAGCCTGCTTACCTCGTCGTTTTTCTTCCATTTGACCATCCAGTTGATGGTATTCAGGGTGTTGTAGATAAAATGGGGGTTGATCTGGGCGCGGAGCATCCGGTAGCTGGTGTCCTTAATCAAAAGCTGCTTTTCATAGTTTTCCTGGATCAGCTCCCCGATTTTTTCCAGCATGGTGTCGAATTCCTTTTGGAGCTGGCCGGTTTCGTCGCCGCGCTCCTCCAGCAGCAGGGATTTCCTTGCCCCCTCAAAGTCGCCGGTTTCCACAATCTTCATTGAGTGGGTCAGGTCGTTCAAAGGCTGGATAACCGTCCTGACCAGCCGGTTCGTCACCAGGGCGGAGAACAGGGCGAGGGCTGCCGCCGCGGCTATCTGCGCCAGGCGTATCATCTGGATTACTCCGTATATTTCCGTATAGGGGAAAATGTTGACATACATCCAGCCGGTAGGCCGGGAATACAGGTAGCACATAAAATACCGGTGGCTCCCGCTGCGGATAATCCGGTAGCCCTTGTCCTCCCGGCAGGGCGGCAGCTCCACCCCTTCTATTAAGTCGTCCTGGTAGAGCATCCAGTTGTCGGAATATACATACAGGTTTGCGTGTTCCGCCTCCAGGCTGTTTATGTTCCTTCGGATTACGTTCTGGATGTCGCAGTTGATGAGCAGCGTCCCCAAGTACCCGAAGCGGGCGTCCTCTTTTTCCAGGATATTCCGCCCCGCGATAAAATAGGGCCATTTTTCGTCCGGGTCGCGGGTCACGCAGCCGCCCCTGGCGTTTAACAGGGGAGCGGACAGTTCTTCCTTTACTTCTTCCGGGACATATACCACCTTTCCCATCTGGATAATGTTCGCCCTCCTCCCGTCGTAGAAGGCGACACTCTGGACATTGTTGTTTACGCCGACTTTCCCTGTAATCAGGCCGCGCATCTCCAGAACCCCCAAAAAATAAGTCGCGTCCCGCTGGGTATCCCGCATTTCCACAAGCTGCTCCTGGACGTCGTCGTCCATTGCGATTTCCACGCTGAGGTTTTGGATGTCAGCCAGGGAACGGTTTACTCCCTGGATAAAGTAGTCAAGCTCCTGTATAGATTTTTCATACAGTTTTTCATCATATACTGTAAAGCAAATTTGCAGGACTGCCTGGGAAGTAACACAGAAAACAACCAGGATTATGATAAACACGGCTGTCATCTTATTGGACAGGGGCATATCCATATATTTCTGCCTCAGCTTATTCCACATAAAATTCCGCACCTCCTGTTTTTTCGGATAATCCTGTTCTATTGTACCATATCTTTTGCGCCGCCGCTGCACAGAACAGAAGAACTGCCGCAAAATGCGTGCATTTTGCGGCAGTTCCGAATGTTTTCAGGCGCAGGAACAACTTTTGCAGCGCACCCCTTTATGTTTCTGTATGGTTCGGTAAAATTATTCCAGGGTCATAGTGTCAAGGGCAGCCTGGTAGGTTGCGATATATTCGCTGACCCTCATGCCGTCGAACATGGAGACAAAGGCGTTCCAGGAATCATCGGTGACACCCTCTGTAATAAAGGCCGCCATTTTTTCCTTTACAGCGTTTTTGATGTCGGTTTCAATTAGGGAATTCGCCTGCCGCTGCTCGGAGGTCAGGGGCGCTAAGTCAAGGTAATTGTTGGAATATTTCTGCATCAGACCCGCATCCTCGTAGATATGGCAGTATTGGGTCTTTTCAATCCTCTGTTCCGGCCAGTCAAAAACAGAATCAATGTATTTGCCGGGGCCGAAGAACAGGCAGTTGCAGTCCAGGAAGTTCTTCACGTCGATGTCGCCCATCATCAGGGTTTGAACCTTGCCTTGGTCATTGTATTTCCAGCCGGTGCCGTCTGTGGCATCCTTTTCGCCGTAGTACAGGGAGTACATGGTTTCCGTTTCCATCATGGCATCCAGCAGGCGGAGGGTCTGGGGGACATACTGGTTGGAAACAGTAATGAATGCGCCTTTCCTTGCCATTTCAATGGTACGGTAGAAGGATGTGCCTGCTTCCGGTGTGTACAAGGTGCAGGTTTTAGCAACGCCGTCATCCCATCCCATTGCTTTCAGACGCCAGGCAGGGAAGAAGCCCGCGTTGCCTTCTTTCAGCTTGGATTCAACCGTGTTCGCGTCCTGGGAAATCATCTCAGGGTCTAAAAGTTCCTCGGTATAGCAGGTATGGAGCCATTCCATGCACTCGCGGAAGCCCTGCTGGACAGGGGTAAACTGAACCTGTTTGTTATCGTCAATATGGATCCATTTCCCGGTAGCGGGCAGCCCGAACATCGGGAGCATATAGGCGACGCTGTAATAACTGCTGTCCAAACCGATTTCCAGGGGGACTTCATTATTGGGATTGCCGTCGCCGTCGGCGTCCTGTGCCTTGAAGGCGCGGAACACGTCCAGCAGTTCCGCTTTGTTTTTCGGCATGGTCAGGCCCAGGCGGGTCATCCAGTCTTGGTTGATAAAGTAATGGGCGTCGGTGTTGATATACTGCCCTACCATATAGCCGACAGAATACTTGTTGCCGTCGGAAGCGATAAGGGAAACGCAGGGGTCGGAATCCTCAGCCGCCCGGCGTTCGGTGTAGGTAGGCATATATTTGCTGGTCAGGTCGTCGTTGAGGGGGATAAGGAGTTTTTGGGTAACGCCGTATTCCTCCTGGTCCACGGTTGTATTAGGGGATACGATGAGGTCGGGATAGTCGCCGGAAGCGAACATCAGGTTCAGCTTGGTGTTCCAATCGTTGCCCTTGATCATGTCCCATTCCATCTTGATTCCGGTCTGTTCCTCCAGCCGCTGGATGGCGGGCATTTCGGAGGGGGCGGTCAGGGAATCCACGTCCCGAATGCCCTGCATGATTTTCAGGGTAATCGGCTCGTTGACAATGGGGAAGCCTGTTTCGTTGAAGTTTTCAGCGGAAGACGCGCTCCCGCCGCCTGTGGAGGAAGAATCCGCCTTGGAGGGGGCGGCGCTCCCGCCGGCGCTGCCGGATGAACTCTGGGAAGGGGAACTCTGGCACCCTGCCATGACGGACGCCGCCATAGCCGCAGCCAAAACAACAGCTAAAGATTTCTTTTTCATAATAATCCTCCTGAATGGTCTGGGTTTGTGGGTATGTATGTATGTTAGATTGATCAGCCTTTGAGCGAACCAATCATAACGCCTTTTTCAAAATATTTCTGCATGAAGGCATACAGGATTACCACCGGGCCTGTGGCTACAACGATGATGCAGTATTTGGCGACCTGCGCGACCTTTGTTGCCTCCACCATGGATTCCACGTTGTCCATCATTGACATCATGTAATCGCCGGATTTGTCCACCTGGAGGGTGGCGAGGATCTCCCGCAGGATGGTTTGCAGGGGGTAGAGGTTCCTGTCGCGGAGGTACACCAGCCCGGTAAAGTAGTCGTTCCACTTGCTCACGCCATAGTAAACCGCCAGCACCGCGATAATCGTCTTGCTCAGCGGGAGGACGATTTTAAAGAAATAGGAGAAGTGGGACGCGCCGTCAATCATGGAGGCTTCATAAAGGGAATGGGGGATGCTGGTCTGGATGAAGGTCCTTGCCACCATCATATTCCAGACGCTGACGCTGCCCATGAGGACAATAACCCAAGGGGTGTTGTACAGGCCGATGTCCCGCATGGTAAGGAAAGTTGGAATCAAGCCGCCGCCAAAGAACATGGTAAAGATGAAGAACAGGTTAAACAGGGCTTTCCCCTTAAACTTGGGGCGGGACAGCACATAGGCAGCCAGCAGGGTGACGAAAATGCTGATGATAACGCTGGCAAAGGTGTACATGATAGAGTTGCCGTAGGAGCGGAGCAGCTCCCTGTACTTAAAGACTGCCTCATAACCCCTGAAGGAAATGCCTACCGGGTGCCAGACAACCTCGCCCCGGATAATGGCGTCTGGGTCGGAAACAGAGGCGATGATTACCAGGTACAGGGGGTAGAGGATCATAAACATAATGACAATCCATAAGACAGTATTGACAATATGGAATACCTGATCGCTTTTGCTGATTCTTTTTTTGCTTTTTCTGACAGCCATACCCGCAGAAGCCGACATAAATTTTCTCTCCCTTCCCTGTTAAAACAGCCCCACATCGGTGGCTTTTTTGGATATTTTATTGACGGAGATAATCAGGATAAAGTTGATAATATTGATAAACAGCCCGATTGCCGCCGTATAGGAGAACTGGGCGTTTCCAAGCCCCACATTGTAAACGTAAACGCCAATGATGTCGGATTTGGGGATGTTGCCCGCGGTCTGCATGACAAGGGCTTTTTCAGTGTTGCTGTTGAGGAGCTTGCCGCAGTCGAGAACCAGAACCATCATAATGGTGGGCAGGATGCTGGGCAGGTCAATATAGCGGATTTTCTGCCAGATGCTCGCCCCGTCGATTTCAGCGGCCTCATACAATGCCTGGTCGATACCGGAGAGGGCCGCGATATAGAGGATGGTACTGTATCCCGCGCCCTGCCAGATGCTTGAAATAATATAGATGGGCCGGAAAGCTGACGCGCTGGACATATAGTCGATAGCCCGCAGCCCGAACCATTGGCGGACCGTATTGAAGATGCCGCTTGTGGGGGAAAGGAATATGTACAGCATACCGGCGAGGACAACCGTTGAAATAAAGTAGGGTACATAGATGGTTGTCTGGATGCCCCTCTTGATGCGGTCATTCTTAATCTGGTTCAGCATGATTGCCATAATAACAGGGATGGGGAAGCCTATTAACAGGTTTTCAATGTTCAGGATTAAAGTATTGGCTAACAGGCGGGTGAAGTAATACGCATTAAAGAACGCTTTGAAATGCTTCAGCCCGACCCATTCGCTGCCGGTGATGCCAGAGACCGCTTTATAATCTTTAAAGGCAATCTGTATTCCATACATTGGCATATAGTGGAAGATGATGAAATATGCCACTGCCGGGAGAATCATAATATAAAGCTGCCAGTTATCTTTCAGGTAGCTTTTTGCCCGCTGGGAAGCGGACGTACTGGGTTTTTGGGTTTGTACCGCTGCCGCGCTTTTCATAAATAACCTCCTCTTTTTTTCTTCACAAAGGAATGTTTCTGTATTTATTATACAAAAATTTAATTTTTCATCCATGGAGTTATCCGAAAAGCAGGTTGTAAATTTCCGACTTTTTTGGGAAAGGGAGAGTTAGCCGTTCTGAAGGAATTCCACAATGTGTTTTTTTTCAAACGTATATTTCCCTGGCATAAAATATCCCCTAAGTAGATTTTGGCTGTTTGCCTGGTCTACTTAGGGGGGTATTTTATTGCTTTATGGTGCACGCCAAAATAGCTATAACCGAATGAAACAATTTTTTCAAAGGCAATCTCTGCCCTATTTTTGGAGGTTTATCGTCCGCCTTGCTTTGCTGGATAAAAAGGATAGAGCAGCTTTGGCATAGCTGCCCCGTCTATGCTTTTTGAGCGGGTTAGCCCTTGTTAAACATAGAATATCAGGTATCGGGTATTGGGTATTGGGTAGAGGCAAAATTATTGTAATACCCGCCGTGTAATGTCAATAAAATCCCGCGCATACTCCGTCAGGCAGTAGTTTTTTCGATAGGCAAGCACCAACTGATTGACAAGAGGCGTCTCTCCAACGGAAAAAGCACATAAATCCCAGGTAGAAGCCGCATACTGCACATATGTCGCCGGGGCAAAGCAAACGCCCAGGCCCTGTATGGCCAGCTGGATACAAAGCAGGCTGCTCCGGCTGCGGAAGCTGATGGGCGGCTGAATGTGACATTGCTCAAACAGCTGGGCGGCCGTGCGCCCCGTATTCTGGTCCGGGAAGTGCAGGATAAACGGATTGTCCGCAAACAGCCGCAGGTCAATCCATGGGCGGCTGCAGCCCTCCCGGTGGATTCCGCTGGGGGCCAACCATACGACGGTGCAGAGAGAACTGGTTGCCGGGATTACCACCTTTGTCACCATGGCGTATGTGCTGGCCACCGTTCCCAACATACTGGGAAACGCGGGGTTTGATAAGCATGTTATGCTGACGGCCATGGTTCTGCTGATTATCCTGACCTCCTGCGCCATGGCGCTGTATACCAACCGCCCCTTTGCCCTGGCTCCGGGGCTTGGAAGCGTCGGCATTGTCGCCTCTATGGTCACAAACGAGGGAATTCCTCCCCGGATTGCGGCGGGCGTCATCTTCTGGAGCGGGATTCTGTTTATTCTGATCTCCTTTTTGGGGCTGCGGGAAGCGGTGGTCCGGGTGATACCCGCCAGCCTCAAGCACGCGGTGAGCGCGGGGATAGGCCTGTTCATCGCCCTGCTGGGGGCGAAAAGCTGCGGATTGATTGTCGCTGTGGAAGCGAAGAACAACCTGGCGTTTGGCAATCTGACCTCCCCGCAGGTAATTGTCTGCGTGATAGGCTTTCTGATTCTGCTGGTGATGAAGAGCCGCAGGGTTCCGGGGGATATGATTCTGACAATCGTCCTGACCACCTTGATCGGAATTCCCTTCGGCGTGACCAAGCTTCCCGGCCAAATCTTTTCCATGCCTGCCGGACTGGGGGAGCAGTTTCTGAATATCGACCTTTTGGGTTCTCTAAGGTTCGCCTATCTGCCCTTTCTCATTGCGCTGTTTGTCCCCGATTTCTTCTCCACCTTCGGCACTGTGCTGGGGGTGGGCGCAAAGGCCGGATATCTGGATGAGGACGGCAACCTGCCGGGCATCGACAGGTGCTTTAAGGTAGACGCGGTTGCGACAAGCTTCGGCGCGCTGTTCGGCATACCGAGCATGACCACCTATCTGGAGTCCTCCGCCGGTGTTGAGGCCGGGGGCAAGACGGGTCTGACCGTTGTTTTCACCAGCGCCTGCTTTTCCCTTGCCCTGTTTGCGGCGCCGCTGGCGCTTATTATCCCCTCCGCGGCCACCGCCCCGGTGCTGATTTTTATCGGCATCAGTATGCTCAGCAGTATGCGCAAGATTAACTATGAGGACATGACCGAATACCTGCCCGCCTTTCTCTGTATTACCTTTACGATTTTTGCCAACAATATAGCAAACGGCATCAGCGTGGCGCTGCCCGCCTACCTCATTTTAAAGCTGGTGGCAGGGAAGCGGAAGGAGATTTCACCGGTTATGCTGGTCCTTGTCTGCGTCTGCTTGCTGTACTTTCTTACATTAGTATAACGAAAATTGCGCCGAAAGTCAAACCACCGTCCAAAGCGGTACACACAAAAGTGAACCGCTGAATCAATAAAAAATTTTTTGGGGGAATTACTATGGATAAGAGACCCATTATCATCGACACAGACCCTGGCATCGACGATGCCCTCGCCATTGCCATAGCCCTGTTCTCCGAGGAACTGGATGTCCGGCTGATTACCACCGTCGCGGGGAATGTTTCCCTGGAAAACGTCACCTTCAATATCCTTCGCCTGCTTCACTTCTTCGGGAAGGATGTGCCGGTTGCCAAGGGGGCGCAGCTTCCGCTGCTCACCGAGTTTGTGGACGCGTCCAATGTCCATGGCAAAACAGGTATGGAAGGCTATGAGTTTCCGGAACCTAAAAACGAGCTGCTGCTTCCCGACCATGCGGTCAACGCCATGCGCCGTGTGATACTGGAAAGCCCGGAGCCGGTGACGCTGGTCCCCATTGCGCCGCTGACCAACATCGCGCTGCTGCTGGCCCTTTATCCGGAAGTAAAGGCGAATATCCGGGAAATCGTGATGATGGGCGGCTCGGCCTCCCGCGGCAACAAGGGGGTCATGTCGGAATTCAACGTCGCCACCGACCCGGAGGCGGCGCAGATGGTCTTCCAGAGCGGCCTGCCCATTGTCATGGCCGGGCTGGATGTGGGGCTCAAGGCGCTGGTCTATCCGGAGGACAGCGAAGAAATCCGGCAGATGGGCAGGGTTGGCGATATGGCCTATCAGCTGTTCAAGCGTTACCGGGGCGGAAGCTTTAAAACCGGTCTCAAGATGTACGACAGCTGCGCGGTTGCGTACCTGCTCAATCCCGAACTGTTTGAGGCAGTGGAGACCTACGTGGGTGTGGAGCTCCACGGCTCCATGACGACAGGATGCACCGTAGTTGATTTGAAGGGGTACCTTCACCGGAAGCCTAATGCCCGCGTACTGACAGACATCGACAGCCTGAAATTCCGCGAATGGTTTAAACAGGCCATAGGCAAGTGTATTTAACGGTTCATTGAGGAAGGAGCGAAAACAAAATGACAAGCTTTATTATGTATGCCTCCGCCATTGCCGCGGTTGCCATTGTGGTTGTCATGCTGATTAAGAAGATGGATATCAAAATTACCCTATTCCTGATGGGTATTGTCCTGATGTTTGTTGGCGCGGCCATTGGAAACCCCATTGGCGGGGCGGATTACGCGTCTACCGGGGCATTCTGGCTGGACCCGCTCAAGGTAATCGCCGACCAATTTAAGAGCACCATTTCGTCCGCGGGGTTCATCATCCTGATCTTGGGCGGCTATTCCGCCTATATGAACGCAATCAAGGCCAACAATGTCACGGTCAGCGTCCTGACTAAGCCGATTGCAAAAATCAAATCGGTCTATGTCCTGGTTCCGATTGTATTCCTGCTGGGGAATCTGCTTTCCCTGGTTGTGCCAAGTGCGTCCAACCTGGCGATTATTCTCCTTGCCACCCTGTACCCCATCCTGATCCAGGCTGGAATGAGCACATTGACCGCGGCGGGCATTATCGCCACAACCGCCACCATCGTCCCCACACCCCTGGGCAGCGACAATGTAGCCATCGCCGCCGAGCTGGCCCAGACCGCGGAGTTTGCGGGCATGACCGCCACAGACTACGTCTTCCGCTATCATGCCCTGGTTTCGATTCCCACCCTGCTCCTCATGGCGGTTATCCACTATTTCTGGCAGAGACTCTGCGACAAGAAGGACGGCAGCAGCGCCAACGCCCTGGAAAAGGTGGAAAAGGTGGAGGAAATCCCAGGGGGCGCGCTGTTCCGCACCGTGTACGCCATTTTGCCCCTGCTCCCTATCCTGCTGCTGATCGGTGTCTTTGCCATCCAGAAGCTGACCGGAGTGACCATCAATATCAGCGTTGAGGTCGCGACGCTGTTCTCCTTCCTCATTGCCATCATCTGCGAGCTGGTGCGCAATAAAAACGGAAAGGACACCCTGAACCAGACAGAATCCTTCTTCAAGGGTATGGGCGGCTCTATGCCAATCGTTGCGCTGCTGGTGGCGGGAACGATTTTTGTGACCGGCCTTAAATCCATTGGGCTTATCTCCGCGCTCCAGGACGCTATGGTCGGAATGCAGGGCAGCGGAATGGGCTTTGTCCTGCCCCTGCTGCTGGTGGGTCTGACCGCCCTGATTGTACTGCTCAGCGGCAGCGGAACAGCGCTATTTTTCGCCATGGTGCCGCTGATGGTTCCCCTTGCCGCCGCCGCGGGCATCTCCGTCTTTGCGGTATCCATTCCCATGGGACTGGCGGGCAATCTGCTGCGCGCCGTATCCCCAGTCTCGGCAGTTGTGATGATTGTTGCGGGGAGCGTCAAGCGCGAGCCTTTGGCGGTTGTAAAAAGGACTGCGGTCCCCATGATTGCCGGCACGGTATTTATGTTTGTGCTTTCTATGATCCTGTTCCTGTGAGGAGGCGGACTTGATGAAAAAAATCGGCGTTGTTGGCAGCATCAATATGGATATGACCGTAATGGCGGAACGGATTCCCCTGAAGGGGGAAACCCTGAAAGGGGAAAACCTCCGCTATATTCCCGGAGGCAAGGGCGCGAATCAGGCAGTGGCCATGGCCAAGCTGGGGGCAGAGGTTGAGATGTTCGGCTGCGTCGGCGATGATGACGCGGGGCAGAAGCTTGTGGCGAATTTGCGCGATGTGGGCGTTGAAACCGGGAGCATCCGAACTGTCCCCCAAGTCCCCACAGGGCTGGCCATCATCACCACCGGTGAGAAGGACAACACCATTATTGTGGTGGCTGGCGCAAACGACTGTGTGGATATCGCCTATGTGGAATCCGTCCGGAAAAGGATTTTAGGCTGCGAGCTGATTCTGCTGCAAAATGAAATTCCCCAGGAAACCATTGCGTATTTGATCAGCCTGTGCAGGACAAACGGAGTCAAGGTCCTCCTCAACCCTGGACCGGCCCGCCCGATCAGCCCGGAGCTGATTGAGCAACTCACATATATCACACCCAATGAGCACGAAGCGGCAATTTTGTTTGGACAGGAGCGCAGCTTTGAGGAGCTGATGATGCAGTACCCGGAAAAACTGGTAATCACCCAGGGCTCAAGAGGCGTAAGCACCTGCCTGAAGACAGGAGCGCTTCTGCATATTCCCGCACGCAAGGCCAATGTGGTTGATACAACCGGTGCGGGGGATACCTTAAACGGCGCCTTTGCGGCGGCGATTATCAGGGGGTATTCAATGGAGAAGGCGCTGCTGTACGCCAATACAGCGGCAAGCCTTTCCACGGAAAAGCACGGTGCGCAGGGCGGCATGCCGACGGATAAAGAGGTCCGGCAGGCCCTCAGCGGGGATTCCTGAATATACTTAAAAGCGGATGGACAAAAGTGCCGGTTTGATGCGGATTGCATCAGAGCTTTTGAGAAGGTGGGATTGCAGGAATAGTTCAAGATTTGGGAACAGCACGGCAGCAGCCTGATCAAAGGGCTTAGCGAAATGCACAGCGCATAAATAGTAACAGGAAGATTATCTACCGGTGGGATTTACCTGTATTGGCACCAAAATGATAAAAAGACAAAGCTAAAGGGCTTGCCGTCTTCTCTTCATAGACAGCAAGCCCTTTCAACGATTTGAATCATTTTACAATATAGACGATATGCCAAAGGGTCGGAGAGACTACGCCGGATTGACTTGATGAAACCGGCAGGATACTGTTTGAGGATCTTTGCGATGTTTTATCGTAAGGAAGGGAAGAACTCAATCGTCAGAGTCAAGGAGTTTGCGGATGTGGTCGGTTTCCTCCTTGGAGAGGACAGAGGGGGAAGTAAAGGCGGCGACAAAGGTGCTCAAGGAGTTACCAAATTGAGTGCGAATCAAGTCGCGAGCCCACTGGTTGATATATTCCTGTCTTGAATAAACGGAATAATAGATATAGTTTCTGCCCTTGACCTTAACTTCCAGCAAGCCCATTTTCTGAAGATTGCTCAAAAAAGTGCTGAGGGTCTGCTTCTTCCAATCCTTTTCCAGAAACTCACGAGCATATTGGGACAGCTCCCTGAATGTAAAGGCGTCCTTCCCGAAATCCCAGAAGAGGCTCATGATTTCCGCTTCGGTATTTGTAAGTCCGAAATATTTTTTCACTCAAATTGCTCCCTATTGC
>JAAWRH010000072.1 GCA_022800935.1 Oscillospiraceae bacterium
CAACAGCTTCGGCCACACGGCAAAGCATCTGCCAGACGGATATAAATACAAAGACCTCATGGGGATTCCCTGGATGTTAGCCTTTGCCCTGCGGGCAGACGGCTGGTATCTGCGGCAGGATATCATATGGCACAAGCCCAACTGTATGCCAGAGGCCGTCCGGGACCGATGCACCAAGAGCCATGAGTATATTTTCCTGCTGTCCAAGGAGGAGCGCTATTATTTCGATGCGGAACAAATAAGCGAACCTATAGCAGAGAGTAGTAAAAAGCGGTGTATGAACAGCTTACCACATTTTGGTGGTAAAAAATATGGAGCAGATAAATCCGAAAAGAACAGAACCAAAAGCGGAAAGCCATATACTCCTACCTTAAATAAAAACAAACGGGATGTATGGACAATTAGTACCGGGGGATACAAAGGTGCGCATTTCGCAGTATTCCCGGAGCGCCTGGTGGAACCCTGCATCCTTGCCGGATGTCCGGAGGGAGGAATCGTGCTGGACCCGTTTCTGGGGAGCGGTACGACTGCAGTTGTCGCCAGGAAGCTGGGGAGGATGTGCATAGGGATAGAGATCAATCCGGAGTACTGCCGGATGGCGGAGGAACGGATAGCACAAACAGGAGAGTGATAAAAATGACAGATACATACAAAAGCCGGGTTTATACAGACCGCCCAGCTTACGCGGATTTTGATGCCCCGGCAAAATTCCAGGCGATACAAAGCATTATTGCCAGGCGCCTTAAAGAGCATCCAAACGCTATATGTTCCTATTCCGGGGGCGCAGACAGCGACATCATGATTGACCTCATTGAGTGGACAAGAAAAATATTTGATTTGCCGCCTGTCAAATACGTCTTTTTCAACACTGGACTGGAAATGAAGGCCACAAAAGACCATGTGAAAGCCACTGCCCAAAAATATGGGGTGGATATTGAGGAGGTCAGGCCGAAAATCAACATCATCATGGCGGCTAGGCGGTATGGTATTCCGTTTGTATCCAAAATCATGTCTTCCGGATTATCCGAATGGCAGGAAAAGGGTGTACCGCTGTTTATCGCCAGGGAATATGAAAGCGCCGGGGATAAGGCATCAAAGCGTCGGGAGCTCAAGGAAAGGTATCCCAGATGCGAAAGCTTGATCAATTTTCTCTGCTGCTGCAACAGCGCCGGGGAGCCAAGGCCAAACATCCAGCTTGTAATCAACTCCTCCAAATACATGATAGATTTTATCAGGTTAAATCCTCCGGGGTTTAAAATTAGTGCCAAATGCTGTGACTACTGCAAAAAGCAATTGGCCCACCGGGTGCAGAAAGGTTACGAGATGGTCATCACCGGGGAGCGCCGGGCAGAGGGAGGGATGCGTTCTGTCCCTCGCAAAGACAATACCGCGCTGTGCTTCTCTGAGACGAGCTCCGGGCAGTATCGTTTCCGCCCGCTGTACTATGTGACAGACGCGGATAAAGCCTGGTACAAGGATTACTATGGCATCCGATACTCTGATGCTTACGAGGTTTATGGGTTGACTCGGACAGGCTGCTGTGGATGCCCTATCTCTTACAAGGCAGTAGAGGACCTGGAGAAAATCAAGCCGTATGAGCCCAACGTGGTTAAGGCGGCATGGAATATCTTCGGCGATAGCTATAGGTATCGGGAGAAGTACAATGCCTATAAAGCCAAAAGGATGAAGGAGGAAAAAACGGACAAGTGGAAAGACCAGTTGACGTTTTTTGATTAAAATGAAAATTAACACGAACTGTATCATATGCGGACGTTTACTGCTTGACGATAGGATTTTTGAATCGCCACATGTGACGGAAATATGTAAATTCTGTGGAAAGTATTTAATAAGTGATGAGAATAAAAAGCGTATCCAATTTAAAGGAACGAAAGGACTGGGAGGAAACGATGGACAGACTTACAATTAAAACCCCGCAGGGCCCGGCGCTGAAAATGGATGATACATATCCGAGCAAGGAGGCAGCACGAGAGGACTTGATGAGACTGTTTTACGTTGCAGTTGCCCGCCTCTCCGCATATGAGGACGCCATGCCATTAGAGAGAGCACAGGAGCTTGCCCAAGCAGAGAAGGACGGGCGTCTGGTGGTGCTGCCGTGCAAGGTTGGCGATGTGGTGTATGAGGCGAATAAACGTGGGTTTATATCAACTTACAAAGTCATATCCATTCACCTTTCAGCCTGTTCTGTGCTCATTGGCTGGGAACTGATTGATGGGATTTATTCAAATTTTGAAGCGTCAGCTCTCGGCAAAACCGTCTTCCTGACCTACGAAGAAGCCGAGGCGGCGTTGAAAAAGAGGGAGGCGGACTGACTGTGAGCCTTGAAATTGTACCAATAACGCTAAAGGAAGCAAACGCATTTGTAGAGGAAAATCACAGACATCATGGTCCAACCGTCGGTCATAAATTTTCCATCGGGCTTTCTGACGGAGAAAAGATTGTGGGCGTTGCCATTGTTGGCCGCCCGGTCTCCCGACACTTAGATGATGGCTGGACGCTGGAAGTAAATAGGCTTTGCACAGACGGTTCCCGCAATGCTTGCTCCATGCTGTACGCTGCCGCCTGGAGAGCCGCCCGCGCTATGGGATATAAACGAGTAGTGACATACATATTGGAAAGCGAGAACGGATCAAGTCTGCGGGCCGCCGGATGGAAGTGCGTAGGACAAGCCGGTGGACTGCGTTGGACGGGAAAACGCCGTCCGGAAGTAGACCTTTATCCGGCACAAATGAAAATCAGGTTCGAAAAGAGGGAGGTGGAGCAACGTGAAAATTGAGAAACGTCCATGGAGGCCGCAGGACCTTATTGATGATTTGCAATCAATCATCGACGAGGAAATGGATAATTATTTGAATACCAAGCGAACAACACTTTGCCAAGCAAGGGACTATCTGAAAGAGTATTTTTCTTTGTCGCCAAACGATTCCCTCAGCCTGGAGGGGTTGCGGGAACTGTTGGATGCACAGCGCGAAGTTGCGGAAGAAATCGCGGAAGATTTCATTGAATTTGTAACGGGAAGCGTTCAAAATGCCGCTGAATATTGCGCAAACATGCGACCAGAATGTTGCGAAAGTCCCGGTTGGTGTACAGGAAAATCAAAAGAATGCAAAGGATTTTTCCCAAAAGCAGCTAAGGGGCCTGAGGAGGAGAAACGATGAGACTGTACGATAACGACGCATACCGCGAGGATTTTATGTCGCTGGTTTACGGCTTGCTGTCCGATGATAGCACCAACGACCGAGCGAACCAGATCATTGACGCGTTTGACAGTGCTCCAGAGGTCGAAGCGGAGGTGCTTCCGTCCAACGGCACCCTCACCCTGGAGCAGCTGCGGGGGATGGAAGGGCTCCCTGTATGGGTAGTCGGAATATCTGCTATCAACGATTTTAAAGGTCACTGGGATATATTTGAGTGGAGCGACGAGAAGATGATTTTCTGCCGAAGTCTGGAAGAACCAGACCTGGATAATTACAACCCAGAAGGGAAACTTGGAATTGCGGGATGGAGGGCATACCGCCGCAGGCCGGAGGAGGATACCAATGCTTGAAATTGTACCTATGACCTTGAAAGAGGCCAATGCCTTTGTAGAGCAGAATCATCGCTACCACAGGAAAACAGTTGGGCACAAATTTTCTATTGGCCTATCAGACGGAGAGAAAATTGTGGGTGTCGCTATTGTCGGGCGTCCAGTTTCGCGCCATTTAGATGACGGGTGGACACTGGAGGTAAACCGACTCTGTACCGACGGAACGAAAAACGCCTGTTCCATGCTTTATGCGGCGGCCTGGAGAGCGGCCAGGGCTATGGGATATAAACGAGTTGTGACCTACATACTGGATAGCGAAAGCGGGACAAGCCTGAAAGCGGCGGGCTGGAAGTGTGTGGGGCAAGCTGGCGGCTTGCGCTGGACTGGAAAACGCCGCCCACAAGTTGATCTTTACCCGGCGCAGATGAAAATCAAATTTGAAAAAACAGAGGTGGAAACATGACAAACAGAGAACAAATTGCATGGGCGTTTGGCTTTGGGGATTATGATAACCGGGAAATTGCGAGAATGGTATCTGATATGTTGGATGCTGTTGGTGTGGCTTATTTGGACAGTGCGGATTGCGCACGGCTTGAAAAATGGCTCGGCCTGGAGTGCGAACCGGATACAAATAACTGGGGCGTTTTGGAGGAGGAAAATTGATGGAATGGATTAGTGTAAATGACAGGCTGCCGGAACCTGAAACCGAGGTACTTGTGATGGCTGTTGATAATATGGGATATGCAACAATTACAACGGCCATGTATGAGGATGGCACAAAACGTACAGAAGATAGCAAATGGGTATGGGATAATTACTGTGCGTTTGAATATGACGAGGAACGAGACACTTACATTGTGTCTGAAGGATGGTGGGAATATCGTCATTATAATCCGGACGATGTGTATAATAATCCAGTTGATGATCATGTCACTCACTGGATGCCGCTACCGGAACCGCCAAAGGAGGGATAAGTTATGAAATTGGGAGAGTATCCTCACTGTTTTGAAGATGGAGACACACAACAGCATCACAAAGGCCGCGATGCTCAATGTTATCAGATACCTTTTAAATCTTGCATTTGATGTGCCGGAGGAGGTGACAACATGAGTGATGCAACATTTATATGCAGGTGTGAGTACATAGGGAAAGATAAATGGAAATTGGATCTTCTGGCCAATGCAAAACCGATACTGTTTAACACCGAAATGGTCCGCGCCATTTTGGAAGGCCGCAAAACGGTGAGTAGGCGGGTGATAAAACCACAACCTCCAAAAAATGCACATAGTGTACTAGACTGGGACGACGAATACCAGACTGTAGATTTTTTGTGCAGTGAAATAAGGCATGATGGTGTTAGTAAATTTGCATACACTTCTAAAGCTCCATTTTGGCCTGGTGATACCCTATATGTGAAAGAGACATTTTGTGCATATGAAAAGCAGGACATAATCTACGGTGTAAAATATGCCTACAAAGCAGATGCAACGCCATATAGTGAACGCGCAAGAAAGGATTTTGGGTACAAGTGGCGTCCCTCCATCCATATGCCCCGCGAAGCAGCGCGTATCTTCCTGCGGGTAAAATCGGTGGGCGTGGAGAGATTGCAAAACATGACTGAAGAGGATGCCGTTGCAGAGGGATTTGAAGCAATAAAGTGTGAACATCCGTGTGGTTGCCCATGCACCGATTGCATGGATACAGGATATCTTGAGCCTGCAATGTTGGGCTTTGTAGAAACTTGGAACAGCACCATCAAGCCCAAAGACTGCGCCCTGTATGGATGGGAAGCATCCCCATGGGTGTGGGTGATAGGGTTCGAGCGTATAAACAAGGAGGAAATATCATGAATAACCAAGACTCAAAAGCAGACTCTGGCAAAATTCGGCCTACTCTTGTACCCCCTAGCTTGATGCAAACTGTATCAATAGTAAGGGGGTATGGTACTCAAAAATATGGAGACCCCGACAACTGGAAGAATGTTGAAATCAAGCGGTATCAAGATGCTCTTTATCGGCATTGGTTAGCATATCTGTCAGACCCATTTGCTTTAGATCCGGAAAGCAAGTTGCCTCACCTATGGCACGTTGCATGTAACATAGCATTTTTAGTGGAGTTAGATTTACATTTTAACCAAATTTCAAGAGATATACTCAAACAATGGCTAGAAAGATGTGGTATTAATGAATCTGTGACGGAACAGGCAGAACAGCCTTCTGGACTGGCAACGGGTAGAATAAGGAGGAAAGAATCATGACAGAGACACAAGCAAGGGAGCTGCTGGCTGCTCTGCAAACCATCAAAGCAACCTGTGAATCCGTTGAACATTGTGGAGAAAGCTGTCCTATGTTCGGGGGGGTGTGCTTAGTAAAGGCTGATTTTCCCAAATATTGGAAATTACCTGATGCGCCTATTCTGCAACCAAGGGTGTTTGGAGGTACTAATGGCTAAGTATGTTAAGCGGAAACAAGTCCTCAAACTTATTGATAATGCACTGAATATGTTGAAAGAACAAAGACAAAAACCATTAACACAGACTGAACTGCTAATAAACGCTAGTTTAGTAGGGGCTTTATCGGCATTATACGCTGAAGTGATGGACTCACCTGTCAAAGGGAAATCAAAACATAAATAGAGAAATTATTTTATATAATTCATAAAAATACCGCCCACCCGAAAGGGTGAGCGGTGTAAAATCAGATGAGGCTTTCGATATACTCTGACAGTCCCATCCCCTTTTGGGATGCTGACCGCTTTAGTTTTTCTATAGCGGTCAAGGAGAGGGAGAATGTAACTGTCTTTTTTGTGTCATCTTCGGAGATTTCCCCAAATATTTTTTCATACGCCTCCCCATCAAGATATTTTTCGGCCCATTCCTGAGCCTCTTCGTAAGACAACGGGATGATTTTTTCTCCTCCACCCCAGTTGTTTCCGCTTCTGACGGAATAGCGGGACATAGGCCCGCCATCACCATAGAGGAAAAACTCACCGTTCTTTTTTTGGTAGAGTTCCTCGCTACAATACTCAAAGTCGTTTGGCAGATGGCCGTTATCCCACTCTCCAACACATTTAGCTGTCTCGGTGTTATACATTCTGTTGTTGATAACCTTTTTCATGATAATCCTCCTAAAATGGCTGTAAGTTAATTTTCAATTCCAATTGTCTATGGTAATGATGGTTTCTCCGCTTGATAGTTTCCAGATATCTCCTGAGTACGGAGTTTCATCCCCTTCATAGTTAGCAGCGGTTTCCCCGAATCCCCACAGGGCAGGAATATCGTCGTTGGCATCATAGACCACATCCATGTCTGTTTCCAGTCCATCCTCTGTTTCCCAGACGGTTCCAGGCAAGTATTCACGCACATCATCAACGTGCGCGATATGGGATAGTTTTTTGAAAATAAATAAAAATTATTTTTGAGACAATATAAATAAGAAAAGGAGACTCATCATGAATCAAATAAATGTGCTTACAAAACTAGACACTATCCGCCAAGAATTACATTGCCAGCAGCAGAAAATTCTGTCCCTAGAAGAGGCGGCGCGGTATTTATCGCCAGCGGGGGAATCAATAGGTAGCGGCGGCCCGTCTGACAGGGTAGGCAAGATTGCCTCGCAGATTGCAGACGAGAGGTCAAAGCTGGAGGAGCTGGAGGAGAGATACTCCAACGCCGTTACAGATGCGGCGCAAATTTTAGAGAGGCTGTCTGACCCGCTGGAAAAAGAGGTGCTGACCATAAGATACATAGCTGGAGGCAAATGGGAAGAAGTGGCAAAGAAGGTTGACTGCGCTGTGAGCACCTGTTACCGCATACAACGGAGAGCAATTAAAAATGTCCAAAAAGTTGATAGTTAGTGATAGCCTCTGCTATTGTATGATAGTTTCGTATGTGCTAAAATGATAATATCAAAGTCTGTACGCAGCAACCGGCGCTACAGGCTTTTTTATTTTCCTGACAAGGGTTTCGCGCAACATTCAAAGATGAAAGGAGCGCGAAATGATAATGGAAGAACTTTACAACACAGACTGCATAGCGGGCATGTCCCTGATTCCGGACGGGGCGGTTGACCTTATCCTGACCGACCTGCCCTATGGGGTGACCGACTGTTACTGGGACAGCCTGCTCCCCATGGATCAGCTGTGGGAACAGTACTGGCGCGTCCTCAAGCCAAACGGCGCGGCGGTACTAACCTGCTGTCAGCCCTTTACCACGACCCTGATCCAGAGCCAGCGGAAATATTTCCGCTACTGCTGGTATTGGCGGAAAAACCAACCGACCGGGTTTCCCTTTGCGAAGGTGCAGCCCATGCGGACGGTGGAAGATATCGCCGTCTTTTACCGGAAGAAACCGACCTACAATCCCCAGGGGCTGATCCGGCTGGAAAAGCCGGTATGCAAAAACAGAAAGACAAAGCACAATGAAGTTTATCAGAAAATAAGAGGGACGGTTAAGCCAACCGAGTTTGCCAATTATCCCCGGAACCTTTTGGAGTTTAACTGTGAGCGGGGACTGCATCCGACCCAGAAGCCGGTTGCCCTCATGGAGTACCTGATCAGGACCTATACCAACCCAGGGGAGACGGTCCTGGACAGCTGCATGGGCAGCGGGACCACTAAGACGGCGGCGCGGAATGCGGGTAGAAACTTTATTGGATTCGAGATTGATAAAGATTATTTTGAGATTGCTAAAAATCGTTAGGCTGTATGAAATCATACGGCCTTTTTTCATGCCCAAAAGGAGGTGCTCCCATACCATGTACCCCGACGCCCGCCGACACCTGATCACCGGCGACAAGAAGAAATTTTACGACAGCGCAGACTGGCAGCACCTCCGGGCCCAGGTGCTGGAGCTGGATCACCATCAATGCCAGCGCTGCAAGGACAGCGGCAGATACACCAGGGCGGACAGGGTCCACCATGTCAACGAGGCTATGGCACGGCCAGAGCTGGCCCTCTCCATATGGTATGTCGGGGGAGACGGAGAGCAGCGGCGCAATCTCATTTCTCTTTGCGCCAGATGCCATGAGGCTATCCACGGCCACAAATTTATCTTGACCGAGCCAAAGCTTCCGCTGACCGTCGAGAGATGGTAAAAATTTACAAACCAACTCCCCGGTCGAAAAAACGTGATTTTAATTTTGCCCTGCCGAATCCGGTGGGTCCATGACAAAGGAGCGCGGCCACGCGCGCGAAGGAAAGGAGGAGCCCCATGTCTCAAAAAAGACGGAAAAAAATCAGCCGGCG
>JAAWRH010000029.1 GCA_022800935.1 Oscillospiraceae bacterium
CCGCTCAAGGCGCTTGATTATATTAGCACTTCTTTCTCCTTTTGTCAACTACCTTTTTTACATTTTTTCAATGGAGTTGTCTCAAGTTCGGGACAACTCCATTACTCTATCGCTTAGGTACCAGTGGAGTTATATCTTTTGATAGCGACATGCCAAAACAAAAAAGCGGCGATTACCCACAAGACGGTCACAGCCGCTATCCCCACGGTCCCCCATCCCATCGTAAGCCCGGCAATCTTTCCAAGAAGCACCCCGCTGGGGTAATAGGACGCCAGTCCCAGCGGCAGCAGAAAGGTGAATATCCAGGCAGCCACCCGTCCGTAAATGGGAATGGGATAGATCATGTACTGCTTATACACACTGTCCAGAATTTTTAATAAGGAGCTCACCTCCACCACCCGGATTGATATGGCGTAGACAATCAGATAGGCCGCAAAGAGAATAAACATCCCACAGAAAATCAACACCGCCAAACAGCAGATTCCCCCAGGGGCAAAGGATATCCCGGCCTGGAAGGCGCAGTAGATGGTAACGGCCAGAATCCCTATATTATAGAAGCTCCGCCAGATCATGGTGTTGCGGCAGTTAATCAGAAACAGCGGATCGGAGGGGGTCAGCAGGTAGACGTCCATCTCGCCGGTTCGGATAAAAGAGGGAATCTTCCCAATCCCACCCACAAAGCTGGAGAAGTTGCGGAAGGTGAGGGTGACAAAGCTGTAAAGGAAGGCAATCTCCCAGGTCTTCCATCCGGCAAGGCCGTCGAACTTCTGCACCAGCACCACCATCAGGGCCAGGGTCGCTGCCTCCCGCAGGAACACCCCCACCAGCATCACAAAAAAGTTGAGCCGGAAGGACATCCGCGAGCGAAGCTGCATACTGATGACCTTCCAATAAAGCTTCCAGTAATAAGATACTTTAGCCCCCATTGACAATCATCCTCCTTCTGGATTTTCTCCAGCAGAGCTGGGCCAGCAGCCCAAATCCCAAAATCCAGCCGAACTGTATCAACACGGCGGCATAGATGTCCGGTCCCGCTATTTTGCCAATCATAATGGATAAGGGGGTGCTGTACATTGCCTGGAAGGGCAGGTACTGGGCCGCGGAAAACAGCCAGTCCGGGAAGAACCACAACGGAACCATCGAACCGGAAAACACCAGCATCACCGCATCCCGCGCCTGCAAAAAACCGTTGATTTCCTGGGTCCAAAAGGCAATCATCCCAAAGAAGAACTGATAGAAGAACATCAGCAGATAAGCCCCCGCCACACTGACCCAGAACCAGGGTCCCAAGTAGAGCTCCACCCCCCTGGTCAGTCCGCAGAGCCAGATGACCAGCAGATAGGGAACCACCCACATTGCAACCGCCTGAAAGGTCCCGGCCAGGTTTTCAATAAAAAGGGTTGCCGGATAGGAAGCCGGGCGGGTGAGCATCATGGAAATACTGCCGTCATGTACCTTTTCGGTGACCGACTGCTCCACCTTGCTGGCGATAAACAGCTCAAAGACAATGGACACCACGGTATAACACTTCATCGTCGCCAGGCTGATGCCGTCCACCTCTGTCTTTCCCTGGTAGAGGGCCGACCAAAGGGCCAGCAGCATGACCACCCGGATGACAACCGAAAGGATGCTCACAAAAAAGTTGGAGCGGAAGACCAGTTGGTTTTCCAGCTCAATCTTGCAGGAAACCTTCAAATAATCCCATAGCTGTTTCATTCGGTGTAAATCCTCCTCATCACCTGGTCCAGGGGCGGGTCGTTCACCGTAAAGTCAACCACCTTGCCAGCCGCCAGGATTAAGGGCAGCACGTCATCCAGGGGAACGTCCTCCGTGCATATGTAATGATGGCGCTGGCCCTCCGCCGCCTCCACCTTCAGGAAGGGGGATTGAATGGGGGCGCAGGGGCTTTCATACAGCACATGGTAGTGCTTTTCCACTCCTTTGGCCCTTCTCAGGGTGTCTATCTCGCCCCGCCAGATAAGGCGGCCCTTGTCTATAATCATCACCCGGCGGCACAGCCGCTCAATGTCCAATACATCGTGGGTCACCAGGACGATAGTGACGCCCCTGTCGGCGTTAATCCGCTGAATCAGCTGGTGCAGTTCGTTTTTCCCCACCACATCCAGGCCGATGGTCGGCTCGTCCAGATAGAGGATGCGGGGATTATGGAGCATAGCCATTGCAATCTCGGCCCGCATTTTCTGCCCCAGGCTCAGGGTCCGCACCGGCTTGGTGAGGATATCCCCCACCCCAAAGCTGTCGGAAAAGTAGAGGAGGTTCTCCTGGAACACCTCCTCCGGTATCTGGTACAGGGCCTTGGTGTACTCAAAGGAATCCTGCACCGGCAGGTTCCACCACAGGCGGGAACGCTGGCCGAACACCACCCCGATATTCTGGGCGTTCTCCCGCGGCTTGCGGTACGGCTCCAGGCCGTTCACCACCGCCGAGCCGGAGGTGGGCGTCAGAATTCCGGTGAGCATTTTAATCGTTGTCGATTTACCGGCCCCGTTTGGGCCGAGAAATCCCACGATTTCCCCCTCCTGCACCGAGAAGGAAATGTCGTTGACCGCTACAATCTCCCGCTTTTGGGGGTGAAAGAGGTTTTTTACGGCGCCGCCCAGCCCCTTTCTCCCCACCACCACGGTGAATTTTTTGGTCAGGTGTTCCACTGACAAAATTGATTCCATGTGGGTTCATCACTCCTGTCTGTCATTTAAATTAATGTGTTAATGTAATACCTCAATTTTTCTCCATTATAACAGCTGCCCGCTCTCTGAACAACTTCCCCTTTGTCCCCTCTGGATACTTCCCTGAAATATAGCGGCAGTTTAGGGCTGAAAACACCTTTTTCCTCAAAAACTCTTGACATTCCAACGTTTTTGTAGTAGAGTATAGATACAATTTGGGCTGGAAACCATATTGGGTGAATATTGGTCTGCCTGAATGAAATTGAATAGGCTTTTTATTTATCTTCCCGTGTAAATGGGAAGATTTTTTTATACAAAATTGGCTTCAGACATACCATTTTGCCTGTGCTTCGTACAGCCTGCAATATGCTCCCCCCTTATGGAGCAGCTCTTCATGGGTGCCGCTTTCCACCTGTTGTCCATGCTCCAACACAATAATGCGGTCCGCAATTTTTGCGGAACCCAGCCTGTGAGTAATCACCGCCGCTGTCTTATTCTTGGATATTTCGGCGAATTTCCGGTAGATGGCGGATTCCTCCAGCGGATCGATTGCCGCGGTCGGTTCGTCCAGAACAATCAGGTTGTGTTTTCGGTACAATCCCCTGGCGA
The DNA here is from genome assembly GCA_022800935.1 of Oscillospiraceae bacterium. GTDB lineage: Bacteria > Bacillota > Clostridia > Oscillospirales > Ruminococcaceae > UBA1405. The sequence continues at coordinate 3,297 of JAAWRH010000029.1, forward strand.
TTGCGAGCCGCTGCCACTGTCCCCCGGATAGGTCGGTACCCCCAAACTCCTTTGAGAGCATCGTATCCAGTCCCTCTGTCATCCGGGCTTCGTCGATTTTCCAGTCTGCGTCCCGCAGCGCCTGCCGGATATCCCCGGCATTCCCCTCCCTGGAGGGGTCCGCAATTTCCACATTCTCCCGGATGGTCATTTTATATCGCTGGTAATTTTGGAAAACTGCTGATATATTCTGAAAACCCTTTTGGGGGTCAAGCAAGCGGGTGTCCACGCCGTCGATGAAAACCCGTCCCGATGTGGGGGTGTATATTCCAAGGAGGAGCTTGACAAAGGTGGACTTTCCCGCTCCGTTTTCCCCCACAACCGCTATTGTTTCATTGGGATGTATCTCAAGGCTTAAATTGCGGATGGAGGGCTTGTTGCTCTGGGGATAGGTAAAGGAAACATTTTCAAAAACAATGCTGCGGCCTTCCACCTCCCGGCTGCCTTTCCGTTCGGGCAGCTCCATAAATTCCAGGAAGTTCTTTGCCATCGTCATTTCAGAGACAATATCCGCCACCTCACCCCGGAATATGACCTCCATCTTATCCGCCATAACGTCAAGGGTGGACGCCACTGCCGCAAAGGACGCAATCCCCACCTCTCCATTCAGCAGGAACACAAACAGCAGAATAATTGTCCCAATATATCCGGTCATGGAAAAAAAGCGCAGAGTAATCTCAACTATTTCGCTCTTTTTGGTCGTCTTCCAGCTCAGGGTCTTTACCGCTTCCACGCATTCCTTAAATTGCCTGTAAAAATAGCCGTATCCGCCGAGAAGCCTGGTTTCCTTCACATACTTCCGCATACTGATGCACCGGCCATAGTAGTCCGCTTTCCGGCGAAACGGGGCGGCCTCGTTCTCTAAATTTTTTCGCACCTGGTATCGGGCGATGGATCCGACCCCATAAGGGAGGAAGGATATCAGTAGCATAATCATAAGGGCCGGATGGACCGTAAAGAAATACGCCCCCATAAACCCAAAATAGGAGATGATTGTCAGAAGGATTGTCACCGTCATGCCAAAGGCATGGACTGCGGCCTCCATCCCCTTGTTGGCCTTTTCGATATGGTCTAAAAAGCGGCTGTCCTCATAGCAAAGGATATCCGCTCTGGCCGCCTTCCGGTTTCTGTCCCGTCCCGTTTCCTTGGCAAGCTCGTTTTGAAAATCCGTTTCTGCAATGGTATTGAGGGATTTCAGGAGGATTTGCAGAATCATTATCCCGCCCAAAAGCAGCGCGCTTACCGCCAATGCCCGCAGCCCGTCTCCGACCGCCGCCTGTTCTGCCGACTCAAAAAACATCTGTTTAAAGAGTGTTACACTGGCCGCCGTCACACCGGAGAGAATGGCTGCTGCCAGCATAAATGCCGTTTTGTGGGGAATCCTGGTGACGGACATTTTGGATAGATAACGCAAAAGGGAAAAATAACTGTTTTTCTTCTTCATCTCTCATTCCCCCCTCAATTCTGAATCTTGATACCAGCTCCGCTGGCTTTCATACATCTGCGCGTATAACCCATGCTGCTCCATCAGCCGGTCGTGGCTTCCTTCTTCCAGAATCTTTCCACCCTTTAAAACAAAAATGTGGTCTGCCAGCTTTGTGGAGCCTAACCGATGGCTGATAAAGACGGTTGTCTTTCCCCGGCTGATCTCTCCAAACTGTTCATAAAGCCTGCTTTCGCTGATGGGGTCCAGCGCGGCGGTGGGTTCGTCTAAAATCTGCACCGGCGCGTCGCTCATCAGCGACCTCGCCATTGCTATCCTCTGCCACTGGCCCCCTGACATATCCACGCTTTCTGGGGTCAGGCGTCCCAAGGGGGTATCATAACCCATGGGGAGGCTTTCAATCTCCCGGTGCAGTCCGAGCTTTTCCGTGATACTGTACATCTTCTGCTCCGCTTCTTCACTGCCCATTTTCCGGATATTCCCCAGTTGGATGTTGTCCCGCACCGGTATGGAATACTGCGCGTAATCCTGGTACACGCCGGTGAACACCGCCTTAATTTCCGGGATAGTATAGGTGGAAAGCTCCCGCCCGTTGAGGAGAATTTCTCCCTCGTACCGGTCATACAGCCTTGTGGCCAATTTGGTTAGAGTGGTTTTACCCGCGCCGTTTTCACCGACAAAGGCATAATGCTTTCCCCTTTCTATCCTCAGGGAAAGATTTTTGAAGATCGGCTCCGATGCCCCCGGATATGTAAAGGTCACATTTTTGAATTCCAGACTTTCAAAGGGAACCGGCCCTGCTGCCGGAAGCTCGTTGGTACCCTCTGTCTCCTCCATATTGGCGAACTCAGTCAGGTCCTTTAAATACCCCAGACAGTTGGACATCTTCACCACTGCGTGGGGGACCTCATGGCTCATAATGTTCACGACATCCAGAATCGCCTTGGCCAACGCGATAAACATACCAATGGTAAGCCTAGAACGCAGGCCAAAGGAAAGCAGGATGATCATCACTGTTGATATCACTGTGGTGAGGAGGCTTCCCTTTACCACCATTCCTTCCTTTTCGCCGATTGCCTTCAGGTTGATCCGGTTCATTTCATCCCGCTGGTCCGCCCACACCTTGTCCAGTTTATCGGAGAACTGAAATAGGGTGCGTTCGTTGGCCGTCTCCCGGCTGGTGAGAACCTCCCCCAGATACTCGCTTCTGCGCTGGTACGCCGCTGCCCGCTTGTAGGCATTGTATACTTTGGTACCGCCCTTCATGGATATCCCTATCAGCAGGCAGGAGGCCCCCAACATCAGCAGCCCCAGCCACCACAGTTGACGGAACAAAATCAAAAAGGTTCCCAGCAGCCGCACAACATACCCTAAAAAATTGCAGGTCTGCTGTAATGTATACCAGGTATTTTTGGTAATCTGTCCACTGACCCGGCTGACCAGCTCCCAGGCCTCCTTGTCCTCAATCAGGGAAAAATGCAGGCGGGACCTCTTTTTGACCGCTTCCTCGGTCAGCTGCGCCTCCGACTCCACCTCCAGCTTCCTGGTTGCGATGCGTCCCAAGCTGTATCCCATCCGCTTCCACACAATGATAAGCACCATGCAGATTAGCCAAGGATATGCGGCACTTCGCTGCATATCGCCCCGCGCCACCGTCAATGCTGTATCAATAAATTTTGCCTCTACAAATATCCACAGAACGGTGACAACACTTCCAAACACCTTTTGGAACACTACAAATATGGTGCAAAACGGCTGGCACTCAAAGGGCAGCTTCAGCAGATACCGCCAGTCGTATTTTTGATCCTTTAGTTGAAAGCTCATTTTCTCTCCTTTCCTCCTCCCTCCCCCGCCGCATACCGGGAGAGCATTTCACACAGGGACCGGAACAGCTGCCGGTTGATGGAATAAAAAACCGTTCTTCCCTGCATTCTCGTTTGGACGACATCGGCCTTGAGCATCAGGGACAGGTGATAGTACGCATTGGTGCCTGACAGCCCCAGCCTGCTTTCCACATCCCGGACGGTCAGCTCCCCCTCGTCCAGCAGCAGGTTTAAGATGTCAATCCGGTTTTTCTCGGCCAGGGCGTTTCCAATTAAATCAAGCTGAAGGGATGATTTTTTTCCGCATAAGCTCTTTAACGCCTCCTGGTACTCCAGCCCCAGCAGCAGCACAATATCCCGATTGCAGTGATAGGTGGCAACTACCTCTGTGTTATAGCAGCAAAAGGACACATAGACATGCTCAAACAAATGAAAATCCACAGCCATTTCGGCATTCTTTTCCAAATCCCTCTGGAATTTCTCCAAATCAAAATTCTGCTGTAGTATCATCATCGTCTCCAGCTTTTTCTCATACAGCTGCGACAGATGGAACTCCTTCACCATCAGCTCATAGCAGAGCTTCTGGATTGCCGGGACTGGTTCCAGGAAAAAGGCGTACAGGGCGCTTTTGATTTCGGCGCTGTAGCCGGAGCTTTTAATCTGCCTTCCCACTGCCGCCGGAGCGTCCATACACGCTGTGCACTCCTCCTCCGAAAGGCCCGGAAAGTAGAACAGAAGCATCTTTTTTATGGTCTGGTCGTAGACAGACAGCGCCTCATGCAGCTGGGGAAGGCCATAGTCAGCGGAAAACCTCTCTTTAAACGGGACGAAAAAATTTGCGGTGATAAAGCAGACGTTCTTTTCCTTGATCCAAAAGAAGGGCAGCAGCTCCTCCGGGAAGGCGCCGTACAGCCGGAAAAAACTGTCTCTTTTCTCCTCTGCCTTCATCTGCCCCCCGCCGTAATTTGCCTCTGCCCCGTTATAATACGAAACAAACAATGAAAATAAATCATAAATATAGCCCGGCTGTTTTAATAATTCAATCTTTTTCATTTTGCCCACCATTTTATTTAAAATTTACTATGATTATATCTAAAAAACATCTATATGTCAATTTATTTTTAAAAATTTTTGTATTTTAAATTTAAAAAATACTAAATAAAGAACGGAATCCATTTCGATTCTCCAAAAATCCCCCGTCATTTAAAATTCCATAAATCTTTAACAAAAGGCTAAACGAATTGTATTGCAGATTTTCCCCAGAAGTAGTATGCTTATAGTATCTATCCATGGATCATTGTCATAAATGAACGGAGGCAGTTAAATGCAAAACGACTTTATCCGGCAGTTTCAAAACCCTTCCTCAGCCTATCGTTCCGCCCCCTTCTGGGCCTGGAACGGACAGATGGACCCCGACGAGGTGGAACGCCAGATTCGCGATATGCACGCCCAGGGGATAGGCGGCTTTTTCATGCACTCCCGCGAGGGGCTGGAAACCCCCTATATGGGGGAGGAGTGGTTCCAATGCGTTCACAGGGCCATTTCCGTGGCCAAGGAGCTGGATATGAAGGCCTGGCTCTACGATGAGGACCGCTGGCCCTCCGGCACAGCGGGGGGCTCCATCATGGAGGCAGGCGGGGATGATTCCCGGTATAAGGGCCTGACCCTCCAGCTTACCCGGACCCTCCCGGAAGACCTTTCCGACGTGCAGGCGGTCTACCGCGTATCGGCGGAGGGGATGGAGTGCTCCAGCTATGAACGCCTTTCCGACCCGGAGCAGCACCGGAGCGTTGTCCTGCCCGAAGGGGAATATTACATGATTTTCCGGGTGGAAATCTGCTTTAAATCCGAATGGTTCAACGATGAAACCCCACCGGACAACCTCAACGCCGCGTCGGTCCGCCGGTTTATCGAGGCGACCCACGAAAAATACCTGGCCCATGGCGGCGCTGAATTCGGGAAGACTGTCCCCGGCATCTTCACCGACGAACCGGGCCTTGCGGACAGCCACACCCACTTCCAGGAGGACCGGGCCTGGCTCCCCTGGACCTATGCCTTCCCGGAGTTTTTCCGGCAGCAGCGGGGGTACGACGTCTTTGACACCCTGCCCGTCATCTTCTTTAACGGCAAGGGCCAGCAGAAGGCCCGCCACGACTTCTGGCGGACCGTCACCGAGCTGTACGACCAGGCCTACTTTCAGCAGATCGGCCAATGGTGCCAGGACAACGGCCTGGCCTTTACCGGCCACCTGCTCCAGGAGGACAAGCTAGGGCTGGGCACCAAGGTCAGCGGAGCCATTATGCCCCACTACCGCCACATGACCGTCCCCGGCATCGATATGCTCACCGAGCGCTGCGAGGAGACAGTCACCGTCAAGCAGTGCGCCAGCGTGGTCAACCAGCTGGGAAAGAAGTGGATGCTCTCTGAAACCTACGGCTGCACCGGATGGGAGTTCACCTTTGACGGGCAGAAATGGGTGGGGGACTGGCAGTTTGTCCACGGGGTCAATATCCGCTGCCAGCATCTGGCGCTGTACTCCATCACCGGGTGCAGGAAGCGGGACTATCCCCCTGTCTTCAACTACCAAACCCCCTGGTGGAACAAAAACCGTGATATAGACGATTACTTCTCCCGCATCTCCCTGGTGATGTCCGAGGGGGACGCGGTGCGGGATCTGCTGGTCCTCCACCCGGTCTCCACCGCCTGGAGCCGCCTGGGCTGCAACCCCTACGGGGTTCCCCACCGCTCCCGCGACCGGGACCTGCCCGCCATCAACCAATACGGGGAGGAATTTAACCGCTTTCTCGCCTACCTTTCCGGCTGCCACTTCGACTACGACCTGGGGGATGAGATAATCCTATCCCAGGAGGGCCGGGTAAAGGACGGCAGGCTGGAGGCGGGGCGGATTTCCTACTCCGCGGCGGTCATTCCCCCCATGGATACCATCCTCCGCTCCACCCTGGAGCTGCTGAAGGCGTTTTTGGCCTCCGGCGGGAAGGCGGTGGCGGTCAAGCCCCTTCCCACCATGGTGGAGGGTGTTCCGGAGCCTGCACTGAAGGAGCTCTTTGAACATCCCAATGTCACCGTTGTGGAAAAGGAGACGGAGGTCTGCGCCGTGCTGGAGGGAATCCTTCCCCGGCGGGTTTCGCTGACCGGCCCCGACGGAGTGGAAATCCCCAAGATGCTCTATCTCCTCAAGGACTGCGGGGCGCATTACGCCCTGTTTGTGGTCAACAACGACCGGGAGCGGGGATACCCTGTCACCCTTTCGGTTTCCGCCGCCGGGAAGATTACCCAGCTGGACCCCCTGACAGGGAATACGCGGGAGCGCCCTTCCGCCCGCCCGAACCGGGTGGAGCTGGAGGAGTACTTCTGCGGAAACGACTCCAGGCTTTATATCATTGAAAAGGACGCCCCCATGGCTGTGGGAAAATCCGACGAGCTGACCCCAGCCAGGCTGGAGGCGGGGTATCTCTGCGCAGCCGCACCCCGGTATTCCTATACTCTGGACCATCCCAACGCCCTGACCCTGGACAAATGCCGCTGGCGGTTCCTGAACTCCGGCTGGTCGGAGGAGATGGACGTCTGGCAGTCGCAGCTACAGATTCGGACCGCGCTGGGGATGCGCCCCATCCAGGAAAACGGGATTGCCCAGCGCTACAAGTGGATTAACACACCCCATCCCAAGGACGGCGTGCCGGTGGAATTTTCCTTCCGCTTCCGGGTAAAGGAGGTTCCTGAGGAGCGCTGCTTCCTGGTGATGGAACACGCGGAGGATTACGAATTCTCCCTCAACGGCCTCCCTCTGGGGGGAACCCCTGACGGCTGGTATCTGGACCGGGGATTTGCCAAGACGGCCCTGCCGGAGCTGGTTTTGGGGGAAAACACCCTGGTGGTCTCCGCCAACTATATGAACCGGATGGAATTTGAGGACCTTTACCTTATTGGCGGCTTTGGGGTAGACACCAACCGGGAGATATGCCGCCTGCCGGATACCCTTGTCACCGGAGACTGGTGTCTTCAGGGGCTGCCCCACTACTGCGGGACGGTTACATATCACGGAGAGATACCGGTACCGGCGGGAAAGGACGGGAGGTTTTTCCTCAGCCTGGAGGAGGTTTCGGCCACGGTGGCGGGAATCACGGTAAACGGAACCTTTGTAAAGGATGTGTTCACCGCAAGCCAGAAATATGTTGAAATTACGGAGCTTGTGAAGCCCGGAGAGAATCTGAGGGTTGACGTTGAGGTTGTGGGGAGTCCCCGGAATTTGTTGGGGCCGTTCCATCAGAGGATTGGGAAGACGATGAACACCAACTGCCACAGCTTCCGGTGTACCGGGGATGAGTACAGTCCGGAATACAATCTGCACCCCTATGGGCTGATGGGCCTGATACGGCTGCACCGAATATAGGCGAACGCCAAAAAATACAGTAAGGAGCGTATACCATGTCTTTTGAGAAAAAACTGCTTGTCCCCGACACCCTGACCTTAGAGGACCGCGCGGCGTACTCCCTCAACGCCATGATCGGCGTGGCGGACGAGGAACACGACTACATCCCCTTTTTCAGCGGATTTTTCCAGTCGGACCCCGCCTGGATGAGCCACGGAAACTGGGACTATGGATCCAGCCACGGGCGGCTGACCGACGCGGTGATTCTGGCCCGCAGAATGACCGGCAGCAGCTACGGCGAGGAGGTGGAGGAGCACTACCATCAGAACCTGCTCTCCTTTTTCAAGGAGGACGGCCTCAACTACCGCCGGAACAATTTCAGCGAAAAGACCATTATTGAGCACATGTCCCGCTTTGAGGACAGCGCCAGCATGATCGACCAGCGGGCGGTGCTGCTGGGCCTCACCACCTGGTTTATGGAGACCGGCGACGAGCGGGCCAAGGAGGCGGCAGACCGCCATGTGGCCGCCCTGAAGCGGATTGCCCGGAAGGAGCGGGATTCCTGGTACTACCCCGCCTCGGAGTTTACAGAGCACGGCTGGCCCTCCTTTGACGCGGTACACACCCGCCTCTGTCCCGACCCCGCCGCCATGTGGGGCAGGCAGGTTTTCCCCATTATACGGTATTATCAGCTCACCGGAAGCCGGGACGCCCTGGAGCTGGCGGAAAACTTTGCGGCGAACATCGTCAACCGCAGCGGCGTGTTCGGGGAGGACGGCAGCTTTAACCCGGCCCTGGGATACCGCAACGGCCACTTCCACACCAGAATGGGGACACTGGCCTCCCTCGCCCGCTTTGCGGATGTCACCGACGACAGCTTCCTGATTGCCTATGTGAAAAAATGCTTTGACTGGGCGAGGACCCAGTGTACCTCCTTCGGCTGGACCCCCGGAGATTTGGCCGACCAGGCCTATGAGCATGAGACCTGCACCCTGGTGGACGCCATCGGGACCGCCATCATCCTGGCCTCCAAGGGCTACACCGAATACTGGGGGGTGGCGGAGCGGTTTATCCGGGGACACCTCACCGAGGCACAGCTGCTGGACACCAGTTGGATTCAACAATACGACAAAAAGGACAAGGATACTACAAACCGTACCTATTATAAGGTGGCCGACCGGCTGAAGGGGGCCTTTGCGGGCTACGCCGCCCCCAACGACTTTGTCTACTCCGGCCAGTGGGGTCGTGGACACATCATGGACGTCCAGACCTGCTGCCTTGCCGGGGGAACCAGGGGACTTTACAACGCCTGGTCACACATTGTCACCGAGAAGAACGGGCGGGTCAGTGTCAACATGTTGTTTAACCGTTCGACAAATAAACTCAATGTATTCAGCTACCTGCCCCACGAGGGCAAGGTGGTCATCGAGGCCCTCTGCGATATCCCGGAGCTCCAGGTCCGCACCCCGGAATGGATTCCCTACGGCGCGGCCAATGTGGAAATTCGCCCGGCGGAGGGGGAGGCAAAGCAGTTTAACGGCCGCCAGCTCCCCTGGCTGAAGAAATACTTCATCAAGCTAACCGGCATCAGGCGGGGGGACACCGTCACTCTGACCTTCCCCATGATGAAGCGCGTCACCACCGAAAAGGCGGTGAACCTGGAATACCGCACCCAGTGGCTGGGGGACGACGTGGTGGGTATTGACCCCCAGGGAACCTATTATCCCCTTTATTCCAACAAAAAGGTATACGAAAAGGCGCCAATGGTCGAAAAAATACTCCATGTAGAGGATAAACCCTCTCTGGACTGACGGAGGAAAACAGTGATGAAACGGATACCCTTTCAGGAGGCCGCGGCCCGCTATCCCAAGGGTGACCCGGAGGGAGCGGGGAAGCTGCTGGCCTCCCGGCTGGAGAAAAGCGGCCGAAAGCTGGTGGTTCTGGACGACGACCCCACCGGCATCCAGACAGTACACGACGTATCGGTTTATACCGACTGGAGCCAGGAGTCCATTGACGCCGGATTTCAGGAGGAGAACAGGACCTTCTTTATTCTGACCAATTCCCGGAGCTTTTCCGCCCAACGGACGGAGGAGGTCCACCGGGAAATCGCCCTGCGGGTGGCAGAGGCTGCCCGGAAAAGCTGTAAAGACTATCTGCTTGTCAGCCGTGGAGACTCCACCCTGCGGGGCCATTACCCCCTGGAGACGGAAACTCTCCGCCGGACGCTGGAGCAGCAGGGAGAACTGTCCTTTGATGGGGAAATCATCCTGCCCTTCTTCCGGGAGGGCGGGCGGTATACCCTGGAAAATATACATTATGTATTGGAAAACGACATTTTAACACCCACCGGGGAGACGGAATTCGCCAAGGACAAAACCTTTGGCTACCGCAGCTCCGATCTGAGGGAGTGGGTCGAGGAAAAGACCAAAGGCACATACCGGGCCGGGGAGGTCACGGAGATTCCCCTGTCCCTTCTCCGCCGCCAGGATGTCGCCGCCGTGACCAACCGGCTGGAGCAGGTGACGGGCTTTGGCAAGGTAATCGTCAACGCCCTGGACGAGTGCGACGTGATGGTGTTCTGCGCCGCCCTCTACGATGCCCTAGACCGGGGAAAGCGGTTTTTGTACCGCACCGCCGCCGCCTTTGTCAAGGCCGCCGGGGGAATTACCTCCCGTCCCCTTCTGTCCCGGAGGGAGCTGATACCAGAGGGGGTATCCAGGGGCGGGCTTATCATCGCCGCTTCCCACACCAAAAAAACCACCGCCCAGTTGGGGGCCCTGAAAACCGTACCGGGGGTGGAATTCGTCACCTTTGACCAGCACCTGGCCCTGTGGCCGGAAAAGCTGGAGGCCGAGGCACAGCGGACGGCGGAGGAGGCGGACCGGCTCATCCGCGCCGGAAGGACGGCGGCGGTCTGCACCCGCCGGGAGCGGCTGGACCTGAACACCGGAAACCCGGAGGACGAGCTGCGCATCGCAACGGCCATCTCCGACGCGGTCACCTCCATCGCCGCCCGGCTCACCGCCCGGCCCTCCTTTATCCTGGCCAAGGGGGGAATCACCTCCAGCGACGTTGGGGTAAAGGCGCTGAAGGTGCGGCGGGCCAGAGCCGCCGGACAGATTCAGCCGGGGGTCCCGGTGTGGTTCACCGGCGAGGAAAGCCGGTTTCCGGGGATGCCCTATATCATTTTCCCCGGCAACGTGGGAACAGAGGACACCCTAAAGAAAGCGGTATCCCTTTTAATGTGTATAGACACCGCGGGAGGAGAGAAATAAGATGAACGCAAAGCGGAAGATTATCATTTCCCTGGCCCCGGTTCCGGGGGCCTCAGTTTCCATCGACCCCCAGGGGCTGGCGGCGGAGATTGTAGAGGCCGCCCAGGCCGGGGCGGGGATGGTCCACCTCCATGTAAAGGGGCGGGACGGAAAGCTCACCGACAGCCTGGACACCTTCCAGGAGGTGGTGGAGGCGGTCTGCGCCCGGTCAGACATTGTGATTCAGGCCTCCACCGGCGGCGTTTCCGGGATGAACATTCAGCAGCGGTGCGCGCCCCTCTCCTACAGCCGGGTGGAGACGGCTTCGCTGAACCCCGGCTCGGTGAATCTGGGCCGTATGGTCTACCAAAACCCTGACGACGATGTAAAATACTGTGTAAAGGAAATCTACCGTCATGGCATTCTGCCGGAGATCGAGTGCTTTGAGCTGGGGATGATCAACCGGGTGACAGAGCTGACCCAGGAGCTCCCCTTCCGCAGGCCGGTGCTCTACAACATTGTTCTGGGGCATCCCTGCACCACGCCCGCCACGGTGGAGCACCTTGTAGCCATGCGCTCCTTTATTCCCAAGGACGCCATGTGGGGGATTACCCACTTTGGGCGGAAGAATTACGACATCCTCATTGCGGCGGTGGCGATGGGGGCGTCCCTGGTGCGGATTGGATTTGAGGACAGCACCTTTGACGGGGAGGAGCCCGCAAAGGACAATGTAACCCTTGTCAAGAGGATGGCGGAGATTGTCCGCTGCATGGGCCACGAGCCCGCCGCGCCGGAGGAGGTCAGGGAAATTCTGCGGCTACATGAGATCAGGCGGATTCCCTGATAAACGGAAAATGAAGCACGCCTATTGAGTGATTAGCTCAATAGGCGTGCCTTTTGCGTTCCTTCTATTTTGTGTACTTCTCCGCAACATTCGCTTCCACATCATCGTCTGTGGAAGCCTGGACTGTGGAGGTATGAGAATGAGCCATTGCAAGCTGCCGCAGATTTTCAATATAAAGGGAATTTCGCGCCTGCAGGCGCGACCAAAGGGCGCCGCCCTTTGGAAACCTGCCACTTTCGAGAAAGCGGCCAAAGCTTTTAAACGTAGTCGGAGATTCCACATCTTTTGTTAGCGCTCGGTGCTGGGGGTGATTTCTGATTGCTCTTAACTTTTGCGGTTGACAAACTTCATCCGCTGATTGTTATCCAAAATCTGCTTGCGCAGTCTGATGTTCTTTGGCGTGACCTCCACCAGCTCGTCATCCGCAATAAACTCCAGCGCCTCCTCCAAGCTCATCCGCTTGTAGGGCACCAGCCTAAGGGCCTCATCGCTGCCGGAAGCCCGCATGTTGGTCACATGCTTCTTCTTGCAGACATTGACCGCCATGTCATCCCCCTTGGGATTGGCCCCCACAATCATCCCCTCATATACCGGAACACCCGCAGGAATGAACAGGACCCCTCTCTCCTGGGCGTTGTACAGCCCGTATGTCACCGATTCCCCGGACTCAAAGGCAATCAGCGACCCCTGGGAACGCTTGGGAATCTCCCCCTTGTAGGGCTCGTAGCCCTCGAACAGGGTGTTCAGGATACCCTCCCCCTTGGTGTCGGTCATAAACTCGTTGCGGTATCCAAACAGTCCCCTAGAAGGGATGATGAACTCCAGTTGGGTTCGGGTCCCCTGGGGGTCCATGGACTGGAGCTCCGCCTTGCGGGTTCCCATCTTTTCCATCACCGCGCCCACACAGTCGGCAGGGACGTCTACCAGCAGCCGCTCCATGGGTTCGCAGCGAACCCCCTCAATATCCCGGTACAGTACCCTGGGAGTGCTCACCTGGAACTCATAGCCCTCCCGGCGCATGGTCTCAATCAGTATGGACAGGTGCATCTCCCCCCGGCCGGCAACCCGGAAGCTGTCGGTGGAATCGGTCTCGGAAACCCGTAGAGACACATCCTTTAAAAGCTCCCGGAACAGCCGCTCCCGCAGGTGCCGGGAAGTGACAAACTTCCCCTCCCGCCCCGCAAAGGGGCTGTCGTTGACCGAGAAGGTCATTTCAACGGTGGGCTCGCTTATTTTGACAAAGGGAAGGGGCTCCACCGCGTTGGGGGCGGTCAGCGTCTCCCCAATGGTGACATTTTCAATGCCTGATACGCAGACAATGTCCCCCACCCTGGCCTCCTCCGCCGGAACCCGCTTGAGACCGTCGATCTGGTACAGGGTAACGATCTTGCTCTTGTAGTTGGTGTCCGGGTTGTGGAAGTCGCAGATGGCCACCTCCTGGTTGGGATGGACCACCCCCCGCTCAATCCGGCCAATGGCGATGCGCCCCACATACTCGTTGTAGTCGATGGAGGAGACCAGCATCTGGAAGGGCGCGTCCGGCTCCCCCTCCGGCGCGGGGATGTGCTCCAGAATGGTGTCGAACAGGGGCTTGAGGTTTTCGGTCTGCTGACGAGGGTCCAAAGAGGCGGTTCCCTCTCTGGCGGAGCAGTAGACAAAGGGGCTGTCCAGCTGTTCGTCGGTGGCGTTGAGCTCCATAAACAGCTCCAGCACCTCGTCCTCTATTTCATCGGGGCGGGCGTCGGGGCGGTCCACCTTGTTGACCACCACAATGACCTTGTGCCCCAGCTCCAGGGATTTTTGCAGTACAAAGCGGGTCTGGGGCATGGGGCCCTCAAAGGCGTCCACCAACAGCAGAACCCCGTTTACCATCTTGAGCACCCGCTCCACCTCTCCACCGAAGTCGGCGTGGCCGGGGGTGTCGATGATGTTAATCTTTACATCCTGATAATAGGCAGCGGTGTTTTTGGCCAGGATTGTGATGCCCCGCTCCCGTTCCAGGGCGTTGGAGTCCATCACCCGGTCCTCCACCACCTGGTTCTCCCGGAACGCGCCGCCCTGCTTGAGCAGCTCGTTTACAAGGGTGGTCTTTCCGTGGTCAACGTGGGCGATGATGGCGATATTTCTCAGATCATTTCTTATCAAGTATAATCTCCTCTTTCTATTCTATCAGCGTTCTGTCAACAGCCTGAAACCGGTTATTTACAGCGGCCGCGGGCTGCGCGGCGCAAAAATATCCCTTCGACTATTATATCAAAAAAACGGAATTTCCAAAGGCTGTATTTGTAATAAACATTTTCTTGAGAGGATTTGATTTTTTGTGTACTTTTTAGAGAAAATGATGTAAAATATCGAATAGAGGCTAAATGGGGCCGCGGAAGCGGCCAGCCTTTTGATTTTTGGACGATGGGAGCGGCGCAACGATGAAATGGGCAGATCAAAAACTACAAATAAAAAGGCCAGGAGGCCGGATGGGGAGGGTTGCCCTGCTGCTCGCCGGGGCACTGCTGATTCTGTCGGGCTGCTCGGCGGGGCTTCCCGATGACCCCTATCAAAGCTATGTGGATCAGCCGGTCAAGTCCCTGAGCGGGATGCTGTTCCAGGGGACCGCTATCGAAAAAGAGGAGCTGGGGGAGCCGGTGGAGGACCGCTCGGCGCTGACCATGTATTACGGATTTCTCCGCAGCCTGGAAAGCGGAGAGGTGAAAAAGACCCGCTATTCCACCCAAAGCCTGTATGAGGCCATCGCCTATACCGCCGTGGAAATCGTGTTCGCCACCCGCGACGACGGCAATCTGGTGATGACCTACCGGCAGCGGCAGCCGCTGGTGTTCTGGTATTACCCAGAGGCGGACTACTATGACGGGGAATGCTACTATTACAAACACAATGGAGACTGGTTTGTGGACACCTACAACCGGCACGCCAAGGATGTGGAGCCGGACGCCTTGGGCATTCCCTCCGATATCATCAGCCAGTACCGCATCACCGAAAGCGAGGTCTACCGCCGCCCCGACGGGGGCTATCAGGTATATGTCTACGCTGAGTCCCGCTCCGACCAGGATCGGACCGCCCAGGTGATTGGCGTGACGGACGAGGAGGGAATGTTCTCCTACATTGAGGCGACACTGGTCTACCCCGACTCCGGGGACAAGGACTCCGGCGGAGAGAAAGAGCCGGTAATCACCGAAAAGTACATCATTGAGTATTCCCGCATCAACGAGGTGGTGGAGGTGGAGCCCCCCGCCACCCTGACCCAGGAGGAGATGGAATACCTCCAGCAGGAATACCGAAATGCCCAAACACAGAGAGGGGAAAATCAAAAATGACCTTTGAGTGCTATTCCATGCTGGAAAAATACATGCTCTCCTGCGTCAAAAAGGACGACCCCGCCCACGACGAGCAGCACATCTACCGGGTGCTGTATGCGGCGCTGGAAATCGCCCAGGCGGAGCAGGGGGTGGATTACAATATCCTGATTGCCGCCTGCCTCCTCCACGATATCGGCCGCCCGGAGCAGTTCAGGGACCCCAGGGTGAACCACGCGGCGGTGGGCGGGGACAAGGCGTATGCCTTTCTGACAGAATACGGGTTTTCCGACGGCTTTGCCGGGAGGATACGGGAGTGCATCTATGCCCACAGCTACCGGAAAGGCACCCCACCCCAGAGCCTGGAGGCAAAAATCCTCTTTGACGCGGACAAGCTTGATGTGGCGGGGGCGTTGGGAATTGCCAGGACGCTGACCTACAAGGGGCAGGTAGGGGAACCCCTTTACTCCATCCTGCCGGACGGGACGGTCTCCGATGGCTCGAAGGATGAAAGCCCTTCCTTTTTTCAGGAATACAAATACAAGCTGGAGAAAATGTACAGCCGGTTTTACACCAAGCGGGGCACGGAGATGGCCAGGGAGAGGCAGAACACCGCGGTACAGTTTTATGAACGCATCTACCAAGAGGCAAACGGATTGTATGAAGCCGGAAGGGAGCGCTTAAACGCGGTAATGGAGTAATGTAATAAGGTCCTCCCTGACCGCGCCCTTGACAGTCTATCCCATCTTTGCTATAATGTTAAAGACATTTCCGGTATGAAACCGGTAAAAAAGACGCAGAAGCGTTTTCAAGATATCTCAGGCATGGCGCGCAAAAAAGCAAAATAGTGTAATAATATATACCCAGGAAGGGATATGGCCTTTTGAAAAGGGCCGTATTCCTTCCTGTTTTTATTTTCACGCGCCGTGTAAAATCTTCATCAATGTCTAAGGAGGAACGAAAAATATGAACGCAAAAGAAAACAAACCCGTCGTCAAGCTGACCCTGTCCGCCATGTTCCTGGCCATCGGGCTGGTGCTCCCCTTCTTCACCGGACAAATTCCCCAGATAGGAAATATGCTGTTGCCTATGCACATCCCCGTGCTGCTGTGCGGGCTCATCTGCGGCTGGCAGTGGGGCCTTGGAGTGGGCTTTATCCTCCCTCTGCTCCGCAGTATGCTGTTCACCACGCCAAAGCTATATCCGACGGCGGTCGCTATGGCCTTTGAGTTGGCCGTATATGGACTGGTGATTGGCCTGCTGTACTGGAAGTCCCGCCGCCAAAACATTGCCGCAGTGTATTGCAGCATGATTATTGCCATGGTTGCAGGCCGGGTTGTGTGGGGCGTTGTACAGGTCATTCTGCTTGGCGCCGGCGAAAACGCCTTTACATGGCAGGCATTTATGGCGGGGGCGCTGCTCAAGGCCATTCCCGGCATCATCCTACAGCTGGTTCTGATTCCCTCAATTATGGTTGTGCTCAATCGGACGGGGCTGGTGAAATTCTCCGGCGAAAAACAGCCCGCCGGAAAGGGGGTCTGAGACGATGGAGGACGCTTTCACCGTACTGTCCCAGCGTATCCGGGGGAGCGGGCAGCGGCTGCTGATCGCGGTTGACGGCAGATGCGCCTCCGGGAAAACCACCCTGGCTGCCACTCTGGAGGAGGAGACCGGCTGCAACGTGGTACACATGGATGATTTCTTCCTGCGGCCGGAGCAGCGCACCCCCCAGCGCCTGGCGGAGCCAGGCGGAAACGTGGACTATGAAAGGTTCCGCCAGGAGGTTATACTCCCCTTGAGCAGAGGGGACCAGGTCCGTTATCAAATTTTCGACTGCCAACAGATGGTGCTGTCCGTTTTCCGGGAAATCGACCCCAGCAAAACCACGGTGATAGAGGGCTCCTATAGCTGCCACCCGGCCTTATGGGACTTTTACGACCTGCGGGTGTTCCTGGATATTGACCCGGAGGAGCAGCTCCGGCGCATCCGCCGCCGCAACGGGGAGGAAAAGGCGGTGATGTTCCAAACCCGCTGGATTCCCATGGAGGAAAGGTATTTCGACGCTTTCCGCCTGCGGGAGCGGTGCGAGCTGATATTTTAGGACTTGACAAACCCCCGCTTTCCGTGATAAAGTAATACAAACGCGATGAAAAGAAGCAGTACGCAGGGCCGGATATTGCAGAGAGCCTCCCGCCGGTGGAAGGGAGGCATATCCAAATTGCGGAAGTCGTCTTAGAGCGGTTCCGGTGAAAGAAAGGATGAGTAATCGGAAACGGCGGGCCGTCCGTTATCAACCGGCGGGATATCACAGCGGTATCCGTTGAGCAGCGCCCTCACAGAAGGGCGAAACAGAGTGGTAACGCGGAAGGAACGGCTCCTTTCGTCTCTGGCAGGTATGATATGCCTGTGGAGACGAAGGGAGCTTTTTTGTCGTCCATGGGCCAAAGGAGGAAAAGAAGTTGAAAAAGGAACTGGAAAAGGTCTACGACCCCAAGCAGGCGGAAAACCGGATGTACGAATTCTGGCAGAACAAGGGCTATTTCCACGCCGAGGTAGATGAATCCCGGAAGCCCTACACCATCGTCATGCCCCCGCCCAATATCACCGGGCAGCTTCACATGGGCCATGCTCTGGACAACACCATGCAGGATATCCTCATCCGTTGGCGGAGGATGCAGGGCTACAACGCCCTCTGGATGCCCGGCACCGACCACGCCTCCATCGCGACGGAGGCCAAGGTAGTGGAGAATATGCGCAAGGAGGAGGGCCTCACCAAGGAGCAGGTGGGCCGGGAGGGCTTCCTCAAGCGGACCTGGGCCTGGAAGGAGCAATACGGCGGGCGCATTGTGTCCCAGCTGAAAAAGCTGGGTTCCTCCTGCGACTGGGAGCGGGAGCGCTTCACCATGGACGAGGGCTGCTCCAAGGCGGTCAATGAGGTGTTTGTCCGCCTGTATGACAAGGGCCTCATCTACAAGGGGGAGCGTATCATCAACTGGTGCCCCCACTGCAAAACCTCCATCTCCGACGCGGAGGTGGAGTACGAGGAAAAGGACGGGGCCTTCTGGCACATCAAATACCCCATAGTGGGTTCGGAGACCGGGGAGTACCTGGAGGTTGCCACCACCCGCCCGGAAACCCTCCTGGGGGATACCGGCGTGGCGGTCAACCCCAACGACGAACGGTATCAGAAATATATCGGAAAAAAGGTAATCCTACCCCTGTGTGACCGGGAAATCCCGGTGGTGGGGGACGAATACTGCGAGATGGACTTCGGCACCGGCGTGGTGAAGATCACCCCCGCCCACGACCCCAACGACTTTGAGGTGGGCCAGCGGCACAATCTCCCCATCATCAACGTCTTCAACGAGGATGCCACCATCAACGAAAACGGCGGGAAGTACCAGGGCATGGACCGTTACGCCTGCCGGAAAGCCCTTGTGGCGGACCTGGAGGCGGAGGGGTATCTGATCAAGGTGGAGCCCTACAAGCACAACGTCGGCTCCTGCTACCGGTGCCACACGGTCATCGAACCCCGCGTGTCCCTCCAGTGGTTTGTCAAGATGGAGCCCCTGGCCAAGCCCGCCATCCAGGCGGTACGGGACGGCCGGACCAAATTCATCCCCGAACGGTTTGAAAAGATATACTTCAACTGGATGGAGAACGTCAGGGACTGGTGCATCTCCCGCCAGCTGTGGTGGGGCCACCGGATACCGGCCTACTACTGCGCGGACTGCGGCGAGATGGTGGTCTCCAAAACCCCGGTGGACACCTGCCCGAAATGCGGCGGCAAAATGGAACAGGACCCGGACACCCTGGACACCTGGTTCAGTTCCGCCCTGTGGCCCTTCTCCACCCTGGGCTGGCCGGAGGACACCCCGGAGCTGCGCCACTTCTACCCCACCGACACCCTGGTGACGGGCTATGACATCATCTTCTTCTGGGTATCTCGGATGATCTTCTCCGGCCTGGAGCAGATGGGGGAGGTCCCCTATCACACGGTGCTGATTCACGGCCTGGTACGGGACGAACAGGGGCGGAAGATGTCCAAATCCCTGGGCAACGGCATCGACCCCCTACAGGTCATCGACGAATACGGGGCGGACGCCCTGCGGCTGACCCTGGCCACCGGCAACAGCCCCGGCAACGACATGCGCTATTCCGACGCCAAGGTCCGCTCCAGCCGCAACTTTGCCAACAAGCTATGGAACGCCAGCCGGTTCATCCTCATGAACCTGGAAGAATCAGATACAGAGGTTTCCCTGCCCGGCACCCTGGCCATTGAGGACAAATGGCTGCTGACCCAGTACAACCAGTTGGTCAAGGAGTCCACCGAAAACCTGGAGAAGTTCGAGCTGGGCATTGCGGTGCAGAAGATATACGACTTCATCTGGGATGTGCTGTGCGACTGGTACATCGAGCTGACCAAGAGCCGTTTGCAGTCAGGCGGAGACACCGCCAAGGCGGCGCGGCAGATTCTGGTCTACGTCATGTCCAACACCCTAAAGCTGCTCCATCCCTTTATGCCCTTCATCACTGAGGAAATCTGGCAGGCGCTGCCCCACGACGGGGAGAGCATCATGATTTCTTCCTGGCCGGAGTTTGACCCCGCGCTGGAGTTCAAGACGGAGGCGCAGCAGTTCACGATGGTGATGGACGCCATCAAGGCCATCCGCAACCGGCGGGCCGAGATGAACGTTCCCCCCTCCAAGAAGGCCAGCCTCCACATTGAGACGGCTTCCGCCCAGGTGTTCAGGGACTGTGTGCCCTTCCTGGAGCGGTTGGCGTCGGCGGCCTCGGTTGAGGTGGGGGACAGCTTCACGATGCCGGACGCGGTGCAGGTAATCACCGACAGCGCGAAGATTTACATCCCCATGGACGAGCTGATTGACAAGGAGAAGGAGCTGGCGAGGCTGAACAAGGAAAAGGCAGCCTGTGAGAAGGACATTGAATTTGTCAGCAAGAAGCTGGACAATCCGGGGTTTGTGGCGAAGGCGCCCGCCCAGCTGGTAGAAAACGAGCGGGCCAGATTGGCGACAGCCCAGGAGCGGCTTGCAAAACTGAAAGAAAGTATTGCGGCCTTGGAGAAATAGAAAACCTCTCCCAAATCAAAAAGGTTTGGGGTCCAGGGGGCTGTTCCTTAAAAGCCCCCTGGTCGCGCCCGCAGGCGCGAAAAACCCCTGCACTTAGAAAAAAGTTCGTAAACCATCACCTAAAAAGCCCCAAAATCAAAAAGCCCGTCTTTTACCTTTTGCGTAGGTAATCCAACCTCAGTTTTTGTAAACCGCGCAAAGGTAATCATCCGGGCTTTTTGACATAGCAAAAGGTTTGGCGGCATTTATGCCGCATCAAACCGTGAGCGGGCCGGGAGCTGCCGCTAAGGCCAGTCGAAAACGGGAAAAATCGGACCCAAAAGCTGTATCCACCAGCTTTTGGACCCGATTTTTTGCGGTTATAGCCAGAAATCCATATCAGCACTTCTCCAAAACCGAAATCATCTCCCGCCAATCCCGAATGTGGAGATAGGGAAAATCAATCTCCCCAGGCGGCTGGGCCCGGAGGGTTCTTTCCAGCTCTTCAGGAAACTCCCCCTGATAAAGGACGGGAAAAATTCCCGCTCCGTGAGCCCCGAACACATCCGGCTGGATGCTGTCCCCGCAGTACCAGACCTCCTCCGGAGAAAGCCCCGCCTTGTTCAGGGCAATCCGGAACAGCAGCGGGTTTGGCTTGCGAACAGCATACTCGCTGGAGGCCAGAATGAATTCAAAGCGGTTCTCCGGCAGCAGCCGGTTGATCCGCCTGGCAAGGGCGTTTCCGGACCACCCAATGTTGCTGATTACCCCTGTCCGGATTTGACTTCGCTCCAGGAACTCCAATAGCTCCGAAATATAGGGCATCTTTCCGCCTGGGCTGGTGTTGTCCCAAAGGACGGTTTCCACCTCCTCCAGGGGAATCTGAAACGTAATGTTAAGGGATTCATATTTACACCGGAGCAGCGGCCATTCGTGGCATTCATATCCCATTGCCCGGCACTTATCCGCATTTTCAAAGAGCTCCTTGTCGTGGCTGTGTGCCTGCTCCGGGGTGACGTTTTGGGGATTTTCCTTGATGTAGCGGAACACTGCCCGCTCCCCTCTCAAAAGATCAAATTTGGGTTCATAGAGCAGGGTGCCCCCGTAGTCAAACAAAATCATCTTTGGCCTGTTCATAAAATCACTTCCTATCCGTCAACTGTTCTATGCTGTCCCAGTGATTGGTGAGCCACTGGATTTCCCGCCGGTATCGGACCGCCTTCCCTGTCAGCGCATCCGTGAAACAGCCGGGGGAGATCCACCAGGGAAATTCGATGCACCAGGTCACCCGCAGGGCGTCCGCCACATCTGTCCATGTCAGAGGATGCAGCCGGGAGTATCCCTTTATAAACGCCTGTATTTTGGGAATATTTAGCCCCTCTCTCTCCAACGCAAAGGATAAAATCGCCCTTCCCATATCGTGGAGAGGGTATCCATAGCAATTCCGGTCAAAGTCAATCACCGCCGTCACGCCTTTATCGTCAAAGAGCAGGTTGTCCGGGGTAAAGTCCTCGTGGGCATAGCCCTTTGGAAGCCGGTCAAAAAGCGCATAAGAAAAGCTCCTTAAAATCTCCTCGCCCTTCTGCAGGGTTTCCCGATACTCCGGGGGCGAATCATCGGAAAGCTCCCGTCGCTGCCTCTGGCAATGCTTTTCCAGCAGTCCCGGAATATCGTCCGGTCCGTTGGTCGGCAAATTGGGAAGCTGCGCGAACCCCTTGTGTATCCCTGCGCAGACGCTCCCCAGGCTTTCCAGTTGGGAAAGGGTGATGGTTTCGGCGGTTTCGTTCCGGCCCGGCGCCAGGTCCATCACCATATAAAAGGTTTCCTCATCCAAGGCCCGGATTGCCCTCCCCTCATACAGATAGATGTGGGGGAAGGGAACCCCTCCGCCCTTCAGCTGCATCTGACGCTGGAGGGCTTCTTCTATCCTTTGCAGCTTTTTCTTGGTAAACCTCTCTGTGCTGTAGCTTTTAACGATGTAGTCACGGGTTCCGTCAGTGGCCCTCCACAGGCGGTTTTTCCAGCCGCCGTCAATGAGGACAAAATCTTGCAGATTGATTTGATAGTGTTCCAGAATGTCGGACCGGATTTTTTCGTCCACTGTTTTCAACGCCTCCTCTACACATGTCCCCGGCGGTTCAACTCACCACACCGGCGGTGAGATACCGCTTTGGCGTGACCCCCTTATACCGCTTGAAGGTCTTAATAAAATAGCTCAAATCATTATACCCGCAGCTGAACGCTATCTCCGTCACCGAACGATCGGTGGCAATCAGCTGATAACACGCCCGCTCAATCCGATAAATATTCAGGTATTCAATGGGCGTGTGCTGGGTCATCTCCTGGAAAAACCGGCAGAAGTACTTGGGCGACATCCCCGCCGCCGCGGACAGCTGCTCCAGCGTCAGCGGCGCGGCATAGTTTTCCTCAATCAGCCGCAGCGCCTGCTTCAGTTGGCTGACCTTCTTATAATTCCTCGAACCTTTCACAGGTGAGGTTTGGTAATACCCCTTTTGCAGCACAATCCCAAAAAGCTGGTACAGGCACCCCTGCACCACCAACTGGTATCCCTGCGCCTTGGACTCCATCGCCGAAAAAAGCGCGTCAATCACCCCAGCCATCTGCCCGTCCTCCGTGGGCAGATGCTGATCGATCCAAATATCCCTGTCAATTATCCTTTGCAGCAGCGTGTGACAGGCGTTTCCCCATTTTGGCAGCATATTCATGTCAAATACAATACAGTCATAGACGCAGTTTTCCGGTGTCCCGGCGTGGAGGGTCCCGCCGCTGATAAATACAATGTCCCCTGCCTTGGCGGTAAACTGCTCCTCGTCCAGGGTCATGTGGAAGCTCCCCTGGCGGACGCGGATAATCTCATACTCCATGTGCCAGTGGAAGGCCATCACATACTGGGGATGCCGTTCGTTGACGCTGTATATCGCTATGGGGAAATCAAAGGTGCCGTGCTTCTTGCGCTCGTTGTAGGACAGATATTGCATTTTTACACTCCCAGGTGAATATTGTCATGTTTTTAGCCATAATAGCACCGGAAATACCACCGAAAAGATAGTATAATAATAGTAACATAATACGCCGCCCTTGTCCAGGGTTTTGAATTTTGGGTTTAGGGGGTGGCCAATTTCATTTACGGAGGTTATACGATATGGCAAAAAACAGATTGATCGGGGATTATCCGGTAATCGGCATCCGCCCAACCATCGACGGACGGCGGGGCGCCCTGAAGGTTCGGGAATCCCTGGAGGAGCAGACCATGAACATGGCCAAATCCGCCGCCAAGCTCTTTGAGGAAAACCTGCGCTACTCCAACGGCGAGCCTGTCAAGGTCATCATCGCCGACACCACCATCGGCCGCGTGGCCGAATCCGCCGCCTGTGCCGATAAGTTCAAAAAGGCCGGCGTGGATATCACTTTGACCGTCACCCCCTGCTGGTGCTATGGCGCGGAAACTATGGACATGGACCCCATGACCATCAAGGGCGTGTGGGGCTTTAACGGCACCGAGCGTCCCGGCGCGGTCTACCTGGCCTCTGTCCTGGCAACCCATGCCCAGAAGGGTCTCCCCGCCTTTGGCATCTACGGCCACGACGTTCAGGAGGCCGACGCCACCGATATCCCAGAGGACGTCAGGGAAAAGCTGCTCCGCTTTGGCCGGGCCGCCGTAGCGGCTGCCACCATGCGGGGCAAGTCCTACCTCCAGATTGGTTCCATCTGCATGGGCATCGGCGGTTCCATCATCAGCCCGGAATTCATCGAGGAATACCTGGGAATGCGTGTTGAATCGGTGGACGAGGTGGAGATTATCCGCCGCATGACCGAGGGCATTTACGACGAGGCGGAATTCCAGAAGGCCCTGGCCTGGACCAAGAAGAACTGCCCGGAGGGCTTTGACAAAAACCCCGCCGAACTCCAGAAGTCCCCCGAACAGAAGGAAAAGGACTGGGAATTTGTGGTCAAGATGATGTGCATCATCAAGGACCTGTTTAACGGCAATCCCAACCTCCCCAAGGGCCGGGAAGAAGAAATGGTGGGCCACAACGCCATCGCGGGCGGCTTCCAGGGCCAGCGCCAGTGGACTGACTTCTATCCCAACTGCGACTTTGCGGAGGCCATGCTCAACTCCAGCTTTGACTGGGAGGGCGCAAGGGAGCCCTATATCCTGGCCACCGAAAACGACACCCTCAACGGCCTGGGAATGCTGTTCGCCAAGCTGCTGACCAACCGCCCCCAGATGTTCGCCGACGTGCGCACCTACTGGAGCCCCGAAGCGGTCAAAAAGGCCACCGGATACGAGCTAGAGGGCATCGCCAAGGAGTCTAAGGGCTTTATCCACCTGATTAACTCCGGGGCCTGCTGCATCGACGCCTGCGGCGAGGTAAAGGACGAAAAGGGCCAGGGCGTTATGAAGCGCTTCTGGGAGATGACCGAGGCCGACCAGCAGGCCTGCCTGAAGGCCACCACCTGGAACCCCGCCGACCTGGGCTACTTCCGCGGGGGCGGCTATTCCTCCCGGTTCCTCACCAGGAGTGAGATGCCCGCCACCATGATCCGCCTGAATCTAGTCAAGGGCCTGGGCCCGGTGCTCCAGATTGCCGAGGGCTGGACCGTCAACCTGCCCGACGAGGTTTCCGATAAGCTGTGGAAGCGCACCGACTACACCTGGCCCTGCACCTGGTTCGCCCCCCGCCTCACCGGGGAGGCCGCTTTCCAGTCCGCCTACGATGTGATGAACAACTGGGGCGCCAACCACGGGGCCATCAGCTACGGTCACATCGGGGCCGACCTTATCACCCTCTGCTCCATTCTGCGGATTCCCGTTTGTATGCACAACGTCCCGGAGGAGAAGATTTTCCGTCCGGCCAGCTGGAACGCCTTTGGCATGGACAAGGAGGGCCAGGACTACCGCGCCTGCGCCGCCTACGGCCCCATGTACAAAACCATCCGCTGATAACAGATAACAGGAGGAAACTGTCATGCTCAAGGGAATCCCTGCAATACTGCCGCCGGAGCTACTGAAGGTGCTGTGCGAGATGGGCCACGGGGACCGGATTGTCCTCTCCGACGGCAACTTCCCCGCCGAAAGTATGGGAAAGGACGCTGTTGTCATCCGCTGTGACGGCCACGGCGTGCCGGAGCTGCTGGACGCCATTCTACAGCTTTTCCCCCTGGACACCTATGTGGAAAAGCCTGTCAGCCTGATGGAGGTAGTCCCCGGCGACCCGGTGGAAACCCCCATCTGGGACGTCTATAAGGATATCATCCAAAAGCACGACCCCCGCGGCGGGAACGCGGTGGGCTATATTGAAAGATTTGCCTTTTACGAGGAGGCAAAAAAGGTATACGCCATAGTCGCCACCGGAGAGAAGGCCCTTTACGCCAATATCATGCTGCAAAAGGGCGTTGTCATTTAAGTTCTGTCTAAAGCAAAATCAGGGATCAGGGAAGGGTAGAATTTTTCCGTGGAAAAATTCTACCCTTCCTTTTCATTATTCCTGCGCCTTAGCGTCTGCTATGGTATCAAGCAATTCGCAGAGTTCGTCAACAGTATAGGATTCTTTCCCTTCCTTATTCTTGCTGATTAACCGACGAAGTTCATAAATGATTGCCATCTGTGTATCTTTACGTTCTTTTTCTGTTCCCACCTTTTTCACCTCCTTCATCGTGACAAAAGCATATCAAATGTAAATGCCTTCAGCCGCTTGGAGACATCCTCGGAAATCTGGTCGTAAACCTCCCGGAAGGGGCAGGAGCACCCGGAGGATGTATCGTTGTGCCCGCATTGGTAGTCTCCCCCCAGGCACCGGCTGATGTAAAACGGCCCTTCCACTGTCTCGATAACATCGTTGAGGGATATCTCCTTAGGCTCCCTGGCCAGCTCATATCCCCCCTGGGTCCCCTTGTAGGATTTGATGATTCCCCCTGCCACCAGCTTCCGCAGAATCTTCAGGGAAAACCGCAGCGTCACAGAGGTCTCCTCGGCGATGGATTTGGCGTCCATCCGCCTGCCGGCCGTCACGAGGCAGGAAACGATGCGCACCGCGTAATCCGTTTCCAGTGTCATATGCATAAGAATGGCACCTCCTTTCGGTCAAAGCACCAAGAGGCTGTCAGTCCAGAAAGTCCTTCAGCTTTTTGCTCCGGCTGGGATGGCGCAGCTTGCGCAGGGCCTTGGCCTCAATTTGGCGGATTCTCTCACGGGTGACATTGAATTCCTTCCCCACCTCTTCCAGGGTGCGGGACCTTCCGTCCTCCAGGCCAAAGCGCAGCCGCAGCACCTTTTCCTCCCTGGGGGTAAGGGTTTGCAGCACCTCGGCCAGCTGCTCCTTCAGCAGGGTATGGGAGGCGGCGTCGGCAGGGGCCGGGGCATCCTCGTCGGGGATAAAATCACCCAGATGGCTGTCCTCCTCCTCGCCGATAGGGGTCTCCAGGGAGACAGGCTCCTGGGCCACCCGCATGATTTCCCGGACCTTGTCGGCGGGCATCTCCAGCTCCTCGGCAATCTCCTCCGCGGTGGGTTCGTGGCCGTTTTTGTGCAGCAGCTGGGAGCTGACCTTTTTGACCTTGTTGATGGTCTCCACCATGTGGACCGGGATGCGGATGGTCCTGGCCTGGTCAGCAATGGCCCGCGTAATGGCCTGGCGGATCCACCAGGTGGCGTAGGTGGAGAATTTAAAGCCCTTGGTGTGGTCGAACTTCTCCACCGCCTTGATAAGGCCCAGGTTCCCCTCCTGGATAAGGTCCAGGAACTGCATTCCCCGCCCCACATACCGCTTGGCGATGCTCACCACCAGGCGCAGGTTGGCCTCCGCCAGGCGCTTTTGGGCGGCCGGGTCGCCATCGGCCATGCGGGTGGCCAGCTCCACCTCCTCCTCGGAGGTCAGCAGGGGCACCCGCCCGATTTCCTTCAGATACACCTTTACCGGGTCGTCGATGCTGATGCCCTCGGCGGAGAGGGCGCTTTCCAGGTCCTGGGCGTCGATGACGCTCAGGTCCTCGTCCAGGTCCGCAACTCCCGCAAATTCGTCCACAACCTCAATGTTGCAGGCTTCCAGGGTGTCATAGAGCTTGTCCAGCTGGTCGCTGTCAAAATCCATTTCGTCCAGGACGTCGCTGATTTCCTTGGTGGTCAGCCGTCCCTTCTGTTTGCCCTGTTCAATCAGGTCCCGTATCATGCTTTTTTTGTCCTGAGAAGCCATAATTTCTTTTCCCCCTAAATTTGTACAGCCATAGGCGGGGCGTATGTACCCTGACGAGCTCGCCCCGTTGCGCTGTTTCTCTGCGCCTTAACAGGCAAATAACATATAACCTTTTATGTGGAAGCTAATCCGGATTCAGGGCAAGGGCTTACCCGCCTTGCCCTTGGTGATGTTCGCCAGATATTGGGCATACTCCTCCATGCTCATTTCGGAAAGCTCCTTCTGGGATTTTTCCGTTCTGCGCTGGAGCAGGGTTGAGATGTAGGTCTCCACATCCTCCCGCGGGATGCTCTGCTCCGAAAAATCATTCTGAAGCCTGACCAGCAGGGATATTGCCTCCGGGTCCAAACTCTCCCCTAAAAAGGAGATGTCTGCCGACAAATTCTGCTCCAGCCGTCCGTAAACCGCCTGGGCAATGGAGCGGCCGCAATCGGTTACAAAATCCTCCGGACGAATTTTCCTGGAAACCCATTTAAAGTAATCCGGGTTTAAAACCAGCGCGGCCAGAATTCCGTCCTCCGCCCTTGCATATTTTATATTGTTTTGCCGCTGCATCGTATTTATACTTTTTTGGCCCCCGCCGGATGGATTTACCGCAAATGGGTCCAACATCGCCTTCTTTTCGCTCTCCCGCCGCTTCCGCTTTCGCAGATAGTTGACCTGGGACGCGAGGGCCTCCTTGGAGGTGTCAAAGTCGGCGGCAATCCGGGAAATGTAGACGTCCCGGCTAATCTCATTGGGGATGGCGGTCAGCATGGCCGCCAGCTCGTTGAGGCAGTTCATCTTTCCGTCGTCGGATTCCAGGTCGTATTTCTGGCGGATGGCGGAAATGGTGTATTCAATGGAGTTGACGCTGCCCTCCAGCAGCAGCTTAAACCGCTGCGGGCCAAATTTTTTTATGTATTCGTCCGGGTCCTTGGCGTTGGGAATTTGGATTACCTTTACCTGAACTCCCGCCTTGGAGAGCAGGTCGATTGCTCTGGCGGTGGCGGCCTGTCCCGGTCCGTCCGAATCGTAGCAGAGCCTGACCAGCTTGGTGTAATGGGCGATCTGGCGGCTCTGCTCCGGCGTCAGGGCGGTTCCCAGGGTGGCTACGGCATTGTCAAACCCCGCCTGATGGAGGGCAATGACGTCCATATACCCCTCTGCCAGGATTAGCCCCTTTCCCTTTTCGCCGGAGTTTTTGGCAAAGTTCAGCGCGAACAGGTTCCGGCTTTTTTTAAAGACCGGGGTATCGGAGGTGTTGAGGTACTTGCGCTTGTCCCATCCCTGCTGTCCGGCGGCCGCGGTCAGGCGGCCCCCAAAGGCGATGACGTTGCCCCGCAGGTCCAGGATAGGGAACATCACCCGTCCCTGAAAGATATCAAAGCAGCCGGTCCCCCGGTTGCTTTTGGCGGCAACCGCCGCGGCAATCAGCTCGTCGTCGGTATACCCCTTGGCGGAGAGCAGCTTATACAGCCCGCTCCCGCTGAGGGAGTATCCCAGGCCGAACCGGCGGATGGTCTGGTCGGACAGTCCCCGGCTCCGCAGGTAATTAAGCCCTTCCCGCCCGGCGGGGGAGCTGAGGTTCTGGTGAAAGATGCGGGCAGCCTCCCGGTTGATTTCCAAAATACGGGTTTTTAGCCGGGCGGAGCCGTCACTTTCCACCTCGTCGGGCATATCCAGACCGGACCGCTGGGCCAGAAAGCGCAGGGCCTCCATATACTCCAGGTTTTCCATCCGCCGCACAAAGGTAATGACGTCCCCGCCGGCCCCGCACCCAAAGCAGTAAAAGGACTGGGTGTTGGGGTAGACGTGGAAGGAGGGGCTTTTTTCCGAGTGGAAGGGACACAACCCGGCCAGGGTCTTGCCGCCCCGCTTGAGGTTTACATAGGAGGACACCACATCTTCTATGTCGTTGCGGAATTTCAGCTCCTGAATAAACGATTCCGGCAGCATGGCCTTTCCCTCCCTTCTCCTGTCTCCTATTTACCAGCGTTCCAAATTTCTCCTGTGCTTTTCCAGGTATACCCTTTCCAGCTCCTCCGGTGCAATGCCATAGCACAGCATCACATCGTTAAAATACATCATCACGTCGCAGAGCTCCTCAATAAAGTGTTCCCGAACCTCCGGAACGTCCATAATCTTTCGGTCTCCGTCCTTTTTGATGATGTCGGCGGCTTCCCCCGCCTCCACCATCATCCAAAGCAGAGAGCTGCGCCCCATTTCCGGGGAAAGGGCAGTCCACCTGCCTTTGTATTTTTCCCGTAGCTCCCTTTGTATCTCCTGCATTTTGTCAAAATCGAAGGTGTCCAATCCAATACCTCCAGTTATCACGGTATGTCCCAGGACTTGGGAAGAAACAGCCTCTCATAGGAGGCGCGGGCGAACCGGTCGCTCATACCGGAAAGGTAATCGCAGACCGCCCTTGCCTTTCCCTCGTTTGCCGCCGCCTCCCGGTACTGTCCGGGCAGGGCGTCGATGTGGACATAATAGTATTGATAAAGCTGTTTTACCAGGTTTTGGGCCTTTTCCTCCTGCTCCTTCACCTGGGGGTTGCGGTAGACCTCCGCAAACATAAACTCCCGCAGGCGAATAAAGGCATCCCGCACCTCCGGGGACATCTTTATCTCCCCCGGCCCTTCCGCGGAGCTTTCGGCGATGACTGACCGGACCAGGGCGGTGATGCGCTGGGCCTTATCCCTGCCCAGGACATAACGCACATCATAGGGAACCTCCTCCTCCCGGAGCACACCGGCCCGGCAGGCGTCCTCAATGTCGTGGTTGAGGTAGGCAATCTTATCCGAAATCCGGACCACACAGCCCTCCAGGGTGGCGGGCAGCGGGGAAGCGGAGGAATGGCAGACCGCGCCGTTTCTGACCTCCCAGGTCAGATTCAGGCCCTTGCCGTTGTTTTCTAAAATATGGAGCACCCTCCCGGTCTGGATGTTGTGGTGAAAGCCATGGGGAGCCAGGTCGTTGAGGACGGCCTCCCCGGTGTGGCCGAAGGGGGCGTGGCCCAGGTCGTGGGCCAGGGCGATGGCCTCGGTCAAATCCTCGTTGAGGCGGAGGGCCCTGGCAATGGTCCGGGAAATCTGACTGACCTCCAGGGTGTGGGTCAGCCGGGTGCGGTAGTGGTCCCCGACAGGGGCCAGGAAAACCTGGGTTTTATCCTTGAGGCGGCGGAAGGAGTTGCAGTGGAGGACCCGGTCCCGGTCGCGCTGGTAACAGGTGCGGATGGAGCACTCCTCCTCCGGGCGGAAGCGTCCCCTGGAGCCGTCCGCGAAGGAAGCTCCGGGGGCGAGAAATTCATGTTCCATTTGTTCTGTTTGTTGGCGTACCGTCACCGTCTGCCCCTCCAATCTGTCTTTTTCCGCAAAATCCCCCAGAAAATTTGTCGTCTGATTATATATTACACAGAAACGGGAAAAAATCCTTCCTAAAATTCTGACGATTTTTAAAATTTTTATGAAACAGCCCCATATTTCACAAAAAGCCCCTTAACGCTGATTCCCTCACCCATCATTTCTTAGTCCTCCAGAGGAATATCGGCGTACAGCTCCTCCTGCACATAGGGAAAAACCGCTCCGTTGGTCAGGTCGGTCAGCTCTGCCCGAAAGGCCTCAAACAGCTCCGCCGCCATGACAAACCGCATCCGCACCGATACCCCAAAGTCATTTTGCTGCTGCCGGATGTGGTATTTGGGCAGGATATAGGCAATCTTGCCGTACAGGCTGTAATCCGTGTCCAGCTCCACCCCAAAGGCGGGGCGCATATGCTTTACTCCCGCCGCCTCCACAGCGATTTTCGCGCCGTGGGAGTAAGCCCGCACCAGTCCCCCCGCTCCCAAAAGAATTCCGCCGAAGTATCGGGTGACAACCACCACAAGGTCGGTGAGGCCGCCCTTTTTCAGCACCTCCAGAACGGGGATTCCGGCGGTCCCCTGGGGTTCTCCGTCGTCGGAGAATCGCTGAACGCCGCCCTCCCGCAGAATATAGGCATAGACGTTGTGGTTGGCGTCCCAGTACTTGGACTTCATCGCCGCGATAAAGTCCAAGGCCTCCTTTTCTGTTGTCACCGGAAGGGCGCTGCCGATAAAACGGGAGCGCTTTTCGGTGAATTCATCCGTTCCGGCCTCCCGTATGGTTTTGTATATTTCCTTGGGCCTGTCCATAAGTCGTAAACTCCCTCCCCCATACTGTAACCTTCAAAAATTGCCGCCTTTATATACAAAAAACGGCACGAAAAGCAAAGGGCGTCCCCCCTTTGCTCTGCGCACCGCCTCTGTCAACAGCCACATGAGCCTATTACTTATCCATTCCAAAGCGTCTCTTAAAACGGTCCACACGTCCGCCGGAGTCAACCAGCTTCTGTCTGCCGGTGAAAAAAGGATGGCACTTGGAGCAGATTTCCACCCTGATATTCTTCTTGGTGGAACGGGTCTCTATGACTTCGCCACAAGCACAGGTAATAGTTGTGGGCTCGTAGCTGGGATGGATTCCCTCTTTCATGGTTTGTCACCTCTTTCAATTTCAGAAATTTTACATAACGTATAGATGTTATCACAAAATCAGAAAAAAAGCAAGTGTTTTTCCAAATTCCCCGCGCAAATCAGAGGCGTTTTTAGGGGCAAGGATTGTTTTCGCTGGATTTTTTGGGGGCCTTTTGGGTTCCCTTTACCTTTTTGGTTTCTTTCCGGACTTGGTGCGGTTTACCGCTGTACTGCCCCTGGACTTGTTCCTCGTCTTCGCGTATCGCTTTTTATTGTAATTTCTGATAATCATCACGGTAATGTACAGAATCAGGAAAATCAAAATCGTCAGAACAACAAACTTAAACCAGAACTGACGAAAGACACCCTTCACCTTCTCCAGGTATACCAGCACCGGGTCCGCCTCCACGTCCTCGGCGGCCACCAGGGGGACAGTGCCAATCTGCTCCCCCGCCAGCATCACCTTTAAATATCCCAGCTCCTGTCCCTTCTGGACCGGCGCTTCTATCTCATCCGGCAGCTGGGGCAGGGGCTGCATGCTGGAGACCTCTATCTCGTCCATCACAAGGGAGGTAAAGTTGTCCCCCGCCACTGCCTTGACGGAATCAACTCCCTTGCCCATCTTTACCTTTACCTCTCTGTACATCTGGTTAAACTGTACCAGCGTCTTTACCTTGTACGCCTCAAAGGCCCATTCGTAAAGGTCCTTGGCCTCGGTAAAGGCGTAGTTGGTCTCTGTTACTTCCCCATCCTCGTTCAGATAGGGGGCGTTCATCAGCACCAGCAGGTAGTTGTAGCCGTCCTTGCTGGCACTGGAGATGAAGCACCGCCCGGACTCCTCCAGGGTGCCGGTTTTGATGCCGCGGATGGGTTCATAATAATATTCGCTGCTGGAGGACATGGTTTCGTTGCGGTTGGTGAGGGGATAGGAGTGCCCGATCTCCCGTGACATGGTGGTACACATCTCCATAAAGCCGTCCAGCTCCATGGCGTATTTGGTAATCAGGTACATATCATAGGGGGTGGTGTAATGTTCTTCATGGAAAAGGCCGTGCGGATTCATAAAGTGGGTGTTGTTGGCCCCTATTTCCTTGGCCTTCTGGTTCATCATCTCCACAAAGGTCTCGATGCTGCCGCCGCCGATGTGGTCGGCGATGATCTTGGCCGCCTCGTTGGCGGACTGCATCAGCAGGGCGTACAGAAGATTCTCCATGCTGATCTCCTCGTTTGGCTCAATGCTGGCGTGGGAGACGTTGATGCCCACGAATTCATCGTAAATGTAGGGCGGGGAGGTGACAATCTCCTGGAGGTCGTCGCAGTTTTCCAGGGCGACGATGGCGGTCATGATTTTGGTGAGGGACGCGGGATACATCCGCTCGTTGGCGGCGCGCTCATAGACGACGGTATTGGTGTCCAGGTTGACCATATAGATGCCCTTGCTCTGGCAGTCCACATCCGGGTCAAAGGCATAGACCCGCATGGGCAGGGCAAAGGGGAGCATCAGGGTCAGCGCCAGCAGCACGGGCAGGAGCCTTGTTTTACTTTCCAACACAAATTTGCGCAGATGAACCATTCCCATATGGACATTCCCTTCCATTCCTAATATAATAAAAAAGCGGGGGATATTTTTTCCCTGATGATCTTTCTCTATACAGTATAGCAGAACCCTGCAAAAAATCCAATGATATTCACAAATAATTTAAAAATGGAGGAAATTCGCAATGAAAATGGAAACCAAATGTCTCCACTCCGGCTATGAGCCGAAAAACGGCGAGCCCCGCGCCCTGCCCATCTACCAGTCCACCACCTTCAAATACGACAAAACCGAGGATATCGGCGCGCTGTTTGACCTGAGCGCCAGCGGCTACTTCTATTCCCGCATCGGCAACCCCACCGTGGACGCGGTGGAGAAGAAGATAGCCGACATGGAGGGCGGGGTGGGGGCTCTCTGCACCACCTCCGGCCAGGCGGCCAACCTGCTGGCAATCCTCAACATCTGCTCTGCCGGGGACAGCATCGTGACGGTCAGCGAGATATACGGCGGAACCATTAACCTGTTCGCCGTCACCCTCAAGCGCCTGGGCATTGAATGCCATTTTGTCCGCAATGACGCCGCGGAGGAGGAAATCCAGGCCGCCATACAGCCCAACACCCGCCTGATTTTCGGGGAAACCCTGGCAAATCCCGCCATGTGTGTCTTCGATATTGAAAAGTTCGCCAGGGTGGCCCATAAAAACGGCCTGCCCCTGATTGTGGACAACACCTTCGCCACGCCGGTGCTCTGCCGTCCCATAGAGTTCGGGGCGGATATTGTCACCCATTCCACCACCAAGTACATGGATGGCCACGCCCTACAGGTGGGCGGCGTGATTGTGGACAGCGGCAAATTCCCCTGGGACAACGGCAAATTCCCGGAGCTGACCGAGCCGGATGAGAGCTACCACGGCGTTCGGTATCTGGGAGACTTTGGGGCGGCGGCCTATATCACCAAGGCCCGCGTACAGCTGATGCGGGACTTCGGAATGTACCCCGGTGCCATCAACGCCTTCCTGCTCAACATGGGGCTGGAGACGCTGGCGGTGCGCATGGACCGGTACTGCGCCAACGCCAAAAAGGTTGCGGAGCACCTGCTGGGCTCGGAGATGGTGGAATCGGTGAGCTACCCCTCCCTGCCGGGGGACAAGTACTACCCCCTGGCCCAGAAGTATCTGCCCCAGGGATGTTCCGGGGTGCTCTCCATGGTGATCAAAGGCGGCAAGGAGGCGGCAATCCGGTTTATGGACCATTTGAAGCTGGCCTCCAACGAGGTACATGTGGCGGACATCCGCACCTGTGTGCTGCACCCGGCCAGTGAGACTCATCGTCAGCTCAACGACGAGCAGTTGATTGCGGCGGGGATTCACCCCGGCATGGTGCGGCTGTCGGTAGGGCTGGAAAATGTGGAGGACATCATCGCGGATGTGGACCAGGCCCTGGAGGCGGCAAAGGGCTAATACTTTTTCTTGAAAGAAAAAGTATCAAAAAGAACTTTAATACGCACCAAACCATCAATCATTTAGACTTTTCGCCCGGTAACGAAAGTATGGTTTTTATTCGGAAATAGTATAAGGGCAATCACGAACCAAGCATATATCAAAATTGACCGGGCGGCGGCTCCCCATAGAGCTGACGCCCGGTCAAAAAATTTTACTTTCCCTTTTTCCTGCGGTGCTTTTCCTCGCGCTTTGCCCCTTTTTTTCCGCCCTTTTTGGCCTTGGGCTTTGGCTGTACCGGCTTTCTTTCCCTGGGAGGGGCCTGTATCTGGCGGGGTCTGGGCTCTACGCCGGGCAGGCCGAAGTCGATCCGGCCCGCGGATACGTCCGCCCCCACAA
This sequence comes from Oscillospiraceae bacterium, assembly GCA_022800935.1. Classification (GTDB taxonomy): domain Bacteria; phylum Bacillota; class Clostridia; order Oscillospirales; family Ruminococcaceae; genus UBA1405. The sequence goes on from JAAWRH010000029.1 coordinate 38,527, forward strand.
CCACAATGCGGATGGAATCTCCAATCCGGTACCGCTTGCCGGTGTTCTTTTCCACCAGCTGGACCTGCTCCACAATGTCGTATTCCCCTTCCGGCAGCATGTCCATGCGCACCAGGCCCTCCACCGTGTTTTCCAGCTCCACATAGATTCCCTGTCCGGCGACAAAGGAGATAATGCCGTCAAATTCCTCCCCGATATGCTGGGACATAAACTCCGCCTTGTAGCAGTCCTCACATTCCCGCTCCACTGTCATCGCCCGGACCTCCATTTCGCTGGAGCGCTGGGCGGAGGACCTGGCAAAGCCCGCGTACCGGGTTTGCAGCCGTTCCGGCCGCATGTGCAGCAGATAGGCGGAGATAATCCTGTGAATGGAAAGGTCAGGGTATCTCCGGATGGGGGAAGTAAAGTGGGTGTAATCGTCCAGGGCCAGGCCGAAATGCCCCTTGTTTTCCGGGCTGTATTTGGCCTTGGCCATAGAGCGGATTAAGGCGGTGTTCACCACCTGCTCCACCTCCTGGCCGCGGACAGAATCCAGCACCGCCGCCAGGGCGTCGCGGCTGGCATCCTGGCGCAGTCCTGCGGCGTTGACCCCCATGACCCCTAAAAATTCGCACAGGTTGTTCAGCCGGTCCGGGGCGGGCTGTTCGTGGATGCGGTAGATGAAGGGAAGCCCCTGTTCACGGGCCAGCTTTGCCGCGCAACCATTGGCAAGCAGCATGAATTCCTCTATCATGCACTCGGCCAGCCCCCGCTTGCGGGGCAGGATATCCAGCACCCGCCCCTCCTCGTCCAGGACAAACTTCGGCTCCGGGGAGCTGAGCTCCAGTCCTCCCCGGCTGGTCCTCCCGGCAATCAGCCGCCGGGCCAGCTCCCCCATCAGCTTGATAGAAGGGAGAAGGGGATGGTACTTCTCCAGAATCTCCTCCCCGGCGAAATCGCCCAGGATGGCGTTGACCTCCTTGTAAACGCCCTTGACGCGGGAACGGATGACGCTCCGCTCAAAGGTATAGGACAGCAGTCCGCCGGACTCGTCCAGCTCCATCAGGCAGGAGAGGGTGAGCCTGTCCTCCATGGGGTTAAGGGAGCAGATGCCGTTGGAAAGGGCTTTGGGCAGCATGGGAATCACCGAGTCGGCGTAGTAGATGGAGGTCCCCCGCTCAAAGGCGCACCGGTCCAGGGGGCTTTGGTCGGTAACATAATAGCTCACATCCGCGATGTGGACCCCTAAGGACCAGCCCTTTTCTGTCTTCTCAATGGAGACCGCGTCGTCCAGGTCCTTGCTGTCCGCGCCGTCGATGGTAAAGATATCCCTGTCCCGCAGGTCCAGGCGGCTTTCCAGCTCCTTGGGATGGATGCCCTTCTGACAAAGCTCCTCCGCCTGCTCCAGCGCTTCCTGGGGGAAATCCCGCACCACGCCGTTGGCGGCCAGCACCGCCTCACAGCAGTTTTTGGCTTCCTGGGCGCTGCCGAACCGCTGGAGCACCGCCGCCCGGTGCTCGCCGGTACGCTCCCCCCGCTTGACGATAGCCGCCAGGACCTTTTCCCCCTCCTGGGCGTCCATGGTCCGCTGGGGCAGCACCCGTACCGGCTCCCGGAAGCTCTTGCCCGCACCGATGTAGCAGCCCTCCGCGCTGCGGTGGAAGACGCCGGTAAACTGATACTCGCCCAGGCTCACCACCTTCTGGACGGTTCCCTCCGGCAGCTCGCCCTGCTGGGGCAGCGGCTCCACCAGGACAATATCGCCGGGCAGAGCGCCCATCAGGCCCCTTCCGGGAATGAACAGCTCCCCGTCGTCTTCCAGCTTTCTGGAAAAGGCAAAGGAGCCCATCAGCTTGGTGATGCGCACGGGGATGAGCCCCCAATTCTGGGGATAGACCATGCGGGTCCCCCGGTTCATCAGCCGCCCCTCCAGGCGGAGCTCCTCCATCAGCTCCTCCAGGGTATCCGTGTCCTTCCAGCGGAGAAATTCTGCCACTTCCTTCAGGCTGAAGCCCTTTTTGCGGCTGCGGAACGCCTGGAGGATGTTTTGCTTTTTTTGCTCTCTGTTGTTTTCTATCTCTATCACAATTCGCTCCTTATCCTTTTAAAAAAATTTATCAAGCTTCCTCTAAGGGCCGGATAACTGTCAGGGTCAGCTCATCACCTTCAAACCACCAAGTATCATAAGCTGCCTGTCCCCCAGCAGTTTGATCTCTCCCTCGATATCCGGAATCTCCCAAGACACGCTTTTTCCCGAAGCCATGTCATAAATATGGAGGATGGGGACATTCCATTGGCACCACACCAGCCGGTCACCGCTGCAATCGGCATCGGAGGTTGCAGTGACCGGCAGGACAAGCAGTTCCTCTTCTGCGGACAAATCGTAAAGGTGAAGACTGGTTTCCTCATTGCGGCAGGATTCCCAATAAACAAGGCTGTCACCGTCTACCCGCATCTGGTGATAATTCTCGTCGTAGGCGTCCCACTCTGCGACGGCAGAAATTTCCCCGGTTTTCAGGTCCACGGCTTGGATGCGCTGATGATAGCTTGGCCCCTGTCCGCCGTCTTTAAACTTCCAGCTTTCCGCCCAGACCAAGACGGAGTCTCCCATGGCAAGCTGGGTAATATTCCATTTCCCCTGCCCGTCCTCCCAGGAGGACAGCTTGTAAACCAGCGCCCCGTTTCCGTCCCTGTCTCCCTTAAAAATCCCTGCCTGAACGTACTCGTACTGCGGGAACCCTCCCCCTCCAAGGTAACGGGGCTCTTCGTCCATCCCCACCCAGTAAAAGGTATCACCATCGGCTCGGACCATCCCCCGGTCAGCCCAGATGCCCAATTCGTGAATTTTCCCGGAGCTCAGGTCCATCTCCATCATGTTCCCTTTGCCGGGCTCCACGCCGTAATACCCTAGGCTTCCGTTGATGAGCATGGCCCTGTCTCCGAAAAGCGCAGTACACCCACAACCGCTGGGCAGGGAGTATTCCCTCACCGACAGCAGCGGGGAGCTGCCTTCCTCTTCCTCCGCCTCCTGGGAGGAGGAAGAGGAAGGAGAAACCTCCTCCGGGGCGGCAGGTTCCTCCGGGGCCGCCGGCGCCCTTTGGCAGGCGGTCAGGGAGGCAGCCAGAGCCAGGGCCGTCAAAGCCGCAAACAATCGTCTCGTCATCACAAAAACACTTCTTTCTCAGCGTCCAGCTATAAAAAGGAGGGCTGTCCCCCATTGGTGACAGCCCTCCTGACCCTCCGCTGCGCTTCTGCGGCCGCCCTTAGAAGAAGACCGCGATTGCGTTGACAATCACTGTAAGAATAAAAAACACAACCGCCGCGTACTTGGTAAAACGCTTGAGCATTGCGTCAAAGGTTCTTCCGCCGTTTTTGCCCAAATAGGAGTCTGTCGCGCCGGTCATAGCGCTCAGGCCGTCGCTCTTGGATTCCTGCATGGAGACCAGTACAATAATTAGTACACAGGTTATAATGAGCAGGATTCCTCCGATAATCTCTATTGCGCCCATGTTGCTTTCCCCTTCCTTCATTTTATAAATCGTCAGTCCGTCTGTTTTTTTGCGGCAGACGGGGATAGAGTCGTCATACATTATAATATTATAGCATAGGCTTCACAGTTTTGCAAGGAAAAATTTTCGCTTTTCCTCGCCCAGCCGCCTGGAACCGTATAAAAAGCCGGACCGAAAGCTCCGGCAAACCCAGGGCTTTCGGTCCTCCTGATGTTATGTAAAAATGCAGTCCGCCCAAAGGGTTACTTTACGATTTCCCCTTCCACCATACCCTTGCAGGCGGCGGCGTTGGATTCATCGGTGTCGATGTGCATCGCCAGCTTGAACTTGGGGCTGACGCGGACAACCACATCGCCGAAGACGAGGGAACGACCCTGGGTTTCCACCTTAACCGAGACAATGTCCTTGTCGGCAACCCCCAGCTCCGCGGCGTCTTCCGGGGTGGCGTGGATGTGGCGCTTGGCGGCGATAACGCCCTTGGTCAGCTCCACCTCGCCCTTGGGCCCTACCAGCTTGATTCCGCAGGTGCCGTCGATGTCGCCGGACTCCCTCACCAGGGCGTCAACCCCCAGGGTTCTGGCGTCGGTCAGGGATACCTCCACCTGGGAAGCCGGACGGACAGGGCCAAGGATAGAAACGCCGGGGATGGTCTTCTTAGGACCTACCAGATCGACCTTTTCGTTGCTGGCAAACTGTCCGGGCTGGGAAAGCTCCTTCTTGACGGTCAGCTCATAGCCGGCGCCAAACAGCTTTTCCAGGTCTTCCTTGGTAACGTGGACGTGACGCGCCGATGTTTCAACAATAAATTTCTTTGCCATGATAGCAGTTTCCTTTCTCCGGCATACAAGGTTGTCCGGCGTTCCGTGCGGTTAAAACGCCGCAACGTAACAGCGCGCCCTATACCGGCGGAGGGCGGCTGCCGGATATCTCCAGGAACGCTGGCATCTATTTTATTTTACGCCTTAAAGACACTTTTCGCAAGGGGCATTTATTCTGTTTTACAACTTTTCTCCAACAGAAAGGGAAAAATGCGGGAAACCGCCTGTTAAGAGATTTCTCAAAGTTATTTCAATCAAGAAAGTAGTAGAATTTTCCGAGATAATATGATATGATGAAGTAATGAGAATTCAATATTGTACACTGAGATATCAGATATCGTGCGCTTTTTTACCAAACAGATGCGGGAGGAAAATAACATGGCAAACGACGGGAGCCTCGAACTTTTACAGCGGCGGATTGCGGAGCTGGAGCAGAAAAACGCCGATCTGGAGACTGCTTTGCAGAAAGCGGAGGAATCAAACCTGGCGAAAAGCCGGTTCTTATCCAATATGTCCCACGATATCCGAACCCCAATGAACGCCATCATGGGGATGATTTCCATCGGCCTGAGCCATATTGATGAAAAAAGCCGGGTACACGACTGCCTGAACAAGATACAAACCGCCTCCTCCCACCTGATGAGCCTGGTCAACGATGTGCTGGATATGTCCCGCATTGACAGCGGGCGGATGGTCCTCAACGAGGAGGACTTTTCCCTGGCTGACCTGGTCCACGATATCGCCGTCATTGTCCGGCCCCAGGCGGTCCAGAAAAACCAGGAGCTACAGCTGAAAATCGGACAGATCGACGAGGAACAGCTTTTGGGCGATCCTCTCCGTCTCCGTCAGATTTTAGTAAATATTATCAATAACGCTGTAAAATACACCCCCGAAGGGGGACTAATCCAAATCTCGTTTTCCCAGCAGCCCGACGTCAAGCCAGACTCGGTCCGGGTGGATTTCTCCTGCCGGGATAACGGCATCGGCATGAGCAGAGAATTCCTGGAGCGCATCTTCCTCCCCTTTGAACGGGTCCAAAATGCCGCCATCAGCCGCATAGAGGGTACCGGGCTGGGGATGTCCATTGTCAAAAATTTGGTGGACAGCATGGGGGGACAGATTGTGGTGGACAGCGCAGAAGGGGAAGGTACACTGGTGAATATTTCCATTCCGCTCTTGCTTTCTCCCCGCCGGAGCCAGGGATTGTCCCTGCCTAAGGGACAGACCATCCTGGTGGCGGAAAGCCGGGACAGCCTGGCCGGACAGCTTGTCTCCTGCCTGCGGGAAGCCGGGCTGGAACCGGTGCGGAAGGATGTGGGCATGGATGTGGTGGCCTGGATGACCGAGGCGAAATATGAGGAAAAGATGCCCTGTGCCCTGATTTTGGGGCAAGAGCTGGAGGATATGCCGGTTCTGGAGGTGGCGTCCCATGTACGCCAGTTGGCCGGGCCTGAATTCCCCATTCTCCTGGTTTCGGAGGAGGACTGGGGACAGCTGGAGTACCGCGCCACCAGGGCGGGAATCAGTGCCTTTGTCCCCTGTCCTCTGTTCCCCAGCCGTCTGCTGGGCGCGCTGTCCGGCCTCACCGGCGGCGATGACGAGCAGATTTCGTCGGAGCTGGACACGGATTTCAGCGACCAGCACATACTGCTGGTAGAGGATAACGAGCTGAACCGGGAGATCGCTGTAGAGCTTCTTTCCATGACCGGCGTACAGGTGGAGGAAGCGGAAAACGGTGTCCAGGCCGTGGAAAAATTCGCCGCCTCGCCAGAGGGATGGTACAGCCTGATTCTCATGGATGTGCAGATGCCGGTGATGGACGGATATGAGGCCACCCGGCGCATTCGGAAGCTGGACCGGGTGGATGCGGCCGAAATCTGGATTATAGCAATGACAGCCAACGCGTTTGTGGAAGATATCAGACTGGCACGGGACGCCGGGATGAACGAGCACCTGTCCAAACCGGTTGATCCGGACCGCCTGCGGGATATGCTCCGCAGGCATCTGACACAGCGGTGAGGAAGGAGGGCATTATGCGGTCGTATCAGATTGAGTACATTGCCAATATCAAGGAAGCCGCCTCCCTCGCCGAGGCCAAAAGACCGGAGGGAGCCTCCTCCGAGGACTACGCCGCACGGCGGCTGCGGGACCAGAAAAGAATGGAGGAGCTGGCGGAACGGAATATGTTTCTGCTGCGCCGGGAGCTCTTCCCCCTTCTGGACCACCTGAGCGTAGCGGAACCGGAAACACTGGAGGAGCTGCGGGAGTTTGCCGGGCAGCTACTGACAGGGCGCGGCAAGCAGGATATCGGCCTGTTCTGCCAGATACACAGCGCGCTGCTGAGCCTGGCGCGGCAGCAGAAGGACCGGGCTGGCACGATAAGGGAGCTCTATTGGATGGGCATTGGACGGAACAGTCAGTGCAATATGCTGATCGGGCTGGATATATCTATCATTGAGCTCTATTCGTCTGCAATGCGCCTGTATTTTACCGAGGCAGCAGCCTATTTAAAGTATTATGACAGCCTGGAGGATTCGGAAACCAGGGGATACGTGCTCCGTTCCAGGGCCAACATGGCATTGGGACAGTTTAAATACCCCAGCGAAAAGATCAATCTTCTTCGGAAGACCCTTCGTATCATGCAGGATAAGGGCTACCGGGAAAAAGCGCCGGAGCTGCCCTGGGACAGGTATCTCTCCATGACCCAGGAGATGATGGCGGCCAGCGTCTCCTATGGAAAGGAAAAGGTCATGACGCCGGAGGATATATCAACCCTTATGGAGTCGGTGTATCTGGTTTATCAAAAGCGGATTCAGGAGGCGGAGCTGGAAAACCAGAAGCCCTCTGTCCGCTGGTCATTCCCCTATTATGCTATGGAGTACTACTGCGGCATCTACGGTCTGGGAACGCTGCTGAGCAGGATGGAGGCCCTGATGGACAGGGCGGACCCTTCGGACCTTTCCGCGGAGGGGCTGTACGGCATTATTTCTCTGCCCGCCTTCTACTGCCAGTATCTGAACCAAAACCCGGAGCTGATACCGGAGCGCCGGACATACCTGGAGAGGCTTTACCGGCGGCTTCTGCGGTATGTGGATGCCTTTCCCGCGGGGCAAGTAAACGAAACCCTTTTCCGCTACCTGCGCCAGCTCTCCCACACCTATGTGGAAACGGAGGGAAGTGTTCCCTACGGGGAATTCATCCAGAAGCTCCTCCTCCGCTTTGCGCCGGAGGTATACGTCCATTCCTGGATTGTGGCGGAGGGGGCAAAGTTCCTGTGCGGCTTTATTCTGGAGGAGGAATCCGCCTTTTTTGACGACATTGAAGAGATTGCCTCCATCACGGACCTGGAGCAAAAGCGCCGTGCAGTTCTGGACCTTGCCCAGGACTGCGGCAGGTTCTGCGATATCGGGCGCATTAACTTTATCGACCTGTTCAATTACACCCCCAGGCAGTGGTTTGAAGAGGAATACGAGCTGGCCCGCCTGCACACCATTGCCGGAAAAACCCTCCTCTTTGAACGCCCGTCCACCCGCCGCTGCGCCCCTGCCGCCCTGGGACATCACTCCTGGTACGACGGTTCAAGGGGATATCCCAGCGACTATAAGAGGCTGGAATGCCCAGAGCGGCAGATGGTAGACGTTATCGGCCTGATTGACTGGCTGGTGAGTGTAACGGACGCCGACCACCTCCACACCGGAGAACAGATGACCTTTGACGGGGCGATAGAAGCCGCCATTGCCCTGGAGGGGCGGCGGTTTTCGCCTATGCTCACTGCGCGGCTCCGGGACGGGGCGGTAGTGGAGCCTCTGCGCCGCATCCTGAAGGAGGGACGCCGCCTGGCCTGCTGCCGGATATACGAGGAATCCCGGTCCCAGGGAGAAAAGTCATGATGCCGCAGCCGGGTATTCAATTTTCTGCCCCGCCGGACAGCAGAATTCCTATGAACCAAAGGCATATACCGTCTGTCGGAGGGCGATAAAAATTCCTGGCAAACCCTTGCATTTTGCACAACAACTTGTTATAATAGAGGAAAGCTCTGTTGGAGGGGTATTTCTGTGCGTTTTAGGGGTGGGAGTACCGGAAAGGCCGGGCTTTCTATCTATGGAAGCGTATCGAAGTGGTCATAACGGCCCTGACTCGAAATCAGGTAGTCACGCAAGTGGCTCGTGGGTTCGAATCCCACCGCTTCCGCCAGAAATCACGCCAGCAGCCGGTTTTCCCGGCTGCTGGCTCTTCTTTTTCAGTTTGGAACAAAGCCCAAACCCTTGAGCATTGCGTCATCCAAAGTCAGCTATGAGGAGAACCGTCTTTCCCTGTACCGCGACGCGGAGAAGGAGACTGAGGATATTTTCGACCGCTGGACGGATGAATTTGACGATCTTGATGAGGGCTACGAGCCGGACAAATTCTTTTCCGACTAAAAATCGCCCACCTTGAGGCGATAAGCCAATCACGGTGAGCAGTTTTGTTTTGAGGCGATTTAGACAAGCGTGTCATCCAGCAGGAAGTCGATGACGCTGATATTGAGGATGCTATTGTCATCATACCAACGTTTGCGAATGTCATAACGCACAATGATCTTCGGGAAGGAATCACCGGTCAGCGCGAAAGGCTTGTTCTCGGTGATTGCCTTTTCCTCCGTTCCCAAAGCGTAGGCGGTACGAAATGCTTCTGCGTAATAACTGCTGCCGTTGAATCCAACGATATTAGCAATCTCTGTTACAGTCTCATATCTGTATTTTTGAGAAGCAATGTACTTTTATCAAGCCGGTATTGTGTTAAAAATATATAAGGTGAGCCTTGCTCCGACGCTTTATGATTCAGCGGCATGTTTATCCTCTGGATGCTTGATATCTATTGACACTGGAAAGGGAGAAACAGTATAATAGTAATGTAGCGATACAATTGATATATCTATACAGCTAACGGTTGACGGTATTTTCTTCTTTGAGACCAAACGTCCCACCGGAGCGTTGGAAATGGAGGTTTTCAATGAAAGAAACGCCAAATAAACAGAAAAGGCGCAGAGGGTTCTCCCTGCTGCTCCCCATTATTTTGATATTTTCTTTCTTTGGGACGATCGTATTTTCCGTATCCCAAAAAATTACCAGGGAGATGTCCGCATCTGCCATTCAAAACTTGAGTGAGAGCCTAGACCTAATCGAGAGCACAATTGAGGCGATCCTGTGCCGTGAGGCAGAATTCCAAAAGCTGATAGCCCAGGAAATCGCACGGGCAGAGGAGCCGGAGGACTATATCCTCACCTATGAGCAGAATCAGACAGTGGCCAAGATGTCGCTGATTCTTTCGGGAAAAACGGAAGGAATTTCCAACACCGGCGAACGGTTTACGGAAGAGGGTCTGGACTTCTCCGCAGGCGGAACGGTCATTGGGCTTCCGGTCTCCCAATCCTATCTGAACTATATGGGAACATGGTCCTACACGATAAAGTGCCCGGTCGAGCGGGACGATGAAGTGATTGGAACCCTTTATGCCGAATATGTATATGATGCCATTGACCAGTCCCTTCCGGAGGGATTTTACAACAAGCAGGCGCTTCTGTATATCATGGACGCAGAGAGCCAGCGATTTGTTTTAAATCCCAAGGGGATGGGCCAGAGAAACGCGGGCCATTTGAACTTGACTGATTACTACCGGGCAAACAATATTCAGGACCCGGCGATCCGGTCAGAGGTGGAGGATTGCCTCAATTCCGGTCGAAACGCCTTGTTTTACCACGATATCCGGAGTATACAGGCCCTCAACTATATGTGGGCGGTGAACAATGGAACGATTTTCCTGGTGGGCTATGTTCCAGTGGAGGCCATCCAGCAGGAGGGCCGGACCGTCAACCAAAATATTGCCATAGTCGTAGCCTCCCTATTCGTGGCCTTTTTCCTGTGCATCGCCCTGTACTATCTGAACTGGAGGCAGCAGGAGAAACTGCGGAAAGAACGCGAGGAAGAGCGAAAGCTCCACAGCCAGCAGCTGGCGCAGGCACTTCAGGCCGCCCAGATTGCCAGCGAGTCCAAGACAATGTTCCTCTCCAATATGTCCCACGATATCCGCACTCCCATGAACGCGGTGCTGGGCTTTGCGGCACTTTTGGGCAAGGACGCGGACAATCCGGCCAAGGTGCGGGAATACACCCGAAAAATCATGGCCTCCGGGCAGCATCTTCTCAGCCTCATCAACGATGTTCTGGACGTCTCCAAGATTGAAAGCGGTAAGGTGGTCCTCAATTTTGAAAAATTTGCTCTCAATGATGTGATATCCTCTGTAGACGCCATTATCCAGCCCATGGCCAAGGAAAAGGGGCAGGAGTTCCATCTTGAGGTGACTGATATCCGCCACGAATATCTGATTGGAGACGAGACCCGAATCAATCAGATACTGATTAACCTCCTCTCCAACGCTGTAAAATATACCCCAAATGGCGGCAATATCTGGTTCCGCATCATCGGACTCAAACAGCGTTCCAATCAGTATGAACACATCCGCATTGAGGTGGAGGACGACGGCTACGGCATGACGCCGGAGTATTTGGAAACCATCTTCGATGCCTTTACCAGAGCGGAAAACAGCACCACCAATAAGGTGCAGGGCACCGGTCTGGGCATGGCGATAACAAAGAGCATTGTGGAGCTGATGGGCGGCGCCATCAAGGTCTCCAGCGAGGTGGACCGCGGCTCTCTCTTCCAGGTTGACCTGGAGCTTCGCATCCCCGATGGAACGGCGGACCGGCAGTTCTGGGTACAGCGGAACATCTCCCGTATTTTGTTGGTAGGCGGAACTGCGGAGGGGCAGGAAAATATCCTAGCCCTCATGCAGGAGACAGGAGTTTGTCTGGACACCGCCGAAGATACGGAGAAAGCCCTGGAACGAATACAGGACGTCACAAGCTTTCAGCTTGTCCTGCTGGACTGGGAGGATTGCGGCCTCCAGACCGTCACAGGCCTGCGTGAAGCGCTTCCGGATACCATACCGATTGTACTGTTGGCGGAATTTGACGCGAAGGGGCTGGAGGAGGCGCTCAAGGTCAACGAAACAGACACCCTTACAAAGCCATTCTTTGTCTCCGCCTTCCGCGAAAAAATTGAGGAGCTGTGGCACAAGGATGATGAAACGCCGGTATCTGACGCTGAAGAGATTGGCGGTTTGAACGGGATGCATTTCCTTGCCGCAGAGGATAACGAGATCAATGCGGAAATTTTGACGGAGCTCTTGAAAATAGAAGGAGCAGGCTGTGAGATTGCACAGAACGGCCAGCTGGCGGTGGAGCGCTTCCAGCGCTCTGCGCCGGGCGAGTTTGACGCCATCCTGATGGACGTCCAGATGCCGGTGATGAACGGGCATGAGGCCGCAAGGGCCATTCGCGCACTGGACCGGGAGGACGCGGGGCTCATCCCCATCATTGCCATGACGGCCAATGCCTTTGCAGAGGACGAGAAAGCGGCCCTGGACGCCGGCATGGACGCCCATGTACCCAAACCCCTGAATATGGAGCTGCTGAAAAAAGCCATCAAGCAGCACAGCAGACGAAAGGAAAAATGATGATTTGCATGAAGAGATGGATTTCGGCTTGCCTGACAGCGCTTGCGGTCCTGTCCCTGGCAGCCTGCGGTCACGAAGACCCCAAAAACCTGATTCCTGACGAGAAAGAGGAGAGACCCACGGTCAATCTGTTCAGTCCCATGGAAAAGAGCGATCCCAATGCGGAAAATGTAGCGAGAACCGCCCTGGACCTGACTGTAGCAATGGCAGAGGAGGCTGTGGGCGCCACGGTAGCCTACCGTACCTATACAGCGGAGAACTACAAGGACAAAACCTATGACGACGTGGCCTTTGACCGGGTTAACAGCAATATGGACGACCTCTACCTGCTCAATCCGGATACCATCCAGGCGCTTGGCGCGGAGGGAAAGCTGATGGACCTGTCCGGGCTGGACAACGCCAAGAACCTGCGGGAGGTCATCCGTATTGCCAACACGGTAGACGAAAAGCTGGTAGCCATCCCCCAGGAGGTGGTGGCCTACGGATTGTTCGTCAACGTGGACCTGTTCAAGCAGTACGGCCTCGCTCTGCCGGAGACACCGGAGGAATTTCTGGAGTGCTGCCGGGTATTTAAGGAAAACGGAATTGAAACGCCCATCGGCGCCAACCGCTGGTGGCTGGAGACCTTTGTCTTTGCCCAGGCTTACGCTGATCTGTACAACGGCGGAAATACCCAGGCAGAGATCGCGGAGCTCAACAGCGGAAAGCGCAGATACAGCGATTATATGCGCTCCGGGTTTGAGTTTCTCCAGACGCTTATCAGCCAGGGCTATATTGACGCGCAGAAGGCCTTGGTCAGCGAGGCCATTGAGGCGGAAAAGCCGGATTTTCTGGCGGGAAAAACCCCTATTGTCATGGGCTACTGGGGGGCGGCAAACACGGAGACCGCCTATGGAAAGACTGACTTCGAGATGCAGGTCATCGGGTTTCCCAGCAGCCGGGGGCAGATGCCAGTGCTGTCTGTGACCGGATGGGCCGTGGGAGCCAACGCGGAACACCGGGAAAACGCGGCCCGTATTTTGGATCACATGATTTCTGATGAGGCCCTTCAGCTCTTTTCTGAGACAAATCGGGTAATCTCTCCCTCCAAAAATGTATCGGTGGAGTGTGTCCCCTCCTTAGCTCCCCTCAACGACCGGATTGAAGCGGGCGTCTATGTGATTGGCTCCAATGCGGGGATGAAGGTGGAACAGTGGGGCAACACCTGCCTGATCGTGCGGGAGCTGCTGGGCGGTACGCCGGTGGAGGAATGTATAGCGGCATTTGACAAACTCCAGGACGAAGCTCTAAACAAATGATAAAAGCATGCGTTGTGGTGTAACGCCATTGATAGAGTGTACTTTTGAATCATGCGCCGTTCTTAACCCTTCTTTTCAAACAACAAGCTCGGAAATCCCCTGGGGTTCCGAGCTTGTTGTTTGACTGATAGGGAGATGTACTCCTATCCGCGGCTTTTCTTTGCGCGTATCTGCTTTGCAAGGGCCTTGTTCCTTTGCTGCTTCTGCCGCCGGTATGCGCCCTTGTCATCGGAAAATCGGGCTTCACTCTTCAGCTTGCAATAGCTTTCCCATCTTTCCGGGGAAAGATCCCCGCTTTCAATGGCCGCCCGGACAGCGCAGCCCGGCTCAGACTTGTGCTTGCAGTCGCTGAAGCGGCATTGTCCCAGATATTCCTCCACATCCTCAAAGGCATCGTGAAGCCCGACGGATACGTCCCACATCCCCAGCTCCCGCATACCAGGGGTGTCAATCACCATAGCTCCGTTTGGCAGCATGATGAGCTGCCGGTGGGTGGTGGTGTGGCGGCCCCGGCTGTCCTCCTCCCGGATTTCGCTGACAGACATGAGCTCCTCCCCGGCAAGGGCGTTGACCAGGCTGGACTTGCCCACGCCTGACGACCCCAAAAACACGATGGTCTTTTCCGGCTGTACATATCGGGACAACCGGTCCATGCCAAACCCATTTCTGGCGCTGATGGCACATATATCTACCCCCGGCGCGATGGATTCAGCTGTTTGCAGATACGGTGAGGCATCCTCCGTCAGGTCCGCCTTGGTCAGCACAATGACCGGAACAGCCCCGGATTGCCAGGCCAGTGTTAGATAACGCTCCAACCGCTTTCCGTTAAAGTTGTGGTTCAGCGACTGGAGGATAAACACATAGTCGAAATTTGCCGCCACCGCCTGTTCTCCCCGGCCGGGGGTGGGATCTCTCCGGGAAAAGAAGGTCCTCCGCGGCAGGGTGCGGATAATCCGGCTGTCCCCGTTGGGGATGTAGTCGATCCGCACAAAGTCCCCCGCTGTCGGGAAATCTTCTGTCCCGTTGTAATATTCTTTTGTCTTCAGGCGGGCATAGCCCAGGCCGTATTCGCAGACCAGCTCATAGCGTTCCTTGTGTACCGCTGTGATCCTTGCTGGGATGCCCATTTCATCGCCGGAGTCTGTCTCCGGAATAAATCCATAATTTTGTAAATCCAATTTTCAATTCCTCCGTTATTGCTGTGATAGGTTTGACGTTCTTGAGCATGACACGCATAAAACACAACTCCTTTCCGCCCGAACGGGCATAAAAATAACCGCAAAAGCTGCCGTTTCCGGCACACCTTCTGCGGTTTTGTTGTATATAAAAATAACATACTCCTGCGAGTATGCTACAACCGGCGTTATAGAATTCACAAAAGGCTTTCAACAAATATTCAGTTTATGGTTTCATGGCAGAAACCTCCTTTCTCTTTTAATACACATATTATACCTTTTCCCACCAACGATTGTCAAGCCCCAAAGCAGAAAAAACCACGTCACGGGAGCGAACCCAAGTCAATCACAAACCAAACCCGTATTAAAAGCTTTGGCCGCTTTCTCGAAAGTGGCAGGTTTCCAAAGGGCGAAATTCCCCTTAATCAAAAGATTCTATGTCCTCTTTATTTTGCCAAGTTCTGTGCCTTCAAATGGAACTGAATACAACCATCCGCACAGGGAAAGTCAATTTCATATTCGTCTCTGCTCCCTTTCAGTCTGTAATTTCCTCCACACCGAACGATTTCACAAAGGGTATACAAAACCGGTATGGTTTTGGGGCAAAAACCCGTGGGACATTCATACTGGCAGGAAAAGGTATCCCCCTCTTCAAATCCCATTCGGCAATCCTTGGCCTGTCCCTTTTTCACGGCAATTTCAAAAGTCCAATCCTCCTGAATCCATTTGTTCATGGAATTCACCCCTTTTTTATGTAATAAATAAGCTCTCCGACAGTGACCCATCGGAGAGCTCAATCGCACCCTCAAAATTGAACAACGGGGGAGAAAGAGGAAGGAGAGAGAGAACAAGGTATAAAGGTCAAGCCCTCGACCGATTAGTACACGCAAGCTAAAC
>JAAWRH010000030.1 GCA_022800935.1 Oscillospiraceae bacterium
GGAGAGCGCCAATACCTCCAAGCGAGTGAAGTTCGGCAAGAAGATGAACGCCGAGAAGGGCCGTGTCCCCAACATCGTCTACGGCTACGACAAGACCATTGGGGACTACTTCAACCTGACCATCAACGAGGAGGAGGCCGCTGTCATCCGGCAGATCTATCACTGGTACACCCAGGAGGGCTACGGCTCCGCCAAGATTGCAAATATGCTCAACGAGCGGGGCCTGAAGACCAAGCGAAACTGCCAGTGGAGCCAGAACGCCGTGGGCCACATCCTGAGAAACGAGCTGTACACTGGAAAGATCATCAACGGCAAGCAAGAGGTCACGGACTTCCTCACCGGACAGCGGGCGGACAGGGACGAAACTGACTGGATCGTGGTGGACAAGCCCGAGCTGCGCATCATTGACGATGAAACCTTCCAACAAGCACAGGAAGTCCTGCACTCCCGGCACAGTGCTTTCAAGATCACTCGGGAGCGGCAGAGCAATAAGCACCTGTTCTCTACCCTCATCAAGTGTAAGGAGTGCGGCTGGTCTTTCCGGCGTACCGTCCGCACCTATAAAAACACCTATGTACGCTGGGTCTGCTCCGGTCACAACGGACGGGGAGCCGACAGCTGCCCCAACGCCGTGACGGTGGATGAGGAGGAACTGATCGAGGTCTTGCAGGAATACTTCGCCGGACTGCTGAAAGCGAAGAAGTCCGTCATCAGCTATGTGGTGAACCAGTTCCAGAAGGTCTACAAGGCCAAGGATGAGAACCTGGACTACGAGAAGGAGCTGACCGCCCAGCTTGCCAAACTGCAAAAGACCCGCCAGAAGTACATGGATATGTACGCCGACGACTTGATCTCCCGTGACGAGCTGAACGCCAAGATCGGCGGGATGCGCAAGGAGATTGAGCGGCTGGAGAACGAATTGAAGATGATCTCCTACAACCTGACCAAAGGGGAGCAGTTGGAGAGCGTCCTGACCAGCACCTTCAAGGAGATCGAGGACATCACCGACGTACATCAGATGACCAACACCCAGCTCAAGCGTATTATACAGAAGATCGAGGTAGATAAAGAGGGGAATGTTGACATCTACCTGCGCCTTTTGGGCGATTTAGGGCTGGACAGTACCGTTCTAATTAGCGATAACCTTACATAAAGATGTATCCGAACGTTTAAAAAAACAGAACAATGCCCTATATCAGCAGGTAAAGCAGGTATTGGAACAGAACAAACAGGAACGTCATATCCGCGGCGGCATGGCGACGCGGGAGAAATATGAAAAGCTTAAGCACAGCGGAGGAAGCTTTTGATACGGCAGAGGGCTTCCCCTGTACGCCGTTTGAGATTTTACGGAATCAAGGAACCCTTCAAACGAAAAAAGGACTTTTCCGCCAGGGGGAAGTGTGTTATACTTTGAAAAGTACATCATGGAAGGATGAAAAAAATGAAGGATACCGCATTCTACCCAGCAGATATCCTGCTCCCCTCAGCAGAACGGGGCATTGACCTGACTAAATGGGCGGTGGTTGCCTGTGACCAGTATACCTCCCAGCCCGATTACTGGAATAAGGTGGAAGAGCTGGTGGGGGATTCCCCCTCCGCGCTTCGAATGATTCTGCCGGAAATCTATCTGAACCTGGAGAAATCCCAGGTCAACCGGAAAATTTCAGAAATTCAGCGGTCCATGAACGAATACTTACAGCAGGGTCTTTTTCAGGCCTGCCCCAAAAGCTATATCTATATAGAACGCATTCTGTCCGATGGGACAATGCGAAAAGGTTTGCTGGGCATGCTGGACCTAGAAGAATACGACTATCATCCCGGCAGCAGCTCCCGCATCCGGGCAACAGAGGGGACTGTCCTGGAGCGGATTCCCCCCCGTGTCAGGGTGCGGGAGCACGCTGTGCTGGAATTCCCCCATATTATGATGCTCATCGACGACCTCCAGCGGACGGTCATTGAGCCGCTGTCCGTCAGGAAGGACAAGCTTCCGCTGCTCTATCGCTTCCCGCTGATGCAGGGGGGCGGAAATATTGCAGGATACCGCGTCCAGGGCAGGGACGCCCTCGCCGTTCAGGAGGCGCTGGAAAAGCTTGCCCAGCCGGAGGCTTTTTCCAGGCGGTACGGTCTTCCCATGGGAACGCCTCCCCTCCTGTATGCCGCAGGAGACGGAAACCATTCCCTTGCCACTGCCAAGGCCTGCTTTGAGGCGTTAAAGCAGCGCCTTCCGGAGGAGGAATGGAAGACTCATCCCGCCCGGTACGCCCTGGCGGAGGTGGTGAACCTCCATGACGATTCCCTTCAATTTGAGCCTATCCACCGGGCAGTAACCGGAACCGAGCCGGAAAAGCTGCTGAAAGCCATGGAGAAAGCCTGCGGGGCGCGGAGAGCAAACGGCAGTCAAGGGGACCAGACCGTCACCGCCGTCACCTCCAACGGCACTCGGCCCCTTCTGCTGACCAGGCCCACCTCCCAGCTTGCGGTGGGGACGCTTCAGAATTTTCTCGACCAATATTTGACGGAAAATACCGGAACGGTGGACTACATCCATGGCGACGATGTAGCAGTCTCCCTGGGGCAGAAACCCAACAGCATCGCTTTCCTACTGCCCCCTATGGGAAAGGAGGAGCTGTTCCCAACGGTCATTTTGGACGGCTCTCTCCCGCGGAAAACCTTCTCCATGGGACATGCCCAGGATAAGAGATATTACATAGAGGGCAGAAGGATCACATACTGACGGAGGTGGTTTTGTAAAATGTTTTGCTATCATATACGTCCGGTCCGAAAAGACGATATCCATGAGCTGGAGGCAATCGCGAAGGTGGAGGCGATGTGTTTTCCACTGGAGGAAGCCGCTCCCGCCGAAGTACTCCAGGAGCGGGCGGAGACATTTCCAGAAAGCTTCCTGACAGCGGAGGAGGACAGACCGGAGGGAGGGCGAATCATCGGCTTTATCAATGGCTGTGTCACCAATGAGAAGACCATTTGTGACGAAATGTTTGAGGATGCTTCCCTTCACTGCCCCGAAGGGGAATATCAATCTATTTTTGGATTGGACGTGATTCCGGAGTGCCGCCGGAATGGGGTGGCTACCGCACTGATGGAGGCGTTGATATCCGCCGCCCGCAGTGCCGGAAGAAAGGGGCTGATTCTCACCTGCAAGAATCATCTGATTCCTTATTATGAAAGGTTTGGATATCGGAATATGGGGGTGTCCCGGTCGGTTCACGGCGGGGCTGTCTGGTATGATATGATTCTGGAATTCTAAAAAATCAGGGCTGTGTTCACTCGGAACACAGCCCTGAAGCATGTCAAAAAACGACGGCTTCAGCGTTTACGAGGCAACTGTAAACTGGCTGTTATACAACTCAGCATACTTTCCCTTTTTCGCCATCAGTTCATCGTGAGTACCGGTTTCCTTGATGTCGCCGTCCTGCATATAGATGATCCTGTCCGCATCGCGAATGGTGGAGAGCCGATGGGCGATTACAAAGCTAGTCCTCCCCTGGGTGAGGGCATCCATGGCCTTTTGTATCTTGAGCTCGGTGCGGGTATCGACAGAGGAGGTCGCCTCGTCCAGAATCAGAATCGGCGCGTCCTCCACCATGGCGCGCGCAATGGTGAGGAGCTGCTTCTGTCCGGCGGATATGGAAACAGTATCATTCAGAACCGTATCCAGGCCGCTGGGCAAGGTGCCGATAAAATGCCGCAGCCCGCATTCATTGCAGATATCCATCAGCTTTTGGTCGGAAACATTTTTCCCGTAGGTCAGATTGTCCCGGATCGTCCCCTCAAAAAGCCAGGTGTCCTGAAGCACCATGCCGAAAATATTGTGGACATTTTCGCGGGTGATGTCCGCGAGAGAGGTCCCATCTACAAAGATGCCGCCCCTGTTCAGCTCGTAAAAGCGCATGAGCAGATTTACAATGGTGGTCTTGCCTGCGCCGGTGGGGCCGACGATAGCGACTTTTTGGCCCGCCTTGACCGCTGCCGAAAAGTCATGGATGATAAGCTTATCAGGAGAATATCCAAAGCTGATGTGGTCGAAGACAACATCTCCCTTCACGTCCTTGAGCTGCGCCGTTTTGCCGTTCTCATCGGAAAGCTCTTCCTCCTCCAGGAACTCGGTCACGCGTTCGCTGGCGGCAGCGGCCGACTGGATGCTAGAGAGCCCCTGACCGATCTGACCCAGCGGCGAGGTGAACAGGCGGATATAAATCATAAAAGCGACGACTACAAAGAATTTGATCGTTCCGTTGAAAGCCAGCGCCGCGCCCACGATGCAGACCGCCACATAGCCGAAATTCCCCACAAAGGACATGATTGGCATCATAAGGCCGGAGAGAAACTCCGCCTGGAAAGTATGCCTGCGCAGCCGCTCGTTTGCCGCCCGGAAGGCCTCCAGACCCTTTTCTTCTGAATTATAGGCGCGAACGATATTCTGTCCCGCATAATATTCCTCCACGTGGCTGTTCACCTCGGCAAGGCTGTTTTGCCGGGCCACAAAGTGCCGCTGCGACCTGCCCATAATGAGCGCCATGGCCATCAAGCCGATCAGGGAGGAAAAAATTGCCGTAAAGGCCATGCGCCACTCTGTCACGAACATCATCACCACGCAGCCCACAAGGGTTGCCGCGGAGGACACGAGGGTCCCCACGCTCATATTCAGCGACTGGCTGATGGTATCCACATCGTTTGTGATGCGGGAAAGGGTATCGCCGTAGTTGTGGCTGTCAAAATATTTCAGCGGGATGCGGTTGATTTTCCCGGTGATGTCGCTGCGCATTTTTTTGCCGACATTGCAGGAAACGTGCGTCATAATCAGCGACTGTAGGTAGCCCAGCAGCATACTGACAGCGTAAATCGCGATAAGCGTCATGGCAATGCCGGTGATTCTTTGCATGTCAATATTGATTCCCATAGGGGAAATTCCGTTGGTAATGGTCTCGGTCAGCTGTGAAATGTAATCTGGGCCAATCACCGAGAACACTGCGCTGACGGCGGCAAAAACAAGGGCCACAGCGATCAAAACAGCATATTTACGGC
Source organism: Oscillospiraceae bacterium (assembly GCA_022800935.1). Taxonomy (GTDB): domain Bacteria; phylum Bacillota; class Clostridia; order Oscillospirales; family Ruminococcaceae; genus UBA1405. The sequence continues at coordinate 5,044 of JAAWRH010000030.1, forward strand.
AGTAGGAGACAAGGGCTCCTATCGCCTTTTTGAAATTTTTCGCTCCTCCGGAGGCAACCGTTTTTGGACCTCCCATGCCAGGACCTGGTCTGCTCATTGTAATTCCTCCTCACTCAACTGGCTGCGGGCGATCTCCTGATACGCTGCGCAGGTCGCTAACAGCTCCTTATGTGTTCCCTGGCCGGTCACTCTGCCGTTTTCCAGGACAAGGATCAGGTCGGCATCCATGATCGTGCCAATGCGCTGGGCGACAATCAGACAGGTTGCGTCCTTCATTTCAGTTTTCAGCGCCTGCCTGAGCTGTTTGTCCGTCTTATAATCAAGGGCGGAAAATGTATCGTCAAAAATGTAGATTTCCGCTCCGCGGGCAATGGCGCGGACGATGGAGAGGCGCTGCTTCTGGCCCCCGGAGAAGTTCGCTCCGTTCTGCGCCACGGCCCCGTCAATTCCTCCCTTTTCTTTGTCTACAAAGGAACTGCTCTGCGCGATTTCAATGGCCCTTTCTATCGTATTGTCGTCGGCTCCGTTATCGCCAAAGTTCACATTGGAACGGATATCTCCACTGAACATAACCGCCCTTTGAGAGACATAGCCAATCTTCTTTGCCAGCTCATTTTTACGGTATTCCCGGACATTGTGCCCATCCACGAGCACCTCGCCGCCGGTTACGTCGTAAAATCGAGAGACAAGGTTGACCACCGAGGACTTGCCGCAGCCGGTAGCGCCGATAAAAGCGACCGTATCTCCTTTGTTCGCCTTTAAGGAGATGTCGGACAGGACATTTTCGTTCCCATCGGGATAGCGGAAGTATACATCCTTTGTGAAAATATGTCGGTAATCTTCACCCGGATGGACAGCAAAATGCAGCAGAAGGAGTCCGCCCTTCTAAGCGGGACTATTAGGGATAAATATTTGGCAGTCGGGAAAATAGGGCTGATTCACAACATTACAAAAAAATGGATTAATACTCGCGAGAAGGAAACCCCGGAGGAGATGATTGACTATATCATGTCAGTCATTACCCTTTTTTGACCGCGATAAAAAAGTATAGCACTGAAGCAACAGGGCTGTGTTCTCCCGAACACAGCCCCGCGTCATTCTAAAAATTGGCATCCAGCCACTCCACCTGATTCCCATGCCGCCGAATCAGCCCAAACAGGTCGTTCGCCTGTATCCAAAGGGTGGCGGTATTGGTATTCGGATGGACCCCAATCAATCGGTCCCGATAGTCCAAGTCAATGAAACATTCCACCAGACATTCCACGTCATTCAGCGCGCCCAGCGGCGTTACCGAGCCTTTGACAAGCCCAAGAATCCTCCCCAGGTCCTCTTCCGACGCAAAGGAAAGCCTTCTGGTCCCCAACTTTGCCTGAAGCGCCTTTAAATCAAGCCGTTTATTTTCCCTTAGGGTCAACAGGAAATAGCGCTTCTTTTTATCGTCGCGGATAAAGAGATTTTTTGGCGACCGCGTCCCCGTCAGGCAGGTGAAGGGCATCGCTTTCCGCCATGGTGTAGATGGCTTCGTGTTCGGCTATCTTATAGGGAATTTGCCTCTCCTCCAGCAGCCTCAGAATGTCTTCCTTCCCCATATGTATTTTACCCCCTGAGAATACCGCTGTCCTTTATGCTCCCAATCGCCCAAAGGATTTCCTCCCGGTCCTGAACCAGCGCCATCCTCACATGGCCTTCTCCAGAAGGACCAAAGGCGCTCCCCGGCGTCACCAGAACGCCGGATTTTTCCAGCAGCGCCTTGGTAAAGGTTACGGAATCGGAAAAGCTTTTGGGGATTTCCGCCCACACAAACATGGTGGATTTACACCGGGGAACGTTCCAGCCTATCTCTGTCAGTCCGTCACAGAGGGCGTCCCTTCTGTCCTGATAGGCCTGTCTGGTCTGCGCCACGCTGGACTGGTCGCCGGTAATGGCGGCAACAGCGGCCTTCTGGACGGGAAGGAACATGCCGTAATCCATATTGGATTTCAGCGTGGAAAGCTTTTCCACCACCTCACGATTCCCCAAACAGAAGCCGATTCTGGCCCCAGCCAGTCCATAGGTTTTAGATAGAGAATTAAACTCCACTCCCACCTCCTTGGCTCCCGGATAGGCCAGGAAGCTGCCGCAGGTAGCTCCGTCAAACACCAGCTCGCTATAGGCGTTGTCGTGGAGGACCAGGATATCGTGCTTTTTGGCAAAGGCGATCAGCTCCTCATAAAAGCTGGCGGGAGCGAGGGCGGTTGTGGGATTGTTGGGATAGGAGACAATCATCAGCTTTGCCCTGTCCGCCACATCATCCGGTATCTCCGAAAAATCAATCAGGAAGTTTTTCTCTTTGCGCATGGGCATAAAATACTGTTTGGCCCCGGCAATCAGCGGGCCGTCCCCGAAGATGGGGTAACAGGGGTCGGGCATCATCACGATATCCCCCTCGTCCGCCACACACAGGGAAATGTGGGCCAGACCATCCTGGGAGCCCAAAAGGGAGACCACCTCGTGGTCTGGGTCGATGGTCACGCCGTACCGGCGCTGATACCACTGGGCGGCGGCCTGCTGGAGCTCCCTGGTATCGCTAAGGGCATAGAGATAGTTTTCGCCCACGGCGGCGGCGTCGATGAGGGCCTGGCGGACATGGGGCGCAGGCGGAATATTCGGCGACCCGACGCTAAGGTCAACGACGCGGCGTCCAGCGGCCTCCTGCTCCCTTCTCATCTGGGAGAGCTGGGAAAAGATCCCCGTTCCAAAGCGGTCCATGCGCTTGGAAAATTTCATGATATAACATCCTCTCGGTTGAAATTCACTGTTCCGCTGTTTTGCGGCGGTCAATCAGCAGTATAGAAGGTATTATAGCACAAAACAGGACCATTTGACAGAAAAAGGCGAAAAAGTTTCTGCTAAAACTGATATTTCCAAATATAATTCCAATTTTATTTACATTTTCCTAAAAATCCATTATAATGATTGGTGACTGTCGATGAACCGCGGATTTTCCGCTCCATTGACGGATATTTCACTCACCGAAAGGGGTATTCTTTATGACGGGTTCTAATGGGATCGTTCAATTCTTTCAAAATCTCTTTTCCTTTCAGATTGGCGCCCTCACCCTGGGCAGAATATTCACCGTTCTTCTTCTGGCAGTTCTCTGTTTGGTAGTCGTAAAGCTGATGCTGAGGGTGACAGATCGGATGCTGCAAAAGCTTCGGGTCAGCGCCACGCTGAAGGGCTTTATCCGGTCAATGGCAAAGGTGATTTACTACTTCATCGCTGTGCTGATTGTGGCGGACAGCCTGGGAATCCCTGTCACCTCCCTGCTGGCGGTGTTCAGCCTTGCCGGTCTGGCCTTTTCCTTGGCTATCCAGGGTTCCCTGTCCAATCTGGCCAGCGGTGTCACCCTGCTGGTGACAAAGCCCTTTGAGGTGGGGCATTTTGTGGAGGTCGGAGGAATCAGCGGTTCCGTCGCCTCCATCGGCCTTATCTACACCACTCTGACTACCCCGGACAACAAGGAAATTTTTGTCCCCAACAGCGATATTTCCAGCGGAAAGATTGTCAACTACAGCGCGGAAAAGGAACGCCGCGTGGATGTGGTGGTCACTGCCGCCTATGAGTCCCCGGTCTCAGCCGTCAAGGACGCTTTGCTCCAGGCGGTGGAAAGGACCGACGGGATTTTGACCGAGCCCACGCCCTTTATCCGCCTGACCGATTACAAGGAGAGCTGCATTGAGTACACCGTGAGGGTATGGGTCGAGAACGGAAATTTCTGGAACGTAAAATTTGACCTGCTGGAGAACATCAGCGCAGCCTTTGAAAAGAATGGCGTTGAGATGACCTACAACCACCTTAACGTCCACATGATTGAAAATAAAAAGGACAAGTAATGGCCCCTTGAAAAAAGCCCGGAGCCCGCAAATATGCGGTTTCCGGGCTTTAGTAAAGACGGCTGCTTTTTCTCAGTTAGTTTCCCCTTAAGATTTTACAAAATTCACCAATTTTATGGGCAGCTTACTATATCAGACGCTTTTGTAGGTGCAGCGGAGTTCGTTTATAGATTTAACAAATTCAGCTCCTTCTCATTGCCAACAGCTCTTGTTCCAAACGGAACAAAAGAGTATCGTCTTCCAGGCACTGCATCTGTACCTTTTGGTCCAGCACCATTGTTTTCTTATGGGTTTCCGAAAATGGCGTCCATTCCGGCAGGCCGTCGCCGTTTGGATTGCCGGTTTTGGCAAAGTTGCTCCAATAGGAAACCATCATCTTGGACAGTTCTTTGTCAGCCGTGCCCATTGGCCTCCAGCAGCGCCCCAGTGTGCCAAAGATATACCAAAGCTCGCTGGAATGGAAAGCCCCCAGTTCATCGCCGGGCAGCTGCCGCGCAAAATAATATAGGTACATATCTCTGCGTTTGTTCTTCTGCTGGCAGATTGCCCATCCGTGCTGGGAGGCCAGGTTTCTGTATCTGCCAAAATCAGTGATCCGTTCAGCGGCCTCCCCATCGGTTTGCGGGCCGGCAAGCTCCCCATAGATGAGGCCCAGCACAGGCTCAAGCATTGCGGACCGCTCACGGAAATTTTTCAGGGTGACACCCGGCGCGGGTCCCTTTCCGCCCTCGTTGTGGGTGGAACCCAGCATGTAATCAATATCCTGATAATCCCCGTCCAGAATACAGCAGCTCAGGGGTTTTGGCAGCACATAGCCGTCGCAGCAGATGTTGAATACGCCGGAATTCATCTCATTGTCCGGGAACAGCATACGGTGCAGCTGAAGTCCCGGTACGGCGCGCATCTTCTCCAGAGTGTCAAGGCCCAGTGCCTGTAAGCGTTGCTGGGCTTCTTCTCCAATGGAGGCGGCTGTCATGGTGTCACGGGGGACAAACGCCCCGCCCGCCGACTGCACAATGGCTCGGCGCAGTAATCCCTTTGACAGCGGACTCACACAGATGCAGTGGGTGGAGCGCCCTCCGGCAGATTGACCGAACACAGTGATGTTATCCGGGTCTCCGCCAAAGGCCGCAATATTCTCCCGCACCCATTTCAGGGCGGCTATCTGATCCATGACGCCATAGTTTCCGGATGTACCGGTTTCGCTCTCTGCGCTGAGAAGAGGATGGGCCATAAAGCCATACACACCCAGCCTGTAATTGAATGTGACCAGAATCACCCCTTTTTGGCATAAAGCCTGACCGTCGAATTCAGGTTCGGAACCGTGGCCCCAATTAGCGCCGCCGCCGTGAATCCAGAACATAACCGGCAATTTTTCGCCGGGCTGGCGGGCCGGGGTCCAGACATTCAGATATAAGCAGTCCTCGCTCATCTCCGGGTATTCCGGAAAGAATTCTTTTTGAGCCATAGATCCCTTCGGAAACTTGGACTGGATGGCGATGGGGGAGAATGTGTCGCATCTGCGGACAGAGCTCCACGGAGCAGGGGGCTGAGGCGCTTTCCAGCGCAACGGCCCGACAGGCGGCGCTGCGTATGGAATGCCGCGGAATACGGTAATTTCCCGGTCTTCACAGGCAATCCCTGAAACAATTCCCTGTTTTACTTTCGCAGTTGTCATTGCCATAATGTATGTCCGCTCCCCAAAAGCAGGGGGACATCTGCCTGCCTGTTCACTGGCTTCAGGGAAGCGGACCTCCACCTCCTCTATTTCATGCTGTTTAACTCGTCAAGCACTGGCTGAATCAGGGGCATTTTGCTCTCCACCCATTCCTTCCAGTTCTGCTCCAGGTCGCCGTCCTTGACAACCAGCTGCGCGTATTCGTTGGCGTAATTAAAGTTCACCTTTTGCTTGGAGGGGGAGTCGAAGAAGTACTCCTGCCAGTCGTTTTTCAGAATGCTGTCGCCGCTGCTCAGGGACACCTTTGTTTTATAGTCGTTCCAGATGCTGTCTCTGAACTGCTGCGGAATGGTGGGGTTCACCATGCTGTAGTTGTCCGCCATCATATACATGTTGCAGAAAAGCGGATCCTGGGAGGGATACTTCTCCTTCATTGGGGTATCGTTGAGAGGTACAATCTCGTTATTGGCTCCCCGCTCCCAGTCTACCCCTTCAAAGCCCGCGTTGATGAGCAACTGACCTTCCTCCGTTGTAGAATAATCCACCATATCCATAAAGCGCTCAAATTTTTCTTGGCTGATGTCGGGAGAGAAAATAAGGTTGTCGCCAAAATTTTTTACCTCAACATCATGGTACACTCCCTGATTGTCCAGCACAATGGTCATCTGAACCGCGTCATTTGGATCGGTTCCGATATTGGAGCTGAACTTGTTGAAGTTGGTGTAACGCAGGCTGCAAGTTCCCCCGCAGTTGACCACTCCAGCCTGTCCGCTTACCCAAAAGGCGTCACGGGACTCAGAGCCCTTGTAGCTGAAAAACTCCGGATTCATCAGCCCCTCGCGGAACGCGGCCTGGTAGGCTTTCAGCGCCTCCAGCGTTTCGGGGTCGGCACCGCCCCACTGGTATTGACCATTGGCATCCTTGTAAAAGCCCTCAGCCCGCGCATTTTGGGTACGGATGAATAGGCGCAGAGCTTCGGTGTTGTTGGTGGAGATGGGAATCAGCTTGTCGCCGAGGCCACCGGGGTCCTGGGCCTTGATCAGCCGGGCGTATTCGAGAATTTCGTCTACTGTATAAGTATCCTTAACGGGGAAGTTCACCGCTTGGGCCCAGTCCTTGCGCAGGCAGGTCATATAATGCCAGACGATGGGGTCAGTGGCCATGTTGGTGGTAAATATGGGGCGGGGCAGGATATAAGTTCCGCCCACTACCTTTTCCAGCTCATCCCCCAGCTTGGTGTATCCGTAGGCCGCCGCAGCGTTGGGCCAGCGTTGTTTCCAGTCATCCGGCAGACGGTACAGCAGCTCCTGTTCGATATAATTGAGCGCTTCGCCGTGATTATAGGTCCAAACCGCCACGTCCGGCATATCCCCGGAGTTGATCCAGATGCGCAGTTTATCCATATCGGTAAGGGCAGTTACTTCCCATTCCACATTGAACCGTTTGTTCCATTCCTGCGCCAAGGCATCGCTGTTAAAGTCAGAACCATACACCAAAGTCCAGGCCACATTAAAGGTCAGATGCTCTGAGTAATCCTTTTCGGCGGGCCCGGCCTCAGAAGACGAAGCTGGGACAGAGGAAGATTCGGTAATACCGGTATTACCAGCATTAGGCGATGAGGATGACGGCTGGCCGCTTTCTCCGGAGCAGGCAGCCAGGGTAAGAGCTATCAGTGCGGACAGCGTGGCCGCGGTATATTTATGGAGTGTATTCATTACTTATTTTCCTCCTGACTTTTTATTCGGGTAAAATCTGCTAAAAAGCGCAGTGTGTCAGATTATGACTTAATCGCGCCGACCATAACTCCCTTTACAAAATGCTTTTGGAGTACCGGAAAAATGCACATTACAGGGACGATGGTCACTACCACAGCGGACATCTTCATCCCGTTGGAAAAAAGAGGGTCCTCTACGGAAGCCCCGCTGGTTTCCGCCTGGGCCAGTGTCTGCGCTTCCAGTATGATTTCTCGCAGGACCAGCTGCAGCGGCTTTAGGCTGGCCTTCCGTAGAAAAATCATGCCGTTGTACCATTCGTTCCAGCGGTCCACCGCGTAGAAAAGGGTGATTGTGGCCATAATGGGCATAGAGAGGGGCAGCACGATCCGCAGCAGGATATTCCACTCACCTGCACCGTCTAGCCGGGCAGACTCCATCAAGGACTCCGGCAGAGAGAGAAAGTAGCTGCGCATCAGGATAAGGTAGAAGGTATTGACGCCGGTGGCCAGAACAACAGACCACAGGCTGTTGGTGAGTCCCAGTTCTTTGACCACCAGGTAGAGAGGGATGATTCCCCCGTTAAAGAGCATGGTCAGCAGCACCGCCCCCAACAGGAGTTTTTTAAAGGGAAACGCGGTACGGCTCAGTCCATACGCCATGCTGGTAGTCAAAAACAGGTTTACCGGCACCCCCAGCACCAGGATTTTCAGCGTTGTGCCAAAACCTGTCAGAATACGGCCGTCCCGGAACAGATAGCGGTAGGATTCCAGCGACGGCGTTTTGGGAAACATCATCAGCGGCCGCAGCATATACTCCTTTTGGGTTGCGAAAGAGATTACCACCACATTCCAGAAGGGTAGAATAATGGAGAGGGCGAAGATAACGAGAAATGCCGTTATAACGGCGTCCAACAGTTCAAAGCGCTTTGATTTCATTGATACCTGGAAACCTCCTGTTCCGCCGGCTGATTGCGGCATGAATTGTGGGAAGGTGCGGTGTTATCAGGCAAACAGCCCATCTCCGCCCATCATTTTTGCTCCCCGATCCGCCATGATCAACAGAATCATATTGATGATGGAACGGAAGAGGCTGACAGCCATTGAGAATCCGAAGTCCGGCGCTGACTGGAAGGTGATTCTGTAGATGTACATATCCAATGTTTCCGCCACGCTCTGTACCGCGGGGTTGGACAGATTGAACACCTGGTCAAAGCCCTGGGTCATAAGCCGCCCTGACGCTAGGATGAACATCACAACGATTGTTGGCGCGATGTTGGGCAGGGTGATGTAAAAAATTTTCCGGAGCCGCGACGCTCCGTCAATTTCGGCGGCCTCATACTGCTCCAGGTCGATGCCGGTAATCGCCGCCATATAGATGATGGCGTTCCATCCCGCTCCCTTCCAACTGGCGGTGATATAGAGCAGCGGCTGAAAAAAGAGCTCGGAGCCCAAAAAGCTGAACTTCTCCATTCCAAACACGGCCATCAGGTTGTTGACCAGACCGTCGTGGGCCAGTACATTGGTCAAAACGCCGGAAAGGACAATCCAGGAGAGAAAATGCGGGAAGGTAAATACGCTCTGCAAGATCTTTTTGGATCGGCCCAGCCGCACCTCGTTAATCATAACCGCAAGCAGCACAGGAAAGGGAAACTCAAAAACCATGCGTCCGATGTTGATAAACAGGGTGCGCCAGACGGAATCCATGAATGCCGGGTCGCGAAACACAAATCGGAAATTTTCCAGCCCGACCCACGGGCTTGCCCAGATGCCCAGGTTTGCCTTGTATGTTTTAAAGGCAAGGGACAAGCCGCCCATGGGCAGGTAAGTAAAGACGATATACCACAGAAGTCCCGGAAGGATAAGGGTGTAAACCATCCTGTTTTTCCAAACCGCTGTTTTCAGCAGGCTTAACCGGCTGCCTAGCGTCTTCCCCCCGCTTCCTGCGCCGGATTTTACACGGTTCATTATGAAATATCTCCCCCTATTCTGAGTGGAATTGCCGCTACCCTAATGGTATTATAGACAGTTTTCATACGCAAAGCATAGTATTATTTCACGGAAAAAATAGGACATTCACAGGTTTTTTGTCTGTTTTGCTGGAATCTATCCCTCTTTTGGGATATACTTAAAGGGGGATACAGATAGTGAAAAAACATATACTTTGTAAAAGTTACCGGTGTTGGGCACAGCAAAGCCGTTCGGCGAAAGGAGGGTCCATATGCTGAAATTTGATGTCAACTCACTCAAGCAGCGCCTGCATTTGACCGTGCTGCTGTCCATCGTTTTTATATTGACCAGCATCTCCGCCACATATTACAGCGATTGGCTTTCTATCAAGAAAGACGTCTATGATTCCTTTGATTCCCTTTCCACCCAGATGGAAACCCAGCTGCAAAATAATCTCCACGGCATAGGGGAGCTGGCAAAGGAGATTGCCTTTACCGACTATGTGCAGACCTATCTGTTTACCCAGGACCCCGTAGAGTGTATTGAGGCCATGGACAGGGCCTTCGATACTGTAGAGCGCATCAAGGAGAGGGGAGACAACATCCACAGCGTATTTCTATTAACCCGAACGCCGCGCCACCTGTACACAAACCCCAGCGACCGCAAACTGCTTGCAATGCTCAACAGCGCACGGGAGCAGTATGGACTGCTTTCCGATATCTCCCTGAAAAAGCCATTTTATTCTAAATTTTTTTATCTCCCGGATGAGATAACCGGCGAGCTAAATCCCTATTTCTTTTACTTTATGCCAGTTTACAATATCAAGCCGGGAGAAATGTCCAAGGTCAACCAGGGACTCTGCGTAATCTGCTGCGATATGCAGTCGCTGGTGAACGCCATCACAATGGAAAATACAGCCAGCGCTATAGTAGCCACTTATATGGATGAGCCTGTTGCTTCCACCCGGACTCTTACCCAGGCGGAGACCGCCGCGCTGCCCAAAATAAGCGGCTGGAACGAACAAAACATCCAAGGCGTCCGGTATCTGACAAGCGTGGCTTTGACCCCGGAGCTGGACTGGAAAATCGTCGCGCTGACACCGGTGCAGGCGATTATGCGGGAAGCGCTGGCAGTCAGAAATACTCGCCTCGGGCTTTTGGTTCTGGGGGGGGCGGCGCTGTACGCCTTTATCTTCTGGATTACCCATTCCGTTACTCAGCCGGTCAACGAAATGGTCTCCGAACTGCTTCAGATCGACAGCAGCAGCCTACAGCAGCGGATCAAAATGCCAAAGTTGTCGGAAATACGCGTTCTGGCCGGGAGCATCAACGATATGCTGGCCCGAATCGAGTCAATGACCCAGAAGGAAATTGCCGCCCAGCAGCGGCTGTTTCAGGCGGTTGTGGCTCAAAAGCAGGCTGAGCTGATGTTCTACCGCAGCCAGATTAATCCTCATTTTCTGTTTAACGCCTTTGAAACCATATGCGGCATGGCCCAGTACAGCGGCGTCCCCGACCTGGAGGAGGCCACCTATGCACTGTCTGGTCTGTTCCGTTACGCCATGAATGCAAAGACAAACGTCACTGTGGCGGAGGAGGTAGAAAACGCGGCCAGTTACTTTTCTGTTATGTCCATCCGCTGGCCCGGACGGTTTCGGCTTTCCACCTGCATCGACCTGGACATTGCCCAGCGCGTCATCCCCTCCATGATTCTCCAGCCCCTAGCTGAAAACGCCTTTAAGCACGGGTTCAAGGACAAAAAGAAAACCGGCCGCTTGTCGATACAGGGCCGGTTGGAGGACGGATATATTTTGATTAAAGTTACAGATAACGGTCAGGGGATCAGCGCAGAACGCCTGCGGGAGCTCAACGGGGAAATGGTTTGTCCCGATGAAAGCCGCACGCGCATTGGACTGATAAACATTGCCCACCGGCTGCGGCTTTTGTACGGCGGCAGGGCCTCTATCCGCATAGAGGCGAAGCTCCATCGCTATACCAGCGTTGTCATTTCCATCCCGGCGGACGCGCTGCCGGAAATCAGCCCTTCCGGGTCTGTTTCCGATACTGCTCCGGCGTAAGTCCACAGCTCCTTTTGAACACCTTGCCAAAGTAGCCGTAGTCTTGATAGCCGCAGGCTCCGGCGATCTCCTTCACATTGGCATTGGTGCCGGACAACAGCTCCATCGCCTTGTTCAAGCGCAGATTTTTTACATACTGGTTGACGCTGATCCCAACAAAGCGCTTAAACAGCTCTCCAAAATAGGATTCTGAAATATAATACTGCGCCGCCAGTTCCTTTATGGTAAATTGCGCCGCCAAATTGTTCCCCAGGTAATACTGCGCGGCTGAAACGATGGGATGACCGGCAAAACGTACCGTGCAGGACTGAGAAACCTGGGCCTCATGAATCATTCTGTCAATAGCGGTAAACTCCTTGTGAACCATGCTGATCCCCACATCGGAAGGAGGAACGGAAAATGGCTCCGCAGACAACGCAGCCATCCTGTCCTCCAGGGAAATCAACACCGAAAAGGGAATTCCGGCAATTTCCACTGGCTGGCATATCCAGCCGGGCTGTTTTTTCGCAGGAATTTCAGACTTTTTGGAAACGGCGGCGTAACAGTTCTCATATAGCCGCACCTTTTCCAACAGACGTCTGGTTTCCGGATCGTTGGTACGCCCAAGGTCAATGGACGGCCGAGAGGACCTGTGCGCTTTCAGCTTGGTCAGAAGCCGCTGTACCGCATCCCGCACCTCGTCCCGGTCCAGGGGCTTGAACAGATAGTGGCAGGCGTCATGGATAATGGCCTCGCGGGCCGCTTCAAAGTCGCTGTAGGCGCTGACGATGACAAACTCAATGTATGTTATGAAGCATCACATATATCTCTTTAAAAAAGCCTGGACATCCACCGCTTTTCCAGTGTTTACACTTTCCACAGCGGCAAACAAAAAGGCACAGCACTGCATGTTGTCCTCCAGCTGCGTAACCGGGGCCTTTCCGCCGTCCAGCCATTCCATAAACTGGCGCACAATCAGGGCATGGTCCCAATAGGGACTGCTGCAAAGGGGAATGTCCGCCGCCGTCGGGAAAGGATATCCTCTGTGGTTTTGCAGGGTCACTCTTCTGTTGTCTGCGACAATGGTGCCATCGGCGCATTCCGCCCGGAGATATTCGTCGCTCCACTTGTTTAGGGTGGTGGCGTTGCCAAAGGATTCCTCAAACTGCACGCGGACGCCGTTTTCCATTATCGCCTGGACCATGCCTGCACCGCCGGAGGAGCCGTCATCCGCTGTAAAATTCCAGCAGTCGGCAAAGACGGTCTTTGCGTTGCAGCTGCAAATCCCCCTGGCAGTATCCAGATTATGCACCAGTCCGTGTATCAGCAGGGAAGCCGGCTGCTGCATTATCCTGTCGGGTACGTCGCTTCGCTTCATGGTCAGGCGGCTGATCAGGTAATTCAGCTTTCCATAGTTCCCGCTTTGCACCATCTGCTCCACGGTTTGTTTTTCAACCTCGAAGCGGTGGCTCATGGTAACTGCCAGCTTCCGCCCAGCTACCTTTACCTTGTGATAGATGCGGACGCAGCCCTCCATGGTATCCGCCAAGGGCTTTTCACATACAATATCCAGTCCATGGGCAATTGCCGCGTCAATGATTTCCTCATGAAATTGAGGTGGAACTACCACCACCGCAAAATCGGCAGGGTGGCGGTCCATGGCCTCGTTGACGTCCGTGTAGCACGCCTCCGGAGAGAGCTTTAAATACTCCACGGCGTTTTGGTGGACATCGGGGTTTATGTCAACCGCCGCCACAGGTTCCGCGATATCCGCGATTTTGGGATAAATCCCCTTGCACCAGTAGCGGCCAAAGCCTCCGGTTCCTACCTGAATGTATCGTTTTGCCATATCAGCCAATCCTCCCGTAAAGTTTATTCTGAAAGGGTTCCCCTGCTGTCCTCCTAGCTTTCTATTTTTATCTGCTCGGTGCGCTGGGGAACCAATGCCTCTATCCGTCCACAGGACTGTACCGCGGGCTTCTGCACAGGCTTGGCCCAGCGCACGCCGTTGGCCGTCACCTGGTGGAACTCCGGATAGCGCATCACATCATACCAGCAATGGCCGGGAGTAAAGCAGAAAATCTTTCCCGCGCCCCGCCGGTAGGTGTAGCCACTGCGCCCCACATTGCCACCTGCGTACCAGCTGATAAAAATCAGCTGGTCGGGGGTGGGGATATCGCTGGGTTCGCTGTACATCTCACTGGCCGGGAACTCGAAGTATTCCGGCAGTCCGTCGGCGATGGGGTGGCTGCGGTCAATGACAAAAACCCGTTCCAATTCCTCAATCTCCCGGTAAGCCCCTTTTCCCCTGGGCCCTATCAGGTTCCGGGCCAGCTTGGAAAAGACGCCGGAATGGAGGAAAATAACGCCCATCCCCTCATGAATGACCCGGTCGAGGATTTTCTGAATATGGCGGTCCTCCACCAGATGGTCCCGCACATGGCTGTACCATATCAGTACGTCGGTGCGGTCGAGCAGCTCGTCGGCAAGCCCCTGATCGGTGTCGTCCAGGGTTTGGACCGTCACTTCAAAGTCCGGATTCTGCTCCTGTAGGATTTTTCCCAGGTAGGCGTGGACCCCTCCCGAATAAAAATCAGTAATGATTTTCCACTTCTTGTCGTCGTGGAATTCGTTCCAGACCGTTACGCGTATCTTTTCTCTTGTCACTGCTGCTCCTCCTCAAATTCTGTCAGCTCCGCCGCCCAAAGCACGGCGGCAACCGCTTCCTTGGCGTTGACCGTCTTTTTGTAATTGACATAAACGTCATAGCTTTTCTGCACGCACAGACCGTCGCAGGCATCAATAATGTCCACGCCACCATCCTGGGCGGGGATTACCTTGGAGCACAATCCCTCATAGGCCTTTCGGGCGGCGGCACGGTAGGGTTCAGCGGGCAGAAGCCCCAGCTGTACGCCCCGCAGCATGGCATACTGGAACATGGCGCTCCCGGAGGTGTCGCACCAGTTGTCCAGGCGGTCTCCCTTGTCCACCACCTGGTACCACAGGCCGGAGTCCTTGTCCTGATGCTCCAGCAGGCTTTCCATCAGCTGGCGGTATTGCAGCTCCAGACGGGGACGGCCGGTGTGCTCCTTGGGGAACAGCTCCAGCGTCTGGGCCAGAATCAGGGCATACCAGCCCAGACCCTCGCTCCAGACCTCCGGGGAAAGGCCGGTTTCTTGGTCGGCCCAGTCCGCTGCCCTGTCTTCACAGTAGGCGTGAAGCAGAAGGCCGGTATTTCCCTTCCGGCAGAGGTCGTAAATCACGGTCAGCTGGCGGTAAGCCTCGTCAAAGCAGTGGACTTTGTCCTCCTCGTCCGCCATAAAGGCCGCGTATTTGGTCATGAACATCTGGCCCATAAACACGCCGTCCACCCACATCTGGGGTTTGCCGCGCCCATGCCAGAAGCCGCCCTCTTTGATGCGGGGATAATCGTCAAAGGCAGCCCGAATCTGCTGGCAGGCCCGTTTCAGCCTGTCATCTCCGGTATGGAGGTATGCCCAAACAAGGATGGAACCCGCCATGATGTCGTCCATGCTGTTTCCCCTGAAGCGGTGGGCGTTCCCCTCTTCGTCAATGCTTCTCTGGGCGTAATCCAGCACATAGTCCAGGTATTTCTGCTCCTTGGTGTCCTCCCACAAACGGACAAAACCCCAAAGGAGGAACCCCTGTGGATAGCACCACAGGCGGTAGGGATACATATCCGCGTGGGGATACCTCATCATGACGGTATCGGCAACGCGGCGGGCAAGACCTTTGGAAAATGACGCTTCCTTCATCTCAGCCGTCTCCTTTCCATGGATTTTATTTATCTGCGCACAACAGGCTCAATGATTTTGTCAATCAGGGCAAGCTCCTCCTGTGTAAAGGAGGTGTTTTTCAGGCAGCCAACACAGTCCGCAATCTGGGAGGGCTTGCTGGCCCCAATCAGCACGGAGGTGGTGGTCTCATCCTTCAGAATCCAGCTCAGGGCCATCTGGGCAAGGGACTGTCCCCGCTCCGCGGCCAGCTTTGCCAGAGCACGGCTTGCCTCCAGCTGCTGTTCGGTGATGCTCTGCTCCTTGAGGAACCGATTGTCCAGCTTGACGCGGCTGTCCTCCGGGATTCCGTGGAGGTAGCGGTCGGTCAGCAGACCCTGGGCGAGGGGGCTGTAGGTGATAAGTCCGAGTCCCTCCTCTGCCAGATATCCCTTGAGGTCATCCTTTTCCGCGTTGCGGTCCAGGATGGAATAGCGGTTCTGGTCGATGATGACAGGGGTCCGCAGCTCTCTAAGAACCTTGATAATCTCCTTGGCGCGGTCGGTGTAGTAGTTGGAGATGCCCACATACAGCGCCTTGCCGGAGCGCACCGCCTGATCCAGGGCACTTGCCGTCTCCTCAACGGGGGTGTTGGAATCCTGGACATGGTGGTAAAAGATATCGACGTAATCCAGGCCCAGGCGTTTCAGGCTCTTGTCCAGGCTGGCCAGCAGGTATTTCCGGGAGCCTCCCTTTGCGCCGTAGGGGCCGTCCCAGTGCTTGAAGCCCGCCTTGGTGGAAATCAGCAGCTCATCCCGGTAGGGCTTCAGGTCAGATGCCAGCACCCGGCCCAGGTTTTCCTCCGCCGCGCCCTCCGGCGGGCCGTAGTTGTTGGCCAGGTCAAAGTGGGTGATTCCCAGGTCAAAGGCGGCGAACAGCAGCTCCTTGATGCTCTCATAGCTGGAGATATTGCCGAAATTGTGCCACAGGCCAAGGGAGACGGCGGGCAGCTTCAGGCCGCTTTTTCCGCAGTAGCGGTACTGCATTTCCCCGTCATAGCGGGCGGGATTGGCGAGATAACTCATACAACAGCACTCCTTATGTTAATATACCAAAAACGGGACGCAAAAGTATTTACCATGCCATTCTGCGTCCCGCTTTTAAAAGATTTTCGTTTATGGTAGAAAGGTTTCGGTTAAACAGGCTCACAGACCAGGACGCGGCCGGAATGGGCGGGCATACCGGAGAGCTTCATACTGCCGGAGAAGGTTCCCAGGGCTTCCTCTGTCCAGAAGTCAGAAATCTTACAGTTTCCTTCCAGGGGAATGTCCAGCTCCTGGGGTTCGTCGCCCCAGTTGAACAGCTGAATCAGCGTCCTTCCGTCCTTTTGGATGCGTCCTATCCGCAGGGTGTAGTCGTCAAACTTGGCGGCGGTGCCGGTGGTGGCAACCAGCTTTTTCATCACCGTGATGTTTTCGTCGGTCAGGTCATAGATCAGGTCGCCGCTGAGCATCATGCCGCCGCAGGCAACCGCGAAGGCCTTGTGGAACTCAATCTCGTCATCGGTCATGGTGGACATGGGGGCGACGACCGTTCCGTCCGGCAGGCGGCGCTGGAGGGCCATGTTCTGGAGCTCAATCACGTCCGGGTCATTGAACCACAGCACATCGTGCTGCCAGTTTCTCCAGAACAGCTCCTCGGCGTTCTGGCGGATATATTTCCACTCCCGGTGGATATCGTTTGTCACCCGGTTGCCGTGGCACAGGCCGATGGCGGGCCACATGGGAGCGTTGCAGGCGAGGATAAAGGTGTCGTCCCCAAAGGCATCGCAGATGTCCTTCATCAGCAGGCGGTAGGCCTCAATGCCGGTCTGCTTCCGATTATACCGGACGCCCGCCTGATAGGCCCCGTAGGCGATGAAGTCCAGCTTAAAGTACCGGATGCCCCAGTCGTCATGGAAGTGCCGCAGGATATCAACGATGTACGCCCTGGCTTCGGGGTTGGTTCCGTCCAGGATGCGGTGGCCCTTGCGCCCCACCTTGATGGCGGGGTTCCCAGCCTCGTCCTGTACCATCCATTCAGGGTGGTTGTTGGGCAGGTACCAATCCATATGCTGCATAAAGGGGCAGAGATAGCCGCCCGCCTGAACTCCCTCGGCGCGGATTAAATCGCAGGTAGTCTTCATATCACCGCCCATGCTGGGGTTGGGGGTGAGCCAATCCTTGCCAGGGGCGCTGTAGCCCGCGTCAATCTGGATCATCCCCAGCTCTGGGATGCGCTGGGCCATAGCCCTGGCGTTCTTTACCAGCCCCTCGGTGGTCATGGGGCGCAGGCTGTAGTAGGAGCACCAGCCGGAGGGCATCTCAGGCCACATCATTCTGGGGTGGTTGCGGTTAAGCCGGTCCGCCATCTCCGCAATCAGCTGATCCCGGTCGCCGGAGGCGGCGTAAAGCTCCTCCGTGGTCCACTCCTCGCCCCGGTCCAGGACGATGTTTTCGGTGTTCATGATAATCTCGAACCGGTCCTTGTTGAACCGGAACTCGCCGGAATATTTGTTGGTGGAGCAGAAGCCGAACAGCATGGCGTCCTTCCCCTCCGGCATAAAGGTGATGTAGTTGTAAACCGTCCACATGTTCTGGTTGTGGACGCTGCGCTCAAAGTGAAAGAAATCCCAGTCGGTGCCGTAGGAGCCTATCACCCGCGGATGCTCCACCGTGCCGGTATACTGGGTCAGCATCTGGAAACCCTCGCCGTAGAACATGGTTGTGGGGGTGACATCTGCAAAGGGAATGTTGGACTCGTACAGCACCACCTCACGGACGGCGATATGACGGCTGGAGCAGTTCTTGACCTTAACGGTAAGGAAGCCGTCCTTCATTTCGGAGGTTACTTGGATTCCCTTAGGCTGTAGGGAACCATCCGTCAGGCGTATATAGGGCTGGAAGGACTTGATTGGCTCATAAATGGTAGAATGTTTCATTGTGATACCCTTTCTGATTCTTCACAGATGTTTTCCAAAGCCGCTTCAATCTCGGCGTTTCCCGAATAATGGCGGCCCTGATAGATGACATAAGGAATCTGGATGCGTTCGGACGGGACATTTTCTTTGGACATTAGGTCTTTGAAAGCTGCTTTGGTTTGCGGATTATCGGTGTTCAGACGTACCGCCGGTATCTCCGGATGTCCGGCAAAAAACGCTTCCATCGTCTCTTTAATGGCCTGGCAGTCCTTGCAGGTGTCGCGGTAATAGTATTCCATTACCTCCGGCGTTTCGCCAAGGCCGCTTTCCCTCCAGAACATCTCACGCAGGTTTTCCCCCTCCTGAATATCGCTTTCCGCCAGGAAGCTTTCGTTCATCACCAGCAGATAGCCGGTGTAATCCTCTCTGGAAAGCCCCGCATGTTCCAGGCATTTTACCAGCTCTTCTTCCGAGCCGGTAAAGGTATTGTATATGTGGAGGGTATAGCTGCAATATTTCTTGATATCCCCGGTTTGCTGGTTAAAAAATTCAGTGAATTCCCCTTCGTCGTTGCAGGAAAGGCAGGGGTTGTCGTAAAAGTAATACACGTCAAGACTCTGGGACGGCTGTTCCCGCTGAGTAAAAAGTCTCCACAGAAGGATCACGCCCAAAGCCAGTACGGCGGCAGCAGTTACGGCAGCTAACATTCTCTTTTTTTTCATGTTATATCGTCCTTCCCCTTTCCTGTGGTTTTTTGTTTGTGGTTGAAAGACATGCGCCGTGCCGGTTCGGTACGGCGCACACCCACACATTTCAAAAATATATCAGGAAACCTTATCCCTTTTTGTACTCGTCATAGTACCTCTGGTAGATGGCCAGGTAGTCAGCAAGCCCCAGGTTCCCCAGCTCGGTAATGTAAGCGTCCCAATCGTTGTCGATGCTCTTATTGCCGGTGACAAAGGCAGCAGTGCTCTCATCCACATAGTTGATGATGGTGGTCTGAAGCCGCGCAATCTCGGCGTTGTCCTCCTCGGAGAAGAAGAAGGAAGGCATAACCATGGAAATGTCGGCCTTCTTTGCTTCATAAGGCTCGGTGTTCACATACAGATAGCGTTCAAAGGAGGCGGTGCCGGGAATGCTCATATCGTTTGGGGAGGCCCACTTGGAGTGGTTGGTGGCATAGTTTGCGAACATGGAGCCCCAGCAGTAGTTGTTGTAATAAGGTTCACCCTCCTGAGGAATTTTGTCATCCTCGGTGACGTTGGAGTACAGGGCTTGCTGTCCGTCCTTGCCCAGCTCGCCTTCCTTGGCGTAGTGCCATCTGACGTTTTCTTCGCCGAAGCCGTGCAGCAGGCCAATCTCCTGGCTGGCGAACAGGCCGTCACAGAAGCGGAAAGCCAGTTCAGGATTCTTGGAGGAGCCGGAAATCATGGTGCGGAAGTTATCGTAGTTGCTCAGGGAGGTGTTGGTGGTGATACACAGCCCATCAGGTCCGGTCAGCGGAGGCAGGGCGATGTATTCCTTCCAGCGGTCATCAAGGTTGCCGTTGGTGATAACTGTGGTGTGCTGGGCAGGAACTGCGCCGAAGATGGGATGCTCGCCGCTGTCGTTGCGGGCCTTCATGGTGGTGCGGTCCTGGATGTAGGATTCGGGATCCATCAGTCCCTCGGAGTAGAGCTTGTTGAGGTAGCGCAGGCCCTCTCTCCAGCCCTCCTGGTTATAGGAGACAGCTGCCGAACCGTCTTTTACATACAGGTATTTGGTTCTGGGATTGGAGTAGGTAAAGGCGTTCATCAGGTAGCCAGCCATGTAGGAGCTGGAGCCGGTGGCCTCGGTGCAGTTGGAAAGGGGAACCTCATCGTTGGGGTCACCGTTGCCGTTGACGTCCTCGTTCTTAAAGCGCACCAGCATATCGTAGAATTCGTCCGGCGTAGTGGGAGGGGTGATACCCAGGTTATCCATCCATACCTTATTGACCCACATCTTCACAGGATAAGAGCAGTGGAAGCAGGAGCCCACGTCGTTAAAGCCGTAGATATCGCCGTTAGGGGCGGTGACGCCTGTTCTCCAAGCCTCATCCTGGGAGAGGATATTGTCAAGGTAGTAGCTTTCGCAGGTATCAAAGAAGCTGTTGATGGGGAGGATGATGCCCTGGGTGCCGTACTTGTAGACAAGGGTTTTGCTCAGGGTCTTATTCTTGGTGGTGTAAATGTCCATCTCGTCGCCGCCTGCCATCATCAGGTTCAGCTTTTCTAGGTACTGGTCGGAGTTGACCACAGACCAGTTGACGGTAATGCCTGTCAAATTCTCATAATACTGGGTAAACCAGTTCTGGGAGAGGTCCACGCCGTTGTCGTCGTTGGTGAAGACGGAAACGGACGCAGGCTCTGTCACCAGGGGGAAGGCGTTGGATTTTTTACCGCCGGATTCAGCTTGGCTGGCAGATGAACCAGACGCTGTAGAAGCAGTGGAACCGGATGATGCCGCGCCGCTGGAAGACTCAGAACCGGAGCAGCCGGCAACGCTCAGCAGCATGGACGCTGCAAGAATGCCAGAAAGCATAGCGCGTGTGTGTTTCATGGGGAAACCTCCTTTATTTTGGTAAAAGTGTTTTCACGACATCTTAATTAAACGTCGGAAGTTGATTTATACAAATACCCGACCGGATATTGACCGGGTACCGGTATGCGTAATGATTTGGGACTAGGCATCTTATCCCTTCAGGGAACCCACCATGACACCCTTGACAAAGTATTTCTGCAAAAATGGATAGAACAGCATAATCGGCAGGCTGATGAACACGATGACGGCGTATTTCAGCACCTCAATGGTCTCCGCCGTCTTTTCTGCGGCAGCGATATTGTCGGTCTGTTCCATCAGCGCCTGGGTGGAGGCGATGATGTTGCGGAGTACCAGCTGAAGGTTGTACAGCTCCGGCTTATTCAAGTAGAGCATGGCGGTGTAATACTGGTTCCAATGCCCCACAGCATAGAACAGGGCCATAATTGCTATGATGGTGGTGGAGTTGGGCAGAACAAGGCGCATAAAGCATTGGAAGTCGCTTGCCCCGTCTATCTCGCCGGCCTCAATCAGCTCATCCGGAATGGAGTTCATGAAGAACGTCCGGGTGATAATCATGTTCCAAACGCTCATGGCGCCGGGAATAATCATAGCCCACCGGGTGTTGAGCAGGCCCAGGTTGCGGATGTTCAGGTAGGATGGGATCAGACCGCCGCCAAACATCATAGTAAAGGTAAATATCCAGAGGATAAACTTTTTGCCGGGCAGATTTTTTCGGGAAAGGGGGTAGGCACAGATAATCGTCATGAAGATGTTGAGGACAGTACCCATCACCGTGTAATAGATGGTGTTGGTCATGCCGGTGGTGATGCTCTTGGTATTGAGCAGGGTTTTGTAGGCGTTTAGGTTAAAGCCCACCGGGAAGATCAGCACCTTGCCCGCGCTGACCGCGCCGGAATTGGACAGGGACACGCTGATTACATGCATTAGCGGCAGGATTACGATGAGTATCATGAAAAGCAGCAGTATGGTATCCAGTATGTAGAACAGCCGGTCATCCCAGGACCGTTTGATTTTTTGCTTGGTCATAATCGCCTTTCTCCTTTCGTTATTTTACCACAGGCTGGTCTCAGTCACTTTGCGGGAAATGGTATTTACAAAGACAAGCAGAATCATGGAAACAACCGACTGGAACAGTCCCACAGCGGTGGAGAATCCGTATTCCGTATTGACAAGACCCATCTTATACACGTAGGTGGAGATGATTTCGGAGCTGCTTTGGTTCAAGCTGTTCTGGAGGAGGTAAACCTTTTCAAAGCCGACGTTGAGAACCTTGGAGGTAGACATAATCAAAAGGATGATAGCGGTGGGCATAATGCTGGGAATATCCACATTCCAGATGCGCTGCCAGATGTTCGCGCCGTCCACGGTAGCGGCCTCATAGAGCTCCGGAGAGATGGCGGTGAGGGCGGCAATGTACATAATGGCATCATAACCCACGCCTTGCCAGATGCCGGATATAATGTAGATGGTCTTGAACTTTTTGGGGTCTCCCAGGAAGTTGATGGTATTTCCGCCTGCGTTGGCAATCAGCGTATTGACGATGCCGGTGCCGCTGAGCAGCTGCATCACAATACTGGTGACAACCACCACGGAGAGAAAATGGGGGGCATATGTAACCAGCTGGGTAATCTTCCGCAGCTTTGGATAATTGGTCTCGTTGATGGCGATGGCCAGGATGATAGGGGGAAAAAACCCGGCAATCAATCCAAAGAGGCTCAGGCTGATGGTGTTGTACATCAGCCGCCCGAACATGGCGGACTTAAAGAGGTTCTGAAAGTGCTTGAAGCCGACCCAGGGACTTCCCCAGATACCAAGGCGGGCATTGTAGTTTTTAAAGGCCAGCTGGATGCCGAACATGGGGATATAATTGAATATAATGATGTAAATCAGGGGGAGCAGCAGCATGAGGTACAGCTGCCATCGCCGCAGCGCCAAGCGGCACTGTTTCCTGGCCGGTGATAACCGGTTGGATGGCACTTGTTGTGCACGCGAGGTGGTTTCTGCCATGCGGAACACTTCCTTCTTTCATAATATTTACGGGACAATACACCTCAATGTGTACGAAGCATACAGCGTTTTTGCTATATTTAGCAAACATAAAATTTGTTTTTTGTGCTTGTTCCCCATGGCCCTATTATAAAGGACCAATCCGCACAAATACAAGAATCACTTTGATTTTGCGCCGTCGATATGTTTACGTTTTATGACGGCTTTATATCCTGCATTTTGTTTTTGACCCTACAGTTTGCTTTTTTATATAGATATTTAAGGATTAAATTAAACAAAAATATGATTTTAATTCTTTTTTAAGTCTACATTTTGTCAAATGCCATGCTGAATGAATATTGAGAGCCTCAGCAAATCAAAACAAAAAAACAGATGAATTTAATGTTTTTTGGGCTATTATAATAAAAAAGAGGCAAAACCGAACTGGCTCTGCCTCTTTTGGACTGTCTGTTTTTTCTCATTTGCCCTTCCGGTTAAACTCTCGATACCGGCTGGGGGCCATGTTTTCATACTTTTTAAAGGCGCGGGTAAAGCTCATTGCGGAGTTGAAGCCGACCTTTACGGCGATCTCCTGAATGGTCATATCGGAATCCAGGAGCAGCTTTTTGGCGTTTTCAATCCGCACCTTGGCGATATGGTACATCAGGCCGAAGCCAGTATCCTCCTTAAACAGGGAGAAGAGATAGGTCCGGGATTTGCCAAAAATGCCGCAGAGGGATTCCACGCTCAGGTTGATATCGCTGTAATGCTCGTCAATGTAACGGAGTACATCGCCTTGAAGGCGGCTTTCCGCCTGCTTGTGCTCTCTGGCATACAAGGAGCACACTTCAACCGCCAACTGCTCTACACGCGGATACACCTGTTCAGGCTTCGCCCCCTGCTGGAGCAGATAGAGCGTTTCGTGAAACATCCTCTCCAGCCCCGCGGTGTCTGTCAGCATATTGGTGGAGCGGAGCATGGTGCCGGTAAACTGGTGCAGCAGGCACTGTAGATATGTTTGGTTTAAAGCGGCGTTTTTTCGGTTATTATCCCATATCTCCCGCATCACCGCCTTTACGTCCTCCGGGTTGCCGCTGAACAGCGCGCCGGTCAGCCGTCTCTCGTCATCACTGGAATACAGGATGCTTTCCAGAACATGCGGCGCCTTTGCCTGTTTTTCATCTGCGCCGATTCCGAACACCTGGCGGTACTGAATGTCGTATCTAACCTCCGCATAGCATTCGGGAAGCTGCTCCAGCCCCTCACGGCATTTTGACAGAGACAGCAGGGGAACCGGGAGGGCGTTTTCCACCGCCCAGCAGTTTAGCTGCAACGTAATATCCTGAAAATGCTCCTGCCAAAATTCACACAGATTTCCAGTGGTATTGAGCAGCAGAAGCAGGCATTCATCCATCCTGAGAAGATGGAAACAGTTTGCGCTATCGTTTTGGCAGATGCCCTGCCCGATTTGTTGTAAAAACATCCGCAGGTCCTCATCCTGCGCAGGGTACGAAGTGATTCCCTGGTCGTCCGCTCCAGGGCTGAGGGCCAGCAGGGCAAAGAATGGAAAGGGAAACTCCCGCTTCAGCTGTTCTAAAGTCTCTTGCTTGCCGCGGGCATCCAGGGATTTCTTCAACATCAGCACAAGGGAGGTATCTATTAAAAGGGCGTCCTGTCTTGAAAGCTGTTCCTCCAGCCGGCTGTTGGTCATATGCGTGGTGGTAAACGCCTCCATAATGACGTTGTATTCATCCGTTCTGTTATCCGGACTGGACGAATTCCACTGGGGCACCATCTGCAGCAGCTTTTGAATGGGGGAGTAATTGCGGGAAACAAACAAGGCCGTAAAGGCAATACAGCCAATCAGCACCAGAAACAGCCCGCACAGGAACACAATATTAGTGGAACGCCGCGCTTGGGCGTATACGTTCGGAGGGGTCTGCATCCAGTAAAACACATCCAGCGTATTGGAGGCGAGCAGCGAAAGGGTATGTCCCTTCCCGGCAGATATGCGCAAAATGCCATCCTGCTGGATAGGAAGCTCGCTTTGGGACAGGACCGACTCCATACCCTCTGTGGAATCCAGTACAAATTCCCCTGAACCGGACAGTATATTCCAGTAGCACCCACTTTTTTCAATGATATCGTCCGCCAGGTTGAGAAGCCTGTTCTGGTCAATCAGCATGACAATGCTCAGCTCTGTATTGATGAAGCCGATTGAGGGGAGGGTTTTGATATACGCCAGTGTATTCCCCCCTCTGGCCAAAGGGGTGGTGATGGCATTGCCGGGATAGATCTCACTGATCTCACTGAGCCACTGCTCCAACTGGAGGGTATCATTCTGGTGGTAAGATATGTAAATGATATCCGCGGTGGCGGCAGTCATATCGGTGACAAATTCCTGTGTATCCCAGAAATAAAGGTAGATGCCGCCGATATAGGAGTTTTGCTTGGAGAAGTTCGCAAGACTTTCCCGCAGCTTCATCTTAGAGTAGGAGCGCTTTTGAGGGGAATCGTTCAAATGTCCGCAAAAATCCGCCAGCTCGTTGCAGGAGAGGATATTGGCCGCTATGGTGCGAATATCGTAGAGGTTCTGGTCCAGCAGCGACTGCACCTGTGTCAGCAGCACCTCGTTGTTGTCCAGCGTCTGCCGGGTGTATTCATTGCGGCTGAAAAAGTAGATGGCAATTCCAATGATGATTGGGATTAGGGACAAGCTCATACAGGATATGACCCACCGGCGCTGAACCATGCTGACGCCGCCTCGCCGTCTAAAGACAAACTTTTTCACAGGACGCTTCAACTCCAAATTATGAACCGCACAGGGAAAAGCGGGGACTTTCACTGTGCTTTTAGATAATTATACCATAAATATTTGATTTGAGCAATGTATTTTTGTAGTATAGCTGTCATAGACACCACATTTTCATAATTTCAGATCACTTTTTTGAAGCTGTCTGTATCAGCGCCAGTGCGAAAAAACGATATTTTTCAGTTGACGCCAGCAATATTTTTTCTTGTTTAAACTAGCTGAAATAAAAGCCCAAAACAATAAACGGCCTGATTCAAAATGCTGTTCGCATACTTTGAATCAGGCCGTCAGTTATTTTTTGGTTCTTCTATAATTGGTACACCCTTTCGTGAAAAGATAAGCAAGTCTACATTCCATCCTATATATCCAGTGTATCCGGCTATTGATAACCTGTAACCGCTGATCTATAAAAACGCCATGTTTCCCTGCTTTCTGCTGCGGCATCTCTTATTGTTTTCTCAAACACCGCTCAATGGAATTCGGTAAAACAGCATCTCCGGCCTGCCATGGCCCTCCCCTTTTCGACAGCTTATGAAAACCTCTTTCGGCGTATCCTCCTCTCCCTGACTGCTCCCAGTCCCTCGATAACTGCGCGGAACCTTTTCACGAAGCCTCTTCCGGGATTCATTTTATCGGCTTTTCCGATACGCTCTGTCGAATCTCTTTGTTTTACACAGTAATTCCTTCACAGATGATAGTTCCCCTTCTGTTTTCGCTTTTCCATTCTGGATTCAGCTTTCGGGAAATAAGGGACTGTTTCTTAAAAATGAAAACTCCACATTTCGTTTCACTCCCTGCTTTGATTCTGTTTCCGCCTGGATTTCGCTTTGACCGGCGCTATTGCGCTTTCACGTTCCATTCTGACAGATTGGATATCACTGGGAATTTCGTTTTCAGCTTAAAGATTTATCCCGCCAATGCCTGTTCAAATTTCTGTGATTTTTCCTGCAATGGTATCAGCTCCCATTCTTTTGATGGTGTTGGATATGCTCCATGTTACATTCATTGCAGCTGATGGACACTTTTCTTTTGAACTCTGGCTTGTTCTCCCTCTTACAGTTCCACATTGGAATTGACGTCGGGAAACGTTCTCTGTTGCTAGGTCATCGGGTATCACTCTCCTTTCTGTGATTCTATAATAGCACAGACTGATGCAAAACGCAAGAGGGTTTCGTAAATTTCAGCATTTTATTTTATAATTGTTTGAAACTTATGTATATTTTGCACATATAGGCGCTATGAGAAAACAGAGGACAGGGTGGAGCAAGGGTGGGAGGAAAGGCCGGAAACGATAAAAAAACGCGGCAGCAAAGCTGAAAAGTTGATTTGCAATTATCATAAAATCGTGTATAATAAGGATATAGCGGCCGCGGTGAGGACGGCGGCCGGTTCCCATAACAATCAAGAGCCTTTCGGGAGGACATCACATGAAGATAGTCACAACGCAGCAGATGAAAGCAATCGAAAGCGCGGCTGTTGACCAGGGTATGACCTTTGCGCAGCTGATGGAAAATGCGGGGGAGAGGGCAGCGGACATTATCCGCAAGGTCATTAAGGAGCCCCAGGCCACAAAGTGCCTCATATTCTGCGGCAAGGGAAACAACGGCGGGGACGGGTTTGTTGTGACCCGCCATCTGTTCAACGACGGCGTGAAGGTGGTGGCGGTGCTGACCGATGGGGTACCGGTCACAAACGAGGCCCAGTCGATGCTGGAGCAGCTTCTCAATCAGGGGGCGCTGGTCATTGATTACAGCGGGCATCAGGAGCAGGTGCGCGGCCTGGCCCAGAACACCGATATCATCGTGGACGCGGTATACGGCACCGGCTTTTCCGGGGAACCGGACGAAGCGCACAAGGAGATATTTCAGCTTATCAACAACTCGGTGTGCGCGGTGTTTTCGCTGGACGTCCCCAGCGGCATCCGCGCGGATTCCTGTGGGGACAATCCCTATGCTGTCAACGCGGACTTCACCATCTGCTTTGACAGCCTGAAACTGGCCCATAAGCTATCCCCGGCCGCCGGCAGGTGTGGGCGGGTGTTTACCGTGGAAATCGGCATTCCTGACGAATGCCGCAAGGGGATTATGTCGGAGACGGAGGTCTCCGAGGAGGAGGATGTCTTTGCCTGTCTGCCAGTGCGCACCCCCAATTCCCACAAGGGGACCTATGGAAAATTCCTCAACGTCAGCGGCAGCCTGGGGTATACGGGCGCGGCGGTGCTTTCCACCACGGCGGCCATGCGCTGCGGCGCGGGATATGTCACCCTTGCCGCGCCGGAGCCGGTGGGAAGGGATTTGTCATCCAGGCTGATTGAATCCACCATGATGCTTCTGGCACCAAACGAGCTCAACCAGATCGCCGCTTCCAACATTCCGGAGCTGATTGAACGGGCCAAGCGCTGCACCGCGGTGCTGGCGGGCTGCGGCATCGGCAAGTCGGAGGATACCAAGGAACTGATCTTTTCCCTGATCCGCAATGTGGAGTGTCCGCTTATCATCGACGCCGACGGGCTGAATGTGCTGGCGTCCCAGCCAGAGATCCTGCTGGAGCGAAGGGGTAAGACGATACTGACCCCCCACACGGTGGAAATGTCCCGGCTGACCGGAAGAAGGCTCAATGACATATTGGCCGACCGGTTCCAGGCCGCCAGGGCCTTTGCGGAAGAATACCATGTCATCATGGTGTTAAAGGGCCCGGACACCATTATCACCGACGGGGTGAGGAACTACATCAACCCCACGGGCAACGCCGGGCTGGCCAAGGCGGGGAGCGGCGATGTGCTGGCGGGGATGATAGGCTCCTTTGCCGCCCAGAAGATCCCTCCCATAGATGCGGCGCGGTGCGGGGTGTTTCTCCACGGCATGGCGGCGGACCGCTGCGCCGGGCGGCTTTCTCAGTACGGGATGCTGCCCTCGGATATCCTGACGGATTTGTGCGGGATTTTTTTGGAGAAGGGAAGATAATTCACACAAAATAAGCTCTGTGGATGGCCGGTTTTGGGCCGGTTGTCCACAGAGCTTGTTTTTTCTTGTTGCCTTTAGCGCCATCTCCCGGTCCGCGAAAGATGCCGTCGGCGGCTATGGGCCGCCTCCAGCCTTTCGCTGGGCCAAAAGCCCGGATTGCTTCCTTTGATGGGTTTACGAAAACCAGAGTTGGCTCGCCACCGGAGAGAGCAAAAGACGGGCTTTTTGGATTAGCGGTTTTTAGGCGGGGTCAACGTGGTTTTTGGTTGGTGCAGGGGTGTTTCGCGCCTGCGGGCGCGACCAGGGCGCTGCCCTGGACCTGCCAGGGGGCTTTTGAGGAACAGCCCCCTGGACCCCAAACCTTTTTGATTTGAGCGAGGTCATCTCTTCCTTTGGGGCTTTCCTACTTTAGCAGCTTTTTCATCCGTTCCACTGCCTCAACCGTGCTCTGCTTATCCCCAAAGGCGGTCAGCCGGAAAAATCCTTCCCCGTTCTTCCCGAATCCCGCACCGGGAGTTCCCACTACATTCGCCTGCTCCAACAGCAGATCAAAGAAATCCCACGACTTCATCCCGTTGGGGCACTTCAGCCAGATGTACGGCGAATGCTCACCTCCGGTGAACCAAATGCCCATCTCCTCCATGGCCCGCGCAATGGTCCGGGCGTTCTCCATGTAGTACCCCAGATTCTCCTTAATCTGCCGCTGTCCCTCAGCGGTGAATACCGCCAACGCAGCCTTCTGCACAATATAGGCAACCCCGTTGAACTTGGTTGTCTGGCGGCGCAGCCACAGCTTTTGTATGGACTGGCCATCCCGTACCAGCTCGTTGGGGATGGTGGTGTATCCGCAACGGGTTCCGGTAAAGCCCGCCATCTTGGAGAAGGAGCAGAATTCAATGGCACAGGTCCGGGCTCCCTCAATCTCAAAGATGCTCCTGGGGAGCTTTTCGTCCTGGATAAAGCACTCATACGCCGCGTCATAGAGGATGATTGCCCCCTGCTCGTTGGCATAACCCACCCATTCCTTCAGCTGCTCGCGGGTATATACCGCCCCGGTGGGGTTGTTGGGGGAGCAGATGTAGATGAGGTCCGCCTTGACGCTGCGGTCCGGCAGGGGGAGGAAGCCGTTTTCCTCGGTGGCGTCCATAAACAGCACCTTGCGTCCCGCCATCACGTTGGTGTCCACATAGACAGGATACACGGGGTCGGGAATCAGGACAGTGTTGTCCTCGGAGAAGATATCCAGGATATTGCCTAGGTCGCTCTTTGCGCCGTCGCTGACGAGAATTTCGTTTTCCTCCAGCTTTACGCCGTGTCCGGCGTAATATTCCCGGATGGCCTGTTTCAGGAAGGGGTAGCCTTGTTCGTCGGGGGCATAGCCGCGGAAGGTTTCCTTGACGGCCATTTCGTCCACCGCGCCGTGGAGGGCCTGGATGACCTCCTGGCAGAGGGGGAGGGTGACGTCGCCGATGCCCAGGCGGATGAGCTTAGCCTGAGGGTTGGCGCTCTGATAGGCGTTCACCTTTTTGGCAATGGTGGCAAAGAGGTAGCTGTCCTTTAAATCCAGATAGTGGCGGTTGATCTGCATGAAAAAACGCTCCTTTAAGTAAAATGATAGTCAAAAGACGCAGTAAAATTGAAAGCTTTGGCCGCTTTCTCGAAAGTGGCAGGTTTCCAAAGGGCGGCGCCCTTTGGTCGCGCCCGCAGGCGCGAAACACCCCTGCACCAACCAAAAAAGCGTAAACCATATCTAAAAAGCACTATAATCAAGAAGCCCGTGTAAATCCCCCTTCAGTGGCGGGCTAACGATAGTTTTTGTAAATCGATGCAAGGATGGCCATCCGGGCTTTTTGCCCCAGCGAAAGGTTGGAAGCGGCGCAAAGCGCTGCTGACAACATCTTTCGCGGACCATGAGATGGCGCTCAGAATAACAGATCAAAGGAAATCATCCCTCAATCCAAATACTCAAAGAAATCGAAATCGGCGGGAATCCGTGTTCCGCAGCCTCCGTTGTTGGCATAGATACCCACCAGGGTACCGGTATGACGCTTGGGGTCATCGGGGACGCCCTCGTCGCAGAGGTAGATGCAGTTTTCCAGGGTGCCTGCGTGGAGCCATTCGGTACCATCATAGCTGTAGTAGAAGGTTCGGGTCAGCTTATCCACCACCACTTTGAGGTATACCGGCTGCTCCTTGAGGCCGGAAACCTCGGCCATCAGCTCCTCGCCGTGGTTGCGGTTGATGACAAGCTGGAGCTTTCTGCTCTTTTCCCAGCAGACCGAGAAGCGGGCATAGGTGGCGGTGCTGTAATAGCAGGTGAGCCCCGCCTGTTCCCCGTCTCTGGAGGGGTAAAACTCCACCTTGGTGGAGGCGGTGTAGCTCAGCTCCTGCTCCCGGCGGAGCAGGGTGTTTTTGGCACGGATTTCGGAAAGCTGCCCGTCCAGGGTCCATATCCGGAAATGTCCCGGCCTTTCGGTGAGGGAATAGCTGCCCTTGGCTGGGTTGCGGACGAATTCCCAGTTGAAGTTCAGGGTTTCGCTGTCAAAATCGTCCCTGGTCCACTTTTCAAAGGGATGCTGGGGCAGATTGGGGGAGTTTTGCACAGTGCTGGGGCCCTTGCGGTCGTTGATGATGAACCAGCCGTCCTCCAGCCAGGTGACAGGGTCCAGCCCCGATTCCCGGCCTATGGTGGTGTAATGGCCCTGGTTGGCCCTGCCCATCAGGTAGTACACCCACCAGTCGCCGTTCTGGGTCTCCACCAGCTTGCCGTGGCCGGTCCGCTGGAGCAGGGCGTCGGGGTCAAACTGGCGCATCAACGGGTTGTAGGGGGAGGACTCATAGGGGCCGAAGAGGTTTTCCGAACGGCCCACGTTGATGCCGTGGCCGTAGCCGGTGCCGCCCTCGGCCAGAATGGCGTAGTAATACTTGCCCCGCTTGAGGATATGGGGCCCCTCCGAGGCCCTTTCGCCGGTGCCGCGCCACACGGGAATCACCTCGCCGGTGGCCCTGGTGCAGTCGTCGCTGAGGGGGACCAGGTTGATGCCGGGGCTGATGACCATATAGTGCTTGCCGTCGTCATCCACAAAGTGGGAGGGATCGATGCTGTCCACCTCAATCCAGCTGGGCTTGCTGTAGGGGCCCTCCGGCCTGTCGGAGGAGACCACCAGCTGGCGGCGCATGACGTTGTTGTCCCGCTTGCCGTCGGCATTCAGGCGCAGGGTGGCCATGATGATGAATTTGCCGTTGCTGTAGGAGATGTCCGGCGCCCAGATGCCGTGGGAATCCCGGATGGCCTGCAAATCCAGGTCGTCGGAATCGGTGACGGCGTGGCCGATGATTTCCCAGTGGACCATATCCTTGGAGTGGCTGATGGCGATGGCGGGGAAATACTGGAAAGTGGAGTTGACCATATAGTAGTCGTCTCCCACACGAACGACAGAGGGGTCGGGAAAGAAGCCGCGCTGTACCGGATTTTGATATGTATTACCCATTTTGTACTCCTTCCAATGCTGTTTACATTTTTTTCTTGAACCATTCTGTTAGGCGGTCCAACTGTTCCACCTCGCTAAGGAACAACGGGGACATTTCGTGATGGTTTTTGGAGCGGGTATAGATGGTTATGGGAAGCCCCTTGCCTTGCAGATACGCCTTGGCGTTGACTGGGTAAAGCTGCTTTTCAATCTGGGAGGCCATGGTGAGGAACGCCTGGACCAGCTCCGCCCTTTCCGGCTCCTTATCCCAGTTCCGGCAGAGCCAGACATACAGCTCCGGATGGAAGTTGGCCATAACCCCGGAGAAGCCCGCCGCCCCATGGCGCAGGGAATCCAGAATGGTGGCGGTGTTGGCGTTAAAAAGCCTGAGACTGCTCCCTTTGATGAGCTCCAGCCGCCTTTGAATCAGGGCGGCGTCGCAGCAGGTATCCTTGAGGAAGTGGAACCGCCCCGTCCCGGCGGCATAGGAAATCTCGCTGTCGGAGATAAGCCGCTTATAGGGGTACGGGCACTCGTAAAAGCCCAGGGGAAGATCGCCGGGGAGGGCGGCAAGGATTTGGTCCAGGCTGTTCCGCCAGACCTCAGGGGCGCTGCCCTGTTCCGCCAGGCGGTTGGTGATCAGGATAACCGCGTCCACGCCGGTATCCGCCACCCGCTTCAGCTCATCAATCTGGTCGTCGATGCTGTAGGAGGTGTGTCCGGAGGAAATCACCGGCACATGGGCGGTCCTTTTGATAAAGCGGGAAAGCTCCACCCGCTCCTGAAGACTGAGGAAAAACATCTCGCTGGACTGGCAGACGGCGAACAGGCCGCTGACGCCCCGCTCCTCATACCACTGGATGAGGGCCTCCAGGGCCTTGTAGTCCACCCGCCCTGTATCGGTAAAGGGGGTGAGCATTACCGGCCATACGCCGTTTTGGGCTTTGGATTCCATTGTTTTACATCCTCTCTCATAAAATACGACAGGCGGCAGCGCCGGCCTTTATGCCGTTTGGTACATTCTACAGTATACTCCCTGTTTGGCCATATTGCAAGTTTCAGATTGCTTTTTACCGCGCTTCCATGGTATAATATTACTATCTCGCCTCCCCTTTTCTGTTCCCCTATTTTATATGAAAGAAGGTTTTATGATGGCTTCCTCTTATACCCCACTTTTTCCCCAGCTTAACGGCCTGCTCCACGGCGGGGACTATAACCCCGATCAATGGCTGGACCGCCCCGATATCCTGGAAAAGGATGTCGAGCTGATGAAAAAAGCCGGCATCAACAGCGTCTCCTTGGGCATCTTTGCCTGGTCCGCCCTGGAACCGGAGGAGGGCGTATATACCTTTGACTGGATGGACCAAACCATCGACCGCCTCTATCAGAACGGCATCTATACCATCTTGGCAACCCCCTCCGGGGCCAGACCCGCCTGGATGGATGAAAAATACCCGGAGGTCCGCCGGGTCCTCCCCACCGGAAAGCGCAACCTCCACGGAGGACGCCACAACCACTGCATCACCTCCCCTGTTTACCGCCAAAAGGTGCGGGAGATGAACACCCGCCTGGCCCAGCGGTACGGCCAGCATCCCGGCGTGATTCTCTGGCACATCTCCAACGAGTTCGGCGGGGCCTGCTGCTGCGACCTCTGCCGGAAAAAATTCCAGGACTGGCTGCGGGAACGGTATCACAACGACATCGGCCAGCTCAACCACGCCTGGTGGACCGGCTTCTGGAGCCATACCTTTGATTCCTTTGACCAGATCGACCCGCCCATGGACCAGGGGGAGCATTCGGTCCTGGGGATGCTGCTGGACTGGCGGCGCTTTACCACCGCCAACACCGCGGACTTTATCCGCAATGAAACAGAGCCCCTTCAACAGTACGCCCCCAGCCTGCCGGTGACAACCAACTTTATGTGGCTGTTCGGCGGCCTGGATTACAACGAAATCGCCAAGGAAATCGACGTTATCTCCTGGGACGCCTACCCCCGCTGGCACAATGAGCAGCCCTTGTACGCCGTGGCGTCGGAGACCGCCTTCAACCATTCGCTGATGCGCTCCTTCAAGCGGGGACAGCCCTTTATGCTGATGGAGAGCACCCCCTCCAAGGTCAACTGGATGCCCTATAACAAGCTCAAGCGCCCCGGCCTCCATGAGCTGGCCTGTTTACAGGCTATCGCCAGCGGCTCGGACACGGTGCAGTATTTCCAGTTCCGCATGGGCCGCGGCTCCTTTGAGCAGTTCCACGGCGCGGTGGTGGACCACACCGGACGGGACGACACCCGCGTTTTCCAGGAGGTCAGCGAGACCGGACAGACCCTGAAGGCCCTCTCCAACCTGGCCGGGTCGGTCCCGTCGCCCCGCGCGGCGGTCATCTATGACTGGGACAACCGGTGGGCCATTGAGGATATGGCGGGCGCGGCCAAGCAGGACAAGAAGTACAACGAGACCTGCATCCAGCATTTCCGGGCCATGCTCCGCCTGGGGGAGGACCCGGATGTCATCTCCAGCACCGAATCCTTTGAGGGGTACGACCTGATCGCCGCCCCCATGCTGTACCTGTTAAAGCCGGGCGTGGCCCAGCGGCTCAAGGACTTTACCGCCGCAGGCGGCGTGGTGGTGACCACCTGGCTCACCGGATATGTAGACGAGAGCACCCTCGCCTTTTTGGGCGGCTTCCCCGGCGACGGCCTGATGGAGCTGACCGGGGTGGAGGCCGCAGAGCTGGACACCCTGTATCCGGGGCAGAGCAACCGCATCCGCTGGAACGGCAAGGAATACCCCGCGGCGGAGTTCTGCGAGCTGCTGACCCTGCGGGGGGCCAAGGCGGCGGGAACCTACCTGGAGGACTTCTACGCCGGGCAGCCGGCGGTGACAGTACACCCCTACGGCAAGGGGATGTCGGTACATATTGCCGCAAGGGTGGAGGACGACTGTCTGCTGGATATTTACGCCGACATTTTCAAGGAGAGGCACATGGGGATAAAGGCCCTGCCCCTGGGGCTGGAGATTCATTCCCGTGTGGATGGAGAGAAGCGGTACCGCTTCTACCTGAACTTCTCGGAGGGGAAGGTAAAGCTTCCCTCGGTGCCTGCAAAATGCCGGGATATGATAACGGGAGAGGAGATTCCCGTCGGAACCGTAAGGGAGCTTGACTGTTACGGCTTCCTGGTGACGGAAGAAGAGCTTTGAGCTGTTAGCTTGTAATACTTTGGACGAAACCGGAAAAGGCGCTGTCCCCATGGTTGTTCTCAACCATGGGGACAGCGCCGCTTTTTATGCCCGGCTGACGCTCAACCGGCGGTGTTTTCGGTACTCTGTCCTTTTACCCTGCGCAGCAGCCTCTGCTTAAAGGCGTGTATCCTGCCCATGTAGCGGCTGGTAAACAGCGCGCCGACCAGCAGCATTCCAAAGACAAGGCCCAGGGAAAAGGAGGCAATGTCCTCATAGATACCGGTTTCGGTCAGCTCCAGCACATCCAGAACGGCGTACACAATAAACGCGGCGATTGCCAGGATAAAAAGCCTGCATATGCGCCTTAACATCTTCTGCTTTTCCGCGTTTTCGTAGTCGGCCACCTTCAGAAGCTTTTCCTCTGTCTTTTTGTCAATCATATCGTTCTTCCTTTCTCCGTCCAAAAATTCGTCGATGCTCACCTCAAAGTAATTGACGATTTCAATCACCAGGTCGAAGTCCGGCATATTCACGCCGTTCTCCCACCGGGAGACGCTCCGGTTGGTCACACCGAGGATTTCGGCAAGCTGTTCCTGGGTCAGGTTTTTCTCCCTGCGGAGCTCCCGCAGCAACGCCCCGATTTTCTTTTGGTTCATCGGTTTGGCCCCTCCTTTCACCATCATCATAGCCCTTTGGGCGGAAAAAGTACACGACATAAAACGAGAATCCCCTGTTTTTCAGCGGAAATCCGTGTCCTGCCCGTAAGCGGAGGGCGGCAGCTTTTCGACAAAGCCCAGTTCCCTCAGGCGGCGGTTCAGCTCCTCAACGGCGCGGTAATCCGCGGGTGTTTCCAAACGAATTTTGACAGACATAGCTGCTCCCTCTTTTTTTGATGGTGAAACCTATAGCGGTCAATAAGAAGGCTGCTTCACCATGCTCTGCAACCAGTATAGCAGATACGGGCTGAAATTGAAATATCCGGCGGAACAAAAACGATTTTAGCGCTTTTTTCGGAAGTTTTCGGCAATTTATATGTTAAATTCACTAAACATTTTTAACTATTTGATTATAAGTAAGATAATTTTATGAAATCAAAAAATATGTCAATTTTTTTCCGGAAGTATTGACAAAGCGCAAAAAGAAGTATAAGATATAAAGCATAAGAGTCCTATATACTTATAAGACGGATAGGAGGTGAGACGGAACGTGGGGGCAACATCATCTTATGGATGTCGCTTTCTGGCAGCGCTGTGGTCCTTTTGTACTGCGCTGTCTGTGCAATCACCCGAAAGACGCTTTCGGTAAAGCTGCGGTATAATCTGCTGCGGGTAGCCGTCCTATTTTTTCTCCTCCCCTTACCGGCGGTGAAATACCTGTTTTCGGAGACGCTGCGGAATATCTCCACCTTCAGCCTGCGGGCCGGTCAGCCGGGCTACAGCTTTATTGAAAGCTCCGTTATCTATAACCGCCATCAGCTGGTGATAAATCCGGCCGTCAGGTTCGGGTTTGTGTGCATAGCGGTCTCCGGGGTATGCGCGGCGGTGTTCTCTCTGATACATATCGTCAGCTATTTCCGCACCAAATGGCTCTACCGCAGGAACTGCACCGAGTTTAAGGTCTACGAGTACTTTGACGACTACGGCGAGCTGCGGCGGGACCTGGAACTCAGCCGGAACATTCACTTTGTCTTTTCCCCCTACTGCTCCGCCCCCATGACCATCGGCGTATTTACCCCGGTGGTGGTTTTGCCGGAGGCGGCAAAGGAGTACGGCAAGGAGGAATGGGGCTTTATCCTCCGGCACGAGCTGGTCCACATCAAAAGCTACGACCTGCTGCTCAAATTTTTAGGTCTGGCGGTGATTGCAGTCCACTGGTTCAACCCCATCTCCTATATTTTGTTCCACGAGCTGTGCAACCTGTGCGAAATACACTGCGACGACAAAACCGTCTCCGCCTACAACAAGGAGACGCGGCAGAGATACTGCGGCTGCATCATCAACATGGCCACCGGCAGCGGGGAGCGGAAATACAAAGCCGCCTCTGTGGGGATGCTGGGGGACGACGCCAGAACCATTAAAAGGCGGGTGCTGGAAATCAGGGAGCTCAAGCGGAAGAAGCGGATTTGGACGACCTTTGTGTCGGCGGCGGTCGCCCTTGCGGGCAGGACCTCGGTTTTGGCCTTTGACCCGGTGACGGAAATCGAGCTGGCCCACGACCTCAGCCCGGACAGCGGCTATATCGTCTGCGACGACATGGACCACTATGCGGACTTCCATTCCGGCAGCGGGGATGTGTTTGTGGATATGGAGAGCGGCTACCGCCTTTCCAACATCAATATGGCCCTCTGCAAGCACAACTTCACCTCCACCACCCTGGGCGAGCACACCCGCAACGCCGACGGAAGCTGCGACACCATTTTCTATGACTCGGAGCGCTGTACCAAGTGCGGAAAAATACTGGAAAAGGAATACGCCGGAGATACTCACCTGAAAAAATGCCCCCATGAATAAACGCTGGGGGCCTGGGGGAAGCTGTCCCTTCTTAAATCCAAATCGGATAAAATCTTTTTCATTTACACCATGTAAAGGAGTGCTATACTATGATTATGAAAAGAAATTACGGTCTGAGCAACACAGAGATGACACTGATGGACATCTTCTGGGAAGGCGGCAACCGCAGCTTTACCTTCAAGGAGCTGCTGGAGCAGCCTGCGGTAGTGGAAAGGGGCTGGAAAAAGCAGACGCTGGGGACCTATCTTTCCAATTTACAGAAGTCCTCCCTGCTGGGGGTGGATACCTCCGGGAAAAATTATGTGTATTATCCCATGGTCAGCAAGGATGAATATGTACATCAGTGGACCGAAAAGCTGGTGAGGACCTCCTTTGACAACTCCATCAGCAAGCTGGTGTCGGCCTTTACCGGGGGCAAAAAGCTTTCCCAGGAGGAGGCGGAGGAGATCAGGAAGCTTATCGAGTAAGACGACCAAGAGCCAAAGCTGGAAATCATCGAGAGTGGGGAGCTGTCTGTTCTGTTTAAGTAAAAAAAGACGGAGATCGGCAGCGCCCAGGGGACAGCTATTGCCATTTTTAATACGTATCGCGTTACAACGATAGAAAATATAAAATGTGGCTATGAGGAAGGACATGAGGATGAAAAGGATATTGAGTATGTTTTTGATGTTGGCGTTGATGCTGACAGGTTTGGCCGGGTGCCAGGGCGAAGCAGCAAGCGAAAACCCCAGCGAATCCGCCGCGCCGGTGGTGAACACAGAGCCCACCGATGAGTTTGTCATTTACCGTCCACCCTATACCCCAGATTGGATGTCGGAGGCTATTATGCTTTTCCGTCAGATATATCCGGATGTGAAGGTGACCATCGAGGATTTTTCCACAACCGGGACCTATGAAGAGCGAATGGCGCAGTACTGCGACCGCGTGACCAACGAGCTGCTGTCAGGGGAGGGGCCGGATATTATCTTTCCGTCCTATCTGAACGCCAATATTTATAAGGCCATGCAGGGCGGCATCTACCTGAACCTGTCCCCCTTCTTTGAGCAGGACAAGAATTTCAAGGAAGAGGACTTTCTGCCAGGGGTTTTCGACGCCGGAAAATATCAGGGCAGGCAGTACATTGTCCCCATCTATGTGACGTATCCCGCCTTTTTGGCCAGGACGCCGGTGCTGGAGTCGCTGGGAATCGGTCAGGTGGAGTGTGGGGATACCATATCCTTCCTGCGCCAGCTGGGGGAGGTTTCCCCGCTGCTGGACCAGAACCTGGAGCTGGAGCTCATGATGCACTACACAGGATTTTTTGGCCGCTTTCTGGAAATCGCCAACCTGAAGCTGATCGACTATGAGAACCGGCAGATCTGCCCAAACCCGGAGACCATCCGCGCCTTTATGGAGGCATATAAAGCCTGCTACAAATGGGACTATCAAGACGGAAAATTTGTCAGCGGCAGGATGACCAATGCACCCCCATGGCTGCCAGTGAATTATTGCTACACCTGGCTGTACTCCGAGATCAACCATTTCAGGTTGTATGGCGCGTGTTTTCAGGCGGTGGACGGCGGCTATATCGACTTTATTCTGCGGGACACGGAGGGCAGGGTTTCTACCAGCTATATGTATTACACGGCGGTGCCCGCCAGCTCCAAAAATCAGATAAACGCCTATCGATTCATACAGATACTGCTCTCCGAGAGCATTCAGGCGAGGAAGGTGAACTACAAGGGAACGCTCCAGTACGAAAACATTTTCTGCCCGGTCAGCAAAGAAGCCCTTGGCCTGAAGGTACGGGAGCAGATGAACGAGCCAAGCATAAAGTTTTATGATGCAAGCTACAAGACAATCGGGAGCGTTCCCGCCCTGCCTGCGGAGGCGCTGCTGGGGCATATGGACCAGCTTTTACAGGCTGAAACCAGTACACTGTATGACAGTACCATCATCACCATGACCTGGGAGTCCATGGAACCCTTCTTCAAGGACGAAAAAACCTATGAAGCCTGTTTTGATGAACTGAAATCCAAGCTGACCATCTACATGGATGAGTGAGGCTGCTTTACCGCTTCTCCGGACCCAAAACCTTTTTAAAGGAGCTTTTGCCGATGAAAACCATTCCAACCCCCAAACCCCGGTTCCGGCTGGGCCGCCGGAAAGCCCTCACCGGTATGGCCTACGCCGCCATACCCCTGGCCGGTTTTCTCCTGTTCTTCGCCGTCCCCTTTGTCATCAGTATCGTCCGCTCCTTCCAGAGCGGCCTTACCCAGCAGTTCACCGGATTGGAAAACTATATCTCTGTCGCCAACAGCGAATCCTTTCGCCTGGCCGCGGCCAATACCTTCCACTTTATCGTCATGGGGGTGCCCTCTATTATCCTCTTTTCCCTCCTCCTCGCCCTGGCCCTGGACCAGAAAATCATTGGCCACAGCTTTTTCCGCACCATCTTCCTGACCCCCTATGTCATCCCCGTGGCCTCTACCGTTATGGTGTTCCAGATTGTCTTTGAGCAGTCGGGCATCCTCAATAGCCTTTGCTTTCAACAGCTGCCCGTCAATTTCCTCCATTCGGACAACGCCTTTTACATACTGCTCCTGCTGTATGTCTGGAAAAATTTCGGTTACAACATGATTTTGTTCCTTACCGGCCTTTCCCAGATTCCCAACGAGTACCGGGAGGCGGCAAGGGTGGACGGGGCCGGTCCGGTGCGCATCTTCCGGAGCATCACCCTGCCGTTGCTGGGGCCTACCTTCTTCTTTGTGTTTGTCATCAGTATCGTCAACTCCTTTAAGGTGTTCCGGGAGGCCTATGCCCTGGGCGGGGCCTATCCCCATTCCAGCATCTATATGCTACAACACTTTATGAACAACAATTTCCAGAACCTGAACTATCAGCGGCTTTCCACAGCCTCTATCTATGTGTTCCTGGTGATCGCCCTGGTGGTGCTGGCCCTGTTCCTGCACCGCCACCGGAAAGGAAGTGTACAGCTATGAGTACCAATGCAATGTACCCGGTCATGAGCATGAGCAAATGGAGGAGAAGGTGGAACACTTTCTGGAAAAACCTGATCCTCTGTACCCTCCTGGCGGTCATTGCCCTGACCGTGCTGTTCCCCATTCTGTTTACCCTCTCCGGCTCCTTTATGGGAGGGGAGGAGGTAGTCCGGAACTTTGGAGATATCACCATCAGCGATGCCTTTACCCCTATGCACCTGCTGCCCGACCACATCCAGCTGGACGGCTACGCGGACCTGTTTATCCGCCAGCCCAGCTACCTGATGCGGTTTTGGATATCCCTGGGCATCTGCGCAGCCATCACGGTTGGGCAGCTGGTGATCTCCATCCTGGGGGGATACGCATTCTCCAAGTTTAAGTTCCCCGGCAGGGACGCCATCTTTTACTGCATCATTGTACTGATGCTGCTCCCCTACCAGGTGACCCTGACCCCCACCTATATGGTGGTCCGGGCCCTGGGGCTGCTGAACACCTCCTATTCCCTGATTCTGCCTGGGATATTCTCCGCCTTCGGGGTGTTCCTGATGCGGCAGATTATGGAGGCGGTGCCGGATTCCCTGCTGGAATCCGCCTACCTGGACGGGGCGGGCAGCTTTGTCACCCTGTGGAGGATACTGGTCCCCAACTGCAAGTCGGGGATTGTCACCCTGACGGTGCTGTCCTTTGTGGACGCCTGGAACATGGTGGAGCAGCCCATTGTGTTCATACAGGATACCTTTAAACAGCCCCTTTCGGTGTTCCTGCTCTCGGT
The DNA here is from genome assembly GCA_022800935.1 of Oscillospiraceae bacterium. Lineage (GTDB taxonomy): Bacteria > Bacillota > Clostridia > Oscillospirales > Ruminococcaceae > UBA1405. Next base: position 46,260 of record JAAWRH010000030.1, read on the forward strand.
GAATGCCCAGAGCATGGCCCTGGGCTTCGCCTGCGGGGTGCTTTCCATGATACCGGCGGTGCTGCTGCTGGTGTTCTTTGAGGACCAGCTGATGGAAGGAATCAGCTATTCGGTGTTGAAGTGAGGAAGAGATTATGACAAAAAAGAAATTTATATTGTCCCTGACGGTGGTGTTTTTTGCGCTGCTGCTGTTGTTTACCTTTATCTCCAAGTCGGTGTATAACGCCACCCTGCCGGTGGTCACCACGGCCAAGGCGGTAAAGGGCTCCATTTCCCAGACCAAGACCCTGGAGGGGGAGTTCAGCTACAGCGACGCCTCCAAGGTGACAGCCCGCGACAACTGGCGGGTGACCGAGGTAATGGTGGAAACCGGCAGGCAGGTGGACGAGGGAACCCCGCTGTTTGCCATCGACGTTTCCGACTACCGGGTCCAGAGGCAGAACTACGCCGACAGCCTGTTGAAGATATCCACCCAGCTGGAGGAGCTGGACGCCCAGGCAGAGGCGGAGGAAATCGCCAACGCCCGCAAGCTGGATGAGCTCAAGCAGCAGGTCAAGCTGCTCAACTACCAGATACGCAACATCAACGGCATCTACCCTTCCTCCAGCTACACCATGGTCCAGCGGCAAAACTACAAGCGGAACTTTGAGATGGACCTGGTCAAGGCGGAAAACAGCATCGCAGCCCTGGAGGAGCAGTCCCTCACGGCAGAGGACGGTCGCCAGCGGACCAGGAAGGAGCTTGCCTCCCAGCAGGAGGTGATCGCCGTGGAGCTGGACGAGCTGGACCGGCGGTATCCCGCCGACGGGATTGTCCGGGCAGAGGAAGTGGGCCTGGTGGACGCCGTGCTGGTGGAGGAGGGAAAGGAAATCCTCCGGGGGGAGGACTGCGTCACCATGCACCGGGGCAGCTCCGATATCATCATCGAATTCGACCTTTCGGTGGAGGAAGGGGAGAGCTTCCAGAAGCTGAGCACCGTCAGCGTGGAGTACTCCAAGCGGTCCTGGGACGAGGTGCGGCGGGTGGCAATCACCGAGACCGACACCAAAATGGCGGAGGACCACACCCGGCAGATGGACCCCAGCGGGAAGGTATGGCACTACAAATCGGTGATGAAGGACATGGAGAGTCCTCCGGTAAGCAAAAAGGCCAAGGTGACCATCGGTGCCATGAGCGGGTACTTTGAGAACGTGCTGCCCGCCAGCTGCGTGAAAAAGGACGCGGACAAGGAATATGTCCTGGCAGTAAAGGAGAAGGATTCCCTCTTCGGCAAGGCCTATTATGTGGAAAAGGTAGAGGTGGAGACCAAGGCCAAAAACAGCAAGGAGGTTGCCGTTACCTCTAAAGATGTCATCGGCGCGTATGAAATTGTGGAGACCACCACCCTGCCCGTTTATCCGGGCATGACAGTATTGGTACGGTGAGTGTGATATGAAAAAATACATTGTATTGGCGCTGACCCTGGTGCTTCTGCTGATACAGGGCGCCGTCGTCAAAGAGGCTGTGGGAAAGCTGCCCTCCTCCTTCTTCTTTGACAAGACCACCGAGATGACGGCGGAGCAGTGGCTCAGCTGGCAGGGGGAGGAGACCGGCCTCTATGCCGCCCCCTGTGTCCGCAGGCAAACCAGCATTGAAAAGAACCCGGTGCAGACGGTTTACACCACCGAGCTGTGCCAGCAGCTGGCGGGAGTGCCGATGAAGTACGGCTCCCTCCCCTGGGAGAAGGGACAGATTGCCATCAGTGACCGGCTTGCCACCCAGCTGTTTTTCACCGACGACATTCTGGGTGCGGAGCTGGCGATAGGGGAAGAGACCTATACCATCTGCGGGATTTACCTGCTGGACAAAAGCCTGATAGGCCGGATGTCCCAGTCGGTTTATGAGGAGGCTTTCCTCTACCTGGGGGACTTTGAGCAGCAGGACATGAAGCTTTCCGAATTCTTTGTAGGGGTCCGGAAAGGGGAGTATGTCTCCAGCCTGATGGGCGGCATTGAAAGCAAGCTGGGCCCGGTGCTGGAGTACAAGGAGCTGCGCAGTCTGCTGGAGCGCAAGGAACTGCTGGAGCAGAGCTGTTCCCTGGCGCGGCTGGTGGTGGCGGTGACGCTGCTGGTGTGGAGCTGCCTGCGCCTTGCCCCGGCGGCGCTGGCGATACTCCTCCGCCAGGAAGATGACCCCCGCCCCACCCCGGCCCAATGGCTGAACCTGGCGGGGCTGGTGCTGTGCGTGGCTGGGAGTGTGGTACTGCTGCGTTGGTGTGCCTTTAATCTGCTGCTGCCCATGGACTGGCTGGAATTCAAGGGGAACATTGTGGAATATCTGTGGCAGTGGATGAAGATACGCAACGGGTGGAAGGACTACACCATCTTCCGGTACATCGAGACCGCCGGGAGAATCGCCGCGGCCCTGGGAATTGGCGCGGCGGCACTGGGGATATACGGCGCCATAGCGGATATCTGGCAGGCCAAAAAGAGAAACCGTCAGAAGTAACCGAACACATTCCTCACAAAACACAAGCCGGACCGGGGAAAACCCGGTCCGGCTGATGCTTTTTATGGAGTTTTAGCTTGTGCCAAAGGTCAGGAAATCATTTGCGGAAAAGCTTCTTTTCCAAAAGATTCAGCAGTCCCAGTCCCGCCAGGGAGAACAGTGCCAGGAGATACCAAACCGCGTCGTTGTTGCCGCTTCCGATGCCGCCTGCAAGGGGAACGTCCTCATCGAAGATATCGAGAAGGTCCTCCTGGGGCAGCTCTGAGAGGGGCGGCGGAGTATCCGGTATCTCAGTCAGGGGCGTGGGCTCATCCGGTACCTCATAGGTGGGGTCTTCCGGATCGGGGTCAGGATCGGGATCAGGGTCTGGAGTTGGTTCTGGATCAGGGGTGGGATCTGGCTGTTCAGGCGGAGGGGTCACCGGACTTCTGTAGGTGTTGGTAATGGTGACAACCGTACCGTCTTCATTGGTTGTGGTGACAGAGGTATAGCCCTCAGGAACATTGATTTCACCCGTTGTCCATTTGAAGCGGGAATCCAGTTCCTCCCAGGTGTAGGTCCAGTTGGTGGCGCCGCTGAGAATTACTGCATCACCTTCTGCTTTGCCGTCCTTGTAGAGCTGGACGGTAACACTGGCAGGATGGTTGTTGTTGCCGTTGTGGATCCATTCTTTGTTTACGGTTAGGGTGGTGATAGCGGTGTTGGTGATGGTTGCGATTGTGCCATTTTCGCCATACTCAATGGAGGAGATATACCCTTCCGGCACATCGATTTCATCTACCGTCCAGGTGTATTTTTTCTCCAGATTATCCCAGATATAGCTCCAGCCGTTGGCGTCGTTCAATATAACAGGTTCTCCAGACGGTTGTTTTTCCGCATCCGTTTCTTTGCCTGCTCTATAGAGCTGAACCTTGACGCTTTCGGGGTGCTTTCCCATTTCGCTGTCAATCCATATCTTGTGGACTTCCAGATTGGTAATGGCAATGTTGGTAATCGTTATAGTTTTACCATCTTCGCTGAGTTGATATTTGGGAGTGTATCCATCCGGCACATCGATTTCTTCCACCGTCCAGGTGTATTTTTTCTCCAGGTTATCCCAGGTGTGGCTCCAGTCGTTGGATTTATTCAATATAACCGGTTCGCCGAACGCTTCTTTTTTCGCGCCCTCTTCTTTGCCTGTTCTGTAGAGCTGAACAGCGGCGCTTTCGGGTCGATTTTTGTCTTCACCGTCATCCCACTTCTTTTCTACAGACAAGCTGCCAAGGGGACCATTGGTCACTGTAACAGAATATACAAGTCCATCCAGTGTGGTTTCAGAATAACTGACCTCGTAACCTTCGGTAAGCTCCTTTACCTCCAGTGTATCGACTACGCTTTTGGAAAGCCCGGTAAGGGTATAGGTCCAGTTGTTGTTTTGGCTCAGTTTTACGGTTTCCAACACGTGTTCGCCGGACATTACCTGAATTTCAACGGGTTTCCAATCTTCTTCAGGAATATTCTCCCAGGCTTTGGTTATTTTCAGGCTGTAAAATTCCTCATCCTCGCTGGGGTAGCCCGCCGTAACCCAACCGTTAGCACCGACGCCGCCGCCACGCGTGGCGTGGTTGCCTGTAATAATCAGTTGAGCGCTTTCTTCCGCCAGATGTTTCACGCCGTCAGAGACGGCTGCCTTTAGCGCAAGGCTGTATTTATATGAACCAGCAGGGAGCGGATCTCCAGGATTTTCGGCGTCATAACGCACAGAGTCCTCCGTTACAAAGCCCCAGCCGCCGCTCAAACTTGTTTCGGCGACGCTGCCGTCCCGATACCAGTTGACTCGGCCGCCGCCGAGCATACGCTCGGAAAGGGTTGCGGACTTGGAGCTGCTGGACATATCAACCACAACGGAAACAAAGTCGTCCGCAGCGCCGTCGGAGGTGTTGTCAAATATACCGGCGCCCTGATCAATATAAAGCTCCGCTGTACCTGTAGGGCAGAAATACATGCCGCCGCCCATGACAGATGCAGTGTTACCAGTAATTAGTGCATTGTACATTTTTAGAGAATTTGGTTTGGGATTTGGGGTCTCCACATATACGCCGCCGCCAGTCATTCTGGCTTTATTACCGGTAATTTCACCTGCATTTAGTGTTACATGGTTGGAATTGACATAGATTCCTCCGCCATATTCAGCCTCATTATCGGAGATGACGCCGCCATCCATGGTGAACACGCATTTGGCGTCATAGGCTGTACTCATGCCTCCGGTACGTCCCGCAACACAGACGCCTCCGCCATTGGAACTCGTTCCGCCAGTAGACCTGTTGCCAGTAATCGTACCGCCATCCATCTGAAGTTCAGCATTGCCAACCAAGGTAATTGCACCGCCTACGCCTCTGGTAGAGTTATTGCTGATCTCTGCGTTGCCGGTTAGGTTCATTTTGCCGCCTATATCACTGGAGCTCCAGCCATAAATCAGAACTGCGCCTGCGGCATAGCCGTTATATATGCTGGTCCTGTTGATATTATCGGTGATTTTGCCGCCGGACATATTGAACACAGCGCCAGAACCGACTACAATAGGAGCGCTATGAGCGCCGTCGGTGCTAGTCCCTTGAATGACGCCGCCGGACATATCGAATTTGGCGTTGTCCCCCAGCACAATCGCGCCGCTGAACATCCCCATATTCATTCCTATTCCGCCGCCGCCATTAATAAGGCCATCCTTTAAGACCAGTTCACCGTTTACCTGGAATGTGGTAGCGGTCAGCCGTCCAGGAACGGCTAACGGAGCGGCATTGATAATCAGGCTTTCCGTTGTAGCGGCGTCAATGGTCAGTTTTCCGCCCTTTTCAATTTTGAACATGGGCTTTTTGAACATATAATCTTCGGGCTCAAATACGATAGTGGAATTGCCGTTTGTGATAGTGATATCTTTGCCGTTAGGAATTACAACGGAATCCTTTATTATGTAATGCGCATTTTTCAACGTCAATCTGGTGGGGCCGTTGGATTCGTTAATCGCTTTCTGCAAAGATTGTACACTGAGAATATTATTACTGTCTATCATGGTATAGGTAAGGCCACAGGCGCTAAACGCATATACAGCGTTTAACACATCGTCTATAGCCCCTTCAAAGCCGCGAACTGTAACAGATTTTACATCGTTGTAGCTATAACTATAGTAAAACGCCCATGGATCAACACTCTTCAGGTTGGTTCCGCATTCAACTTCCACAGGGAACGGAGCAATGACATTATTATCCGTAATACCCGCGTTGAAGTAGAACGCGCAGTAGCCAATGGTTTCCAAATTGTCGCCAAGAATGATTTTGTTGATGTGGGATGCCTCGGTTGCATAACGATTAAAACCAGCAAACGCTCTTTCTTCAATGGTGATTACGCTGTTAGGAATTACCAAATCCTTACCGTATAGATAAGTATAACCAAAGGCGTTTTTTTCAATGGTCTCTAAGCCTTCAGAGAGAGTCACCTGTGCATAGCCTTTATTGTAAAATGCCTGTTCACCAATAACGGTTACACGATACGTTCTGTCTTCATATGTAACAGTACCGGGAACGATGATGCGGTAATACTGGTTCTTCTCACCGCTGATAACCTTGGCGGTGCCGTTTTCATACAGCTCAAAGTTGATATTGTTTTCAGTGTATTTGATTGGATAGATGGTATCCATCCGTGCTATTCCACTGTTCAGATCACCGCCCATAGCGGACGCGAATGTCTCCAAAGCGGTTTTCAGAGTAAGATAACCCTCGCTGTCAGCCAACTCCGTGGGGAGCTGTTTATATAATTCCAACAGGGCATTGAATTCCTCGCCGAACTGTGCGGAGGCCTTGGCGGCAAAACCGGCTAAGGGGTCTTCCACATCCTCGGTTAAGTTGTCGAAATACTCCATCTGAAATGCGGGGAACTTATCGCTCAGCGCCTGCAAACCATTGAAAAGCTCATCATAAACAGCACAGCATTCCACTGTATGGACATGCTCCTCAACTTCGCAGATTGAAACCTTCTCGGTCTTATAACATTCCGCGGTGTGCTCGTGCGTCTCATCCGTGCCGCAGATTAAGGCGGGCTGATAGCACTCTTCACCATGGATGTGGCCTTCGGTTTCCTCCAGTTTGCAGGTCAGACCGGTAGTGTAGCAGTTTTCATCGTGGGAATGACCCTCGTAATCTTCCTGCCCACAGGTCAGCTCGCTGACAGTTTCAATAGTTTCCGTGTAGCATTCCTCGCTGTGGATGTGGGCTTCGCCCTCTTCCTGGCCGCAGGTCAGCTCATGGACAGATTTCTCGGTTTCTGTGTAGCATTCTTCATCGTGGGTATGGCTTTCGCTTTCCTCCAGCTCGCAGGACAGCACAGATTCACCGAGGCATTCCCCGGTGTGGATATGTCTATCGCCCTCCCCCAGCTCACAGACCAGCTCAGCTTCGCCCTCGCACTCCTCTGTGTGGACATGGCTTTCTCCATTTTCAAAACCCTCAAATTTACATTTGAGGACCGGTTCGCCATAGCATTCGGGAGTATGTTCATGATTTTCGTCTTCACTGCCGCAAATCAGCTCATAAACCGGGCGCAGCTCATAGCAGTCTTCGCCGTGGGTGTGTTCCTCTTTGCCGCAGATATAGACAGGAGCTTCCTCCTCTTTGGCGTCGTCTTCGCCTTCAGTGGACACAGCTTCGCCCCCGACGTCGCCAATATTGCCCTCTGCGGGCGTGGTGCCGCCTTCGGCGCCGGTTTCATTGGTTGTCTCGTCACTGGTTTGAGTATCCGACGCAACGGGAGAATCCTCCGCGCCGGTTGTGCCACCTGCTTCCACCGCAAACACAGCCGTGCTCAACAGGCTCATGCACATCGCCAGTGACAGTAAAAATGCCAGAGCACGTTTTTTGATGCTTTGCATGTTTTTCATAGCTTATTCCTTTCTTT
>JAAWRH010000073.1 GCA_022800935.1 Oscillospiraceae bacterium
GCTTACAGGAGGAGTAACCGGTGGGGCGGTCTGCTGTTCCGGCGCGGGGACCTCCTGGCTTACAGGAGGAGTAACCGGTGGGGCGGTCTGCTGTTCCGGTGCGGGAGTATCCTGCGTTACAGGAGGATTGACCGGAGCGGCCTCCTGTACAGGAGTGAGCTTGGAGGGCTGTGGGGCAGGCTTGGCCCTGTTGGCGGTCTCCGCAATCAGCGATTTGTCAAATACCTCCCGGCTGACGGAATAGATGGTCCCCCGCACTGCGTTGAGGTCGTTTATGGTCTTGCGGTTGATGGAAGCGTCCCGGAAAAAGTTGATAAAGGCGTCGGAGATATCGTATTTGGACAGAGCGTCCTGCTCCAGCAGTGTGGAGATGCTGGTATAGGCGGATTTCATCGCCCGCATGATGTCGTTGGAGGTGTTGTTGGTGTTGGTGGCGATGTTGGCCCCCTGGTTGAGTATCTCGTTCTTTACGCCCCGCTCTATATTGGGCTGGTCGGTGGTGTCTCCCAGGCGGAGGTTCTGCTCCAGGGAGACAAATATCACCTGCTTTTTGTTGTTGACCGCGGTGAGCAGCTCCAGGAAGCAGGCGTAGCTCTCTATATAGCTCTGGCTGACAAAGGCTATGACAGCGTCCGAACCGCGGATATTCCGCAGCATGGGGACAATCCACTTGTCATTTACCTTGTCGAAGGCCTTATCCGCGTACACACACAGGCCGTACTGCCGCTGCATCGGGACAACAGCCGTTTTGAATACTGTCTCCCAGTTGTCACTGGCATAGCTGATAAAGACATACGGCTTTCTCTGGGAGCACTCCGTTATTCTGAGATTCTGTTCCAGATATTCCGAACGTTCCTTCTTTTGCGCCTCATTTAATGCCATTTGCTCTTACCCCTTTCAAACTACAGTTACATCAATGCCGCTTCTATATTAGCACTTTTTAGATTCATGTCAAACATTTTGGCGAATGCCGGGATTTTCAAGGGCAAAGTCATCGTTCATCTTGCTCTTTATCGCCTCAATGTCCTTCAGCTTTTCCGCCTCGCTGAGCTGGGCAAAGGGAATCAGACAGTTGTGTATCCGTTTAGCGGTATCTGTCTCAAGGCCGTATTTCCAATTGTGTATGTAGTAGTACCTGCACCACCGGATGTGCTCCAGCTCTGCAATTGTCTCCATGGGTACTCCCTGCCCCATCAGCCGCTTTATGGTGTGCAGGTAATCCGAGGAGCTGACATTGGAGTAGCGCTTAAAAGCATCCAGCTTTTCCCATGGCGCCCCGCCGTATTTCTTAAAGTAGAACTCGTGCTGTGCGCGGGCAGCCTCCATGGACTTTTCGTTGAAGATGATATCGGCCGACACCATCTCCTCCGCCGTCCCGAAGCAGATGAGCCGGTCGCGCCCGAAAAGGTCGGTGATGACGTCGCCGTTTGGGGCATAGATGTAAATCGCTCCACCCACCGGCGCCGCTACCAGCAGCTTGCTGGCAGCGGTGATATTTTGGTTTTCATCGCCGCATATGATGACGCGGTCAAACTCCGCCAGCTCTGCAAATTTATAGATGCCGTCGTCGTGGAAAACAATGGAATCAGGCTCCATTTTGTCCAGCTCTGTGTGCTCCCGCCTGAATTCGCTGCCGTCGCCGTAAATGTGGTACTCAAAGTGCTGGGCCGGGTCGATGAGGTTTATCTGGAGGCCATAGAGCAGTATGTTTTTCCCCACATTTCCGAACCCGATGACGGCAATTCTTTCGCTTTTGACAGCAGGGTAGTCCTTCCAGTACTGCCGCGCGCAGTTTTCCGCGATGCTGAAGACCGTGATGGACGGATTTTCAATGTTCTGCCTTGACACACCGTCCAGCATGATATATACATTTTTATCCTTTATGATTTCATAATTTCTATGATAAAACGCAAGGTTTTCCGCGTCGCTTGAAAACATCAGCAGATATCTGGAGGCGTTTTCAATTGGTTTATCCTCCGTTCCGTGTATCTTCAGCGAGGGCTTCAGGCTTTTCAGCATATATTCGGCATAGCTGGAATCGCCGTAGACTACCGTGGAGTTGGGGTTGAAAAGCTTGGCCCAGTTAATCACGTCGTTTATCTTGTTGGCGGCGCTGATGAGCAGGCTGACAGCCGCGGCCATGCCCATAAACCGGGCAATCTGGAGAAGGATGTCCACCGGCACCCCGCCCTCCACAAAGCCGGAGTAGAGCCGCAGGGAGGAGTAAATGGTGTCCAGAAAGGGAAAGGGGCGCTCCTGCTCGATGAATGCCGGATAATAGCTGTATATGCCGACAAAAAACGGAAAGATTTTGTACGAAATTCTAAAGATTTTATTTATGACCTGAGAAGTTTTACCCATACTCTTCTCCTTTTCGACTTTTTAGGAAATAATACCATATTTATGGGATACTGTCAATGTGCCGAGGCTATCCAAAACCGCAGAAGTATGGTATAATAAACCAAATTATTCTAAACGCCAGGGAGGTAAGCGCCATGCGGTTAAAGGACCTGTTGGATTTTGAAACCATCGTCATTCAATGCCACAACGACCCGGACGCGGATGCTATTGCCAGCGGCTTCGGCATCCTCGCCTATCTGAAGGCCCACGGCAAAAGGTCCCGTCTGGTCTACGGCGGGGCACCCATACAAAAGCCGAATATCATCCTGATGACAGAGGAGCTGGGCATCCCCATAGAATATGTGGAAGCGCTGGAGCAGCAGCCGGATTTGCTGCTGACTGTGGACTGCCAGTACGGGGAGAGAAACGTACAGCGGCTTTCCGGCAGGACCATCGCGGTAATCGACCACCACATGGTCAAGGACCCGGACGCCCTTCCCCAACTGCGGGAGGTGCGGAGCAATTACGGCGCGTGTTCCGTTATCATATGGGATATGCTGTGCCAGGAGGGCTTTGACGTCCCAGCCGACGAGGGACTTTCCACTGCCCTGTATTACGGACTGTTTATGGACACCAACCGAATGCAGGAGCTGCGCCACCCCAAGGACCGGGACCTGCGGGACACCCTGGAGCCGGCCAGCAGCCAGGGGAAGCTTTTCCGATTCCAGAACTGCAACCTTTCCCTCAATGAGCTAAAGCTCGCCGGTCAGGCGCTGGCGGGGTATGACTACTATGAATACAGCGAGGGCCATGGCTTTGCCGTCGCGGGCGCGGAGCAGTGTGACCCCAATATCCTGGGGGTCATCAGCGATATGCTGGTCGAGGTGGATATGATTGACGTCTGCGTGGTCTACTGTATGCAGGAGGGAGGGGCGAAGCTGTCCGTCCGCAGCTGCGTCAAGGAGACGCGGGCCGACGAACTGGCGGCATTCCTCACCGACGGACTGGGAAACGGCGGGGGACATATGCGCAAGGCGGGCGGCTTTATAGAGAAGGAAGCCATGATAGGGGAGTATAGCCGGCTGTTTGACCACCGTCCCAAGCAGCTGAAAAGCGGCGTGCAGCGAATTATCTCCGGGCGGATGGAGGAGTATTTCCTGACCCAGGATGTCATCCATCCCGGCTCCGGCGATGCCCCCGATCTATCCGGGGAAGCACTGTATCAGAAGAAACAGCTGGTGCTGGGTTATGTGCGGGCAGCGGATATGTATCCGGTGGGTTCCAAGGTAGAGGTGCGGATGCTGGAGGGGGACCAGGGCTTTTCCATTGAGGAGGACACCTATTTTGTCATAGGGGCTGAGGGAGAGGTCTACATCAGCAGGGAGGAGGTGTTCCTGGCCAACAATGAACCCATTGACGAGCCCTATATCTTCCAGGGAGAATATGCCCCCCAGGTACACAAGGCAATCCGCCAGAGGGGATTGGAGGCGGAGCTTTTGAAGCCGAAGAGCCTGAAGGATTACGCCAGGGCCTGCGTGACCCGGCCGGGCCGGAGAATCCGAGCACGGGTGCTTGAGCGCATCACCAAGGTCTCCGCCTCGTGGAGCGACAGCTATTTTCTGGGGCTGCCGGGGGATTATTTGGTGGCCAGGGAGGACGACCTCACAGATATTTATATTATCAAAAAGGACATTTTTCTGAAGACGTATGAGCGGGTAAAGCCGGTCACGATTCAGAGGTGACGGCGGCAAACTTCCCCCTGACCAGCCCGGCCAGGTCCTGGGGATTGACTCCCAGCTGAAGGCCGATTTTCCCCGCACTGACAAAGATCAGCGGCTGCTCCTGTGCGGAACTATCCAGAACCGTGGGGTACAGCTTTTTCATCCCCACAGGGGAACAGCCCCCGCGGATGTACCCTGTCAAGGGATTGATCTCGGAGACCTTGATCATTTCGATGGATTTTTCCCCCACCGCTTTGGCGGCCTGCTTGAGGTGGAGCTCCCTGCCCACTGGGATGACGAATACATAGAGGGCTTTGCTTGCCCCCCTTGTCACCAGGGTTTTGTAGACCTGGGCAGGGTCCTCCCCCAGCTTGGCTGCCACCGAGAGGCCGTCTATCTGGCCGTCGGAGTGGTCATAGCTCTGGACCCGGAAGGGGATACCGCTTTTTTCTACGATACGTATGGCGTTGGTTTTGTTTTCCGCGTTGTGTGGCATAACAAAGGCTTCCTTTCCTGTATGGGCCGCCGGCAGGCGGCTTGTATCAAGGCGTGAAATGGTGTATAATGGATGTGTGGTTTCGTCCTCTGTCTATTATATACGATGACCGAGGCATTGCGCAATGTCGAAGGGAGCTATTCATTGCTTATGAAATACCAGATCATGAAGAAGGCCGTTTTCCTCAGCAGGCCCAACCGTTTTATCGCCCAGTGCCTTCTGGAGGGGGAGGAGATCACCGCCCATGTAAAGAACACTGGGAGATGCCGGGAGCTTTTGCTGCCCGGCTGTACCGTCTGGCTGGAGCACTCCGCCGCGTCGGGGCGCAAGACAAGCTGGTCCCTCATTGCGGTGGAGAAGGAGACGGAGCGAGGGAGGCTTTTCATCAACATGGATTCCCAGGCCCCCAACGCCGCAGCCTATGAGGCGGTTATGGCCGGGAAGGTTCCCTTCTCCTTTCTCCCGGAGGGGAGGGCTCCCCGGCTGCTGAAGAGGGAATTTGTCTTTGGAGACTCCCGGTTCGACCTGTACGGAGAGGAAGGGGAGAACCGGTTCCTGATAGAGGTAAAGGGCGTGACCCTGGAAGAGGGCGGAAACGTCTTTTTTCCCGACGCGCCCACCGTCCGGGGGGTGAAGCATCTGGAGGGTCTCTGCTGGGCGGCGGGGGAGGGATACCGCTGCGGCGTGCTGTTTGTGGTGCAGATGGAGGCAAACGGATATTTTGCGCCCAACTGGAAAACCCATTCCGATTTTGGATATGCCCTGCTCCGGGCCAGAGAGTATGGAGTGGAGCTGCTGGCCATGTGCTGCAAGGCTTCAGCGGAGGGAATGGAGATTACCCATACTATCCCCATCTGCCTGGAACAGCCGCAGCTGGAACGTTGAAATTTGATAAGGAGAGAGAAAAATGCCGAAATTCACCCTGAGAGAGGCCGGACCGTCAGATGCGGGACTGGTTCTGTACTTTATTAAAAAGATTGCAGAATATGAAAAAATGCTGGACCAGGTCCAGGCATCGGAGGCGGACATTTACGATTCCCTTTTTGTCCGCAAGGCCGCCTATTCCCTGATTGCGGAGGAGGACGGAAAGCCCATTGGATTTGCGCTGTACTTCTTTAATTTTTCCACCTTTATCGGGCGGCCGGGGCTGTATCTGGAGGATATATTCATTCTGGCGGAATACCGGGGCAAGGGATACGGGACGGCGATTTTCCATGAGCTGGCCCGCATTGCCAAACGGGAGAACTGCGGGAGGATGGAGTGGACCTGTCTGGACTGGAACGAGCCGTCCCGGCAATTCTACCGGAATATGGGAGCGATTGCCATGGATGAATGGACGGTTCACCGCTTTACGGAGGATACGATACACAGGATAGCGGAAGGGCAATAAATCACGGAGACCAACGGGGTGGGGAAAACGGCGGGCGAATTACCGTTTTTTCCTGCCCCTGCTGCCTGCGGGGATTAGATAACGTGAAATGATGCTTGATTCTATAGGAGTACAAAAAATCCTTGCCGGTCTGATACATGGATTTCATTCGAGCTTCCTTAAATCCTCTCAATAAACGCCCGGTTGATGTCGTCATATTTCCCCCGCGCCAGGGGAAGCTCCTCCCCCGTGTCCATTTTTACCCCATTTCTTGATATCCTTACAATGTGTTTCAGGGACGCCAAATAGGAACGGTGTACCCGGTAAAAGTCTTCTCCAGCCCTTTCTGAAAAGGTGGAGATGCTTTCCTTGGCTTTAAAATCTCCCTTTTGGGTGTGGATGACAATATAATGGAGCAGAGATTCCACATAGATGATATCCGTTACAGGCAGCTTGACCGTTTCGTTGTCGGTGACAATCAGCAGGGAGGGTGGTTCCTCCGCAAGACGCTCTGCCGCCTTAGAAAGAACTGGAAACAGCTTTTCCTCCGAAACAGGCTTGACCAGGTAGTGGAGCGCGTCCACCTCATACCCTTCCCCGAAAAACTCAAAGTGGGAGGAGATGAAGACAATCTCCTCCCGGCTGCTGTACCGGCGAAGGAACTTTGCCAGATCAACGCCGGACATTCCCTTCATCTCCACATCCAACAGGAGAATGTCATAGTTTTTTTCTCCGTCATAGTCAAAGAGAAACGCCTCCGAAGAGGGGAACACTTTGATTTCACAGACATTGCCGGATGCCGCGCCCCATTTTTTGACAATAGAGGAGATAAAACCGGATTGTTCCGGCTCATCGTCGCAGATTGCAATTTTCAGCTTCATGTGGTATCACCGCCGTTTTCAAGACATGGACCTATTATAGCACAGTTCGGAGAAAAAACCAAAAATTTTTCCAGCATGAAGCGCCAACGGCCCGTGAAGAATAGACTTCACGGGCCGCAGTTGTTTGATTTCCGGATAAAATTACTCCTCCATCTGTTTTCCGAGAAAAGCTGCCGCAGTTTGGATCAGCTTCATTTCGGTATCCTCCAGGGAGGTTTTGGATTTGGTTTCGTCGCACAGGAACATGACCGAGCCGTACACGTCGCCGGAGGCCACAATAGGGGCCTGAGCTAGGGCGTACCGCTCCACCCCCTCCACAGGGGTGAGCTTGGAGGATTCGTTTTCATCCATTTTATAGACGCGCCGCTGCTGCATCATTTCCTCCAGCATGGGGGAAACGCGGCGTTCCAGAAGTTCCTTTTTAGGCACGCCGGCGACAGAGATGACATGGTCCCTGTCGCAGACTACCACCGGCAGACCGGCTGTTTTATTGAGTACCTCGGCATATTGCCCGGCAAAGGAAGCCATTTCGCCAATAGGCGAGTATTTTTTAAAGATAACTTCACCATCGTTATCAGTGTAGATTTCCAGGGGGTCGCCCTCACGGATACGCATGGTGCGGCGGATTTCCTTGGGGATGACGACCCTGCCTAAATCGTCGATACGGCGGACAATACCAGTAGCTTTCATATATAAAAACTCCTTTGAAAAATGTTGTAAAAATCCGTTGGAAAACGGGAATGACCGGCATTACAGCCATGTTTCAAAAGTTAGTTTTTACAGCGGAGGAAGTTTTATACCTTTTTCCTGGAAAATCTGAGAAGAACCAGGGAAACGGGGATATAAGAAAAAGCTAAAATAAACAGCGAAATAATAGAATATTGCCTGCTTCTATAGTATACTGGATGGGGAAAAGGAATAATCAAAAACAAAAACACAAGGGGGGGATTGTGATGCCTTATTCAGAGGTATTGAGCTTATATTGTCAGGAAAGAAATCCTGCTGTTGAGACAAAAGAAACAAGCCGAGGAAAAAATGATTACAGAATGGTGGTTTTTGCCAAATGGACTAACCGCAGACTTGTTATAAAGATCACGGACAATGATTTTACAACACCGGAAAGGGTAGAAGGGTGGGCTAAAACAATTAAAGAATATCTTTCGACAGGATTTTACTGTCCCCAGATAGTAAAAAACAAGAATGGGGATTATACACAGTCTATTTCATTCAGTGGCAGAAGTTGCCTTGTATATGCGGAGGAATTTTCAAAATATAAAACCGTGGAACAATTTGAAGCTTCGGAGATAAAAAGGGAGGGAGAATATATATTTTTAGACGATGTAATCCGTTCTATTGGTGTAATTGGTTCTAAGCACCTGCGGACGGTTGCTTTTCCTTCTGGAATGTGTATTTTTGAAAAATTTTCACCATCTGATTCTTGTGATGAGGTTATGGAAAATGCAATTATTTTCAAAAAGGCAGCAAAAGGTTTTTCACTGGAACAGAAAAAGCGATTTGAAAAACTTTGGAGGATATATGTAGAAAATCTGAAAAGACTGGAAGCTGTCTACCCAAGTTTGCCTATATCTGTCTTTCAGGCGGACTTAGAACTTGTATTCACAAGCGGATAAGGCTGTGGTAAAATAGTGGTATGGAAGCAAAAGGACGAAAGTCATATCCAAGCGACTTGACAGATAAACAGTGGGAAGAGATTGCCCCGCTGTATGAGGGAATGCGCAACTGCACATGGAGCAAGCG
>JAAWRH010000074.1 GCA_022800935.1 Oscillospiraceae bacterium
GTAATTCTCCGAAATTTTGTGTTTGAATATTCCGCTATCTTTTCGTATTTCATCCCTTTATTTTATCTCATTATTTTTATTTTCGCAAGAGGTCTATTGCGTTTTCCACACTTCGCTGCGGCCGGAATCCGTAACTGTTGTCACTGAACTTGGCCTCGCAAACAGGTTCCATGACCTGCTTGATACACTGCTGTATCAAGCGGTCCCAGATGCAGGGGATACCCAGCGGCCTTGTGGAACCATTGGGTTTGGGGATTTCCTTTCTGCGCACAGGTTTTGGCCGGTAGCCATGTTTTGTGCCCTGAACGATGAACCAGACCTTCTTCACGACCTCATCCGGCGGTAGCCGCCCGATGTCTCTGATGGTCAATCGGTCTGTGCCTGGGGTGTTACTTCCTGCATTTGCTTTGATGTTTCGATATGCCAGCAGGATATTTTCCCGTGAGAGAATCAGTCCCATCAGGTTTGGAAATGTCTCGCCGTTCTTACTTCTGGCATACAGGTCATCAAAAACTTCCTGCATTTCATAATACTCCGCATGGCGCAGGTCATCGACACTCAACATTTTTGGTGTTTTTGCTGTTTTCTCTTTCGGCATAAGGCATCACTCCTTTCATTTCTGAACTGAGCAATTCCTTTTTGTCTTACTCGCAATCCTTATGCGATTGGATGATTCTGATAATTTGTAACTGACTTGAGGCCATTCCTCTGCTCCGCCTTTTTCGTTGGAGCGTCAACGGTTCGACCTCTGCTTTTCAGCACTGATTCAACGGCTTATATGCTTCGTCCGCTTATACCCAAGTGAGGATACTCAGTACCTTTCCTCGTTCCAATAGGTCCTATCTGTACATATGCCCTTAGGTTTCTGCTTTGAGCCTGTCAGCTTGGACGTGCCTGTAACACGACATGGTTTTTCATACTATGCATTTTTACTCAACCACACTGTCTACGATTTCTCGCAAGCGCACATTTCTATACGCCGGACGTTTAGACCCGTACATTTGCAGATTTCGTCAGTCCTCCCGGACATTCTGACCATAGGCATTTTATAGACCCCCGGCCTGTAGGCGGCACCATCCACCTCTGGACAGCTTTCGTTGTGTTGCTTCGGCAGCCACATTACGGTCGCTCTCAGCCGACTTCACCGAGCTTCTGACCCTCTTGGTTTCCCATTACAGAGCCAGTCGGAGTATCAGGGCAGGCGTTTCAGGGCGTTACTCCTTCATTCCACCTGTCGGACTATCAGTTCTCCTGATAAAAGATTCGTTCTTTTATTAGTGCCTGACCTTTTCAGTCAGGAACGAGTCGCACGCATGGCATCCTTAATGTTCTTTCCGCTTTCCATCAGGCCCTTGACCCCGAAGGTCACAAACCTGCTGGCATCCACATTGGTATGGCCGCTGAAAAATTTCGCGTCTGCCCCTACGCACATGGAGTGCAGACCAAGGCAGGCTGATCGCAGAAGTTCTGGCGTGTACAGCTCATTTCCGTCCTCTGTAAGAATCCGCTGGTATTCCTGCTCCATGAGCTGGTACAGATCAGACAGGGTAGGGTAATCGGAAGGTTTCAGTCTGCTGAAATCCATATCATCCCCAATCTTCCACTTCTGGTACAGCTTCCCCAGCATGATTTCGATGGTATCAATTTGGGCCTCATCAAAGGGCTTATAGCTCCGAAAGAAATCCCGCAGGAAGGAAATATGCTGGGACAACAGGGATGTTTCCCGGAAGGCGGCTGGCGCGTCCAAGTCCGGCTGTTCCTCGCTGGAGGTCCACATCCTTGGCTCCAGCACATTGATCAGATGCTCCCCGCTGGTCAGGTCAAGGTATGCTCCGCCCAGCTGATGTGTGATGTCCTGGTACTCCAGCTCAGGGTCTAACAGCGTCACTTTTTTACCGCTTTCCAATATATTGCAGAGCAAAAGCTTCAAAAGATAGCTCTTTCCCTTGCCGGAGCTGCCCAAGATTAGGGTATTGGCGTTGGATTTATCTGACGCCCTCCGGTCTAAGTCGGTGATAATAGATGAACCGTATTTATCGTAGCCCACATAAAAACCTTGGGGATCGGTCTTTCCGGTATAGGCAAAGGGGAACAGGTTGGCCACACTGGAGGCGGGGAGCATCCGCTCAAACTGCTCCCCAAAGGAATTCCATCCGCTGGGCATCACTGAAAGAAACCCCTCCTGTTGGCAGAGGTGCAGCTTGTCCACGCTTATCTTTGCCCGACCCAACTCTGTCTCCACACTGTCCCGCAGCTCCGTGAACTGCTGCTCTGTTCGGGCAATCAGCTCGATATATACCGCCGTGTGGAAAAAGGGCTCCCGCTGGCGGTGGGCGGTGCGGATCATGGAGGAGACGTCCTCCAAATTATTTTGCGCCTCCACCGCCTCCCGGATGTCGGTACTCCCTCCCCGGAACCGGTTGGCCTTGTCTGCTGCCTGGAGGATTTTCCGCTCCTCGCCTGGCGTGACAAGCCTGGTATAGATGCGCAGCGTCACTCCTGCCTGTTCCCCAAGCCTTTGCAGGATCGCCTGTTCTTCGGTCGAGGTCGGATATCCCCTGACCGCCCAGACACAACGCCAGGTATCCCCCACGTAATACCGGTCTATCTCAAACTTGATGACCGCTGGGGCGATTAAATCCAGGAAGGTCTGCAGCACCTGGGCTTCTTCCATCACGTTGGCGGCTTTGTAATCGCTCTGCCCGTTTCTGAGGAGCCATCTCTGACCGTCGAAATTGTCGTAGCTTTCACTGATTACATCCCCTGAAAAATACACTGCCAGGATTCGTTTCAGGTCGTCGTATCCCGCACGCTGGACAGTAAACCGCTGTTCCCGAATCAGCTTTTCCAGACGGGAGAGATATGGGTAAATCTCCCTTTCCCCGATATTCCGGGGACGGATCACCAGCATGAACTCCCTGGCGGTTGCTGTCCTGCTCTGGATTTCGTCCAGATGCCGCATATCTTCCCGCAGCAAACAGCGGATTGGCTCTGATTCCTCCTGCTCTATCCGGCTGGCAAGATACCTTTTGTTATGCTCGAAGCTCTCACGGGAATTGAGGCAGAGCAGTTCCACCTCCGCAAACCCCTTCAGCACATTCATGAGGGCGTTGACCCTGGCTTTTAAACTCTCTCTGGACAACACCGACACATTGGTCGGCTGGATGAGGAAGAAGATGATTTCATCCCCATGCAGGGGGATAATACTCCGTTCTGTTATGGATTTTACGTTCATAAGGTTCCGTGTGGTTTTATTTCTTCTGCTTTTTGTCCGCTTTATGGCGGCCCACCTCCCATTTTCCCCAGCGGTAAAGCTGGGACTTTCCGATAAAATAAATACCTGCTTTCCTGAGAAAATCCAGGATGCAGGCTTCGTCAAAACAAATGGTCAAAAACAGGTACATAGCTGCTATGGCTGCAAACAGCAGTGTCTTAAACTGCGCCAGCATCGCCACTCCAAACACCGCCAGCAGTCCCCCAATTGTCATATCCTTTAATCTCCACAACCACAGCGTCGGCGAGGATTTCAGGTTGTCCGGGTAGATGTACAAGATTTCCACCTCCACAAAAAACTGCTGGCAGCTTTGTCAGCTCCAGCAGTTTTTTAGCATTTTTTGTGTTGATTTAGCCGTTTTCTTCTTCCTGAGCGTCGGCATCGTCCACCTTTTCCCATTCGTCCAGGGCCTGCTCAATCAGACCTACTACAAATTCCCTCTGGGTTAAGCCGTTCTGTTTCAGGTACTCCTTGATCCTCTGAAATAAGTCTGCTGTTACTTGGAATGCCAGGGTTCTTGTATTCGTGCTCATGTTTTTTTCAACCTTTCCTTCAAAATGTTCGGTCAGTATCTGCTCCACATACTGGCTTAGTGTCTGCTCCCTGCGTCCCCGTTCCTCGGTCACTTTTTCATACAGTTCCCTGGGCAGCATGGCGCACAGGTTTACTTTGTCGCTCATCTTGGGGCCTCCTTCTGTCCCGTTTTGTTAGTACAAGTATACTATACCGCCTTTTTCAAAGCTATTCACGAGATGTAATAAAGATTTAGAGGTAATACCAAGCAGACTGAACATGCCGCCAGCCTGCTCATAATTGACTTTTTTCTTCTCTGTGCATCCTGGCCCCCTGTATGGCAGAATCCAGAATAAGGCGGTTGACTTCCTCCAGGTCATAAGACGGCTTCCCCAGGCCGTCCCAGCTTTTCCAATCCCCAGCAGGGTATTCGTCGTCCCACTGCGCACGGTTCAGCCAGGTCGCCGGGTTGGGTATGTACTGCCCGCCCTCTTTTTGCCATTGGGCGCATTTTTTTGCTTGTTCCAGGGATTCCAGCATCCGTTGTGTCAGTTCCTCAGATGGCTTCAGCTTCTTCCAGGCTGCTTCCGCCGCTCCCTTTCCCTGCTTTTTCGGATATGACTGCCAGAAAGCATGAAATCTTTCCTGGAGCATTTTTTCCCTCTGTTTTGTCTGAGGTGTTTTGGCTGTTACATCCGCAATTTCCCCTGCGGGGGATTTAGGGGGTGTTTCTTTCTCTTGCTCTAATTCTAACTCTTGTTCTATCTCTTTATCTTTCTCTAACTCTATATCTATCTCTCCGTTACAATGTAACACGTTCTCAGAATTTTCCGTGTTACATTGTGCGCAGGGTGCAGATACATGGATATTTGTTTCCCCCGATTGCAGCTGGCGGTGCTTTCTCACTCGTTCCGCTGAACTGCCCTCTGAGCCGATAAGCTCCTGCACCGCGGAAATATACAGCGTCTCGTCTTCCCATCTCTCCACCAGCTTAAAGCGGATCAATGCCTCAATGGTAAGGCGGACAACATTCTCGTCCTCATCCAACGCCATCGCCAGTTCCGCTGTGCTGTCCGGCAGCAGCCCGCAGTATTTTAGGAGCCCTTCTGTTTTCAGGCTTTTCAGCTGCATTTTCAGGTATACTATCACCAGGCTGTCACCGGATGGAAGCCGTCTCAATGCTTTGATACACGTTTCGCTGAAAAAGTCCTCGCTGAGTTTCAACCAGTAATATCTCTTTGCCATTCCTTTTTCCTCCATTTATAGATAGAAATTTGTTTCATCACTTAATCGCCGCTGCCAGACTGCGGGTCAGATTCACCGCTGTCTGGGTGGTGTAAACCGCAGACATAATATTCGCTTTTGCGGAGGTATCCAGCCCAAACTGCTGGGCAATCCTTGGAACTTCCGTCGAAGAAAGCATTAACCCGCATCCTAAAAGCATATTGCTGTTACACACCATAAGCCCGGCAATCAGCATGGTTGTCTGCAAAAAAGCGGTCAGGCACAGCCCCGCCACCTGGCGGCACCACCCATAGAACCCATCTGTATACCCCCTGGGGACGCTGAACAGGTACAGACTTCCCACCGCGATTTGAATCAGCAGGATTCCCCCGCGTTTCAGGTTCGCAAAGAATATTTTGAAAATGCTGTATCCCATGAGAATCAGTAAAAACAGGGCCACTATCGCTCCGTATCCGTTTAACCCGCCCATAGCTGCCCTTGCCATACTGCTGATCCCTTCTGTGTTGGAGGCTCCCGCGATTCCCTGGGACAGCGTCCCCTGCAAATCTATACACAGCTTGTACAGCTCCACCGGCAGTATGGAAAACAAGCTCACGGCAAAGAACCCCTTTATACTCCCGATGGCCATGTCGCGGATCGCGTTGGGCCGTCCCGCTTGGTATTCCATTGCGGCTTCAAATACAGAAACAATTAGTCCAACTCCATACAAAGCCCAGCCGAAGTACCGGAAAAACTCCACCACCGCTTCCACCCAAACGAACTCAAACAGCTCCGTCCCCATGCCGTCCATGAGGGACAAAAACTCGCTGAGGAATTCCACTGCCTTTCCATAAATCCAGTCCAGTATCTGTCCCAGTACCAAATCTGCAACAAAATCCCATATAAAAATGATAATTCCTCCCTTCTGAGGGGACACGTAAAAAGACGATATCCCCTCAGAAAATCGCTTTATATTCCCAATATCGTCCAGATAAAGGACGGCGCTGTCAAGGAAAAGATAAGTCCGGCAAACAGGATCGCGGCGGGCGTCCACTCTAATTGTCCATGTTTCCGGTAGTCCATGTAAAGCCCTCCAATTTTCACAAACAGCAGAATCGCCAGGATCATGTCCAGTGCTGGAAAGACAACATTGTTCACCACAGTTTTGATCTGCGCCGCCGCGCTTGACCAGGTCTGTTCAATGACCCCGGACACATTCCCCGTTGGCGCGGCCAGCACTGGAACAGCACACGCCGCTGCAAGAGACAGTAAGCACACCAACGAAATCAGTTTCTTGTTTTTCATTCTCATTCAAATTTCCGCCTTTCTCATCTCTGCTTCAACCTTTACAAAACCTTCCGTATCCAGATACCAGAATTGACTTCCATTTTTGTCGTACAGCTCAACAATATCTGAAACCGAAAGCCTGTGTCCTGCGTATCCCTTGGGAAGCTGCGAAGCGTTAAACTGTTCATACAGCCGGTTGGGATCGTCGGTATCTAGCTGCCCGTCAAATACAACAGCATAATCGTCAGGATTTATTCCGCCGTATCTCTGGTATAATTGGGCGTACTGGATGAACTTTTTCGCTGGGTCAACAGACGCCTTCATCTGGTAAACCCTGACTTTTCGGATTTGCTCCTGGGGATTGTCCCTGTCCAGACCTTTGGCAATCCCCGGCACCCAGCGTACTGCCAAACCTCTGCGGATCAGCTTTTTCCCTATCCCGCAGCCGAGAAATTCACTGTCCAGAAAGACCGTTTCCCCATCGTAATACCCTATGGGAATCTCCCCCTGCCGGATTAGATTCTTGTTAGCCACTCTCAATACCTCCATA
This sequence comes from Oscillospiraceae bacterium, assembly GCA_022800935.1. Lineage (GTDB taxonomy): Bacteria > Bacillota > Clostridia > Oscillospirales > Ruminococcaceae > UBA1405. The sequence goes on from JAAWRH010000074.1 coordinate 6,849, forward strand.
TTCATAGTTTCCGCTGTTGGGGTTAAATGCCAGCCCATAATCAGCGGCCCTGGCTCCCAGAATGTCCAGGGATTTCTCTACCGCCGCCCTGGTTCCGGGAGTCGGGATGAACTCAATCAGGGCTTTCCCATCTTGGTATTGTACAGCCCCCACATTGCTCCCGATATCCTCGCTGGCCCACAAATAATCCAGGTACATTTCCTTAAAAATCAGGGAAAGTTTTCGGATTAATTCTCTAACATCCCTGTTCTCTGTCTCAAAGCGGATGGCAGAGCTGCCATCGTATTCCTTAACTGCTTTTTCAGGATGGAGGACATTCTGGGGCGTTCCCCAGTGGTGCAGGCACCAGCCCCTGGAACAGTTTTCCTCCCCGTACTTTTCCAGCAGGGCAAGGTTGGTGGGCTGGCGGTAGACCCAGGGCGGCATGGGGGTAATTCTGTTAAAATCAACGCTCCCCCTGCCATACCTCCGATCTGCTATAAAATCGAACAGGGCGGCGGATTTTGCCCCGCCGCCCTGAACGTTTAAGATGCTGTGTACGATTGGCATGATTCCTCCCCTTTCTTAAAGTGTACAGGCGGGATTGCTCCCGCCCATACTTTTTTCTCTGACACACACTGTTTTTCTGTCATGGTCCACGTCAGTTGATTCCAGTGTTGGGAAGCTTGCCCTTGTTCCTGCCCCAGACAACTGTCACCCAGGTGTCCTTGGCGATAACCCATTCATCTCCAATCTTCCCGCCTACATCGGTACGATTAATGATGCGGTATCCGTCTTCCAAATCCGCCAGGGTGCTTACATAGAACACCGGCTTGGTTTCCTCATGGAATCCGGGTTCTACGGTTCCAAACTCAAAGCGGATTTCTGTCACATATTCGTTTGCTGCCAGATTCAGGGCTTCCCGGCTGCAATCCAAGGTATGGCTAGTCTTGCTGGACAGGTTCTCCGCCAGCGTCCGGTAACGGCTCCTCTGGTTGGTTCGATAGGTAATGGAATAGGTCAATCTCTCCGACCAGGTTCCGGTGACAATCTGTCCCAGGCGGACAGCATCCGTGGGGAGCTGCTCATGCCAGTAAAATTCACTCAGCGAAACATTCGAGACATTGCGGATTTCCGAGAAGTCGTAAGACATAATGTCTCCCGCCATAACCTCCACATTGCCCCGCTTTTCAATGGTGACGTCCACGTCCACGCTCTGGTTCAGCACCTCAAACTTCACAAGGTCGCCGTCCACCTTGAGGGTGGCGTAGAACACCTTGCCGTCTGTCAGATAGTAGTCTGGAGCCGTTGTTTCCTTTACGCCATAGGTTCCCATCGGCAGTTCTTTGGTGGTCGCCATGCCCTTGGAATCTGTGGTCAGGGTATCTACAACTTCCAGTTTTTCATTAGACCTCTTGCGAAAATAAAAATAATGAGATAAAATAAAGGGATGAAATACGAAAAGATAGCGGAATATTCAAACACAAAATTTCGGAGAATTACC
>JAAWRH010000004.1 GCA_022800935.1 Oscillospiraceae bacterium
GCCAAAGGTTATCGTTTGGGGTAACGGGGCCTGCCCGCTTCGACGCAAAAGGGCGGTAATCCGCCTCCCCAGCAATACCATAGAAAAGGGCTTTGTCATATAATCGTCGGCCTGACCGTCAAAGCTTCTGATTTGGGTGCATTCGTCTGAAACGGCTGTAAGCATCAAAACGGGGACTGTGCTTGTCCGCCGTATCTCATGCAGAATGGACAGGCCGCTGACATGGGGCAGCATAATGTCCAGCACAACCAGATCGATGCTGTTCTCATGGAAAAGCCGCAGCGCCTCTGCGCCGTCATAGGCGGGGATAACCTTGTGTCCTGCGGGCTTCAGGTATTCGCAGATTGCGTCGTTGGTCTTGGGGTCGTCTTCCACAATCAGTAATGTTGCCATTGCAGCACCTCCTTGGGGACAGTATACCACTCCAATGTGGAGCGGATATGAAATGAAAGGGGAGCGCACGGACAAATGCGCTCCCCCTATGGAACAAGCTTTTATTATTCTACTGTCACCGATTTGGCCAGGTTCCGGGGTTTATCCACGTCGCAGCCCCGGAGCACCGCGATTTCATAGGCAATCAGCTGCAAAGGGACGATTGCCGCCAAGGGGGCGAACAAATCCTCCTCCACCGAGTCCGGGAGATAGATCACCCTGTCCGCCGCGTCCTCCGGGATAACGCTGCCCGCCCGGCAGAGGGCCAGCACAAACCCGCCCCTGGCCTTGACCTCCCGCATGTTGCTCACCATCTTTTCCAGCAGCTCCGGCTGGGTGGCAACGGCGATAACCGGGACCTTTTCGGTGATCAGGGAGATGGCGCCGTGCTTTAGCTCCCCAGCGGCGTAGGATTCCGAATGGAGATAGGAGATCTCCTTGAGCTTTAAGGAGCCCTCCATACACAGGCAGTTGTCCAGACCCCGGCCGATGTAGAACAAATCGGAGGCGTTTACCAGGTCGGAGACTGCCTCCTTGCAGGAACCGGCGGCTTTCAGTGTATCCTCCACCATCCGGGGGAGCTTTTTCAGCTTTTCCACATAGACGGCGGCGGCTTTGGCGCTCAGGGTTCCGCTGAGGGAAGCGATGCGCAACGCCAGCAGATAGAACATGGCCATCTGTACCGAGAATGCCTTGGTGCTGGCCACGGCGATTTCCGGCCCCGCGTAGGTGTAAAGGACACGCTCCGCCTCACGGGCGATGGAGGAGCCCACCACGTTGACAATGGCCAGGGTTCTGGCCCCGCAGGCCTTCGCCAGGCGCAGGGCGGCAAGGGTGTCCGCCGTCTCCCCGGACTGGGAGACGATAATCACCAGGTCGTCCCTGCCCACAATGGGGTTGGAGTACCGGTATTCGGAGGCGATGTTCACCGAAACGGGAATCCGGGCCAGGGACTCAATCAGGTGCTTGCCAATCAGTCCGGCGTGCATGGCGGTGCCGCAGGCCACAATCTGAATGGAACGGAAATCCGACAGAAACGCATCCTCCACGCCGTCAGCGGAAAAGTCAATGCTTTCTCCGGTCAGGCGGGGGGAGAGGGTAGCCTCCAGGGCGTGGGGCTGTTCGTCGATCTCCTTGCGCATAAAGTGGGCGTAGCCGCCCTTCTGTGCCGCGCTGATATCCCAGTCCGCATGGCTTGCCTCACGGGTAAACGGCTGCCCGTCCTGGGTGAAAAGCCCGGCCCTTTCCGGCGTCACCACTGCGATTTCGTTTTCCTCCATCAGCAGGTAATCCCTGGTATAGGGGAGAATCGCCGTCACGTCCGAGGCAATAAAATTTTCCCCCTGGCCAAGACCCACTATCAGCGGGCTGTCCTTGCGCACCGCGTACAGGGCACCGGGATGGTCCGCAAAGAGGATTCCCAGGGCGTAAGAGCCCCTCAGAACCTTCAAAGTCCGGCATATTGCCGCCATGGGGTCGGGGGTTTTGCCGTATTCCTCGTCCAGCCATTGGGCGATGACCTCCGTGTCGGTCTGGGAGGTAAATATCCGCCCCTTGTTTAGCAGGATTTCCTTTAGGTCCATGTAATTTTCCAGAATGCCGTTATGTACCAGCGTCACCTTCCCGCTGGCGTGGGGGTGGGCGTTGACATCCGACGGGGCGCCGTGGGTTGCCCAGCGGGTGTGGCCGATGCCGCACTGTCCGTCGGGCAGGCGGTCCCCCAGCAGCGCTTCCAGCTGGGACAATCTGCCCTGGGCCTTGTAGGTTTTTAGCCCCGTTTGTGTGAACAGGGCGATCCCTGCCGAGTCATAGCCCCGGTACTCCAGATTGCGCAGGCCCTCCAGCAGGACCTCCGCCGCCTCACGTTTTCCCGAATATCCAATAATTCCGCACATAAAAACACTCTCCTGTCTTAATTTTACCATTTTGATTGCAGCTTAAAACAGGAAAAAGCACAAATCTCCTCCATCCCCGGCTGATTTTACGTTGTGCATTAACAACAGCCTGGAAACAGAAGGCACATTACATTTCCTTTGCTCTGTTTGGGGAGCATTCCCTGAAAGCTTTTTTGTCAGACGGTCGCCCGCCTGGTTTGTTGGCTTTCTGACATCCGGGAACAGACGTGGAAAGGACCCGCCGAATTCTTTCGATACCTTTCCCACCTCGTTGTCCGCATGGCTTATATCGCCCATGCGGCGCTGGCGCTTATGCCTTTTTTATATGCTTTTTTCCATTTTTGCCTCGCGGACGCTCCTGCTAGACTATACACTATACACCTCCCCCGCGTCCGCTTTGTACCCATTATGACACAGTTTACAAATGGTGTCAAGCTTCGTGGGACGCTATATTTTTTTATTTTTGGGGGGGGGACAGCGGAGAAAAGGACTGCTTTTTCTCTGCCGTTGGCATCAAGATGTTATTATTATATTGTATCGCCGGGAATTTGGTGATAAAATAGTAACTGAAAAACGGATCAATGGAGGAAGGATCAAGATGAACGCGGAAATTCTATGTGTGGGAACCGAGCTTTTGCTGGGGGATATTGTCAACACCAACGCCGCCTATATCGCCCGCTCCCTGGCGGCAATCGGCGTCAACGTCTACCATCAGTCTGTGGTGGGGGACAACCCGGAGCGGCTGAAGGGGTCCCTAGACCTTGCCCTTTCGCGGGCGGACCTGGTGGTGATGACCGGCGGCCTGGGTCCCACCTATGACGACCTGACCAAGGAGACGGTTGCCGAGAAATTCGGCCTGCCCATGGAGCTGCACCGGCCTTCCCTGGACCGGATCACCGCCTATTTCAAGCGGGTGAACCGGGTCATGACCCACAACAACGAAAAACAGGCCTGGATGCCCAAAGGGGCAAGGGTTTTTCCAAACAACTACGGCACCGCCCCCGGACTGGCGGTACAGGAGGGGGAAAAGATCGTCATCCTCCTGCCTGGGCCCCCAAAAGAGATGGAACCCATGTTTGCGGAGGAGGTTGTCCCCTATCTTAAAAGCTTTTCCGACACCGTTCTGCTGTCCCATACCGTCCACATCTTCGGCATGGGGGAGTCGGCGGTGGAGGATAAGCTGAAGGATTACATGCTCGCCCACCTCAACCCCACCGTCGCGCCCTACGCCAAGACGGGGGAGGTCCAGCTGCGGGTGACGGCCAGCGCCCAGGATGAGCAGACAGCCAATACACTGATTCAGCCGGTGCTGGCGGACATTCAGCGGATTCTGGGAAACGTGGTTTACGGCATCGATGTGGGAACCCTGCAAAACGCCTTTGTTCAGGAGCTGAAACGGAAGGGGAAAAAGGCGGCGACGGCGGAATCCTGCACGGCGGGGCTTGTCTCCAAGCGGATAACCGAGGTTCCAGGGGCTTCCCAGGTGTTTGAATGCGGGGTGGTGTCCTATGCCAACCGCATCAAGGCGGAGATTTTGGGGGTATCCCGGCAGACCCTTGATACCTATACGGAGGTTTCGGAACAGACCGCCAGGGAGATGGCGCGGGGCATCCGGAAACTTTCCGGCGCCGACATCGGGCTTTCAGTGACGGGCCTGGCCGGACCGGACGGGGGAACTCCAGAACGGCCGGTGGGTCTGGTGTATGTCTGTGCCTCCTGCAACGGCTTTGAAAAGGTACTGGAGCTGCATCTGAGCCGGGGCCGCCGGAACGAGCGGGAGGATATCCGTTATATGGCGGCCTCCCATCTGCTGGCCCTGGGGTTGGAAGCCCTCCGTTCCATAAACTGACAGAGAAAGGATTTTGCTATATGCCGACACCGACACCTCAAAAGACAGACGACAGAGAGCGGGTGCTTTCCACGCTGGAGGCCCTTGTGGAAAAACAGGCCCTGAAACGGATTGTGTTCAGCAAGCCCCAGGAAAAGGACGATGTGCGGGCAGTGCTGATGCCCGTTATCCTGAAGGGAAAACTACATTTTCAGCTTGCCAGGCAGAAAAAAGACGGGAAGGTACACCATCGGAACATCTCCGTGGGGGATATCCGCGCCTTTGGCGAGGGGATGCTGTCCGCCTTCCGCCAGTGGAACCTGTTTACCGAGGCGGGGGAGGGGCAGGTGATGGTCTCCTCCAAGGGGCAGGTAAAAGCCGTTGGCAACTGGCAAAAGCTTTCGGAGGAGGCCGCGCCGGTGGAAGCCCAGTCCCACAACCGGGTAAAGCATCGCCTCATTCCGGAGGGGGAGCCGGTCCCCTTCCTGGTCCGGCTAGGAATTGCCGATCAAAACGGGCGGATCTATGACAAAAAGCAGGACAAATTCCGCCAGATCAACCGCTTTTTGGAGTGTCTGGACGACCTGTCCGCTTATTTCCCCAAGGACCAGCCGGTTCGGGCGGTGGATTTCGGCTGCGGCAAAAGCTACCTGACCTTTGCCATGCACTATTATTTTACCGTACACAAGGGGCTGGAGACGGATATCATTGGCCTGGACCTGAAGGAGGACGTTATCAGCTTTTGCAGCCGGACGGTGGAGGAGCTGGGGCTGAAGGGAATCCACTTTCTGAAGGGGGATATCAGTCAGTTTGCGCCCATCAAAGACGCTGACCTGACCGTTTCCCTCCACGCCTGCGACACCGCCACCGACGCGGCCCTGGCCCAGGCCATCGCCAGCCGCTCCAGGCTGATTCTTTCGGTGCCCTGCTGCCACCACGAGTTGGCAAGGCAGATAGAGTGTCCGCCGTTGGAGGGGATTACCCGGTTCGGGGTGCTTAATCACCGTCTGGCGGACATTGCCACCGACGCCCTGCGGGCGGCCCATCTGGAGGCAGCGGGGTACCAGGTGCAGGTGTTTGAGTTCATTGAGGCGGAGCACACCCCCAAAAACCTGATGATGCGGGCAGTGCTGAAAAATCCTGCCGGAAATAAGGAAGCTTACAAGAAGTACTGTGAGTTGCGGGATTTCTTCCGGGTTTCGCCGGCAATTGAGAGGTTGGCGAGGCTGCCGGAGGGAATCCAACCGGTACAATAAACAGAAAGGAAAAGAACATGGAACATTATATTGTCTACTGGCCCCAGGACGTGGTAGACGACATTGTGAAAGCGGGTGACGAAGGACCGATTAAGGTGGTTTATGGGAGTGTTCACAGCCGGATGCCCTCCATTTCGTCTATAAAGGAGGGCGATGTTGTCTATCCGGTCACTCTGATGAAAAAGAAATTCTATGTGATGGCCCGGCTGCCGGTGGAGCATAAGGAAATTGCCTTTGATTATACGATGCGGGAGCTGGGGCAGCAGTACAGCGCATTGATTCCCGATGGAATCGCAGTTGAAAACCGAAGCCGTTCCATTTATTGGGCCAGCAAAGCCCAGGGCTATAAAAGTTTGGAGGAAATTCCGGCGGGAGTGCGCCTCATTCCCCTTGAGGAGCAGAAGAACAAACCCCACCAGAAGCACCAGGAGCCGTTTAACTGCTGTTCCAAATACGCCGTATGGGGGACAGGAGGTTCGTCCATCTGCCCCAGACTGATTCCCGATGAGCTGATACCAACAATGCTGTTCGGTCCTAAGGGAAAGGAGCGTCCCCTTACCATGCGCAACGGGCTAATTCTTTCCAGCAGTCTTACATCAACAAGAAGGATGACGGAGGAGACGGCAAAGATTTTTGAAGGACTGTTTTAGAAAGAAGTCTGAGGCGGCGGATATATTTGTGTTTCTTTGATCATTGCATTTGTAATAAACTGAAAACGGAAAAGGGAGAACCAAAGATAAACAATGGAAAAAATTTTAGAGGTGTTGTTGTCCATACAAAAAAAGGAATATCAGAATTAAACCAAAGGGTTGTCATTTGGAAGAAGAAGTTGCTGCCTCAAAGGAGGATACAAAGGGCGAGTTTGTAAATAAGAAAGACAAGATATTGGAAGAGCTTAGTAAGGGGTATTTGAAAAATGCCGAGGCAGTAAGGAATTTTGAATCGCGCATCTTTATCCTTGAAACAAAGGTGGCCGAGTTCACCCTCGGCGTAAAGTTCCTGAAAGCCGAGGCCCAGTCGTGAAAAAAAGCGCTTTCCCTGTTGACAAACCCTCCTAAACCGCCTATAATGGTTATAAACCGATGACCAAGAATAGTATCCATAGCTGGAAATCACAGAGAGCCGCGACGGTGGAATGCGGTATGAAAGGGTATGGGGAATGGCCTTGGGAGGGCGGCCTGAAACGGCATCTGCCGCAGTAGGAGCCGACGGAACCTCTAACCGTTAGGATGAGAGCATATGCTGGTATGCGATACAACCCCTACAGGGTGGCAAACGGAAGAATATGACGGCTTCCGTCTCGGTACACGGGACGGAAGCCGTTTGGATTTTCGGACAATAAATCACCGGCAGCCAGCACAACAAATCGGAAAGGATATGAAAACATGGAAAACAAAAAACGCATTCTGACAGGGGACCGCACCACCGGCAAGCTCCACCTGGGGCATTATGTGGGCAGCTTGCAGAACCGGGTAAAGCTCCAGAACGACTATGAGACCTTTATCCTCCTGGCGGATGTACAGGCCCTGACCACCCACTTTGAAAACCCCCAGCTGATCAACGGCAGCATCTATGATGTGGCCATCGACAACCTGTCCATCGGGCTGGACCCGGAGAAGGTCAGCATCATCCAGCAGTCCCAGATTCCCTACATCGCGGAGCTGACCATCTTCTACTCCATGCTGGTGTCGGTCAACACCCTCCGGCACAACCCCACCATCAAAACCGAGGCCAAAAACTACGGCTACGACGATATGACCTACGGCTTCCTGGGGTACCCGGTGAGCCAGGCCGCGGACATTACTTTCTGCAAGGCCCATTTGGTGCCGGTGGGAGACGACCAGCTTCCCCACATCGAGCAGACCCGGAAAATCGTCCGGCGCTTTAACGACCTGTACCACGGGAACCTGATAGAGCCGGAGGCCATGCTCAGCTCCACCCCCAGGCTGATGGGCCTGGACGGCAACGCCAAAATGGGCAAGAGCCTGGGCAACGCCATCTACCTTTCCGACGATGCGGACACCGTCAACCAGAAGGTCCGCTCCGCCGTCACAGACAAGAGCCGTATCTCGGTCAAGGACCCTGGACATCCGGAGGTCTGCGCCGTCAGCAAATATCACCAGGTCTTTAATCCCGGAGAGTACGACAACATCTGCGAAATGTGCAGGGGCTCCGCCATCGGGTGTGTGGCCTGCAAGAAAAAGCTCTCTGAGACCCTCAACGCCCTTCTGGACCCCTTCCGGGAGAAGCGGGCATATTACGAGGCCCACAAGGACGTTGTGCGGGAGCTCCTCCAGACCGGCACCGACAAGGCCAACCGAATCGGCAAGGAGACCCTTCAGGAGGTCAAGGAAGCGATGAGCATATGCCTGAAATAGGAATTTATCCGTACCATTAAAGCTTTGGCTTTATGTGGCGGGGGCGGAAAACGGCGGCTGTTTTTCCGCCCCATTCCTTTTCTTTCTCATCAAAATCCGGAAAAATATTTTATAAAAAGGGCTTTTTTTTACCAATCAATGCAGTAATTTTTCTTTTTCTCAACACAATATATGCAGACAGGCTTTGGGGATACCTCCCAATAGCAAGCATAAGGAGAGAGACAGTTAATGAAAAAATGGATTGTATTACTGGCAGCCGCCATGGTGCTGTCAGGCTGTAATGTTCAGGCACGGAGTATATTGGAGGGAGAAAGCCCCTCCGCGGCCCCGGCAGGGGAATCCTCTGTGCCGGTGATTAAGGTTCTGGAGGATGCGCCCTCCTCCAGCAGCGCTGAGGAGGAAGAAGATATGCAGTCTGTTATGCTGAAAAAGACCGCCGGGCTGTTGGACCTCTATCGGGGGGAGACGGATTCGGCGGGCAAAAATGTCATGCTTTCGCCCGCGTCCCTTTGGGCAGCCCTGGGCCTCACCGCCAACGGAGCGGACGGAGAGACTTTAAAGGAGCTGGAACAGTTTTTGGGCATGGACGCCCAGGCGGTCAACAGACTATTCAGCCAGCTCCAGGACGATGAGGTGTTGAAAACCGCCAACTCTGTGTGGTATCGGGATAAGGAGAATGCCATAAAGGAGGGCAGGCTGACACCGGCGGAGGACTTCCGGAAAACGGCGTCCAATGTCTATCAGGCGGAATCCTATAAGTGCGATTTTACCGACCCGGCGACGGTCAATCGGATAAACCAGTGGGCCGCCGCCCACACTGACGGCATGATTCCGGAGATTGTCAGCGAGCTGGAGCCCAACACGGCCATGGTGCTGCTCAACGCCCTGCTGTTTGAGGGGCTTTGGATCACCCCCTATGACCAATCCCAGGTGAGAGAGGAGACTTTCCGGCTTTCCGACGCAGACGGTTCCCAGGTTCAGGCGCAGATGCTCTGCTCCAAGGAGTCCGTATACCTGGAAAACGACAAGGCCACCGGCTTTATCAAGGCGTATGAGGACGGCTATTACTTTGTCGCGGCACTCCCCAAGGCGGAAGGGGCCTTTACGCTGGAGCAGCTTTCCCTGAACACGCTGCTGGAAAGCGCCGGACACAACTATGAGGTATACACCAAGCTCCCCAAGTTCAACTTTTCCAGCGGCAACTCCCTGGTGGATCTGATGAAAAAGGCGGGTGTCACCCAGGCGTTCCAGGAAGAAAAGGCGAATTTTTCCAAAATGTTCCAGGAGGACGTCCCCGTATGGATCGGAGACGTGGTGCAGAAGACGAAGATTGAACTGACCGAGGCGGGGACCAAGGCCGCGGCGGTTACCTCTGTGGTAATGATGGCAAAGACCGCGATGATCACCGAGACCATGCGCAAAGAGGTTTATCTGGACCGTCCCTTTGCGTTCCTCATCATGAAGGAGGGGCTGGACGTGCCGCTTTTCGCCGGTGTTGTGGAAAATCCGGCGATGAATTAACGCTGCTTTGCATAATTTACAGCATTTGGACAAGACTATCGTTAAAACAAACGATTAGGAAGGAGTTTCCAAATGCTGTATTTCAAAGCATTGAAACGTTTTTGTATTTCCGCTGCCGCGTGTGCCGCCGTATGGGGAGCCTGCTTCCCCGTCTTTGCCGCCGGGGAGTCCCAGGAGGTTTCCCCGGAGGGAATTTCCCCCCAAGAGGTGGAGATGATTGAGGCCGTGGTGATGCACGAGGTGGGCTACTGCTCCCGTGAGTCGATGATTGCGGTTGCCCACGTGATTTTAAATCGGATGGAGAGTCCGTTTTTCCCCGACACAGTGTCGGAGGTTCTCCACCAGGAGGGGCAGTTTACCGCCATCCACAATTACTATGACTGGGAGCGGCCGGTTACTCCAAAAGTAAAAGCCGCTGTCGCCGACGCCCTGGAGATGACAGATGTGACCGGAGGGGCCTTCTATTTCTACAGCCCCCGGTATATGAAGCAGGATTATTCCCTCCGGTGGTTCCAGTCACTGGAGACTACCTTGATTTATGAGGGGGTTTGGTATTGTAAGTGACAGCTTTTCCGTCTCTTTGATTCACGCTTGGCCGCACGGCTGATTTACATGGGAGGTTGTATCATGGAACAGATTGACATTGTTATCATCGGAGCGGGGACGGCGGGGCTGACCGCCGCCATCTACGCCTGCCGCAGCGGGCTGAGCTGCGTTGTCCTGGAGGAAAACATGTACGGGGGACAGATTGTCAACACCGGGGAGATTGAAAACTACCCCGGTATGCCCGGCGTCACCGGCTTCGACTTTGCCAACGCCCTCCACCGGCAGGCGGAGGCTTTGGGGGCGAAAATCCAGTTTTCCCCGGTTTCCGCCATCTCCAAGTCCGACCCCTGGTTCTATGTGGAGACCCCTTCGGCCACATGGATTGCCAAGGCGGTGATTGCCGCCAACGGGGCGGTCCACCGCAAGCTGGGCTGTGAAGGGGAGGAGCGTCTTTCCGGCAAGGGGGTTTCCTACTGCGCCACCTGCGACGGGGCCTTTTTCAAGGGAAAATCCGTCGCCGTCGTCGGGGGAGGGAACACCGCGGCGGAGGACGCCCTGTACCTCTCCGGAATCTGCCGGGAGGTACACCTCATCCACCGGCGGGACCAGTTCCGCGCCCACCAGGCCACTGTCCGCAGGCTTCTGGCCGCCCCCAATGTGACGCCTCACTATCAGGCAACTGTCCAGCAGATTACCGGGGACAAGCGGGTGGAGGGGATTCTGCTTTCCTCCCCCAATGGCGAGCAGCGCCTGGAGGTGCAGGGGGTGTTCGTGGCCATAGGGCTTTCCCCAAACAACCAACTGTTCGCCCCTCTGTGCCGGCTGGATGAGGGTGGGTACTTTGCGGCGGGGGAGGACTGTCGGACCACCTGCGACGGCCTTTTCGCCGCCGGGGACACCCGTGCCAAGCCCCTGCGCCAGCTTGTCACCGCTGCGGCGGACGGGGCGGTTGCCGCCTCCATGGCTGCGGTATATGTCGGGGAAAGGATAAAAAGCTGATTTATATGAAAAAAGTCTCTGACGTATTTACTTTTCCCCCGGTATCCATTATAATAGAAAAATAAAGGCTCCTGTCGAAAAGCGGGGGCACTGTATGCCGGACATAAAGGACAGAAAGGGTTGAGAGTCATAATGAATTACAAACAGGAATTTATACAGTTTATGGTCCGTTCCGGGGTTTTGACCTTTGGGGATTTTACGGCGAAGAGTGGACGGAAAACCCCGTATTTCATCAACACCGGCAATTATAAGACCGGGGCCCAAGCGGCACGCCTGGGGGAATTTTACGCTCAGTGCCTATTGGAAAACATCCCTGGCCATGTGGACGCCCTGTTTGGCCCGGCCTATAAGGGGATTCCCTTGGCGGTGGCCACGGCGGTGGCCCTTGCCAACCGCCACGGAAGGGACCTGAACTACTGCTTTAACCGCAAGGAGGCCAAGGACCACGGAGAGGGCGGAACCATGGTGGGCTACAAGCTCCGGGATGGGGACAAGGTGGTCATCATTGAGGACGTTATCACCGCCGGTACTGCCATGCGGGAGACGCTGCCCCTGCTAAAGACCGCTGCCAGCAACATTGAGGTCGTGGGGGTTATCATCTCGGTGGACCGCACCGAACGGGGGCGGGGAGACAAATCCGCCATCCAGGAGATGCGGGAGGAATTCGGGATTCCGGTGTACCCCATTGTTACCGCACGGGAGATCATCGACGCCCTCTACAATGTGGAGGTTGACGGAAAGGTTTACATAGACGATGCGGTGAAAGCGAAGATGGAAGCCTATCTGGCCCAGTACGGCGTAAAGGAAGCGTAAGGTAAAAAACAAGAAAGTGTGGGACAGATGTCCCTGTGACAGCATACAGAATGGAGAGAATACATAATTATGGCCCGAAAAAAAGCAACAAATCTCTATGTGATTGTGGGAGCGGCTTTTGCGGTTGTGGTTGTTACGGCCGCCATCGTGCTGGGACTGCTGGTCCACGCCGACTCGGAGGATGATGAGGACAGCTCCTCGGAGACCTCCTCCATATCGGAATCCGAGAGCGAATCGGAAAGCCAGCCTGATGAGGAAGAGGAACCCGACGGTCCCGCCGGACCTATTCTCCCCTCTACGGGGGATGACGGTGAGGAGGAGGACCCGGACGGAGAATCCTCTGAGAGCTCCGAGAGTTCTGAAAGTTCGGAGAGCTCAGAAAGCTCTGAGGCTCCTTCAAGCTCCCAGCCCGCGCCCAGCTTGTCTTCTGTGGCGCCTCCTCCGTCCTCGACAGCGCCGGTTTCGTCTTCCAAGACGCAAGCCCCCGCGCCTTCTTCGACAGTGAGCAAGTCCTCGACGGCTCCTCCGGCGCCCAGTAAGTCTTCCGCTGCGCCGTCCTCATCCTCCAATAAGACCTCGACATCATCGAAAACCTCGTCTAAGAGCTCCGGGGTGACGGTGATTAAGCCTTCTCAATCGTCGTCCTCCTCTTCCACTTCCAAGATCGTTGTAAAGCCCACCTCCTCCAGCAAGAGCAGCAGTTCCAGTAAGGTGACGGGAAACACCACCGGGACCAAGTTGGAAACCCCAGTGATCAGTGCGGACAGCTCCAACGGGCGGATTACGGTTTCCTGGGATGAGGTTGACAACGCATCCGGTTACAAGGTGGATATCTACAAGGGCGATGTTTCCAGCTCCAGTACTGCGACGCCGCTGGAAAGCGTCATTCTGGATGAATATGAGACCGACTATACCACCACTGATATCAGCGTGGTCAAGGACCAGACCTACACCGTCAAGGTACAGGCCCTGGGAAAGAGCGGCGGAAAATACGCCAACTCCAACCTGCGCCGTGCAACGGTGACAGGGGTGGCGAAGGGCTCCTCCGGCAGCAGTCTGGGCAGAGCGCTGGACGCCCCCAAGAACCTGTACACCGACCTGGACGACGGCTTCCTGACCATTTCCTGGGATACGGTGGACGACGCTGCGGACTATACCGTTGAGCTTTACCGTCCCAACGGGAAGCTGCTGGAGTCCGATACCACCCAGTACACTGAGTACAATTTTACCGAGGAGTTGGATGAAAAAGGAACCTATAAGGTACAGGTGCAGTCCAACCCCAAGAGTTCTTCCAAGTACAAATCCTCGGCCTTTACGACCAAATCCGTCAAGGTATCCTCCGGCTCCAGCAGCTCCAGCGGGCGGCTGGATGCCCCCGAATTCTCGGTTTCCCGGAGCAGCGACGCAGTCAAGATCAGATGGGAGACAGTCAGCAAGGCGGAGCAGTATGATCTGGAGATACTCGACCCCTCCGGCAAGGTGGCCCACAGCATCACCCTGGAGGAATACGACGATAATCCCTACTACTGGTATGGCGACATGCTCAAAAAGGGAACCTGGAAGGTGCGCATGAAAGCCATTGACGAAGATGGGGATTACAAGGATTCCGCTTATAACACGAAATCCATTGAAGTCAGCTCCGGAAGACTGGAGACGCCGTCCATCAATGACGTTGAGGTGGACGGCAACCGAGCATTAATTGAAATCAATACAGTGGACGATGCTGCCAGCTATCAGATCAATATTGACGGCAAGAATTACTCCTTTGAACCAACTGGAATTGCCGCAATTCGTGGAACGCCGGTTTACCGTTCCGGCCAGCTTTCCAAAGGAAAGCATACGGTGAAGGTCCGCGCCCGTGCAGGCGAAGACAGTTCGCTGGATACCTCCGATTGGAGCAATACGGTTTCCTTTGAGGTAGATTAACAAAAAGGGCGGGTATCCGAGAGGGTAGCCGCCCTTTTTGAAAAGCAAAAGCCTCACGGCAGACAGGCCGTGAGGCTTTTGCTTTGGCAGATGATTTTTATCGCTACGAAAAAAGGGTCTTCCGATTGTGCATATAAACACTAAGCGACAGCCCAATCGCCAGATACAGCGTCGCCGCCGAGGTCCCCCCGGAGCTGAAGAAGGGGAGGGTGATGCCGATTACCGGCAGAATGCTCAGGCACATCCCGATGTTGATAAATATCTGTGTCAGGATGATGGAGGCGACTCCCACATAGATGTATTTTCCCAGATAATCCAGGGAGTGGCGGGAGTTGAGCAGAATCTTCAGGCCAATGGACACCAGGAGAATGAGAATCGCCATGGACCCGATAAACCCGACGGACTCCGCGATAAAGGCGAAGATGAAGTCGTTGTGTATCTCCGGCACGCTGGTGCGGTGGTCAGGGGAGAAGATGCCGATTCCCCATATCTGCCCCGAACCGATGGATATGCGTCCCTGCATCTGCTGCCAGCCGATGTTCTGGGGGTCGTAGTTGTAATCCCAGATGGCCAGGATGCGGTTTTTCTGGTCGGCACTGAGCACCATGTTCCACAGGAAGGGGACGGAGGCCCCCAACGCCCCGGCAGCCAGGAAAATGTATTTCCAGCTGATCCCCGCGGAGAAGATCATGAACAGGAATATGAACAGAAAGACCAGCGCCGTGCCGTCATCCCCCTGAAGGTGGATCAGCGCCACCGGGTATATGCCGTGGAGGCAGAGGAAAAACACATTTTTCAGCTTGTTGATGTTTTCCCGCACTGCCGACAGGTGGAGGGCAAAGGAGAGCACAAAGGATATCTTCAAAAGCTCAGTGGGCTGGAAGGAGACAGAAAAGCTGTCGGTCAGGTTGATGATGATCCAAGCCTTATCGTCCGCCTCGCCCCGCTGCTGCCCCAGGATAAAGGTGAGCAGCACCAGAAAAATAGCGGCGGGAACATGCAGCTTCCAGAGCTTGGCCATAAAGTGGTAATCAATCTTGGACATGATAATCGCCCCGACGATTCCAAGAACCACCGCGCCGGCCTGTACATAAAAGCGGCTGAGGGTCATCATTTCCGCGTTGACAATCCCCAAAAGCATCAGCAGACCCAGCCCGGAGGCAGTCAGGCAGAGCAGAAACAGGATAATATCGGTCTGGCGGATATAGCGCCCGATAGAGGAAAGAATTCGTTTGATTCTTCAGTCCCCCTTTCCTTGTTTTTTTCCTATTTATTATAATATGGGATGAATATGAATGCAAGGTGAAGAAACCAAAAACGATAATAAACTTTTTGAAAAGCCTGTGGGACGGATAACATAAAACGGCCCCTCCGGAGAGGGGCCGCGGTATGGCGAAGCAATTAAAACTCAATAGGTCCCGGCTGTGTCCAGATTGGCCTCCTTGGTTTCCTTTTTGAACTTGGAGGTTTTAATCTTTTCCTGGAGCAGCTGGTAGAACAGGTCCTCATCGATGTTGGAGGGATCGACCCACTTGTCGGTCCAGGCGGACAGGTGCATAGCGTTGGAGATGGATACACCCTTGATGCCTTCCTGGCCGGGGGCCAGCAGGGGAGTGCCCTTCAGGCAGGCAGAGGCGAAGTTCTCCAGGATCCCCAGGTGCTGGGGATTGGGCCCCTTGACGGGGATTTCCGCCTTCCAGCATTCGGGGGAGCCAAAGCCCTTGGTGTAGGTGGCGTTGAACTCCGTTTCGCCCACGCGGTTGCGCCAGAAGGTGATAACGTCGTTTTCCACCACCAGCTTGCCCATATCGGCGGATATCTCCAGACGGTTGGTTCCGGGAGTTTCATGGGTGGAGGTGATGAAGACGCCGTTTGCGCCGTTTGCGTATCTGGCGATGGCGGTCACATCGTTTTCCACCTCGATATTACGGCATTTGCCGTAGTCCATAAAGGCGCGGATGGAGGTGGGCATTCCGCACATCCACTGCCACAGGTCCAGCTGATGGGGATCCTGGTTGAGCAGCACACCGCCGCCCTCTCCGCCCCAGGTGGCGCGCCAGTCGCCGGAATCATAGTAGCTCTGGCTGCGGTACCAGCTGGTAATCTCCCAGACAACCCGCTTCATCTGGCCCAGCTCGCCGCTTTCCATCAGCTCCTTGACCTTCTGGTAAACGGGGTTGGTGCGCTGGTTGAACATCACGCCGTAGACCTTGTTGCTGGCGTCTGCGGCGGCGTTCATTTCACGGACGGCCTTGGTGTAGACACCGGCGGGCTTTTCCACCAGGACATGGAAGCCGTTTTTCAGGGATTCCATCCCCAAGACAGGATGGAGATAGTGGGGAACCGCCACGATGACGGCATCGATCTTGGCGTTGGCAAAGAACTGATCGGTGTTCTCAAAGATCTCCACGCTCTCCGGCAGTGTTTCCCTGGCCCACTGGCGGCGGGATTCCTTGATGTCGCAGACAGCGGTCAGGCAGGCGTTGGGGACCTTGCCCGCGGTGAGATTTTTCGCGTGGCCGCTGCCCATGTTGCCGATGCCGATGATGCCGAAACGAAGTTTGTCCATTGTATTTTCCTCCTAAACTAAGATGTATTTCAGAAAAATGCTCTCTGTCACAGGAATAAAACAAGAAGAACTGCCAGGATGATGGATGCTATCAGAACCCAGGCCGCAGGGTTTCCCCAATTGAGCGCCCAGGAGATTCCATAGCGCTTGCGGATAAAAAGATTCCTGTCCATGGGGTTAGCGTAGATGAAGCGATGATTTTCATCCAGCCACTGCCAGACCTCCTGCTTTGCCCATCTTCTTTTTTCCATTTCATTACTCCGTCAGTCCCGCCTGGGCCATCAGCCCGCGCAGGGCGTTGGCGGCAACCTCGAACAGACGGGCCCCTTCGGATTCCGCGGCCTTTTGGAGGACGTCCGGTTCGCTTTCCAGGGCGGTGAAGCCTACAAAGTGGCACAGATGGGGCTCCAGGGACAGGAACCCGGTGTAATCCCGCTCTGCCAGTGCCTTCAGCACATCCAGAACCTTTCCGTCGCCTTCCCCGGCGGGGACAACGTGGTGGTCGGAGTAGACCGCGTCCTTGACGTGCATATAGGTGAAGTAGGGGGCAAGGGACTCGTAGGCGTGGGGGTAGACCTTTTCGTCGCACTGGACAAAGTTGGCGGGGTCAAAGGTCACCTTGAGGATGGGGGAGTCGATGGTCTTCATGATGTCCAGACAACGGTCCGCCACGTCGCCGTAGATGCCCTTTTCGTTTTCGTGGAGAAGGGTGACACCCCGCCCCTGGGCCGCATTGACAAAGCCCTGCATCCGCTCCATGACCGGCTCACGGTATTTGGCGGGGCCCTCCTCCTTGGGGAGATAGAAGCTGAACAGCCGGATATACTGGGTTTCAAACAGCTCCGCCAGGTCCAAAACGTGCCGGAATTTTTCCAGGTGGGGCTCAAAGGGCTCGTCGATTTTAATCTTCCCGATGGGGGAGCCGATGGCCGACAGGGAGAAGCCCCGCTCCTTCATCTGTGCCTTGATGGCCTTGGCCTCCTCGATGGTGCAGTCGCACAGGTTTTTCCCGTTGACGCCCCGCATCTCGATGTGGTGGATGTTCAGCTTTTCCAGGACGTTCATCTGAACGGTCAGATTGCGGTCAATCTCGTCGGCAAAGCCGGAAAGGATTACCCTGCTCATGGTTTCCGCCGCCTTTCTGTATGATAATGATAATTAAAGCACGCCCGCGTCAGCGGCCAGCTTTTTCAGGTTTTTATAGCTGACGGCCAGGCTTTCAAAGGGATCGCCGGGGCAGATGTCCTGCTCGATGACGATATGGCTTACCCCGCTCTCCACACAGGCCTTCATGCAGTCAGCCAGGTTCAGGTTGCCCTCTCCCACCTCGGTGAAGAGCTGGGAAGCTCTGCCCTTCTCGTCGGGGACAATCTGCATATCCTTGAAGTGGCAGACCTTCATCCGGCCCGCGGTTTTGCGGATGTAATCGGAAGGGGTAACGCCGCCAGCCTGGAGCCAGTAGGTATCCAGAATAAACCCGAATTCCTTGGGGGAGTCCTCAATGAGGCGATCCATCAGCAGACGGCCGTCAAAGCGCATAAACTCAAAGTTGTGGTTGTGGTAGCCAAAGGACATTCCCGCGTCCGCCAGCTTTTTGGCGACAGGGATCATCTCCTTGATAAAAGCCTCGACTCCCTCGGCAGAGCCCCGGAACTTCTGGGGCATGGAACCGATGCCGATGGCGTCGCAGCCCATCATGCGGTGCTCCTCTATCAGGTTGTCCAAGTCGCCGACAATGCGGTCATAGCTGCTGTGGGTGATGCAGACGTCCAGGTCCAGCTCATGGACCAAATCTCCCAGTTTATGGGGGTCCATGGGGCCAAAACCGGAAATCTGAACCACGTCAAAGCCCATAGACTTGATTTTGCGAAGGGTTTTCTCAATATCCTCCGGCGTTTTGGTGAACGCGCGGACGGTGTAGAGCTGTGCGCCGAGTTTCATGTCAATCATCCTCCTTTATTTTTCTGTTCCTTGCACGGTGGGAACAGACGCGCAAAGAACTGCCAGGCCTGAGACAAACCTGGGGATATTTTAAGTATATCGCCTTTATGGTTTAGAATCAATACAAAAATAAAGGGGAAAGTTTTATTATTTTTGCATAACTGATAAAAAACTTTGCCGTGACATGATTTGCCCCGGTGAATTTATTACGGCGGCTATTCTTGAAAATAGGGAAATATTGTGGTAGTATAAATTTTGGGGATAATCCAAAGGGGGTTAGTGAAATGTGTAAGATAGTAGAGGATATGTGCATTGAGGCACAAAAGGAAGCCCTGATGGCGGTAGCCGGAAAGCTGTTGTTTGAGGGAACGCTTACTCCAGAGAAAATTTCCGAATACTGCGGACTTTCTTTAGACGAAGTAAAAAAGCTCCAAGCCGGGAAAAAGGCCTGAGCAGTGTCATGGGTTTGGGACGGGAATCTGACAAACAGGTTCCCGTCTTTTTTCATCAAATGGGCCTTGCCGGGGGACTTTGCTCCGTTCATTTGATGAAATGCACCTCTTTTTCATCAAACCCGCTGTGAGAGGGGAAAAAGTGGTTGACAGTCAGATGCAAATGGGATAAAATATTGTAAAATGTTAGCTTGGGCTAACATTTTAGATATCACAGGATCATTTCGGGAAGGGTGTGGCAGTATGACGTTAGATCAGCTTCCAATCGGAAAACCGGGAAAAATAACAGCCGTAAAAGGGGAGGGCGCTCTCCGGGGCAGGCTGCTGGATATGGGGCTTATTCCGCGGACAACAGTTGTTGTGAGGAAGGTCGCCCCCATGGGGGATCCCATTGAGCTGAACCTGCGGGGCTATGAACTGACCCTGCGGCTGGACGACGCAAAGGAAATTGTTGTGGAAGCGGAACAGCCCGCCGGAAAGGAATGAGACGTTTATGGTATTCGCTTTAGCAGGCAACCAGAACTGCGGCAAGACGACATTGTTTAACCAGCTCACCGGCTCCAACCAGCATGTGGGGAACTTCCCCGGCGTGACGGTGGAGCGGAAGGAGGGCGTGATTCGTTCCAGCAATCAGGATACCGTCGTCGATCTTCCCGGCATTTACTCCCTGTCTCCCTATACCAGCGAGGAGATTGTGACCAGGGACTTTCTGCTCAAGCGCCATCCTGACGGAATCATCAATATTATCGACGCCACCAACATCCAGCGGAATCTTTACCTGAGTATGCAGCTCATCGAGCTGAACATCCCCATGGTCATTGCCCTGAACATGATGGACGAGGTGCGGGCCAACGGCGGGACCATCAAGCTGAAAGCCCTGGCGGAGGAATTGGGGGTGCCGGTGGTGCCCATCTCCGCCAGCAAAAACGAAGGCGTTTCGGAGCTGATTTCCACCGCCCTCCAGGTGGCCAGGGAACGGCACACCCCCAAGCGGATGGACTTCTGCTCCGGCGCGGTACATAGGGCCATCCACTCGGTGGCCCACCTAGTTGAGGACCACGCCGAACGGCTGGGGATACCCTCCCGGTTTGTGGCAACCCGCCTGGTGGAGGGGGACGAGCCGATGCTGGAGTCCCTGGCCCTTTCGGACAACGAAAAGGATATGCTGGAGCACACCGTCACCGAAATGGAGCGGGAGGCTGCCCTGGACCGGAAAGCGGCCATGGCGGATATGCGGTACACCTTTATCGAAAAGCTCTGCGCCGACTGTGTGGTTGCCTGCCACGAGAGCCGGGAGCACGCCCGCAGCGTGAAGATCGATAAGGTCCTCACCGGGAAATATCTGGCAATTCCCGTTTTTCTGACAATCATGCTGCTGATTTTCTGGCTGACCTTTGGGGTTATCGGAGGGTTTTTAAGCGATCTGCTCTCCATGGGCATCGACGGGCTAACAGATATTGTCAGCCAGGGGCTGACTGCTTATGGCATCAACCCGGTGGTACACTCCCTAATTATCGACGGCGTTTTTGCCGGTGTGGGGAGCGTGCTCTCCTTTATTCCCACCATTGTGGTGTTGTTTTTCTTCCTTTCCCTGCTGGAGGACAGCGGGTATATGGCCAGGGTGGCCTTTGTGATGGATAAGCTGCTGAGGAAAATCGGACTGTCCGGCAGGAGCTTTGTGCCGATGCTGATTGGCTTCGGCTGCTCGGTGCCCGCGATTATGGCTTCCCGGACCCTTTCCAGCGAACGGGACCGGAAGATGACTATCCTTTTGACCCCCTTTATGAGCTGTAGTGCCAAGCTGCCTATTTATGGTGTCTTTACCATGGCGTTTTTCCCAAAATACCGGGCGCTGGTGATGATATGCCTTTATGTGGGCGGAATGATTGTAGGGGTGTTGTGTGGGCTGTTGCTGAAAAAGACTGCCTTTAAGGGGAAGCCCGTCCCCTTTGTCATGGAGTTGCCCAACTACCGCCTGCCCAGCCCGAAAAGCGTTGCGCTTTTGTTGTGGGATAAAGCCAAGGATTTCCTGACCCGCGCCTTTACCATTATCTTTGTGGCAACCATCGCTATATGGTTTTTCCAGACCTTTGACACCCGCTTTAACGTGGTGGAAAACAGCGCCGACAGTATGCTGGCGGCCTTTGGACAGTGGATTTCCCCTGTTTTTGCGCCTTTGGGCTTTGCGGATTGGAGGGCTTCTACTGCTTTAATTACCGGGTTTTCCGCAAAGGAAGCGGTTGTCAGCACATTGGCGGTTTTGACGGGCACCTCGACGGCGGAGCTGCCAAACGCCCTGGCGGGGATGTTCCCGCCTGCGGCAGCGGTTTCGTTTTTGACCTTCACCCTGCTATACACTCCCTGTGTGGCGGCGGTGGCTGCTGTCAAGCGGGAGATGGGCGGCGCGAAATATGCCGCCTTTGTAGCCGCGTTCCAGACGGGAATCGCTTGGTTTGTGGGAATGCTGGTTTATCAGATAGCGAGGCTGTTTATTTGAGGAGGTTTTTTTCTTGATTAGGAGATTTGAAGCCGCGGACCTGGAGGAGGTTATGCAGATATGGCTGGAAGCCAATATACAGGCACATGACTTTATTCCCCAAAACTATTGGATGGATCATTACGCCATGGTCAAGGATATGCTGCCGTCTGCGGAGCTGTTCGTATTCCAAAGCGATCGTTCCCGAACAATTGACGGCTTTATCGGAATGTCCGGAGGATATATTGAGGGGATTTTTGTGAGGGAGCAGGAGTGGTCAAAGGGAATCGGAAAAAGGCTTCTGAATCATGTAAAAGCGGCCAAGGGAGAGCTTTCTTTAAGCGTTTATCAAAAAAACGAAGCGGCGGTCCGCTTTTATATCAGGGAAGGCTTTTCGGTACAGGCGGAAAAGACGGATGAGGATACAGGAGAAGCGGAACTTTCGATGGTGTGGAAGCGCGGAAATTTGTGAAGGAGAATTACAATGGAACTGACTGTGCGAGGATTAACAAAGCAGTACAAAGACAAATGCGTCACAAAGTACTCCTTCTCAAGACACCAGATTGACAATTGAACTATTTCCTCTGATCCAAAATAGTAATGTCAAACTTAGCAAAACAGTTTTTTGGCTTTTTGATGAGTTTGACTATTGAAATGTTACAGCTACTCATAAATGGTTTCAGAGCTTCGGATGTTACAGATTTGTCTGAAATTTAATTGTCAGAATGTTTGGGTATTGTTTTTATTCGGTAGGCTGTCCTGAAGCGGGAGAAGAGGTGGAAAACCAATCCGGCAAACCGGAATTTGAAAGAAGGGTTACTATGAAAGACTTGATAAATCTTACAGTGAAAGACATGATAGATTTTACAGCTTTGGCTTTGTTATATGTTTTTGTGTTTTTCAGAATATGGAAAAGGAAAGGGAAAGATATACTGCTTGTCAATACGTGTATGTATGTGTATCTTTCTTTTGTACTTTATTTTACCCTGATGCCAATCATAACGTCTATCCCATTCGTCTTAAATCATCCCTATACGCCCATGAATTTAGTGCCGTTTATTGATGTTTCCGCAGGGAAAGGAGATTTCCTAAGACAGGTAATATTAAATATCATTATGACAATACCTTTTGGCTTCTTGTTTCCGCTAACCCAGAATAGAACCGTTAAATTAGGCAGAACGATTTTTTTCTGCTTTTTGATGAGTTTGGGGATTGAAATATTGCAGCCACTCATCAACGGTTTCAGGTCTTCGGATATTACAGATGTCATTACAAATGTAATAGGCGGGATAATCGGTTATGGGTTTTATATTATTTTCAGACTAGTCGTATTTTGGATTTTGAAGCACCTGAAAGCAGGAAATTAGGCAGATATATAATTTCTGTTTTATCAGACTGCTGTCCTGGAAAGGGAAGTGACCCAATTCCGCCTTGACAAATTTCTGCGCACCTGTTAGAATAGTTTCAGGAAAGGGTGGTGAATGGTATGAAAAAGATAATAATCCAGTTCGGGGATATCTGCCATTCACTATTCAAAGCCTGACGCGGCGGGTGAAAACAGAATGAAAGAAATTCAGCGTTCCCGAAGGACGGGAACGCTTTTTGTTTGCCGCGGAAAGGGGCTTTTTATATGAATATAGATACAGTTTTCATTTCTGATTTTTCCGTCGGCCGTTTTCGCGCCGCCTTTCAGGCATATTTTGTTGAACTGGGGCTCCATATCTCTGACTGGGATGGGCTCTTTCGCGAAATGAACGAGGATAAAAACGGCAAAAATTTTGCATTTCTCATGGTAGACGGCCACGATAACGCAGTAGGCTTCCTGCAATTTCAGATGAATGTCTTTTCCAACTGGTTTTTTCGGGAATCTTTTGGCTTCATCCGTGAGCTTTGGGTTCATCCCTCCTGCCGCGGGCAGGGGCTGGGTACCAAGCTTTTGCATGAGGCAGAGCGGTATTTTGCGGATAACGGCGCATACAAGGCTGTTTTGACAACGGATGACGCAGAGGCTTTTTATCTGGCCAATGGTTACGAAAAAGCACCTGGGATAAAGGCGAAAAACAAAATGGAGGTTTTGGTGAAAAACATTTCTGCTCTGAGGTGAGAAAGATGATTTATTATCAGGATAATGAACTGCTGATTCGGGACATGGAGCCTGCGGACGCGCAAACCATCACTGATGAGGAGATAGCCCAGGGCTGGAACGCCGACATCAGTAAATATGAGCTGCGGCTGAAGCACCAGGCAGAGGGGAAGTCCGTCTCCCTGACGGCGGTGTATTTGGGAAATGTGGCGGGATATATCAACGTGTATCCGGATTCCCAGTGGGGAGCGTTCGCGGGACAGGGCCTGCCGGAGATTATTGATTTCGGCGTACTGGAAAAATACCGTAAAAAGGGGATAGGCACAAAGCTGATGAATGCCGCCGAGGAGATAGCGGGAAAGTATGCGGATACGGTTTATTTGGGCGTGGGGCTGCATAAAGGGTACGGCTCCGCCCAGAGGATGTATGTCAAGCGGGGATACATCCCCGACGGCTCCGGGGTTTGGTTTGGGGATAAGCCGTGCAGGCCCTATGCCGACTGCCGCAACGACGATGATTTGGCGTTGTACCTATCCAAAAAGCTGAAATAACTTTTCAGGGGGTGTTTGAGGTGGAAATCAGATATTTGTCGCCGGACGATGATATCTATGCCGTCAGCAATGTCTATGAACAAAGCTGGAAATATGCCTATCAAAATATTATCCCGCAGCAATACCTGGACAGTATTCCTGCGGGACGATGGGCAAAGGGTCTGGAAAACAATAGGGATTCCTGCCTAGTTGCGGTGGAGGAGGGCCGAATTGCCGGAACCTCCAGCATATGCGGTTCCAGATGGGAGAAATACAGCGATTACGGGGAGATTATTTCCATCTACTTTCTGCCGGAGTACATGGGGAAGGGATACGGCAAGCTTCTGCTGGAAAGGGCAGTTGAGGAGCTGCACAAGCGGGGGTTTCAGAAGGTGCTTTTGTGGGTGCTGGAGGAAAACGCCAGGGCGCGGCGCTTTTACGACAAGTGTGGATTTTCGCCCGTCGGGGAGGTTATGGCCGATTGTATCGGCGGGAAGGAGCTCAGGGAGGTCATGTATGCTCGGGAGATAGAATAAGCTAATCTCTGTACGGAATGCGGAAATAATCCAGATACTTTTTAAACTTATCCTGCGCCGCAAGGCAGGTATCTGTCAAATAGCCTCTTTCGCGGGGCCATTCGTTCAGGCCGCGGTAGTAGAACAGCTTTAAATCCTCGTCGATGATAAAGGGAACGATATCGTTCCGCAGGCATTCTTTAAACAGGATCAGCCGTCCTATCCGGCCGTTGCCATCCTGAAAGGGATGGATGGCTTCAAAGGCATAGTGAAACGCAATCAGCTCCTCCAGCGTTTTGGATTTTCCTTTACTATAGCTGGCCAAAAGCTCCTTCATCCTTCCGGGAACCGATTCCGGGGGGACGGTTTCCCGGCCGCCTACCTCGTTGGGGAGTCTTTTGTATGCGCCTACCGCGAACCATTCCCTTCGGGAATCACTGGTGCCGCTTTTTAAAATAAAGTGCAGCTTTTTTATCAGCGCCTCGCTGAGGGGTTGGCTGGCCCTGTCGATAATCATGTTGATACATTGGAAGTGGTTGACTGTTTCTACAATATCGTCTACATTGACCGCGCTGTTTTCAATGCCAATGGTGTTGGTTTCGTAGATGTATCTGGTCTGGTCATGGGTGAGTCTGCTGCCCTCTATATGGTTGGAGTTGTAGGTCAGCTCGATTTGTATTTTGTGGTAGATCCCGCCTTTGGTTCCGCTCTTTTTTTCCGCTTTTAATACTTTCAGAAGGGTATCGGGAGCGGCCCCCCTTTTATTGATCCGCTTTTCAGCCAGTTCTTCCGCTGAAAGATATTTCATATGCCGCCTCCTTCCCTTGATATTTTCAGTATACCCCATTACCGGCAAAAAAACAACCGGATTTATTGACTGAATTCATTTTTGCCGGTAGAAATTCCGGCGTGCCTTGCTTGACATTTTCGACAGGGAAGGATAAAATGAAGATATCAAAAAATTTGGAAAGGCGGGACTTTAACTATGGCTTTGGATTTAGGCGGCATGGTGGATAAACTGGGGGGGTTTGGCCAAAAACCTCTCCAATCTGGGCGGGCTGGCCGAGAAGCTCGGCGGAGAGAATATCATTGAGAGCTTGAAGGAGGCTATCCAGAAAAAGGATTACCAGACGGTGGAAAACACTGCCCGTTCCCTGGGCGACGCGGCTTCCGAGGTGGGGTTGGACGATCTGTCCAAGCTCAGCGGGGAGGTAGTGTCCGCTGTCAAGGAAAAGCGGTTCGGAGATTTGAATGGTCTGCTTGAGAAGGTTAAAAAGGAATACGATGTCATCGCGGCCAAGCTTTCGGAAGCTAAAAAATAGGACGCCCTTGGCGGCGGAAAGTGGGGAAGCCCATTTTCCGCCGCTTTTTCCTGTTGTGGGCTCGCTTTTTGGAAAAAGGTGAAAAACCAGGTGACATCTGGGCTGGAACGTGGTAAAATAGGTAGGTATTTTGTAAAAAACTACTTTAACGAGGACAAAAAAGGGTGGGACAGATGAACAAAAAAGGCTTTGACTGTGAAAAGTACCGCAAGCTTCAATCGGAAAACATCAAGAAACGGATCAGCCAGTTCGGCGACAAGCTGTATCTGGAATTCGGGGGAAAGCTCTTTGACGATTACCATGCTTCCAGAGTGCTCCCCGGCTTTGAGCCAGACAGCAAGCTGAAAATGCTGCTGGAGTTGAAGGACCAGGCGGAAATCGTCATTGTCATCAGCGCAGGGGATATTGAGCGCAACAAGGTCCGGGAGGACCTGGGAATATCCTATCAGGAGGATGTGCTTCGGCTCCGGGGGCAGTTTATGGACCGGGGGCTGTATGTGGGCGGGGTGGTTATCACCCAGTTCAGCGGCCAGAAGATGGTGGATATATACCGCCAACGGCTGGAGAAAATGGGGATACGGGTGTATTATCACTATGTGATTGAGGGATATCCCTCCAATATTCCGCTGATTCTCAGTGAGGAGGGCTTTGGCAGAAACGATTACATAGAAACCTCCCGTCCTTTGGTGGTTGTGACGGCGCCGGGGCCGGGCAGCGGCAAGATGGCCACCTGTCTTTCCCAGCTTTACCACGAGAACAAGCGGGGCGTCAAGGCCGGATATGCCAAGTTCGAGACCTTCCCCATCTGGAACCTGCCCTTAAAGCATCCGGTGAACATCGCCTATGAGGCGGCGACGGCGGATTTGAACGACCTGAACGTCATCGATCCCTTCCACCTGGAGGCATATGGCCTTTCGACGGTCAACTATAACCGGGATGTGGCGATTTTCCCGGTGCTTTCAGCCATGTTTGAGGGAATTTATGGGGAAAGCCCTTACCGTTCCCCCACCGATATGGGGGTCAATATGGCGGGCTGCTGCATTGTGGACGACGAGGCCTGCCAGGAGGCCGCCCGGCAGGAGATTATACGCCGGTATTACCGCGCCATCTGCGACCGGGAGAAGGGGAAGGAAAACCAGGCGGAGGTATACCGTCTGGAGCTGCTGATGAGCCAGGCCCATGTGACGCGGGAGAACCGGGCAGTGGTCCCTGTGGCGATAGAGCGCTCCAAGGCCACCGGCGGCCCTGCCGCCGCCCTGGAGCTGCCGAACGGCAGTATCCTGACCGGCAGGACAACCGAGCTTTTGGGGGCCTGCGCTGCGCTGCTGCTCAATGCCATGAAGGTGCTGGCGGGGATTCCCGACCCGGTTCAGCTCATTTCCCCGGAAGCCATCCTGCCCATACAGGACCTGAAGACCAAGTACCTGGGCAGCAAAAACCCCCGGCTGCACACTGACGAGACGCTGATCGCCCTTTCCGGATCGGCCTATGCGGACGGCAATGCTCGGCTTGCCCTGGAGCAGCTTCCGCTCCTGGAGGGATGCCAGGCCCACGTGACGGTAATCCTTTCGGAGGTGGACCAGCGGCTGCTGAAAAAGCTGGGGATTGAAGTCACCACCGAGCCCATCCGGGAAAACACACCGGCGGCGGAATTGTAGACAAAAGCCCCGGTGCTTTCCTTGGCAGGAAGGCACCGGGGTTCGGCAATTTGGCGGGGCTGGCGTTTCGCGGCAAAAAAGTGACTGAATGACAGGCGCTGATTGCTTCACTCCTCACTAATCCATAATTCGGCCAACAGCTTCACATCGGGGATTTCAGACGTATCGTAGCCCCCTTCGCAGCAGAGGACGGTTTTATATCCGTCCCAGACAACCGGCTGCCTGAAACTGACAGGCTGTCCAACATATTCCAGCTTTTTGGATGCTGCTATTTCCCCTTGTTCTATATCATAAAGAAATAAATAATCATTCGACGTCCAAACAAGGTGATGATTGTCAATAAAACTGAAATCTGACACATAGGAGCAGATGGGCGTTATTTTGCCGGTTTCCATATCCAGCTGATGGATATTCAAATCGCTTTCCAGATAAATCCGACCATTTCGATAAAAGACACTGGCTGATTTATTGATGTAATCAGCAACCTGAACTGTCTTTACCGCTTCTCCGGAAAGCAGATTAACCACGGTGATCTGATGTTTTCCGTTTACCACCTCTGAATAGGCAGTAAATCCGTTTTGAATATTTAAAGTGGAGAAGGGCGCGACGTCGGGGCCGAGATTCCTTGTGATTACTTCCTTTGTCTCCAGATCCAGCAGATGGACGAAAAGATGCTCTTCTGTTTCCGTGTTCTGCCAGTCTGTCCATACAAGGTATTTGCCGTCGCGCTGAATCCGGTTGGCAACCCAGCTTGAATTTTCGGGGGAGTAAAATTTGGTGATTTCATTTGTGGCGGGGTCCAGCTGATAAATGGCCCAGTTGGAGGAGAGATATTCGCTGATTTCCAGCCAGTAGCATTTGTTTTGGTATACCTGGCAGTCCAGGACAAGGGTGTCCCGGTCAAAGGCCTCAACCTTACCGGTTTCGGGCCAGAACAGATAAACGGTCCAGTTCTTGTCCAAAATCTGGTAGGTGATGGTCGGACTTACAACACTGTCGAAGACACAGAAAACGATGAACCCATCGCCAAGGGAAGCGCTGTCAAATTCCTCCCTGTCCGCGGGAATTTCATAATAGCGGCAGGTAAACCGTTCAGGATTTTTTTCGGTCAACAGAGAAGGTTCTGAAGCGGAAAAGCGAAACTCCTTTTCCTGGGAGACGGGAATTTCTGCCTCTTCACCGGCGGGGGAATTGGATGAACTTTTGGAGGCGGGACTACTGAAGCTCTCCAAAACGGGTTGGGAAGCTGCGGGGGCAGAGAGAGACGAAGCTTCTGAAGCCTGCATACCCTGGCACCCGCTGAAAACCAAGCACAGCAAAAGAATGAAAATTTTTTTCATAGATGACTCACTCCTTGTCTACACTTTAACACATTTCGCGGCGGCACGCAAGCGATATGTGTTCCAGCCGGATTTTTTAGCTATGAAAGATTGCAAACAAAGGGCAGGTAGGATATAATAGAAACAGGTAATTTTTGCAGAGCACTGGCGGTCGTTTTAATAAATGCTACAGGATTGTGTAAAACAACGGAAGGACGTGAATATATGGCAGAAAATGTGTATACAGTCAGTCTAGCCAAGCTTATTAAGGAATTTAACCTGGAAGTCATCTACCTTCCCAAACCGGCAGAGGGGATATTGATCACCACCGCGGACGTAAACCGTCCAGGACTTCAGCTTGTGGGGTACTTTGATTATTTTGATTACCAGCGTATCCAGATCCTGGGTAAAAGCGAGTTCGCCTATATGGGACGGCTGTCAGCTGACGAGCTGAAGAGCTGCCTGGAAACCTTTTTCAGCCACAAGCCGCCTGTCATCGTTGTCACCAGGGGGCTGGAGATATTCGACTGCATGAGGGAAACTGCCGAAAAGTATTCGGTTCCTCTGGTGCGGACCAGCGATGGAACCTCCGCCTTCCTCTCCAGCCTCATCAGCACCCTGAACGTGGAGCTGGCTCCGCGCATCACCCGCCACGGCGTGCTGGTGGAGGTGTACGGCGAGGGCGTGCTTATCTTCGGCGACAGCGGCGTGGGCAAGAGTGAGACGGCCATTGAGTTGATCAAGCGGGGCCACCGCCTGATTGCCGACGATGCCGTGGAAATCCGCCGCGTCTCCAGCAAGACGTTGGTGGGCAGCTCCCCGGACAATATCCGCCATTTTATGGAGCTGCGGGGGATCGGAATCATCAACGCCCGACGGCTGTTCGGCATGGGGGCCGTAAAGATAACCGAGAAGATCGATATGGTCATCTCCATGGAGCTGTGGAACCCGGAAAAGGTTTATGACCGCATGGGAATGGAAAACGAATATATTGAGATACTGGGAAACCGAGTGCCCAACCTAACCATCCCCGTCAAGCCGGGGCGGAATCTGGCGGCAATCATTGAGGTAGCCGCCATGAATAACCGCCAAAAGAAGATGGGCTATAATGCCGCCCATGAGCTTTTGCAAAAGCTGGGGATGGTGGAGGACATTCCCGCCATCGTTCCGGAGGACAACTGGGAGCACATTCCGTTTAACTGATGGAAAAGGCAAATACAATCCGAAGGGGACGCTCCACTGCGGAAGAACACCGGATATGCCCTAAATCGGGGCGGTTTATGAAACGGAAGGAATACAGATGAAGATAGTCGCGGATACCCACACCCATACCCTTGCCAGCGGCCATGCCTACAGCACTGTTCTGGAAAATATCCGGGCGGCGCAGGAGGCAGGGCTCTCCTTCCTCTGCGTGACAGAGCACGGTCCCGCCATGTATGACGGGCCGAAGCAGTCCTTTTTCTCCAGTCTTCACACCATTCCCGACGTGGTGGAGGGGGTAATCGTCCTAAAGGGAGCGGAAGTCAACGTCACAGGATACAATGGAGAGCTGGACCTGCCGGAGCCGCTGCTGAGCAGGCTGGACTGGGTCATTGCCTCCTGCCATGGGCCGGTGTGCCCTCCTGCCACGGTGCGGGAACACACCAGGGGATGGATTAAAATCGCGGAGAACCCCAATGTGGATGTCATCGGACACTGCGGCGACGGACGGTATCCCTTTGAACTGGAGGCGGTGATACGCAGCTTTAAGGAACATGGAAAGATTGTGGAAATCAACGCTCATTCCTTTCAGGTTAGGCCGGGATCGGCCTTTAACTGCCGCCAGATTGCCCGGTGCTGCGCCAAGTATGATGTCCCTGTGGTCGTCAGCTCCGACGCCCACTTCTGCCTGAATGTGGGAGAGGTGGGGGAGGCGGTGGAGATGCTGGAGGAGATTGGCTTTCCGGAGCGGTTGATTCTCAACGCCGACTATGAGCGGTTTTTGGAGGAGGCCCGCCGCAGAACGGGCAGAAGGCTGACCAATTGAGACAGACCAGGGGGAAAACGCATAGCCGCGGCATCCCCAGTCATAAAATAAAAGAGGGTGCCTGACCTGCGTGTCGGACGCCGGTATCAAAAAATAAACAGTCAGGCTGAAAAGGATGGGATAAAAAATGACGGAAAAATATCAGATTGGCATTGACCTGGGGGGAACCAACATTGCGGCGGGGATTGTGGACGAGAATTTCCGAATTGTGGGAAAGGCCAGCGTCCCTACAGAAGTAAACGGAAAAAATGGCGTCGCCTCTCCGGAGGAGATAGCAGACCGCATGGCACAAGCAGTCCGGCTGGCGGCGGAAAAGGCGGCGGTCTCCATGGATGAGGTGGGCTCGGTGGGCATTGGAACCCCCGGTTCTGCGGACCCTTTTCAGGGAATCGTGAAGTATGCCAACAACCTCCACTTTTTCCAAACTCCTTTGAGCAGGATGATGGAAGATCGCCTGCATAAGCCTGTTTACCTGGCCAACGACGCCAATGCCGCCGCCTATGGCGAGGCGATGGCCGGTGCCTCCAAGGGCTGCGCCAACTCAATCATGATTACCCTGGGAACCGGGGTAGGCGGAGGCGTTATCATCGACGGAAAGATTGTTACTGGGTGCAGCTTCTGCGGCGGAGAGCTGGGGCACATGGGAATGATGTACGGCGGAGAACCCTGCACCTGCGGGAGGAAGGGTTGCATTGAGGCCTACTGCTCCGCCACCGCTCTGATCCGTCAAACCCGCCGGAAGATGGAGCAGTTCCCCGACAGCGCCATGTGGGGGCTGTGCGGCGGCAGTCTGGACAAGGTGGACGGCAGAACCGCCTTTGACGGGATGCGCGCCGGAGATAAGGCCGCCGCCGAGGTGGTGGAGCAGTATATCTCCTATCTGGGGTATGCCCTTACCAACTACGTAAACCTTCTCCAGCCGGAGATGCTGCTCATCGGCGGGGGTATCAGCAAGGAGGGGGAGACGATCCTGGCCCCCCTGCGGGAGATTGTCAACCGGGAGGCCTATTGCAAGGACCCGGAGGAAAACACCAAGATTGCCGCTGCCACCTTGGGCAACGACGCTGGAATCATCGGGGCTGCCAGCCTGTACCGTCTGTATCAAAAATAACCGCCTGAACAAAGGAGGGCTGCCCTATGTCGGGCCTTATTCCGGCTGACTTGAATCCTGTTCTCCGCTTTTGCAGGGAAAACGGCTGTTCCTTTTTGGAGGACGAACCACTTTCGGGGCATACCAGCTTCCACATCGGCGGACCGGCGCGTCTTTTTTTACAGCCGGACCGGACGGATACACTGACAGGGCTGATTGGACTGTTGGGGAGAGAAAAGCTTCCCTGGGTTGTACTGGGCAATGGCTCCAACATCCTCGCCGGGGATGAGGGATTTTCCGGTGTGGTGGTCCACATCGGGGCGGAGTTTTCCGGAATCTGTCTGGAGGAGGAGGGACAGATCCGTTGCCGGGCGGGGACGTCCTTAGCTGCTCTGAGCCGCTTTGCGGCCGGGCACAGCCTGACGGGACTGGAATTTTCCTGTGGGATTCCCGGCTCGGTGGGCGGCGCGGTGTACATGAACGCCGGGGCTTACGGAGGGGAGATATCCCAGCGGCTTGTCAGTGTGACGCAACTGACGGTGCCCACGGAGGGGGAGCCATTTTTGGAGGAACTTCCTGCCGGGGAGCTGGAGCTGGGATACAGGCACAGCCGCTACCAGTCGCCGGACTGCCGGGACATCATTTTGGAGGCACTTTTCTGTTTGGAGCCGGGGGAACGGGAGGTTTCCCTGGCGCAGATGGAGCATCTGCTGAAAAGCCGCCGGGATAAGCAGCCATTGGAATATCCCAGCGCAGGCAGCGCTTTCAAACGCCCGGAGGGTTCTTATGCCTCTCTTCTCATCGACCAGTGCGGGTTAAAGGGACTGACGGTAGGCGGTGCGCAGATAAGTGAAAAGCACGCTGGCTTTATCGTCAACCGGGGCGGCGCCACCTGCGCTGATGTGTTGGAGCTGATCGGCCAGGTGCAGCAAAGGGTACTGCAGGAAACCGGTTTTCGCCTGGAGCCGGAGGTTCGGCTGCTGAAGGGATAAGTACGAGGGTCCAGGAGGAGCTGCTTTCCGGACCTTCTGCCTTTAAAAGAAAACGTAACTTTTGAATGTGTTTGAGGATTCCACGGCAGGGTTCGATGTCTGCTCACTTTATTTTTTTCTTTTTTAGCAAAATCAGCTATAACCTATTGCGCTTTTAAAGTATTCTTTGTATAATTGCATTGGAAACCAGTGCGGAAAAAGGCTCTGAATCAGGGACGAGCATAAACGGTTTCCAAATCCATCATGGAGTATAAGAGAGGGCTGCAATATGTATACAAGAATGCAGGCATTTGAGATGGTCCATCATCTGTTGCTGAAATTTTATGAGGAGGAGCCGAGCAGGAGCCTTGCTTTTCTGGTCAACGGAACGAACCCTTCGCTGTTTCACAACGGCAGTCATACCTCCCCGGCGATATTCCAGGAATGGGAGGCGCTCATCTATAATATGCTGGGAAGCGGAGAGCTTTCGCTGGACGATGTACTGGTTTCGGCGGTTGCATTTGTAGAGCATGAAATCCACACCTTCGGCTACTGCCAGAACGGGGAGGTGAACGAGGCGGGGAAGGCGTTTGCTCAGGTTGCGTTGAAAATGGCACGTAACCGGGAGAAGTGCCTTGCCTGCATACAGGAGACAGAGTCTTCGGTATTCTCTATGGTCTAATTATCAGTAATTGGTATTCGTTCTTGCTTGGGCAATTTTTATCGAAAATATGAGATGGATGATTTATAAAGGGGTGAAAAGATGGCGTTGAAAATTGAATCGCTTCCCTGTGAATTAACAGTGTGTACATTGGCGGATACAAGCTGTCTGCCGTTGAAAGGGGAGCTGTACTTTATAGGCAAAACAGATGAGGAAGTTTCCCTAGTCTGTCCCACAGGGGATGCTCCAAGGGAAACCCTTGCCCGTAAAGATGGATGGAGGGCATTTAGGATATCGGGAGTACTGGATTTTTCTTTAATTGGAATTCTTTCTGGAATATCCACTCTTCTGGCTGAGGGGAAGATAGGTATTTTTGCGGTGTCTACCTTCAACACGGATTATATCCTTGTGAAGAAGGAGAACTTTGGGAGGGCTCTGGACATTTTAAGCCGGAACGGTTATGAAATCCTGTAAAAAATTTGTCGGAAATATGAAATTTTTTACAGGATTTTGTATCGATGTCTGGGGATCGAACATTGACCTGGCCGGCCAAATGTGGTATAGTAAAATAGCGGAGGAGGTGTGATTGCTTTGAGCTTTGAAGAAAAAATGATACAAATGCTCACGAATATTCAGGAAAACCAGCAGGCTA
Source organism: Oscillospiraceae bacterium (assembly GCA_022800935.1). Classification (GTDB taxonomy): domain Bacteria; phylum Bacillota; class Clostridia; order Oscillospirales; family Ruminococcaceae; genus UBA1405. The sequence continues at coordinate 33,860 of JAAWRH010000004.1, forward strand.
TGTGGGTCGAGTTGAAGACATTGAAGGCAGACCAGCAGGCCATGTGGGATGAATTGCGTGCCTTGAAGGCAGACCAGCAAAATATGCAGAGCGTACAGCAGCAAATGCTTGAACGCCTCGATAGGCTGGAACAGGGACAGGCAGACCTGCGCCTGGAGATGAACGAGCGATTTGATAAAGTTGACGGCCGCTTGGAATTTTTGGAGACCTGCATCAATGAGGCGGCTAAAGATGCCTACTTATCCATCACACGCCACGAGAAGGAATATCATCAGGCTGTATGAATCCCGATTTGTTTGGCGGATGCATGGTCCCCTTTATATAAATTCCAAGACAGCAGAGTGAAAAATTGCACCCTGCTGTTTTTTATTTCCATTTAGGACGTTTTGTGATATAATGTTTGAGAATCGACGAAATTTGTTGATTCTCTGTAGACAAAAACGGAGATTTTTCCGTCTTATAATATAAAGGGGTTTTTCCCGGAAATTGCAGGAGGTTTTCATCATGATGGAGCAGCAGACAAAATGGTATAAACAAGGCGGCGACCTTTTAAATGAACTATCCAATACGGCCTTCCCAGAGGAAATCGCGGCATTGTGGTACCTGGGACAATCGGGCTTTGCACTGAAGGCAAAGGGGACATTGGTTTTCTTTGACCCGGTTTTTGCGGACCTGCAAAATAAGGACGGGACGACACGCCGCTATTATCCCGCGCCCTTTGCGCCAGAAGAAGCCGCCATGACCGGTGTCTCCTATGTCTTTTGCAGCCATGACCACAAGGACCATCTCCAGCCGGAAACCGTTGCGCCGATGGCGCAGGCAAAGCCAAACCTGAAAATCGTTGTCCCCGCACCGTCGGTGGAGAAGGCGCTATCTGCGGGTGTGCCGGAGGGGCAGGTCATCGCCGCCTGTGCGGAGCAGCCCATCGTGTTGCCGGACGGAAGTGTCTGCACCCCCATACCCTCCGCCCATGAGGAATATGAAACCGACGAAAAAGGCGACCAGAAGGCCCTTTCTTACATATTCCAGACCTCTGGCGGCATGAAAATTTTTCACGCGGGGGATACGGTCATTACTCCGGAGCTGACCGAAAGGCTCCGGCGGGAAAAGAGCTTTACCGCCGCCCTGCTGCCCATCAACGGCGCGGACTACAAGCGCCGCCGCCGGGGCGTCATCGGCAACATGAACAGCCGGGAGGCCGCCGATCTTTCTGCCGATATGGATGCCGATTTGGTGATCCCCTGCCACTATGACATGGTGTTCGGCAACGGGGAGAACCCCCTCCACTTTGCGGAATATATGCAGACCTATTACCCAGGAAGAAGGTTTCATATCATGGCCTTGGGGGAGAGGATGCTTCTTACGCAATGATAGTCTGTTTGGGATTTCAGGCGTTTCAACTGCCGCTTGAAGCTCATTCAACTATCGCTTGCTTTACCAAAGGGAAATCTTTGTGTATCATGTAAGTACAGGGAGAGGCCCTGAGGAAAAAATGGAGGACTAAATTGTATGAAGCAGAAACTGAAACGCCTGTTTTCCGCATACGGCTTTTTATTGGGAACTCTGTATCAAACCGCTCCCGTTATGGTTATCATGACCTTTGTGGCGGCGGTTCTGCTGGGGGTTATCCAAACCCCGCTCACCCTGTATGTCAACAGCCATATTTTTAATGACGGCCTGCTGGTGGCCCAGGGGAAGATGGCCTTTGGGCAGTACTCCTTTCTCCTTGTTTTGTTCGCGCTGACCGCCCTGCTGCCCCCGGTTGTCAACGATATTTTTATCGGGGGGTATGTTCAGTTCCGGTCACTGCTGATTCTTCGCTCCGCCTTCCGGGAGAAGATGCTCCAGAAGATCAAGCGGATGAAATACGCTCACTTTGAAGACGAAAAATCCATTGAAATCATCGACAAGGCCTATAACCGAGCGGAAAACTCCGCCCGGCATATGTTCCCCATGTATGTGACCTGGACCTTGTCGTCTATGGTGGGCGCGGCAGGGGTTATCGTCTATCTTGCCCGTGTCCGCTGGTGGCTGGTGCTGACGGTCGTGATTCCCTGGGTTCTGGAAATCATACAGAGGGTCAGGGACAATTACAGCGTTTATGATGAGCTGGAATCCTACTGGAAACAGGAGCATTCCTATGGAATATTGGCGGACTTTTTAAGGCGGAGGGAATATCTGAAGGATAACAAGGTCTTCAGGCTATCCGAACACCTGACCGAAACCTACCGGAAGAGGCTGAATGCCCGCAACCGTCAGTATGAAGGCTTTTACTTTAAGCACCTGAAAAGGGTGCTGCTGAAACAAAACATCACCAAAATAGGCGTGCTGTTCAATATCCTTCTTTTGCTGTATCTGTTTTTACAGGGACAGTTAGATGTGGGTATGTTCATTGCTTTGACACTGTACATCTATCAAAATGTGTACAACACCCTCAATGGATGCGCTGTCTTTTTTGCGGCCAGCGGCTACCATATCAACTTTTTTGAATACTATGAGAAATATCTCAGCCTCTCCGAGGACGACGCAGGCGAATGTACGGACGAGGTCCCCGAAAAGCTCTCCATTGAGTTTAAGGACGTCTGGTTCCGGTATCCCAACACGGAGCGGGATATTTTAAAGGGGCTGACCTTCCGCATTGAGCCAGGGGAGAGGATTTCCCTGGTGGGCGAAAACGGGGAGGGCAAGTCCACGATGATAAAGCTTCTGCTGGGGCTGTTTGTCCCCGACAAGGGGGAGATTCTGCTCAACGGTAAGCCGCTGCTCTCCTATTCCTCAGAGGCCCGCAGCCAGATGTTCGGCGTGGTGTTTCAAGATTTTGTAAAGTACGACATCTCTTTCCGGGAGAATGTCCAGGTGGGGGATATTTCCAATCATTCGGAGGAGGCTTTTCGGGAAGCGGTTGAAAAGTCGGGGCTGACAGAGGTCTTGGCAAAGCTGCCCAATGGAGCGGACACCCTGCTGGGGAGGGAGTTTGAAAACGGGGTGGACCTTTCCGGCGGACAGTGGCAGAGGATTGCCATGGCAAGGGCCTTTTTGGGGGACAAGCCCGCCCTGATTCTGGACGAGCCAACCAGTCAGCTTGACCCCATCGCCGAAAGCGACCTGTACACCGAGTTTGCGGAGATGTCCGCCGGGAGGACCACTATTTTTATCACCCACCGTCTGGCCTCTACCATGATTACCGACAGAATCCTTGTCATTTCTGAAGGGAGAATCGCTGAAAACGGTCCCCATGACCAGCTGGTGAAGACCGGGGGCATTTACGCCCGGATGTATGAAGCGCAGAAGCAGTGGTATGTGAAAGAGGAAGGGCAGGTGACAGCAGTATGAGTGTTGTTCGGGACAAAACCACCCCTGTTGAGGATTCCCTGAACATTGAAAACAAGCCCAGTGTGAAACATATCGTCAAGCTTTGGAAATATGTTTTTTCTTCGGCAAAGGTGATGTGCTTTGTCTTTATGGGGCTGACCATCCTCCTGTCCCTGGTAAGGCCGGTGATGGCCTTTGTGTGGGGAAAATATGTGGATCAGGCGGCTGTATGCCTTACAGATACAAGGGCTTTGGGACAGGTTGCCGTTTTGGGGATTTTGTATTACCTGCTCTATATCTTAACAGACCTGCTTCAGCGCTTTACAGGCCGCTGGGAGGATATCGAACGGCTGGACAAGGTACAGCAGAACCGCTTTCAGGAGATGATAAACACCCGCATCTACCGAAAAATAGGAAGCCTGAACTATGAGCAGCTGGAATCCTCCAAGCTGTATGACCGTGTGCAGCGGGTATTGGATTTTACGGAGGACGGCTGGAGCGGCTTAAACGGCAGTATTATGCGCCCGTCCTACTTTGTGATTGCCCGGATTGTTTCGGTGGCGTCCATCGCCCTTTCGCTGTATGTGGTCAACCCGATTTTGTGTGTGGTTCTGTTGATTGCGCCGGTTCCGGTTCTGTATACCACCTATCTGGGGAATAAGCTCTCCTTTAAATTTGTAAAGGACAATGTGGGAATCAAGCGGAAAGCCGACTATTATCAGAACCTGATGCTCAAGCGGGCGGTAAAGGAGGTCAAGGCCTTTCACCTCTTTGACTTCTTCTTTGCCAAGTGGAAGACCAGCATTGATGAATACACCGCCGCGGAGCATAAAGCCTATGTTCACAGGTCCTTTCTGGAGATACTCAACGTCTCCATTTCCACCATAGCAAGCGTCGCGGCCGATATTGTCGCGATTGTTATGATGGCGCTGGGGCAGATATCCCTTGGTTCGCTGGCGGCGGTGATGTCCTTAATCAATACGCTGATCCAGGATACCACCGGCCTGTTTGAGTCTATCTCCTCTGTAATCTCCAAAAAGAACGAGTCCGCCATGTTCTTTGATTTGATGGATTTGTCCGGGGAAAAGGAGGAGAGGGAGAAGCTGGAGGAAGTAAACAAGGTCGAGGCGGTAAACCTTTCCTACCGCTACCCCTTTACGGACCTGTATGTGTTAGACCATGTGGATTTGACCATTCACAGGGGAGAGAAGATTGCCTTTGTAGGGGAAAACGGCGCGGGGAAAACCACCTTTGTCAAGCTGCTGAGCGGTTTGCTGAAGCCCTCCGATGGAGATTTGCGTATCAATGGCACAGAGGTGGAGCGTCTGAATCCCAGCAGCCGGTTTGAGGTTTTAAGCTCAGTGCCTCAGGACCCGGCCAGATACACCACCTTTACCGTAGCGGATAACGTGCGGTTCGGGAATATCGCCGCGATTGCTGATAAAGGAAAAATTTCAGAGTCCCTTCATTTTGCCGGATTGGAGGCGATGGATGAAAACGCTCTCCTTGGAAAAGATGTGGGCGGGACGGATATGTCCGGGGGACAGTGGCAGAAGCTGGCTATCGCAAGGGCGTATTACCGGGATAAGGACTTTTTCATCCTGGACGAACCCACAGGGAACCTTGACCCACTGGCGGAAGCAGATGTTTTCCAAAAATACCTGGACATGGCCCAGGATAAGACCGTTATCATGGTGACGCATCGAATCAGCGTCGCGTCGCTGGCGGAGCGGATTGTCGTCTTTGCCCATGGGAAAATTGTCGAGGATGGCAGCCATGAGCAGCTTTTGGAGCAGGGTGGGGAGTATGCCCGTCTTTACAAAGCCCAAGCCCAATGGTATGATAGATAAAAAACTGTGAGGTGTTGTTATGCCCAATCCAATCGCCCCTGAAAAAATCGCGGCCCTTCGGTTTCACCGCCAAAAGCTGGCCGAACCAGTCCAGACCGAGCAGGAATACCGGGAACTTTTCCGCATGCTCTCCCCGGTTATGACCCCCTATTGGTGCTGTCCCGGCGACCCGCCCAGTATTTCCCCAAGAGCGGCTTTTGACGAAAAGCTCCTCTGCAATCGCCTGCGGCTGGAGCACAAGCTGATAAAGGGCCGCTTCCAGAAGGGGAATATCGCCTATATTTTCGCGGACGAGCTGCCGTTGTCCGGGGCGGTGTACCGGAAGGATATCCCCCTTACCGGGCAGGCGCAGGAGATTTTGGGGCTGTTCCAGCGGGAGGGTCCCCTCACAGTTCAAAGAATCAAGGAACTGACCGGAATGCTGGTCAAGGAGATTACCCCGGTTCTCCATAAGCTCCAGACAGCTTTCCTGATCTGTGAAAACCAGGAGGACAGTGAGTGGGACCGGGCGTGGTATCCCTTTTCGGAGATGTTCCCCGACATTCAGATTGACGTGGCAAAGAAAAAAGAGGGGATAGAAGCTCTGATTCTCCGGGCGGCGCAGGTTCTTGTAAAGGTTTTCCCGGAAATGCTCCGTTCCCTGTACGGCTTTACCGCCAAAGAGGTAAGGGAGACTTTGGCAGGACTTGTCAAAGCGGAAAGGTTGATTTTCGACGGGGAAGGGTATCTTCTGCCGGAGGATTTGCGGGAATTGGAAAGCCTGGAAGGGGATTGTCCCAGGTCGGTGTTTGCTTTACAGCGGAACGATTATCTGGTGAGGGCCTTTGAAACGTCCTTGAAAGGAAAGTATCAGCCCCGCGGCGAGGACAAGGACTGGACGGAAATCTTCTATCTGCTGATTAACGGGGAGTTTCAGGGTGCGGTTCTGGGGAAATTCCACAACGGGCCCTTTGATTTGGAGGATGTTGTTCTGGATTTGCCAGCAAAAGAAGCGGAGGCGCGTCGGGAGGAAATCATCAAAGCAATCGGGGAGCGGGCCAGTCTGGAGGCCAGCCAGCTGAGACGGTATCAGGGGAGGAAGCTATGATCAGAGAAGTGACAGAAAAGGATTTTCAGGGCCTGATGTCCCTGTATACCCAGCTCCACAACAACGAGATTCCTCCGGAGTCGGAGAGCATCCAAAGATTGTGGCGGCGTATCCTCGGCGACCCGGACCATCATATCATCGTGGCGGAGGAGGACGGAAGGATTGTATCCTCCTGTGTGTGCGTGATTGTCCCCAACCTGACCCATTGCCAGCGCCCCTATGCTCTGGTTGAAAACGTGGTGACGGATGAACAATACCGGGGCAGGGGACTGGCGACCGGGTGCCTGAACTATGCAAGGGAGATTGGCAAAAAGGAGAACTGCTATAAAATCATGCTGCTGACCGGCTCCAAGCAGGAGAACACTCTGAATTTTTACCGCCGCGCCGGGTACAACAGCGAGGATAAGACGGCGTTTATCCAGTGGCTGGATTGAGATGCAAACAAAAATGTGAAAATCAAAGGAGTCGTCTCAAATCAATTCCTGATTTGAGACGGCTCTGTGCTTTATTTTCTGATTTACAGGCGATAATGATTGATAAAATACCTTCCAATTTTCTCCAAAAACACCATTGCATCCTCCGCCAGCTCGGCAGGGTACATACACACAGCGCCATCGGTCTCCAAATTGAAGGTGCCGGAATAGCCAATCTCCCGCAGAGCGGCGCATACCGAATCCCAGTCCACCGAGACCAGCCCCGGACGGAAAAAGGGGGTGACGTGGTCGTCGTTGCTGCCGCTGTTGTCGTGGATGTGCAGGACCTTCAGGTGCTTGCCCAGCGTCCGTATCTCGTCGGCAATGGAGAGGCCCAGCAGGTTGGCGTGGCCGATATCCAGGCAGGCGCCGAACCGGTCGCTGTTCAGCGCCTCCAGGCAGCGGACCATGTCCTTTGCCACGCCGCAGGAGGAGGGAATATATTTGCGGTTTTTGTCGCGGCAGTTGATGTTTTCGATGCAAATAACAACGTCGTGCTCCTCCGCGCAGGGCTGGAGGGACTTGAACCGCGCTACGTTGATATCGAAGGCCTTGGACCGGCTGGATTGGTCCACACACCCGTTTGGGGCGGCCGGGTGGATTACCATGTATTTGCAGCCCATCAGGGAGGTGGCGATGATTTCCCGCTCATAGAGCCACAACATGTGCCGGTCCTCCTCCGGGTTCCCCGTATAGGAGGGATAGTTGGCGTGGGTCTGGCCGATGACAATGCCGCACTCATCCGCAATTTGGCGGATATGGCGGGCATAGTCCTGGTATCCATCCGTTGTGTAAATGCCGGTGTGCCGGTGATGGTTGGTAAAGCCGTAATCAATGGCGTCAAAGCCGGTGCGGGCCAGCAGCCGGATGGCCTCCTCGTCGGTGCAGTATCTGGTAACCAGGTGGCCGGTGGAAACGCTGAGCTTCATATCAATTCCCCTTTTACAAATCAGTCAGTATGTACTCCCCAATCTCTGAGGGCGTTTGGGCCAGATGCTTCGCCCCGGCTTCGGTCAGCTCCTCTCGGCTGCCGTAGCCGTACAGAGCCCCCAGGGGGTAGGTCCCGGTTTTCACCGCGCCTATCATATCGTGCTTGCGGTCGCCTACCATGACGGCGCTTTCCGGCGGCTCCCCGATGTGGGACAGCGCCCACCGTATCACCTCCGCCTTATCGGTGCGGGTTCCGTCCAGCTCGCTGCCCGCCACAAAGTCAAAATACCGGGCAATGTGGAAGTGCTCCAGAATCCGGTTGGCGAACACGGTGGGCTTGGAGGTGGCGACAGCCAGCTTTAGGCCGCCCTCTTTCAGGGCTTGGAGCATCTCTTCGATACCGGGGTAAATCTTGTTTTCAAATATCCCGGTTTTGGAGAAGTATTCCCGGTAGGTCTCCACCGCCAGCAGCGCGTCCAGCTGAGAAAAGCCGTAAAGCCTGACAAAGGATTCCAGCAGGGGAGGACCGATTACCTGCCGCAGCTTGTTCTGGTCCGTTTCCTCAATGCCAAACCGCCGGAGGGCATGGCGGAAGGAGCGGGTGATGCCCTCCTCCGGGTCGGTGAGGGTGCCGTCTAAGTCGAATAAAACGGCATGATAGAGCTTTGTCTGTTTCATTGTGCAACCCCATCCTTTTTTGATGATTGATGATTATAGTAGTTCATAATTTTTTTCAGATTAAATACATTTCCCGCCAATTTTGCCAGCTTCCGCGAATGGAGGAAGACAAAGGCAGCCATACTATATCCAGGCTGACCGTTTTGACTGTTGGCGGCCGGCCGTATCCCAAGGGAATGGATGTGTAATACCTTTGAAGCGTAGGATATACTTTGGTGAAGCTGTCAGCCTCTTTTGCATCGGCGGCCTTGGATATGTGATATTGGAGATACTCTGGCGGGGGTTCAGCCATTGGACTATGTTCGCCACCGGGGGGCTCTGCGTGGTCCTCGTCTGTGAGATGGACCGCAGGTGCCGCCAGCGGAGGACCGCATTTCTGCTGCGGTGCGTGTACGGGGCGCTGATTATCACCGCCGTGGAATTTTCAGTGGGCTGTATCGTCAACCTGTGGCTGCAATGGGACATCTGGGATTATTCCCGCCTGCCGCTGAACCTTCTGGGCCAGGTGAGCCTGCCCTTTACCGCCGCCTGGATGTTCCTTTCCGCCCCTGTGATGGGGGTAGGGGAATTGGTCCGGCGGGCCTGGGGAGATTCCCCGCCCTCCAGGCCCGCCCTTTACCGGGGGTGAAAAAGGCCCCCGAAAGCAGCTTCGAGGGCCTGTCCGGCACATTATGACGGGGAATTGGCGGTTCCCGATTCCTCGTCCTCCCCTTCGGGGATGAGCTGTTCGTCGCTGAATACGGCCTCCTCCTCGGCCCCTTCATCCTCCGGGCGGTAGCCGGGGCGCTCCTCCGGATGGGCCGCGTAGTAGGGCTCCACAATGTACTTCTCCAGGTACTGGAAAGAATTGAAGCAGGTGATCATGGAGATAGTGGAAAAGCCCACCGGGACCAGGAAAAGCAGGGTGTAGGGGAAGAACCACAGGGACAGGAACACCAGAATGCCGCAGAAGAACACAGTCAGCAGATTGGTTTTAAAGCCCAGGATGGCAAAGCGGAAGGCGTTGCTGATAATGGCCCGCAGGCTCAGGTTGACGGTGACAATCTGGAGATAAACGTAACAGTTCATAAAGGAGAACAGCAGCGCCGCGGCGATGGTCAGCCCCAGCAGCGCGTAATACATCAGGCCCCTGCCCAGCAGCCCCAGATAGCTGATGAGGGCAAAGATAATCAGGGTAAAGATAACCGAAAAGATTGCTCCATAGGCCAGGGACTGGCGGAAGTTGCTTTTAAAGGCATCCCAGAAATCGGAGAACATGAAAACCGGCTGCTCCCGCGACAGATTTTTAACTACATAGGTCATCCCGGCCATGGGCGGCCCCACCAGGACCAGGGGAAGGGTGAGGTAGAGCAAAAGGCTGTTGGAGGGGATGAAAAAGACCGCCAGAAAGATTGCCGGAAGGCAGAACAGCAGAAACAGCAGATTGACGCTCACCAGCTTGGAGAGCTTGCGGAAATACAGCTCAAAGAATTGGAAAAAACGCTTTTTCTGCGGCGCGTCCTTGGAGACGCCGGGGCCTTCCTTTGTAAAATCAAAAAAGCCAAAAAAACCTGCCAACGAAAACAACTCCTTGTTTTTAAAAGATGCTGTATGCTCCTTCCTACATCCACCAGGTGGAAAGCAGAGCGTCCAGCCCTGCAAAGACGGTCGAGAGCGCTGTAAACAGCAGAAAGAGAAGCCGGTAGCTCCTGGACTCCCGCCGGGCCTTTTCACCGGTGAGAACAGCGGCCTGAGACTGATACCTCCAGACCGTATTGGCCGCCCAAATCAGAAGGACTGTCTGGCAAAGAGCGACCGGCGTCACCACCTTTGCCATGAAGGGGAAGGCGTCCCAGCCCGCCTGATAATAGATTCCCGCCGCTGAAAGTCCGCTCCCCAGTCCCCGGAACCATATCAGCGGAAGGACAAGCCATTTTCCGCCGCGGATGAGCCCCATCAGGGAGAACAGTCCAATATACCAGAATATGGAGAGAAAGGAGGAGAAAAAAATCTCCCGGAAGCTTCCGTAGATTCGGCTGGAGAGAAACGCCTCGCTGACTTGTCCCACAAGGTCAAGGGTTTCCAGGTTTTCCTGAGAGGAATCGGTTAAGAAAAGAAAGCATACGCCCATAGATAAGCCTAATATATATAATATCGCAAAAAGGAGCGTTTGCCAATTCCTTTTCACATAAAATTTACAATAAACCCGGAAAAACCTTTTGTTTTTTGTTGTTCCCTGCATTTTTTTCAGCTCCATTCTGTTTTTTCAATGGCGTTATACGATTTTCGGAGGAGTTGAGGGGATACAAAGCGCTTGTCCCCTGATATCCCTATTTATATGCAGGAGTGGCAGGGTGTATCCATCCGAATAAAGCCAAAAAGGGTCCCGGCCTCGCTGGAAGACCGGGACCGAAACAGTTGGCAGAGCTTGGAACCGCTAACCTTCCAAATCCTTTTGGTGCTTCAGAATATCTCCGGTGTATGCGTCAATCTCGTATTCGTATTCATAAGCTCCGCTTTCAAATTCCATTTTATAGACCATGCGCCCATCGTCGCTGTCCAGCTCACACTCATATTTCCGAATATTCCCTTCATCCACACCGGCGTGGGACAGCGCAATGGATTTCGCCCTGCCCTCTCCGATATAGGAGGTGTTTGAAGCAGCGGAAGAAACAGGGATACCTTCCCGCTGCTCCTGTTCATATTTTATTACCTCGCCAGTAAATGCGCTGATGTCATAATCGTATTCAGTGCTGCCGGAGTAAAACTCTATCTCGTAGTGGGCGTCCCTGTCGTCCCGGTCCAGCTTGCACCGGTAGCCCTGGATATCGCCTTCCGCAACGCCCGCATGGGTCAGGGCGGCGGCTTTGGCGGTGGCTTCACCGATATAACTGGTTCCGCTGCCGGAGGGGGCGGAAGAGGAATGATGTCCATTCTCCGCTTCGCGCTTTATATCCAATATCTCACCTGTGACCGCGTCAATATCGTACTCGTATTCATAGATGTCTGCGTAAAATTCTATCTCATAGTGAACTACTCTGCCGTCCTGGTCCAGCTTGCACCGGTAGCCCTGGATATCGCCTTCCGCAACGCCCGCATGGGTCAGGGCGGCGGCTTTGGCGGCGGCTTCGCTGATATAGGTTCCGCTGCCGGAGGAGGCGGGAGAAACGGAGGAAGAGGAACGATGTTCATCCTCGGCCTCCCGTTTCATTTCCAGGACATCCCCGGTCAGGGCGTCGATGTCGTATTCGTATTCATAGCCGCCTGCATAGAACTCTATCTCGTAGACCATCTTCCCGTGTTCATAATCCAGCTTGGTTTCGGTCAGGAGGATATCCTGGGGCGTCAATCCGGCGTGAGTGAGGGCGGCCTGACGGGCGCTTTCCTCACCGATATACGCCTTCTCGCTGGCCGAACCGGTGGAGTTCAGATTTTCACGGACGGCTGCTGTTCCGGTCAGAAGGTTCAGCTCGTTGATGGATAGGGGGACCAGGTCCTCAAATTGGTACAGGCCATTGCCGGAAACCAACTGCTGAATCAGCTGGGCTTTGCCCTCGGTGATTCCATAGCGGTCCGCCAGCTCCCGGACCTGCGCGTTGTGGGAGATGGTTTGGCTCAGGACCGCGCCGCGGAAGGTATCCGTCTGGAGCAGGCCGTCTATCTCCGCCGTCAGCTTTTGCTGGAGCAGCGTCCCGCGGGCTGGATCGCTGCCGTCCACGCTGACCAGGATGGAGTTGGACGCCTCGTTGAGGTATCCGCCGCGAAGCATGGAGCCTATCAGGGCGTTGACCGTCACTTCAAGGTCACTTCCCTTAAAATCCATGTTTCCCACAATTTTTTTGGCGTCCTCGTTGCGGGGGAGGACGGAGAGAACCTTTTCCTTTTGGTTGACGGTGATTTCTATGCTGGGGTTTACATCCAGGGAAATGGTGGCGGCTATGTCATGGTTGACCTTGTAAAGCATCCCCAGGCCCGTTCCGCCTGCAAGGAGAGCGAACGCCGCCGCGATGCCCGCGGCCCATCTGGTCCAGCTTTTCTTTTTGGAGTTTTTCATTTCTGACATTTCAAACACCTTACCTTCCTGTCCTTCGCAATCCGAGAGGACTGATTCCAATACATTGGGAACGATATGGGAAAACGCCTGATTCACCTTTTGTTCCATTTTCTTCTTCATTCGGCTGTCCTCCTTTATTCCTCATTCCTGAAGACTGCGGCGTAATTTTTTGATGGCCCGGCTGTATTTGGAAAGAACCGTAGACAGGGGCAAGGACATAAACTGCGCGATTTCCCTGTGCCGGAAGCCGGAAACAGCGTGCAGGAGCACGATCTGACATTCCTCGTCCGTCAGCCGGAGCAGGCATTCCCGCAAAAGCAGCTTTTCCTCGGTGGAGACTGCCTCCGGAGGGCTTTCCCAGACAGAAGACAGGTCCTCCGCGGCGTGCCTGCGCTCTCTCAGCTTTTTCAGGCAGCAGTTGCGGGCGATGGTCATAATCCACGCCATGGGCTTGTCTGCGAAGCGGTAGCTTCCGGCAGCCATGTAGGCGCTGATGAAGGTGTCGTGCAGGACATCCTCCGCGTCCTGGCGGTTCTTCAGGAGGGAAAGGGCAAAGCCATACACTGCCGGGCTGGCAGCCAGGTACAGGTCCGCAAGGGCTTCCTTGTTCCCGGTCTGCATTCCAGCCAGACAGTTTTCCAAATACGCCTTATCAAGGCCCGATGGACATGCCGGAGAATCAGTACGCATCTTCCACTTCTCCCTTCTACCTTTATTAATCCATTGGAAGGCGGTTTTATTGCATTGCGTCAAAAAAATTTTTCAAGCGGACGCACAATAAGGAAAAGGCTTGAGAAAACTCAAACCTTTTTGCAATGCCGCTACAGCTGGAACACGATGCCCGCCGCGGCCGCGATGAGTATGATAAAGACCGGGTGCCATTTAACCTTTTTATTCAGTATAAACAACGCCGCAAAGAGAACAATGTTTTTCCACTGGAACAGGTTCAGAAGATTGCGGGTCTCCAAAAAGGGCTCGATTGCCAATAGGGTGATGCGGTAAATTTCAAAGGCGGCGGCGGCGATCAGGCCGGTGACAGCCGGACGCAGGCCGTAAAAGGCGCTTTTGACATAAAAGCTCTCGCTGAAGCGCTTCAGGAAAGAGGCGACAATCATAATGACAATCACGGAGGGGAGGACCAATGCGGTTGTGGTGATAACCGCGCCCAATACGCCCGCTGTGTGGAAGCCCACATAGGTGGCCATATTGATGCCGATAGGGCCGGGGGTGGACTCCGAAACCGCGATCATGTCGGCCAGGTCGCTGCGGGTGAACCAGTCGTACTTATCCGCCATGTTGTACAGAAAGGGGAGGGTGGCAAGGCCGCCGCCGATGGCGAACAGACCGGTTTTGAAAAACTCAAGGAACATGAGCAGGAGGGTCATTGCGCCTTACCCCCTTTCCGTTTTTCCAGTGTTTTGACAGCGATTCCCAGCAGAATGGCCGCGATTACAATGTAGACCGGGGAGAGGCCCAGCAGCACCTGAACGACAAAGGTGCCGATGCAGATGGCGATTCCCAGTTTATCCTTGACGCCGGTTTTCCACAGCTTGATGATTGCCGTTGTCACCAGTACCGCCACGGCGACGCGGATCCCCCCAAAGGCGTGCTGCACAACGGGAAGGTCCGCGAAGTTTTGAAGACATGCCGCAATGATGGAAATGATGACGATAGAAGGGAAGATAACCCCGGCTGTCGCAGCAATTCCCCCGATCACGCCCCGCTGCTTATATCCGATAAAGGTGGCGGTGTTGACCGCAATGATTCCGGGGGTACACTGCCCCACGGCGTAATAATCCATGACCTCCTCATTGGTGGCCCATTTGCGCTTTTCGACGACCTCCTGCTGGATCATGGGCAGCATGGCATAGCCGCCCCCAAAGGTCAGCCCGCCGATGCGGCAGAAGGTCAGAAACAGGTCCGCTAGCTCTTTCATAGACTCTGATCATACCCTTTCGTTTGTTATTAGTATTCCTAAAAAGAATACTAATATATTATACCATATCTTTATGGAAAATTCAATGGGGTTTGGGGAAAATTTGGGAACCGTCAAAACACAATCTTATAGTCTCCCCGCCCAGGCAGCTCTATGGTGATACTGCCACTGGGCCGGTGATAGGAGACATATCTGGGTAGCTTCCCCGATTTCGGCGCAAAATCCTGGGGAAGCCGGACGGTATAGGATACCGGCCGGTCAAATTTCCAGCTGACCCGGAACACAATGTGTCCCTTTTTGCACCGGAAGCATTCCGCCTCCCCGCCAAAGGAGAAGTGGCCCGTTGACCGGATGATCTGCGGGCGGGTGAGGTCCTGGACCATCACCTTGAGGAGGGCGCAGCCGTGGGGCGGAATCTCTCTGCCCATTACCACGGTGTCCCCGTACTGCACATCCTCCACTACCTGGCCAGAATCGTATTCGCAGAGAGTGTAGGTCTTGCCCACCGCGGCGAAGTCCCCCAGATACTGGGTGTTCAGGGAAAGGGCGCAGGGGATGGTTTCGGTGTCAGACCAGTTGATAAGGGCCACGGTGTGCCAGCCCTTTTTTGTGACTGAAACGTCAACGACAGCTGGATAGCGTCCGCCGTCGAACAGGTCGCGGGGGACCGGTTCGACCGGCACCACCGGCATGACGAGGGAGAGGAGCATCAGCCGGTCCTTGTCGATTTTCGCCATGGGCTCGGTGGAGCAGACAATGCCGCCGCCGATGTACTGGTTGAGGGCGGAGGTTCTGGCTTCCACATCGGTGAGAAGGCCGCAGCTCAGGGCCAATCCCCGGAAGGGCTCCTCCTGGCGGCGGACCATCAGGGCATCGGGATCGTTGTTCCACCACCGGTTCATCCAGTACCGCAGCAGGTTCTGTTTGATGGTAAAGGGAGCGGTCCGCCCGCCGGAGCGGAGGGTTCTGCTCCACATGCTCAGGGTGTCGGAGCCAGTGCGCTGGCCGTCCGCAAGGCCGATCACCGGGTCGTACAGTCCGCCGCAGATGAGCAGATAGGCGTCCTCCCCGATGCCGTCCCGGACCGCCTGAATCGCTGTCCGGTAGGCTTTGGCGAGGGGGATGCCGGGATTATAGAAAAGAGCGTCGGTTTGTATAACAGGGGCGCGGGTGAAATCCAGCTTGTGGTAGACATACCCCCACCGGCGCAGGGTGACGTACAGCATCCGCACCCATTCCAGCACCTGGGGATGGGTGATATCCAGCACATAATAGGTGGTCCCGTTCATGGGGAAGCGGCAGAAGGTACCGTCGGGATGGCGAAGAAGCCATTCCGGGTGCTGGATGGAGACAGGGGCGGTTTCATGGGCGATAAAGGGGCTGGTCCACAGGCCGGGCAGGAAGCCTGCCTCCCGTATCTCCTCCGCCACCTGGGACATGGGCAGAGGAAAGCGGCTGTTGGGCTCCCAGTCGCCGAGGACCCGCTCCCAGCCCTCGTCAATCTGGAACACGTCGAAGGGAATCTTCTGCTCCCGCAGCAGGTTCAGGTTTTCGGTCACGTCCCGGTAGCTGACGGTCAGGCCGTAGTAGTACCAGGTGCAGTAGACGCTGGGGGCGGGCTTTTGGACGCGGGCACGGTACAGGCGCGCCTTACCAACGGCAAAGCGGCGGATGGTTTCAAAGACGCTGCGGATGTGCTCGTCCCGGCGCTCCACCCGCAGCCATTGGGAGACGGCGGTTTCCCCAGGCTCAATCAGACAGTTGAAGATACAGGCCGCCTCCAGGCGGGAGAAGCGGTCATCGCCGCCGGTTTCCACTGTGGTCTCCACAAGCTGGTCCGCCCCGGTGAGAAAGCCCAGGAACAGATAATGTCCGGAGGCGCCCCGCAGGACAGTAAGCTGGTCGCTGACAAAGCGGTGAGAGGGCTTCTCCTCCGCTCCGTCCGGAGTGGTTCCGGTTTCCGAAAGTCCCCGCTGGGCGTCCTCATAGCTTTCGTCATGGAGGGAGAGGAGGCAGACGGAGGGCAGGTCATTTTTATGCCGTCCCTGGCGGTAAAGCTGGAGGCGGCCGTTTTCCCCGTCGATTTCCAGGCTCCCCCTGTCCTCTATTACAAAGGGGGAGAGGCGGAGCAGGCGGATGGGGCGCTGGGTTTTGTTCTGAAAGGAGAGGCGCAGGCGGAAGGAGGAGGAATCCTCCTGTTCAAAGGCCCGATGCCAGGTGATCTCCCCATATTCGCAGCTATAGGAAGACAGGGTTTGACGCTGGCAGGAATCCAGACCGTCGGAGCATTTTCCATAGAATTTTGAGGCGAGCTTCGGTGCGTCTATGACAATGTTTTTTTCTTCTCCCGTCCCATCCTGAAGAAGGACGGAGAAGCGATAGCGCAGGAGACCTTCTCCATCGCGAATTGACTCGATATGAGGCTGGTTGGTCAACATTTCGTACTTCCTTCCCAAAAAGTTGTGTTTCTTTAAGTATAGCATATTCTGAACCCAATGGAAAGCCTTATGGCAAAAGTCAGGATGGATACAAATATTATAGAAATTGACTGGAAAGTTATAATTTGATATTCTGTTTTTTCCAAGGATTGTCCCATTCTCCAAAGTAATGTAAACTATGGATAGGGCAGGGGAGAGGAAGTCTTTCCCAGGCGGTCCTGCCGCCAGAAGACTGCCTGATTTTATTTTGAAAGGGGTAGTTCCTTTGAAGCTATATTCAGAAAAAGCGGAGCGCTTTTCCGCTGCCGGTAAGGATGCGGCTGTCTTCTTTGCCACCAAGGAAACGGTGCTGGGATGCAGCGAGCCATCCATCCTTTCCGCCCATAAGCAGCTTGTGGAGTGCGGTGCTTTTGATTGTAAAGAAAATAACCTTTACAGCTTTAGAATGGGCCTGGCAGGCCAGGAAAAGCTGACCCTGGTTGTATTGATTGGCGCGGGCGAAGAGCCTCAGTCCCCCCAGCCCCGGAAGGTGCGAGATGCCATGGGAAAGACTGCCAAGCTGCTGGAAAAGGAAAAAGCGGCCTCGGCGGCGGTGCTGTTCCCGGAGAGCTTTGGCAAAAAAGAGGTTGCAAAGGGCGGGGAGGGTCTGCTTTTGGGCAGCTACTCCTTTGACGATTACCGCTCTGAAAAGAAGGAAAAGATATGTAAAGAGATAACGCTTTACAGCAACTCCGGCGCTGCTTTGGACACCGCGAACGTGCTGGCGGCGGCCATCTGCCAGACCCGTGACCTGGTGAACCTGACCACCTGGGACCTCCATCCGGCGGACCTGGCCAAAAAGGCGAAAAAGGCCGGGGAGAAGTACGGCTTTGAGGTAGAGGTATTCAAGCCGGAGGAGATTGAGGAGCTGGGCATGGCCGCGTTTATGGCTGTAGGACAGGGCAGCGCGAATACGCCCCGGCTGATTGTCATGCGCTACCGGGGCAACCCGGAGAGCGAGGAGGTTCTGGGCTTTATCGGGAAGGGCTTGTGCTATGACAGCGGCGGCTATTCCATGAAGCCCTCCACGGGGATGGAAACCATGAAGTCCGACATGGCGGGGGCCGCGGCGGTCATCGGGGCCATGGGCGCGATTGCGCAGAAGAAGCTGAAGGTCAATGTCACAGCAGTGGCGGCCGCCTGTGAGAACATGGTTTCGGGGAACTCCTACCGGCCTGGGGACGTTATCTCCTCCATGTCCGGCAAGACCATTGAGGTGGACAACACCGACGCGGAGGGCAGGCTGACCCTGGCGGACGCGATTACCTATACCATTCGGAAGGAAAAGGCCACGAAGCTGGTAGATATTGCCACACTGACGGGGGCGGCGGTTGTGGCCCTGGGCGGGGAGATCACCGCAGCGGTGTGCGACAATGACGAGCTGTGGAACAAGGCGGAGGCCGCCGCGGCGAAGGGCTGTGAGAAGATATGGCGGATGCCCTGCGACATGGATTTGAATAAGAATTTGGATTCCAAGATTGCGGATATGAAGAACACCGGCGAGCGGGGCGGCGGGTGCATTACGGCGGGGCTGTTTTTGAAGCGGTTTACCGAGGGATTGCCCTGGCTGCACCTGGATATTGCGGGGCCGTCGTATACAAAGAATGGGAATGACGTCTGTGCCTTTGGGGGCACGGGGTGCGGTGTAGCGACGCTGTACTATCTGGCAAAGGCATTTGAGGCAGAGCGGTAACCTCAAGCATCAGAAAACCAACGCAAATTAAAAGCTTTGGCCGCTTTCTCGAAAGTGGCAGGTTTCCAAAGGGCGGCGCCCTTTGGTCGCGCCCGCAGGCGCGAAACTCCCCTGCAAAAACCCAAAAGTTTGTAAAACATCGCCTAAAAAGCACAATAAATCAAAAGCCCGGATTGGTCATTGTTCAGGTGGCGCGAAAACGAAAGTTTTCATCTACCTATCAAAGGAAGCAATCCGGGCTTTTGTCCCAGCGAAAGGCTGGAGGCGGCCCATAGCCGCTGGCGGCATCTTTCGCGGACCGTGAGATGGCGCTAAGAACAGCCACAGTGTGCCTGTTTCATCCCCTTTGGTGCCTTGTAGCGCAGCGGAAAGGAGTGGTCATTAAAATGGACATTGTAGATGTAAAGGGCCGTTTACATGACAGTCGGATTTTATCTGTTATCTCCCACAGTGTTTACAGGCCGTCGGAAGAAAAGCTGGCGGCCCTTGCCGATAAATTCGAGTCAGATAAGGATATCCGCGCATTTGCCTATGACGGTGACGGTGTCTTCTGTGGTGTTATCGTTCTTAAGGAGCTGGAAAACGGCGAATTTGAGATACGAAGCATTGCCGTTGCCCCCTCTTTCCGAAGCCGGGGGATAGCATCAATTCTTATCTCCTATGCTGTGGATACCCTTAAATGCAGTCTGTTGAAGGCTGAAACGGATGAAGATGCCGTTGGGTTTTACCGGAAATACGGATTTCATATTGAGTCTCTGGGGGAAAAATATCCCGGAACGGTTCGGTATTTGTGCCTGTTGAGGACGAAAAGAAGCAAAGAGAACAGCAGCCAATAAGAGACTTCCATTATAGATTAACAAGGGTTCCATCAACCTAACCTACGGTTGACGGAGCCTTATTTTTTCGCCCTCTGTTCTAAACCCATTCCCCGGTGCATATGGTTAAAACAGTTTCCAATCATTTTTTGAGGACAACCCCGCAGAGGAGGAAGTAAGAATGTTAGCAAGCGAAACCACCGTACATACCGGCCGTCCTGCAAGGGAACCGTCCGCCGGATGGAATACCCCATCCGAATCCGCTGTCCCCGCTATTTCCGGGGAGGCAAGGCCGTTTTTCCAGGCTGTGTCCGCCCTGCCGGGACAGGCGGGGGAGCTGCTGTCCCGCGTCCCCGCTCAGGTGGGGGGAACGGTTCTGGAGGTTCGCCTGCGGTCCGGAAAGCCCATTCATTTGTATACGACAGAGGGACATTTGTTTTTGGACGAGGGGGGCAATCCCCTTTCCAGGGATTCGGGCCGTTTGCCGAGAATCTCCCAGAACCAGCTGGAAAGCTGCTTTTATGCCCTCTGCGACTACTCCATCCACACCCATCAGGAGGATATCCGCCAGGGGTTCGTCACCCTGCGGGGCGGGCATCGGGCGGGTATCAGCGGGAGTTGCGTCTGGGAAAACGGACAGCCCGCCGGGATACGGGACGTATCCTCTATCTGTATCCGGATAGCACGGCAGAAAAAGGGGGCGGCGGACAGGCTGGCGGCTATGCTGCTTACCGGGGAGATTGGAGGGGGTATCCTCATCGTCGGTGCGCCGGGGAGCGGCAAGACAACTCTCCTGCGGGACCTGGCCCGCCAGCTTGCGGGCGGGCTTACCGGGACCTATTACCGGGTGGCGGCGGTGGACGAGCGGGGGGAGCTGGGCGCGGCGGCGGACGGCGTTCCCCAAAACGACCTGGGGGTCTGCTGTGACCTTCTGGATGGCTTTCCCAAGGGGGAGGGCATTGAGATAGCGGTGCGGACCCTTTCACCGGATTTTATCCTCTGCGACGAGCTGGGCGGGGCCGAGGAGATAGAGGCGGTCCGGCAGAGCCTTTGCCGGGGGGTGCGGATGGCCGCGTCCATCCACGCCACGGACTTGGACGAGCTGCTGGCCAGGCCGGGCGTCCGGGAGCTGCTGGGAACAGGGGCCTTTTCCCATCTGATTCTGCTGGGGAAAAGGCCGGGAGAGCCCTTTGCATCCATTCCCGTAAAGGAGGTTTTGATTTGAAATGATGAAGCTGTTTGGACTTGTTTTGGTGGTGCTGTGCTTTTCCCTTGCGGGCTTTGGACTGACCAACCGGCTGACCCAGCGGGTGAAACGGCTGGAGCAGGGACAGGCCGCTATCCGCCAGATTCGCCTGACCCTTTCCTCCTCCAAGGCGTCCTCCCTGCGGGTGCTCCAGATGACAGAGCATCGGACGGGAGGGGATTTTCCCTTGATCCACCGGTGCATCGAGCTGGCGGGAAAGGGGGCTCCTTTCCCGGAGGCCTGGAGGATTGCCGCCGAAGAGCTGCCCGACCTGCCCCAGGAGGACAAGGTCCTGTTTGAGCAGGCGGGGGAGATACTGGGGCGGGACGGAATCCGCCAGCAGGAGGAGGCGCTGCTCCAATGGGAAAGGCTGGCAGATATGCGTCTGGGCTCTGCCAGGGACAAGCTGAAGAGCCACGCCCGCCTTTACAACGGACTGGGCGTGCTCACCGGACTGCTTGCGGCAACC
Source organism: Oscillospiraceae bacterium (assembly GCA_022800935.1). Lineage (GTDB taxonomy): Bacteria > Bacillota > Clostridia > Oscillospirales > Ruminococcaceae > UBA1405. Next base: position 54,859 of record JAAWRH010000004.1, read on the forward strand.
CTTCTGATTTGACGGAGGCGGAGTAAAAAATGGAAGTGGACCTTATCTTTAAAATTGCCACCATCGGCATCATTGTGGCGATTCTCAACCAGCTTCTGGTGCGGTCGGAGCGCCCCGAACAGGCGATGATGACCACCCTGGCGGGGCTGATTGTCGTGTTGATGATGATGGTGACGGAAATCAGCAATATGTTTGAAACCATCAAGACGGTGTTTGGACTATGAACGGGGATATCGCCATAGGGGCGGTGGTGGGAATTGGCCTGATTGCCGCCATGATGTCGGTGCTGCTGAGGCAATACAGGCCGGAGTTTGCCCTGCTCACCGCCCTGGCCGCTACAATCTTGATTTTTACCGGGATGTCCCAGTGGCTGATTCCCGCGGCCCAAAGGGTGCGGGAGCTGCTGGAACAGGAGCCGGAGCTGGCCGGGAGCGCCGCTATCCTCCTAAAGGCAGTGGGGGTCTGCTTTATCACACAGCTTGCCTGCGACCTCTGCCGGGACGCGGGGGAAAACGCCATTGCCGCCAGGGTGGAAACGGCGGGAAAGGCAGCGATTCTTTTAATCAGCCTCCCGCTGTTTGAGCAGGTGCTGGAGCTGGTGATGGTATTGCTGCGGTAGGGGGCAGTTCAAAAATAATTTTAGGTTAATTGTAATTAACAGTTCCTGACGGAGGCACATATGCGGATAAAAAATGTGAAACGATTCCGGGGGCTTGCCTGCCTGGCGGTGTGGCTGGCGCTGGTCCTGTTTTTCCCCATAGGGGTAAAGGCGGGGGAACCGGAGGATACATCGGAGCAGCCGCTGCCGGAGAATCAGCAGGAGCTCTTCTCCCAGCTGACCAAGGCGTCGGGGGCGGACCGGCTGCCCGAAAGCCTGCCGGAGGAGGCCAGGGGACTTATGGAGGAGGCGGGGCTCGGCGGATTTTCTCTGGGAAGCTTTCTCAAATCCCCCCGCCAGACCATTCAAATGGCCATAGAGCTGCTGAAGCGCCAGGCCAAGCTCCCTTTTCAGGCATTGGGAGGGATTCTGGGGGCGCTGCTGCTCTGCGCCCTGATGGACTGCGCCGCGGAAACCTTTGCGGGCGGCCAGCTGCGGCCGGTCTTTGGGGCGGCTGTCACTCTGTTTCTGGCGGCCTCGGCCATACTCCCGGCGGCAGAGTGCATCAAAAGCTGTGTGGAAACGGTGGAGGACTGCTCCCGGTTTATGGTGATTTTTGTGCCGGTATACGCCTCGGTTGTCACCGCCTGCGGACTGCCCGCCGCAGGGTCGGTGTATCATCTGTTTCTGTTTTCCGCCGCACAGGTGATTTCCTCGCTGGTTTCCGGCTGGCTGGTACCGGCGGCGGGAATCTATATGACGCTGAACATCGCGGGGGCGCTGTCCCCCCAGCTTAAGATACAGCCGCTGCTGGAGGCGCTGAAAAAGATGGTCTGCTGGACGCTGAGCTTTCTGCTGGCGGGGTTTGTGGCCCTGCTGACCATGCAGAATACGCTATCTTCCAACCTGGACGCGGTGACGCTGAAAACCTCCAAGATGCTGGTGAGCAGCCTGATCCCGGTGGTGGGCGGCGCCCTTTCGGAGGCCCTTTCCGCCGCCGGGGGCTGTCTGCGGGTGGTAAAGTCCGCTGTGGGGATATACGGCATCGCGGCGGCGGCGTGTATCTTCCTGCCGGTGTTTTTCCGGACCGCCGTGTGGTACGCGGCCCTGAGCATCGGGGCGGCGGCGGGGGAGATGCTCTCGGTAAAGGAGGCCGCGCCGCTGTTAAAGGCGGGGGCCTCCCTGATGGGCATCCTGATGGCGGTACTCTGCCTGTATATGCTGTTGATTTTGGTTTCCACCACCATTTTACTGATGACAGGGATGGGAGGGTGACAATGGATGAACTGAGAAGCTGGGCCTTTTCCCTCTGCTGTGCCGCGGCGGCCGGAGCCATGCTGTCCCTGCTGGCCCCGGAATCCTCCTTGGGGCGGGTCTGCCGGTTTGCCATACGGGTCTTTTTCCTGTGCTGCGCGGTGCTCCCCCTGCGGAGGATGGGCCAGACGCTGCGGATCCTGCCGGATATCCAGGTTCAGGCGGATTACTCCGCCCAGGAGATGCTGGACGTCGTGTCCGGCCATCTGGAGGAGACGGCCGCTGCCGCCCTGGAGCGGGAGGCGGCCCGGTGCCTGGAGGAGGAGGGAATTCCGTATAAAAAAGTGACGGCAGATGTTCATGTTGACCGAGACAACGGCATATCTATTAACTGTATCCGGATTCTGCTGCCTCCGGAGGCGGAGGGGGAGGCCGCGGACCGCGCCGGTCCGGACAGGTCCGACATCGCCGCCCTCATCGAAGCAAAAACTGGCGTCAGCGTGGAGCTGACAGCGGAAAACGGAGGGGGATCGCCATGAGCCAATTCCTGAAGGGACTATATTCCCGATGGTTCGGGGAAGGGGCGGAGCCGGGAAAGGGGAAAAATCCCCGGTTCACCCGTCTGGTTCTGATTCTGGGAATCGCCGGGATGCTGCTCATCGGCCTTTCGGAGTGCCGGATGGGGAACCAATCCCTAAAATCGGACGCGCCGGAGGAAACGCAAGGCCCCCTTTCGGCGGACGAATACGCCAGGAAGCTGGAAAACCGGCTGCTGGACGTTTTGGAGCAGATGGACGGGGTGGGGAAGGCAAAGGTCCTCATCACCATGGAGGACACGGGAGAAAGCGTCTACGCCACCCAGGAAAAGGAGACCAGCGACAACCGCAGCTCCTATGGGGAGGGCGGAGGCGGGCTCCAGTCCATCCAGACCAGCCGGACCGGGGAACAGAGCTACCTTCTGGTGGAAAACCAGGACGGAAAGCGTCAGGCGCTGCTGGTATCCCGCAGCGAGCCCAAGGTGAAAGGAGTGATCGTCATCTGCGAGGGGGCGGAGCAGCCGTCGGTGCGGGAATCGGTGACAGAGGCCGTCAAGACGGTTCTGCACATCTCCGCCAACCGGGTTTATGTGGCGAAGGGAAAGCCATCGGGATAGGATGACAGCTATCCGATATCCGAAAGATTTTTTCAGCCGAAAAGGGAGGAAAACGCACAATGAACAAAAGCATGATTTTAGGGAAAAAACAGATCATCCTCTGCTGCCTGGTGATGGCGCTGGGCATTGCGGTATACATGAACTGGAGGATTGTGGACGAGGGGGAGGACTTTACGGCCACAAATCTCCCGACCGACCCCAATTCCTCTGTCTCCGAGGTGGACGATACGGTCAAGAAATACGGGGACTCCCAGTATGTGGACAGCCAGAACATCGACGGAGGGGACAGCGTAAACGGAGACATCTACTTTTCCGAGGCCAAGCTGACCCGGCAGAAGACGCGAGACGAGGCGGTGGAGACCCTACAGGTAATCATGGCCAACGTGGAGGTGGACAGCGAGGCCAGAGCCGACCTGGCGGTACAGGCGGCGGCCATCGCTTCGGCCATTGAGACCGAGGGAAAGGTGGAAAACCTGATCAAGGCCAAGGGATTTTCCGAGTGCATGGTCTACCTGGATGAGGACAGGGCCAGCGTGGTGGTCCGGGCGGAGGAGCTGCTGGACAACGAGGTGGCGCAGATCAAGGATATCATTTTAAAGGAAACCAGCGTACCGGTGGAGAACATCTCCATTGTTGAGGTAAACTGACGCCGGGCCGGCCATAAATCCTTGCGGATTGTGGCCGGCTTTTTATGTGGAATTGAAAAACGGACTCCAGAGCGTTAAATAATCCTTCCTTGTAACCCTTCCGCCGCTGTGCTATAGTAAAGGACGCAGGCGGGACATCTCATAGAGTGAAATGCCGGTGATTACAGCTTTTAAAGGAGAGAACAAAATGAGCTTTATCCTTACACAGGACAGGATGATAGGGAGGGGGAACACGGCGGAGGTGTTTGACATCGGGGACAACAGGGTGCTCAAGCTGTTCCGGACAGGGGCTTATTCCCAGGGGGAAATGGAGCGGGAGTTCCAAAACGCGCTGCTGGCAGAGCGGGCCGGGCTGCCCGTCCCCAAGGCCCACAGCATTGTGCCGGTAGGGGAGCGAACCGGAATCATTTATGATAAGGCTCCGGGGGAGACGCTGCTGGAGCTCATCTTTAAAACAGGGGATGTTGAAACATACACCCTAAAGCTGGCAGCCCTGCACAAGTGGCTGCTGGACGTCTCCCTGCCCTCTGTCAAAAGCTGCAAAAAAGGGCTGCGCAAGATAGAGCGGACAGAGAGATTCCCTTTGGAGGGCAAGGCCAAGCTTTTGAAGCTGCTGGACAGTCTCCCCGACGGGGACAGCCTCTGCCACGACGATTTTCACTTCGGCAATGTCCTGTGGGACGGAAAACAGACCTATCTGATAGACCTGATGGATATCTGCAAGGGGAACCGTAACTTTGACATTGCGCGGACCCTTTATCTGACGGAGTTTCCCCAGGCCCCGGAAAATATACCCAACCGGGAGAATTTCCCTGAAATGCAGAAGCTGGCCGCCGACATTTACCTGAGGGAGATGGGCGCCGCCAGGGATGAACTGGAGCCCTTTCTGATTATCGCGGCTGCCAGAAGCCTGACAGGCTTGAAGGATGACCAGGCAAAGCAGCAGGAGCTGACCCTGCAATATCTCCGCTCCAAAAAAATTCCCGTGCAAATTGTCATTTAAAAGATCATAAAACTCTACAGAAGCCCTTGCGGACAAACTTTTTTATGGTATAATAAACTCTGTACGGCTGCACGGTATAACAGAATGAAATTGCCCAAATTTAAGAAGGGAGCTTATATTGAATGGAAAAGGATCAGATCAAGCAGCTTCAGGGGCCTAACGCCGGAATGCTGCGCATCTCGGAGGAGGTTATCGCCACCATTGCCACCAAGGCGGCCACCGGAGTGGAGGGCGTGGCCTCTGTTTCGATGAAGGGCAAGGCCGGAAGCGCCCAGCCCGGCAAAAAGGAAAAGAAAAAGCTGTTCCAGCGGTTTGAACGCCCTGTCCGCATTGAGATGCTGGAGGATGAGGCGGTGCTGGAGCTTTATCTGGTGGTGCGGTACGGGGCCAACATCCGCCGGGTCAGCGAAAGGGTACAGGAGGCGGTCAAGGACGACGTTCAGACCATGACCGGCATCACCGTCTCCAAGGTCAACATCTTCATTGAGGATATCCTCATTGAGGAGACAGTGTAGGGAACGGCTGAGAAACGAATTTTTAGATTTGTTTTCTATATTTTCCGGTTCCTGACGGAAGGAAAAACGGGGGCGGAGCAGGGCTGGCCCCCATAAAAAATCTGGACCTTTACAATTCGATAGAGAGGATTTGACCGGACATGACCAGACGAGAAGCCAGAGAACAGGCGTTTATGATTATATTTGAATGGGAGTTCCAGCAAAGCGGGGTAGAAGAGATTATAAAGAACGCGGAAATCGGGCGGGAGCTCACGGTGGACGGCTACGCCAGGCAGCTTTCCCAGGAAGTGGTGGAGCATATGGACATCATCGACGGAAAGATAGACGTGTTTTCCACCAAGTGGAAGCGCAGGCGCATCGCCAAGGTGTCCCTGGCTGTGCTGCGCACGGCGCTGGGGGAGATGCTCTATATCCGGGATGTGCCCACCAGCGTGGCCATCAACGAGGCGGTGGAGCTGGCCAAAAAGTACGCCACCGAGGCGGACGCCTCCTATATCAACGGGGTGCTGGGGGGCGCGGCCAGGGCCATGGAGGCCGCCCAGGCCGGAGAGGCGAAGCAATGAGAACGCGAGCGTATCTGGGGATTGATACCAGCAACTACACCACCTCCGCCGCCCTGTTTGAGCCCGCGTCCGGCCGGATGACCGGTGTGAGGAGGCTTTTGCAGGTCAGGGAGGGGAGCGTCGGGCTGAAGCAGAGCGACGCGGTGTTCGCCCATGTGAAAAACCTGCCGGAGCTGTTGGTCCAGGCCATGGAACAGGCGGGAAATCCCGTCCTGGCCGGGGTGGGGGTTTCCGTGCGTCCCAGGGACATAGAGGGCTCCTATATGCCCTGCTTCCTGGCGGGGCGGCTGGCGGCCTGCTCCGCGGCCCAGGGGGCGGGGGTCCCCATGTTCTCCTTCTCCCATCAGGCGGGGCATATTGCCGCGGCCCTCTTTGCCTCCGGCAGGCTGGAGTGGCGGAAGAAGCCCTTCCTGGCTTTCCACGTCTCCGGCGGGACCACCGAGTGTCTGCTGGTGGAGCCGGACCGGGAGGGAAAGCTGCCCTTTTCCATCCGCCGGGTGGCCGGTTCCCTGGATTTAAAGGCGGGACAGGCCATCGACCGGGTGGGGGTCATGTTGGGGCTGGGGTTTCCCGCTGGGCCGGAGCTGGACCTCCTGGCCCAGGGCTGCGAAAAGGAGATAAAGGTTTCCCCGGCGATGAAGGGCGCGGACTGCTGCCTTTCCGGGGTGGAAAACCAGTGCCGCCGGATGCTGGACACCGGCGCGCCGCCGGAGGAGATAGCCAAGTACTGTATCTGCTCCATAGAGGCCGCCGTTGCCGGAATGACTGAGGCGGCGCTGGAGGAATACGGCCCGCTGCCCCTCCTCTATTCGGGCGGTGTGATGAGCAATTCCCGGATTCAGCGGAACCTGGGGCAGAAATACGGCGGCGTGTTTGTCCCGGCCGCCTATTCGTCGGACAACGCCTGCGGCATCGCCGTGCTGGCGGCCTTGGAGGCGGGAGAGGTGTTAGGGGGGCTGGCGCAGTTATGATGGAAAGCTTGATTCTGACCGTTTCCCAAGTCAACCGGTATGTGAAAAGCCTGCTGGACGGGGACCGGAAGCTGGCGGAGGTGCTGATTCGCGGGGAGATATCCAACTACTCCGACCACTACCGCTCCGGTCACGCCTATTTTACCCTGAAGGACGAGGGCTCCTCCATCCGGGCGGCGTTTTTTCGCAGCTACCGGGAGCGGCTTCCCTTCCGCCCCCAGGATGGAATGGGGGTAATCATACGGGGACAGGTGTCCCTTTACGAGCGGGACGGGGCCTACCAGCTCTATGTCTGGGATATGCAGCCGGACGGGGTTGGCGCTTTGCATTTGGCTTATGAGCAACTGAAAAAACGGCTGGCGGAGGAGGGGTTGTTTGACCCCGCCGCCAAAAAGCCCCTGCCTCCCTTTCCGGAGACCATTGGGGTGATCACTTCCCCCACGGGGGCGGTGATTCAGGATATCTGCAATGTGATAGGAAGGCGTTATCCCTGCGCCGGACTGCGGCTTTACCCCGCGTCAGTCCAAGGATCCCAGGCGGCGGGGGAGCTCCGCGCCGCCCTGCGCCAGGCGGACCGGGACGGCTGTGACCTGTTGATTCTGGCAAGGGGCGGCGGCTCCCTGGAGGACCTGTGGCCCTTTAACGACGAGGGCCTGGCCAGGGAAATTTTCGCCGCCCGCACCCCCATCATCAGCGCCGTCGGCCATGAGACGGACTTTACCATCGCCGATTTTGCGGCGGACCTGCGGGCCCCAACCCCCTCCGCCGCCGCGGAGCTGGCTGTCCCGGACGGAGAAAGCCTGCGGCTGACGGTTCAGGGTCTGCAAAACGCCGCCGCTTATGGAATCGGGCAGAGGCTCGCCGCGGAGGAGCAGAGACTGGAACGGCTCTCTCTGGAGCGGAAAGAGCGGATGGAAAGCCTTCTGGAGAGAAGGGAGCAGTCCCTGGCCCTTTTGCGGGACCGGGCCGCTGCTGCGGGCTCCGCCCTGCTGGAGCCCAAAGAAAAGCGGCTGGCTATCGCTGCCGGAAAGCTTTCCGCCCTCAACCCCATGGGGGTGCTGGCGCGGGGATACACTGTGACCATGGGGGAAAAGGGGATATGCCTCGCGGCTGGGGAGCTGGCCCAGGGGGAGGAGATTGTCACCCTGTTCCGGGACGGAAGGGTCCGGAGCAAAGTGACAGAGATACAGACAGACGGCGGAATACAGGAGGGGCAGTTAAAGCTATGAGTGTAAAAAAGACAATGAAATTCGAGGAGGCCATGACCCGGCTGGAGGAGATTGTCGCCCTGCTGGGGGACCAGGCAACCCCGCTGGACCAGGCCCTGAAGCTGTACGGGGAGGCGTCGGAGCTCTCCGCCTTCTGTACCGCCAAGCTGGGGGAAGCGCGCCTCCGGCTGGTGACTGTAGAGCGGAAGGACGGGGAGAATACTCCCTGAGAAAGGAAAAAGGGTAATGGGTATGACACAGACATTCTCACTCTCTCAGCAGATGCAGAACTATCAGTATGAAATAGAGGAGGCGCTGGACCGGCTGCTTTCCCTGCGGGAATGCCCCCAGAGGGAGGGCCTTGAGGCCATGCGCTACAGCCTGCTGGGAGGGGGCAAGCGGATTCGGGCGATTCTGACACTGGAGTTCGCCCGCGCCTACGGGGTTCCAAAGGAACAGGCCATGCCCTTTGGGGCGGCGGTGGAGATGGTCCACGCCTATTCCCTGATACACGACGACCTGCCCTGTATGGACGATGACGACTACCGTCGGGGCAAACCCTCTTGCCACAGGCAGTTTTCTGAGGCCACCGCCATGCTGGCGGGGGACGGACTGCTGACCCACGCCTTTATCGCCGCCCTTGAGGGAGGACTCCGGGCGGGGGTTCAGCCTAACCGGGCGGCGGAGGCTGCCCTGATTCTGGCCCAGGGGGCGGGAATCGACGGGATGCTGGGTGGACAGATTATGGACCTTGCCATGGAGGGAAAGAAGGTCGAGGCGGAGCTCCACCAGAGGATGTGCGCCATGAAAACCGGGGCGCTGATTCGTTCCGCCTGCCTGATGGGCTGCGCCCTGGGGGCCGCCGGACCCCAGGGCCGAAAGATAACGGAAGAATATGCGGACAAAATTGGCTTGTCCTTTCAGATGATTGATGATATACTGGATTGTACAGGGCAGCAGGAGCTGCTGGGCAAGCCGGTGGGCAGCGACGCGCAGCAGAATAAGACCACCTATGTCACCTTATACGGCCTGGAAAGGGCAAAGGAGATGTCCCAGAGGCAGACGGAGGAGGCCCTGGAATGCCTGGAGCGCCTTCCGCTGCCGGACCGGTTCCTGGCGGAGTTTACGGAAATGCTGCTTGCAAGAAAGTTTTAAACCGGAAGGGACCGGACCGCTTGAGTAAGCTTTGGTTACGGCGCTATTTAAAAGGGATGGGTTGAAAAAATGGGTTCACTTCGTATACTGTTCAGCAATTATCTAATCAACGTGGGGTTTGTGGCGTGGTTTTCCGCTCAGCTGATAAAGACGCTGCTGGTCCTTATCTCCACAAAGAAATTTGAGGCGGAGCGGCTTTTCGGCGCTGGGGGGATGCCCAGCTCCCACTCCGCCCTGGCCTGCTCCATGGCCATCGGTATGTGCCGGAAGATGGGCTTTGATTCCCCGGAATTCGCTTTGGCCCTGGCCTTTGCGGCAGTGGTGATGTATGACGCCATGGGCGTTCGCCGCGCCGCCGGGGAGCAGGCGAAGGTGCTGAATAAAATGGTCTTTGACTTTTCGGACCTTTGGGGAAAGCCGGACCGGGAAAAGAAACCGCCCCAGGGCGACGGAGAGGAAAACGAGAAAAGCATCCTGGGGGATAAAGCGCTCAAGGAGTATCTGGGCCACACCCCCCTGGAAGTGCTGGGAGGCGCGCTGCTGGGGATTCTGGTGGCGATGATGATTAAAGTCACCTGAAACCGGAGAAGGATGAAGTCCCCGCACAGGAGCTGTTCATTTCCAAACCGCCTGAGAGCCTGGGGGCTGTGTGCTGTGTGCTGTGTGCTGTGCGCTGTGTGCGGCTCCCAGAAAGTTTCGTGTTATAGGAGGCCGGAGCATATGCCGGATACCATCCTGGAGGGGATACGCTTTCCCAAAGATATCCAGTCCCTTGATTTTCCCGCGCTGGAGGAGCTGGCGGAGGAGATTCGACAGCAGATGATCAAAACCATTTCCCAAAACGGCGGGCACCTGGCCTCCAACCTGGGAACCGTGGAGCTGACCATTGCCCTGCACAAGGTGTTCCATTGCCCGACCGACCAGATCGTCTGGGACGTGGGGCACCAAAGCTATACCCATAAGCTGCTGACCGGCAGGCGGGAGAGCTTTTCCTCCATCCGGACCCCCGGCGGGCTGTCCGGCTTCCCCAGACGCTCCGAAAGCCCTTATGACGCCTTTGTGGCGGGACATTCCAGCACATCCCTTTCCGCCGCTGAGGGCCTGGTGCGGGCCAAACAGCTCCGGCATCAGCCCGGATGGGTGATCGCGGTGGTGGGGGACGGGGCCTTTACCGGCGGAATGATCTATGAGGCGCTCAACAACCTGCGGCCGGGGGACCGGCTGGCGGTTATCCTCAACGACAACGGGATGTCCATCTCCCGCAATGTGGGGGCGCTGGCGGGGCATATCGCCAAAATCCGCACCGATCCCCGGTACTTCCGGGTCAAGGACAGGGTGGAGCTGCTGCTCAACCATCTGCCCTTGGTGGGCGCGCCGGTAAAGGAACTGCTGCTGGGGCTCAAGCGGGTGCTGCGGCAGAAGCTATACCACTCCAATCTCTTTGAATACTTCGGGTTAGAATATTTCGGACCGGTGGACGGACACAATCTGCGCCAGCTCTGCGACGTGTTCCAGCGGGTCAAACACCGGCCCGGTCCGGTCTTTATCCACGTCCAGACGGTCAAGGGAAAGGGATATCCCTATGCGGAGCAGTCGCCCCAGGCGTTCCACGGGGTTTCCGGCTTTGACATCGCCACGGGAAACCCGGAGGTGGCCCATTACGACAGCTATTCCACCATCTTCGGCAAGGAACTGGTGGCCCTGGCCAGGGAGGACGCATCCGTCTGCGCCATCACCGCCGCCATGGAGACCGGCACCGGCCTTCAGTATTTCTCTAGGGAATTCAAAAGCGAGGGGCGCTTTTTTGACGTGGGAATCGCCGAGCCCCACGCCGCCACCTTTGCGGCGGGTCTGGCCGCCAACGGCATGAAGCCGGTGTTCGCCGTCTACTCCACCTTTTTGCAGCGGGCGGTGGACCAACTGATACACGATACCGCCATTGAGCGTCAGCATGTGGTGCTGGCGGTGGACCGGGCGGGAATTGTGGGGGACGACGGAGAGACCCATCAGGGGGTGTTCGACGTGGCCCTGGTGACCCCGATCCCCGGTGTCACCGTCTATTCGCCCGCCTCCTTCGAGGATCTGCGGTACGCCCTGCGCCAGGCGGTCTGCCACAGCGACGGTCCCTGTGTGGTGCGGTACCCCAGGGGAAGCCAGCCGCCCCTGCGGGCGGCGTTTGCCGGGGACTATTCCCTTTATTATCCCGAAAACGTACAGGCGGAGGGCTTCCGGGGGATTACCGTTGCCACCTATGGACGGGAAGCGTCGGTCTGTGAAATGGCTGCCGACACTCTGGGCCGGAAGGACATCCCGGCGCGGGTGCTCCGGCTGGTGAGAATCCACCCTGTGCCGGAGGAGGCAATGGAACTTTTGGCGGAGGCGGAGGCCATCCTCTTTGTGGAGGAGGGAATCCAGGCCGGGGGAATCGGCGAACAGCTGATGGCCTCCCTTTGCAGGTGCGGGGGACAGGACGGAACGCGGCGGCCCCCCATGATGGAGCTGCTGGCCATCCGGGACAGGTTTGTCCCCCAGAACACCCTTCAGGGGGCGTTGGAGGGAGAGGGGCTGGACCAGCCGTCGGTGGAAAGGGCGGCGGAGCGGCTGTGGCAGGCCGTCTGTGCCGGTAACTTTGTGGGAAAGGAAGCAGAATTGTGAAACAGCGCTTGGATGTTTACTTAGCGGAGACCCAGCCGGAGATGAGCCGGGAAAAGGCTAAGGCCCTGATTATGGAGGGGCTGGTCTATGTCAACGGGCAGAAGTCCGACAAGCCGGGGGAACCGGTGGGACCCAAGGATGCTGTGGAGATACGGGGAGAACTCCCCAGGTATGTCAGCCGGGGCGGGCTGAAGCTGGAAAAGGCTTTGCAGTGTTTCCCGGTTTCCCTGGGGGGCGCGGTGTGTATGGATATCGGGGCCTCCACAGGCGGATTCACCGACTGTATGCTTCAGAACGGGGCGAAACGGGTGTACAGCATCGATGTGGGATATGGCCAGCTTGCCTGGAAGCTGCGCAGCGATCCCAGGGTGGTAAATTTGGAGCGGACCAATGTCCGATATCTTACAGAGGAGCAGGTCCCGGAAAAGGCTGATTTTATCAGCGTTGACGTGTCCTTTATTTCCCTGGCCCTGGTGCTCCCTGTTGCCCGCCGGTTTATGCGGGACAGCGCCTGCGCCGTCTGCCTGGTAAAGCCCCAGTTTGAGGCTGGGAAGGGACGCGTGGGAAAAAAGGGCGTGGTGCGGGAGCCGGAAATCCACTTGGAGGTTTTGCAGAAGGTTCTGGCCTTTGCCAAGGAGGCGGGGTTTTCCGCCGAACGGTTGGATTTCTCCCCAGTAAAGGGGCCGGAGGGAAATATCGAATACCTGCTGATGCTGCGGAAATCTGACCGGCCCAGCCAGTCGGAGGAGATATCCCCGGAGGATGTGGTCAAAAGGTCCCATGAAAGCTTTCAACAGCGGTAATTTTACAAAACGATAAAGGAACATCCAAGACTATGAAAGAGACGCGAGTTTTTCTGATTCCCAATCTGGACAAGGCCGGGTCTGCCGGATACACCGCCCAAATCGTGAACAAGCTGATTTCCCTGGGCTTTCGCTGCTTTGCCGACGACTACAACCGGGGAAAGTTCGGCGGCGGGGAGATTGGGTTTGAGCCATTTGACCAGGTAATCGGCCAAATGGACATGGTCGTCACCATCGGGGGGGACGGGACCATCATCCGGAGCTGCAAGCGGGTGATGGCCCACGGCAAACCCATGCTGGGCATCAACTGCGGGCGGCTGGGCTTTTTAGCCGACATTGAGCTGAACCAACTGGAGCTGCTGGACCGGCTGGTCAGCGGGGAGTACTCCATTCAGCCCCGGATGATGCTACGGGCCGCCGTCCGCGGCAGAGAGAGGGAACAGGTCTTTTACGCCCTCAACGATTTTTCCGTGACCAAAGGGGAGTTTGCCAAGCTGGTGGACCTGGAGGTCTACTGCAACCAGAAAATGATTATGGACTACCGGGCGGACGGGGTCATCTTTTCCACCCCCACAGGGTCCACAGGGTACGCCATGTCCGCCGGGGGGCCGATTATCGACATCGGCATGGATACCATTGAGCTCACCCCCATCTGCCCCCATTCCCTTTTTTCCAGGACCATCCTGTTTTCCCCCAGCAACGTTCTGGAGGTCCACAGCAAGGAGGTCAACAACAGCGCCAACGTGGTGCTTTCGGTAGACGGGGAGCGGGTGATGAACCTGACCAGCCGGGACATTGTGGAGGTGACGCGGGCGGATAAGACCATGGATTTCATCACCCTGACCCGCAACAATTTCTGCGACATGCTCAACACGAAAATGCTAGAAAGGGGTTGATTCCGATGAAATCTGACCGGCTTGCGAAGATTCTGGAGCTGATCGACGAAAATGAAATTGATACCCAGGAGGAGCTTCTCCGCCGCCTGAAGGAGGCGGGCTTTGATGTGACACAGGCCACGGTTTCCAGGGATATCAAGGAGCTGCGGCTGGTAAAGGTACTTGCCCACAACGGAAAATACCGGTACAGCGCCAATATGCAGCAACCTAAGATGGATATGTCCTTTAAATTTCATTCCATTTTTTCTCAGTCGGTCCAGGGGGTAGACTATGCCGGAAATATGGTGTCGGTCAAGTGCTTTACCGGCATGGCAAACGCCGCCTGCGCGGCCCTGGATTCCATCCACTGGAACGGGGTGGTGGGGACGCTGGCCGGGGACGACACCATCTTTGTGCTGATGCGCACCGAGGAGCGGGCCGCCGAGCTGGTGCGGGAGCTGAAAAACCTGCTGGGGCAGGAGCTGTCCCCGGCGGAGGGGGAATAGGCATATGGCAAAGCACGAGTTTGGTATCATGGAGGAGCCCCCCAAGCCCGGTGAGCGGTATGACGATTATGAGCCGTGGAAATACGACTGTATTTCCGTACACGATGATTTTATAGAGTCGTTGCTGCCGGAATTGGAGCAGATTGACTGCTTCTGGTCCACGGTTGATATGCCGGGGAAGGGGATTGATTACTGCGGCGTCAATCTGATTCCGCCCTCATCGGCGAGGCGGTTCATCGCCGCCCTGGAGCCCATAGAGGAGTTTATCCCCCTGGCGGAGCTGCTGGCCAGGGCGGAGGCCGAGGGGAAGTTTGTGATACATTTCGGGATTTAAGAGGAGGAAAATATGCCGGAGGCATATAGAGAAGAACACCCGTTTGAGATACTGGGCGGTAGGATGGTTTCCATGTCCCCTCGTCCGGCCATCAACCACAACCGGATTGCGGGGAACATCTACCGCATTTTCTCCCTTTTCTTAAAGGGGAAATCCTGTGAGGCCTTTGGGGACGGGGTCGATTTGTTTTTGTCCGAGGAGGATCATTTTATTCCCGACGGTATGGTGGTATGCGATAAAAATAAAATTCGCTCAAATTACATCAGCGGCGCGCCAGACCTGGTGGTTGAGGTGCTGTCGCCCAGAACCGCCCGGAATGACCGCTGGCACAAAAAGAACGCCTATGAAACGGCGGGAGTCACCGAATATTGGATTGTCGATGGAGCGAACAAAACCGTTGAGGTGTATCTGCTCAAGGAGGGAAGCTATTATCTGGATAACGCCTATTCACTGCTGCCGGATTACCTGTTGGAACAGATGACGGAAAAACAGGCGGAGGAGGTGGCCGCTGAATTCAAATGCCATCTTTTTGACGGCCTGGTCATCCGGCTGGAGGATATTTTTGACAGGGTTTTATAACCAAAGGAGAGTTTGCCAATGGATATCTGGGATACCTTATATAACGCCGCCCGAAAGGTACAGAATGATCGGGCCATTTCCCCCTTTATCGACGCGGGGGGAGTGGCTGCCGCCCTTGTTACCAAGGCGGGGAATATCTATGTGGGGGTTTGCATTGATACGGCGGCTTCGTTGGGAATGTGCGCCGAACGGAACGCCATCGCCAATATGATTACCAACGGGGAGAGCCAAATTGACAAAATCCTCGCCGTGATGCCGGATAAAAAAGTCGGCCCGCCCTGCTGCACCTGCCGGGAGTTTATGATGCAGCTGGACAGGGACAGCGGAGATATTGAGGTGATGCTGGATTACGACGCCAGAAAAATTGTCCGGCTGAGGGAGCTTGTCCCGGAGTGGTGGGGGACAGCAAGGTTTGATACAAATCCATAAAATACAATAGGTGCTGTTTCTCTGCGCTTTCAGCGTTTTGAAACAGCACCTATTATTGTATTAAGAAGGCAGCGTACTTTGTTTTTTTAGGATGTCTTTGATTTCGTCCACACTTCGTTCGACTGAGACCGCTATCTGCTCTAAGGGAAATTGATGTCGATACATGTTTTGAATAATTTGAAGCTCTTTTTCCGTTTTGCCTTGCTTTATCCCGTTTTGAAGCCTTCTGTTTTCAATTCGGTCCAAAATCTCGCACATATTATGTGGTCTCCCTTCTTTGCTTTTTTCGTTATATAGTTCTTCAAACCTGTGATCACCTGTCATTTCCAGTATACCTTATCACCTTTTAAGAATCAAGATTTTTGTTTTCACGAATATACAGTCCCTGTGTATGAAATAAATACAGAACAAATTTTCAGAAAATTTGTTCCAAACACTTGTTCTTTTCAAAAAAGTGTGTTATGATAGAAGCATCGAAAAAACGTTCTGTTTTCTGTATGGTAATGAAACCGGATAGCAAGGGGGCTTTTATGATGCTGTCTCAACTATATATCAAAAATCTGGCTGTGGTAAAGGAAGCGTCCATCGACCTGTCCGTCGGACTGAATGTCTTTACCGGCGAGACCGGCGCGGGTAAATCGGTGATCATCGGGG
Source organism: Oscillospiraceae bacterium (assembly GCA_022800935.1). Classification (GTDB taxonomy): domain Bacteria; phylum Bacillota; class Clostridia; order Oscillospirales; family Ruminococcaceae; genus UBA1405. The sequence continues at coordinate 70,761 of JAAWRH010000004.1, forward strand.
GGATCGCCGCCATTCTGGGCGGACGGATGCACCGGGATCAGGTCCGCACCGGGGAGACTAAGGCCTGCGTTTCCGCCCTGTTCACCGGACTGGGACAGCGGGCAAGGGATATGCTGGAGGAACGGGGGTTTGCCCCTGACGAGGACGGCTGCCTGTTGATTACCAGGGAGTTCACCGCCGACGGGAGGAACACCTGCCGCATCAACACCCGCCCCGCCACCCTGAGCGTGCTGAAGGAGATTGGGCTGTACCTCATCGACCTCCACGGGCAGCGGGACAACAACCGCCTGCTGCTCCCGGAATACCAGATGGAGCTGATCGACAGCTTCGGACAGCTGGAGGCGGAGGCGGACCAGTACCGCCTGGAGTACCGGCAGCTTAACGCCATCCAAAAGGAAATCCGTGCCCTCCAGATGGACGAGGCGGAAAAGGAGCGGAAAATAGACCTGCTCAAGCACCAGATACGGGAGATACGGGACGCGGAGCTCACCCCCGATGAGGAGGAGGAGCTTGCCGCCCAGCGGCGGAAGATACAGAATTCCGAGCGCATCCTTTCCGGTTTGGCGGAGGCGCGGGAGAGCCTTTCCGGCGACGAGAGCGGGGAGTATACCGGCGCTGTTTCCCTGTTAGAGAACGCCGCCGCCACTCTGGAAACCGCCGGAAGGTTCCTGCCAGACGCGGCGGAACTGGCCGAGAGAATCCAGGAAATGGTCTACGAGCTCCAGGAGGCGGAGAGGGAGGTCAGCGACCGGCTGGATGAGATGGAGTACGACCCCGCCCAGCTGGATGAGATTGAGGAACGCCTGGACGAAATTTATCGCCTGAAACGGAAATACGGCAGCTCCTACCCGGAGATTATGTCCTTTTACAAAAAGGCCCAGGAGCAGCTGCAAACCATCACCTCTGCCAATGAACGGATCAAAAAGCTGGTGAAGGAAATGAAATCCCAGCAGGAGCTGGTGAACCGGCTGGCCAAAACCCTTTCCGACCGGAGAAACAGGGCGGGGAAGGAATTTGTCTCCCAGGTGGAGGAGGAGCTGGCATTCCTGGATATGCCGGCGGTCCGTTTGACGGTGCAGAACGACATCCACCTCCCGGATGGGGATGGGATGGACCGGATTTCACTGCTCATCTCCGCCAACCAGGGAGAGCTTCCCAAGCCTTTGGCGAGGATTGCCTCCGGCGGCGAGCTTTCCCGGATTATGCTGGCGGTGAAAAACGTCATGTGGTCCAGAGACGATGCCGGGACGATGATCTTCGATGAGGTTGACGCGGGGGTCAGCGGGCGGGCGGCCCAGAAGATCGGCCGTAAGCTTTCCCAGGCGGCCCAGAGCCGTCAGGTTATCTGCGTTACCCACCTGGCACAGATTGCCGCCTGCGGCGACTGCCACATGCTGATTCACAAGGAGGCGGCCAACGGACAGACCTATACCAGGGTGACAGAACTGGAGGGACAGCAGCGGCTGGAGGAGCTGGCGCGCATCATCAGCGGGGAAAATATCACCGCCGCATCGCTGAATACCGCCAGAGAGATGGTGGAATCCGCCCAGGAGGAGCAGCGCAGGCTCCGGAATGAAATCTGCCTGGGTTCCATGGAGGAAAAAAATAAAATTTCCGCTTGACAATCCGGACGCCTTGTGTTATAGTATCACCAATGGCAATGACGTGACCAAGTAACCGGTGAAGAATGGCACAGAGAGCTTTTGGTTGGTGGAAAAAAGCGCGGACTTCATCAGGCGAATACCTCACCGAGCCGCCGTCCGAATGAATTGACAGAATTTTAGTAGGGTTGGCCGGGTACGCCCGTTAAAGCGTTATGGCATGGATGTGCCGGAGAGTGGCCGGGGGTTTGATTTCCCGGCAACAGAGGTGGTACCGCGGTTTATTCGTCCTCTGCTGTGTAATGCAGCAGAGGATTTTTTATTGTGGACATTTCATCCTGCCGCCAAAAAATACCCATATCGGGAAAGGAGCAATTACCAATGACACTGTTTGAAGAATTCAAACGTCGGGGCCTTATCGCCCAATGCACCAACGAGGAAAAGGTTCGGGAGGCCATGGACAATTCCAAGGTGACCTTTTACATCGGCTTTGACGCCACCGCCGACAGCCTCCATGTGGGCCACTTCCTCCAGCTGATGATTATCCGCCGGATGCAGATGGCCGGACATATGCCCATCCTGCTGCTGGGGACCGGCACCACCATGGTGGGCGACCCCACCGGCAAGACCGACATGAGGCAGATGCTCACCGTGGAGGAGATCAACCACAACGCCGAGTGCTTCCTCCAGCAGATGGGAAAGCTGGTGGATATTTCCCCGGAAAAGTGCATCGTGGAGCGCAACGGCGACTGGCTGATGAAGCTCAACTACATCGAGCTGCTGCGGGACATCGGGGTGCACTTCTCGGTCAACCGGATGCTGACGGCGGAGTGCTTTAAATCCCGCCTGGAGCGGGGGCTTTCCTTTATCGAATTCAACTACATGATTATGCAGAGCTACGATTTCCTCAAGCTCTTTGAGATGCACAACTGCACCATGGAGTTCGGCGGGGACGATCAGTGGTCCAATATCCTGGGCGGTATCGACCTGGTACGCCGGGTGAAGGGCAGGGAGGTCTACGGCATGACCTTTACCCTGTTGACCACCAACGAGGGGAAGAAGATGGGCAAAACCGAAAAGGGCGCGGTGTGGCTGGACCCGGAGAAGACCAGTCCCTACGATTTCTTCCAGTACTGGCGCAACGTGGACGACGGCGATGTGATCAACTGCCTGAAGCTGCTCACCTTTGTGCCGGTGGAGCAGATTGAGGAGATGGAGAGCTGGAAGGACAGCCAGATCAACAAGGCAAAGGAAATTCTCGCCTACGAGGTGACGTCCATTGTCCACGGCAAGGAGGAGGCCGATAAAGCCCTTGCGGCGGCGAAGAGCCTGTTCGGCGGCAGCGGGAGCGATGAGAATATGCCCTCCACTGTCCTCGACAGCGCGCTGTTTGCGGATGGAGAAGCCTCGGTTCTGGATATCCTGGTTGCCGCGAAGCTGGCACCCTCCAAGGGGGAGGCCCGCAGGCTGATCCAGCAGGGCGGCATCAGCATCGACGACAAAAAGGTGGAGGATATTGGCGCGAAGATTGCCACCTCCGCGCTCTCCGAAAAGCCCATGATTATCCGCAAGGGCAAGAAGGTTTACCACAAGATTTCCCTGTGATTTTCAGAAGTATGCGGCGCAGGGGATAAGTTTTGCCCCCTGCCCGCCATAATTGCTTGCAGAAGGAGGAATGCGGTATGGCACAGATAAAAACAACATTTTTAGGTGCGGAGGATTATCCCCAGGTGCTGCGGCTTTTCCGGCAACTCCACAAGGTTCATTCGGACTTGAGGCCGGATTTTTATCTGGCCTCCGACACTCCCATTACGCTGGAACGGTACGAAGCGATATTCGAGGATCCGGAAAACCGGGTGATCGGCGCTATGGACGGGGAAAGGCTGGTGGGAATGTGCTTCCTGCTGTGGCGGAGCCGGGCAAACAACCCCCTTTGTGTGCCCCGGAAGGTGGCGTATCTGGACGATATCTGCGTGGACGAGGCGTACCGGAAGCAGGGGATAGGGGAGATGGTCTGCCAGGAGGCCTTCCGTATTGCCAGGGAGAAAAAGGCCGACAGCGCGGAGCTTTCCGTGTGGGACTGCAACCGGGGCGCGGTGGCCTTTTACCGGAAGCTGGGGTTTACCAACCGGACGCTGAACCTGGAGCTTAGCCTGAGCTGAAAAATATCGGTAAAAACGGGCCGGAGGCATCAGACGGCGAATGAATCGTCTTCTGATGCCTCCGGCTTTTTATTGCACTCTATAGAAAATATCGTCAAGATAAATTTCAAAATCATCATAAAGGCTGCATTGGAAGTGGGTTACGATTGCAGCGCGTTCCGCTTTGCTGCTTTTTTTCAGCATCCAATCAGAATAGACGGCATAGGTATTATGCAGAAGCAGCTCATTTTTTCCGTTGCTGCGGTAAACATCTATAGCCTTATCGGCAGGGCTGACAATCCAATATTCCCGAACCCCGGCCTTTGCATAAACCTCTTTTTTATATATCTTGTCATTGCGCGCCGTGCTGGGGGAGAGAATTTCTACCACCAGATCAGGTGCGCCGTGGATTCCGTCCGCCTTTACCTTATCCGCATCACATACAACCATAAAATCCGGAATGAATTCGTCTTCATCGGTCAGATAAACCAATACCCCATCTCCAAAGGGTTCACATTTTTTTTCGTTTAAATGGGTTCGGAAAATGTGGTAAATATTACCCGCAATGCGGGTATGGTTTGTGGAGGCCGGGGACATGGCAACCACTTTGCCGCCAATCAGTTCCTCTTTCCAGTCAATTCTATATGCTTCTGACATATTATCTCTCCCTCCTTAACCAACTAAAAATGTGTGACGTTTGAATACGCTGACGGGCCCCGGAGCACTATGGCAGAAGGTCATAAAAAATATCATCCAAGGAAATATCCAGGTCGTCATACAGGCTGCATTGGAAGTGTGTTGCAACCTCTTTCCGTTCTTCATCACTCATGGAGGCGAGCATCGAGTCAGGATAGAGGGCATAGAAGTTGTGAAGCTGAAAATTGCCCTTCCCGTCGTTGAGAAAAACTTCAACGGACCTGTCGGCGGGGTTGACAATCCAGTATTCCAAAACGCCGCAGTGGACATAAATATCCTTTTTGTGGCCTTTGTCATATTTTGCTGTGCCGGGGGACAGTATCTCCACAACCAGGTCCGGCGCGCCGTGGATGCCGTCGTGTTTGATTTTATTGCGGTCGCAGACGACCATGAAATCCGGGACGAACTTATCAGTGGGAGTTAGAAAAACCAACTCGTTATCGCCATAGGGGACACAAGTTTTGCCCCGCAGATAGGGCCAGAAAATTCCCATAATATTGCGCACAATATGGTTATGGTTTGAAGCTGTAGGGGACATAGCCACTACCTTGCCGCCAATCAGTTCCTCTTTCCAGTCAATTTTATATGCTTCTGACATTTCCTTATCACCTCCATATTTTTGTTTCTGTCCGTTTCAATCAATTCTATTATAACGGCTCACCCTTTATATGTCAAATTTGCAGATGTACTTCGGAGGGCTCTGATAAATAAAAAACCGGAACCGTCTCCAAAGGGAAAGGTTCCGGTTTTCGGTTATTGACAGGCTACCCCAAATGCCTTTTCCAGCGCCGATACCGCCTCGTGGACCCGGTCCCTGGGCAGCAGGACCGAAATGTCCACCTCCGAGGTGGTGATCAGGTAGATTTCTTCGCCTGCGGAGGCTATCACATCAATGGCCTTTGCCGCCACCCCGTGCATGGAGCGCATTTCCTCTCCATACAGCTGCAATTTGCAGTTTCCGCTGCTCACCAGGGGACGCAGATCGGATACGCTGTCCTTCAACTGGGTGCACAGGGAAAGGGCCTTCATCAGGTCCTCCGAGAAGACCGTCAGGGACAGGCTGATTTCCCCGCTGTTGGGGACGGTCTGGGAAATCATGTCGATGTTGATGCCCTCCTCGGAAAACTGGTTGAGGATTTTTGCCACATTGGACGGCTCCGCCGAAAGCTTATTAAAGGTGATGACCGAAACATCCTCTGTCAGGGTAAGCTTTGATACTCCGTTCATGTCAGACCAAACACTCCTTTCACGCTTGTTCTATCATTTCCTTCATACTGTACAGTCCGTTGGGCTGCTTTGCGAGAAACAGTGCCGCGTTGATCGCCCCTGTGGCAAAGATTTCCTTGGACATGGCGGTGTGCTTGATGGAAATCAGCTCGTCCGGACCGGCGAACAGGATTTCATGTTCCCCGACAATGGTCCCGCCCCGGACGGACTGGATGCCGATTTCCTTTTTCTCCCGGCGCTTGCTGACGCTGTGCCGGTCAAAGACATATTCCTTTGTGCCGTTTAACGCGTCGTTGATTTCATCGGCCAGCATCAGGGCTGTGCCGCTGGGGGCGTCGATCTTTTTATTGTGGTGCTTTTCCAGAATTTCAATGTCGAAGCTGTCTGACAGTACAGCGGCGGCTTTCCGGGCCAGCTCCGCCACAAGGTTGACCCCCAGGGACATGTTCGCCGAGAAGAACAAGGGGACAAACTGGGAGGTTTCCCGGATATAGGCGATCTGCTGGGGAGAAAGGCCGGTGGTGGCGATAACGGCGGGAATGTGGTTTTCTCTGGCAAAGGCGAGTGTTCCCGACAGCGCCGACGGATGGGAGAAGTCCAGAATGACGTCCGCCTTTACATTGCACTCCGAGATTTTGGAGAACACGGGAAAACCGCTTTCCGCGTCAGGATTCAGGTCAATGCCCGCCGCGATTTCGCAATTTTCCCGCGCCTTTACACAGCCGGTGATGACCTTTCCCATGGTTCCATTGCAGCCGGAGAGGATGATTCGGGTCATATGGTTTTCACTTCCTTATCATTGATGGGTTGTCCTGTTTTGCCGGAAGACAGATACAGCGGAATGGAAAACCGCTGTATCTGACGTGACATATTCCAGGGTGCGAGGCCCGGATAGGGGGCGCTCAGCGAATGAGGGCCAGGACCTTCATCTCACCGGACAGAGTATGGCGGACGTTCTCAGAGGGCTCGTCGAGGGGCAGGCGGCAGCAGCCGGCGGCATAGCCCAGCAGATTCATGGCCTCCTTGACGGGAATGGGGTTTACATCCATAAACAGGGCGTTGATCAGGGGAAGCAGCTTCTTTTGCAGGGCCGCGCTCTCCTGGACCTTGCCCTCGAAGAACAGGGAGCAGATTTCGTGGGTCTCCCTGGGCATCACGTTGGCCAGCACCGAGATGACCCCCTTGCCGCCCAGGGACAGCATGGGGACAATCTGGTCGTCGTTGCCGGAGTACAGAGTCAGCTCATCCCCGCAAAGGGCGGCGGTTTTGATAATCTCGGAGAAATTGCCGCTGGCCTCCTTGGCGGCCACAATGTTGGGGTGCTTGGAAAGCTCCCAGTAGGTGTCCGGGCGGATGTTGACCCCCGTCCGGGAGGGGACGTTGTAGAGGATAACCGGCAGGTCGGTGGCGTCGGCCACGGCGTTGAAGTGACGGACCAGCCCCGTCTGGGAGGTTTTGTTGTAGTAGGGGGTCACATGGAGGAGGGCGTCGGCGCCCAGGGCCTTTGCCTCCTTGGAGAGCCAGCAGGCATAGGCGGTGTCGTTGCTTCCGGCCCCGGCAATGACGGGGACCCGCCCCGCCGTGTGGTCGATCACCGCTTTGATTACCTGGACGTGTTCCTCGTCGTTCAGGGTGGCGGATTCACCGGTGGTGCCGCAGACGACAATGGCATCGGTGCCGTTGTCAATCTGGAAATCCACCAGTTTTTTCAGCTCCTCATAGTTGACCTTGCCATCGGGATACATGGGGGTGATAATGGCAACGGCGGAACCGGTGAAGATGGTCTTTTTCATATCATACCAAGCCTCCTGTTCATGATTAGTCAAAATACCCCTTTGCGGCGAGCAGCTCCGCCATCAAGATGCCGCCGCCTGCCGCGCCCCGCAGGGTGTTGTGGGACAGGCAAACGAATTTGACGTCATACTGTGTGTCGGGGCGGAGCCGGCCCAGGGATACGGCCATGCCGCCCTCCAGCTCCCGGTCCAGCCGGGCCTGGGGACGGTCGTTTTCCTCGAAATAATGTAAGAACTGCTTGGGTGCGGAGGGCAGCTCCAGCTCCTGGGGAACCCCCCGGAAGGCGGCCCAGTCCGCCTTGATCTGCTCAATGGAGGGCTTTTCCCGGAAGCGGGCAAACACGGCGGCAGTGTGGCCGTCGGACACGGGGACCCGCAGGCATTGGGTGGTGATGCGGGGGGAGACTGCGTTGACAATCTGCCCATTTTCTATTTTGCCCCAGACCTTTAAGGGTTCCTGCTCGCTCTTTTCTTCCTCTCCGCCGATGTAAGGAATCAGGTTGTCGGTCATTTCCGGCCAGGTCTGGAAGGTTTTTCCAGCCCCGGAGATGGCCTGATAGGTACAGGCAAGCACGTCGGTCGCGCCGTATTTCAACAGGGGATGGAGGGCGGGGACATAGCTCTGAATGGAGCAGTTGGACTTGACGGCAATAAATCCCCGTTTGGTTCCCAGACGTCTGCGCTGGACCGGGATGATTTCGGCGTGTTCCGGGTTCAGCTCCGGGATGATCATGGGAACGTCGGGATAGGAGCGGTGGACGGAGTTGTTGGACATAACGGGACATTCCGCCTTGGCATACCGTTCCTCCAGCTCATGGATTTCATTTTTTGGCATATCTACCGCGCAGAAGGCAAAATCCACATCTGCGGCAATCTTTTCCACATCCGCGGAGGCGTCCATGACAATCAGCCCCTTGACCGAAGCGGGGATGGGGAAGGGCATGGCCCAGCGGCTGCCCACCGCTTCCTCATAGGTTTTACCAGAGGAACGGGACGAGGCCGCCACGTGGGTGATGTGGAACCAGGGATGATTCTCCAACTGGGAAATAAACCGCTGGCCGACCATTCCAGTGGCCCCGATGATGGCGACATTGAACTGTTTCATACTTTTAGCTCCAATCTATATATATGTTGGTTTGCGCCGGAAGGCGCGGGAAGAAAGAAATTTTTAGAAAGAACAGGATACAAAAAATAGCTGGTTGAACAACCAGCCATTCAAACGATGCGCCTGTGGGAAAGGTTTTAGAGAATGGGACAAGGGAAAAACACCCTCTGTCTGCCGAATTCTCCGAAAACTGATAGCTCTCCATCACAGTCGCATGATGACAGTTGCAGTCTTTTTCAGACATGCACCCAGGCGAACGGCTGCCGGTCCGTCTGCCTTCGGCGACTTTCCCTTTCGGCCATACATGAGCGATTTCGGCAATCTGGCATGGGCTACTGATGAAAGACGCGCCTCTATCCGGTGTTCTTTTCTATTATATGCGGTTTCTCCTTTGTCCGACAAGGATATTAGGATAATTGCATTTTATCACGGAAGCGGGGGAGCTGTCAATTTATTGGACAGATTTTTTTTGGATTCGTGAGAAGTCCCATAAAATAGTTCTGTTTTACAGCTGTTTTTGTAGAAACGGATAGAGAAAGGAACCGGAAAAAGTATTATAATAGAGAAGATATTCCGCGCTTTATGGCGGTTCCGCCGAATACCGCCAACCAACGGAAAGCCAGATAAGGAGATAACAGCAATGCGCACAAGCGATTTTTGGTATGACCTGCCCCAGGAACGGATTGCCCAAACCCCCATTGAGCCCAGGGACCATTCCCGGCTTTTGTGTATGGACAGGAAGACAGGGGAATGTGTTCACCGGCATTTTTATGAGATACAGAATCTGCTCCGTCCAGGGGATTTACTGGTGATGAACGATTCCAGGGTGATCCCCGCCCGCCTGCTGGGGGAAAAGGAGGGGTCCGGCGGGGCGATGGAGTTCCTGCTGCTGGAGCAGAAGGGAAAGGACGAATGGGAAACCCTAGTGCGCCCTGGACGAAAGGCAAAGCTGGGGGCCCGGTTTGTCTTTGGCGGTGGACTGCTGAAGGCGGAAATCGCGGAGGTTCTGCCGGACGGAAACCGCATTGCCCGCTTTGAATACCAAGGGGATTTCTTCCATGTGCTGGACCTGGTAGGGCAGATGCCGCTGCCCCATTACATCACCGAGGAGTTGAAGGACAAGGAGCGGTATCAGACCGTTTACGCCAGGGAAAACGGGTCAGCCGCCGCGCCCACTGCTGGGCTCCATTTTACCAGGGATCTGCTCGCGGTGCTGGAGGCGAAGGGGATAGGGACAGCCTATGTCACCCTCCATGTGGGGTTGGGGACCTTCCGTCCGGTAAAGGCGGAGGAGATCACCGACCACCACATGCACACCGAGAGGTATTTTATCCCAGAGGAGACCGCCCGAAAGATCAGCGACACCAAGGCAGCAGGTGGACGGGTCATTGCCGTGGGGACGACGAGCTGCCGGACCCTGGAATCGGCCGCGGCGGCATACGGGGAAATCCGCCCGTGCAGCGGTGCAACGGATATTTTTATCTATCCGGGCTTCCGGTTCCAGGTGCTGGACGGGCTGATTACCAACTTCCATCTGCCGGAGAGCACGCTGATCATGCTGGTCAGCGCCTTTGCGGGGTATGAGCACACCATGGCGGCGTACCGGCTGGCGGTGGAGGAAGGGTATCGGTTTTATAGCTTGGGAGATGCGATGTTCATGATATGAGATTTGAGTGAAAATTTATCGGAAAAGGTACATTATAGAATTCACTGCTCCGCAATTTATAGGTGGAGACAGAGGGAATCACGTTTTTCTTTGTCGATTTTTTCGCAATCATGTTAAAGGCTTTCTTTGCAACGTCTCCCATGAGCATGATGACCTTTATGTTGGGAAATAAGGAAAGCTCCGCTTCCAGATAGGGTAAACTGGTTTCGATGCTGGTTTTATCAATGGTATATTCGGTTTTGGGGGTTTTCACGGCATTTGTGATGTAAATTCCTATTTGCAATATGTCTTGTATAGAATTGACTCCAGCTCCAGCCCCCCTGCAAAAGGGGAATCGTTGTTTTCAGATAACCGGCGTCAGGGCCTCCGTAAAAATCCTGTGAAGGGTCAGACGGGACCACCTCATTTATCATAACGGCCTTTATCGTGAGCGGGTCAATTTCGACATCGTTCAGATAGATACCGCTTGTGATACCTGCCTTTGCTTCAAGTTCCTTTTTTATATTCATATTCTTAATTCTCCATCTTTTCGTGAGTCGAAGGTTATTCCTCCGTCTCCCAGCTTTTCGCCCGCTCCACCGCCTTGTTCCAGCCCCGGATCAGCTTTGTCCGCTGCTCCTCCCCGATAAGGGGGATATAGGCCCGGTCCAGGGTCCAGCATTGGCGGATTTCCTCCTCGTCCTTCCACATCCCCACGGCAAGCCCCGCCAGCAGCGCGGCCCCCAGGGCGGTGGTCTCCCGGATTTTGGGGCGGCGGACCTCACAGTCCAGGATGTCCGCCTGGAACTGCATCAGGAAGTTGTTGGCGCTGGCCCCGCCGTCCACCCGCAGGTAGTCCAGGGGGATGCCCGTGTCGCTCTCAATGGCCTCCAGCAGGTCCCTGGACTGGTAGGCGATGGACTCCAGGCAGGCCCGGATAATGTGGTTTTTATTGCTGCCCCGGCTGAGACCCACCAGCGCGCCCCTGGCGTACATATCCCAGTGGGGGGCCCCCAGGCCGGTAAAGGCGGGGACCATGTACACCCCGCCGCAGTCCGGAACCTTCCGGGCAAAGTATTCGCTGTCGGAGGATTCGGTGATCAGGTGGAGCTCGTCCCGCAGCCACTGTACCACCGCCCCAGCCGTGAAGACGCTGCCCTCCAGGGCATACCGGATTTTGCCCTTCTGGGAGGCAGCGATGGTGGTGAGCATCCCGTTTTTGCTCCGGCAGAGGGTTTCCCCGGTGTTCATCAGCAGAAAACAGCCGGTGCCGTATGTATTTTTGGCGCTGCCCCGGTCAAAACAGGTCTGGCCGTAAAGGGCCGCCTGCTGGTCGCCCGCCGCGCCGCTGATGGGGATTTCCACCCCCGACAGGTTCAGTGTGCCGAAATGACCGCTGGAGGGTCTCGCTTCCGGCAGCATGGAGCGGGGAATCTTCAGCAGGTTTAGTATCTTCTGGTCCCATTCCAGGGTGGAGATATTGAAGAGCATGGTTCGGGAGGCGTTGGTGTAATCGGTGGCGTGGACCTTCCCGCCGGTGAGCTTCCAGATGAGCCAGGTGTCCACGGTGCCGAACAGCAGCTCTCCCGCCTCCGCCCGCTTCCGCGCCCCCGGTATCTGGTCCAGGATCCAGGCGATTTTGGTGGCGGAAAAGTAGGCGTCAATCACAAGACCGGTGGTCTCCCGGATATAGGGCTCCCACCCCTCGTCCTTCAGCCGCTCGCAGATGGAGGAGGTCCGGCGGCACTGCCAGACAATGGCATTGTAGACCGGCTCGCCGGTATTTTTGTCCCAGATAATTGTCGTCTCCCGCTGGTTGGTGATGCCCACGGCGGCAATCTGAGCGGGGGAGATTCCGCTTTTGGCCACCACCTCCATCAGGACGCCGTACTGGGAGGAGTATATCTCCATGGGGTCCTGCTCCACATAGCCGGATTGGGGGTATATCTGACGGAATTCCTTTTGGGATACAGCCATAATCTCTTGGCTTTTGTTGAAAAGAATTGCCCTGGAGCTGGTGGTCCCTTGGTCCAGGGCGATGATATAATCCTTTGTCATGGTAGAATCCTCCCGTCTTTTTTACATAAACCAAACCTGGGGATTGGTGGATGAAATCGCCGCCGCGCCGCAGTCCAGGGCAGTGAGGACGTCCTCCTTGTCGGTTATCATTCCGCTGGCAATCACCGGGGTGGAGGTATCCTGACAGATACCCCGCAGTATTTTAGGAAGCACTGCGGGAAGGACCTCCACGTAGTCCGCACAGCCTGCCGCCATCTGCCTGTGGACGCTTTCAAAGGCAATGGAGTCGATCAGAAAAAAGCGCTGGACAGCGGTCAGCCCCAGCTCCTTGGCCCGGCGAATCAGCGCCGGCTTGGTGGATAAAATGCCGTCCGCCTGGGTAAACTGCTGGATAAAGGAAACGGATATTTCCCGCAGAGCAAGGCCGTCTATAAATTCCATGTGTACAAGGGCCAGCTTCCCCTCCTGTTTGACCTGCTCCACCAATCCTCCGATGTTGCAGATATTCCCAAACAGCAGAAATACGGCGGCGCAGTCAGAGGTCAGGCAGACGCGAAGCTGCTCCTCATCCTTGACCGCGGCAATGATGGGGGAACGATCTAATGCCTGGGACAGTGTAAAGCGCCTGCCGCTTTGTTCCGTCATGGGCCGCCTCCTTTTATGTTCCGGCCTTTTACCGGTTCCGGATTATGATAAGAATGAAAAAATTATACCACACTTTTGGACCTTTTTCCATACGGATTTGTAAATTCTGCCGTCTTGCTCCAGACGGTCAAAGGAAAATGTGCGAAAATAATGGAAAAACAGGATTGACAAATGGCTGGATAACGATTAAAGTTATACACAGGCCCCTTTTGTTTTATATGACAATATCGGGGCTTTCTGTCTATATGTTTTCGCGCCTGTTTTGGGCTATCTGCTATCTGTTATCTGTTTTCCGACTTCGCCGATTGATGTGCTATGTCAGACGAAGACAGCAGGATGCAGAATCGTCTGATCAAACGTCTGCGGAATGTACAAGACCATCTTATTTTGCAGAGGAGAATCAGTTATGGGACAAGCAGAACAGTACCACAAGAAATTTTGCCGGGAAGCCTTTGACGAAAACGGAGTGATTTCCGGCTTTGAGGCCGTTTATGAGGACAACTTCAACTTTGCCTACGACGTGGTGGACGAAATCGCCCGCATGGAGCCGGACCGCCGCGCCATGGTCTGGTGCAACGAGGCGGGGGAGGAGCGGACCTTCACCTTTGGGGAGATGAGCCGGTACTCCAGCAAAGCCGCCAATCTCTTCACCCGCTATGGCGTCAAAAAGGGGGACCGGGTGATGCTGGTGCTCAAGCGGCATTACCAGTTCTGGTACGCCATCCTGGGCCTGCATAAAATCGGGGCCATCGCCGTGCCGGCCACCCATCTGCTCACCAAAAAGGACCTGCTCTACCGCTTTAACGCCGCCGGAATATCCGCCATTGTCAGCACCGCCGAGGGGGAGTTCGCCGGACATGTGGAGGACGCCGCGGCATCCTACGACGGGCTGAAGGCACGCTTCCTGGCAAGAGGGGAGCGTGAGGGATGGATTTCCTTTGACCGGGAGCTGGAGAAATGCCCCGATACCTTTGATCGCCTGGACTTCAAGGCCAGCGAGCTGATGCTGCTGTACTTTACCTCCGGCACCACGGGATACCCCAAAATGGTCTGCCACAATCATCTGTACCCCCTGGCCCACATCGTCACCGCCAAGCACTGGCACAATGTCCAGCCCGACGGCCTGCATCTGACTGTTTCGGAGACCGGATGGGCCAAGTCGGTGTGGGGCAAGATTTACGGTCAGTGGTTTATGGCGGCGGGCATCTTTGTATACGATTTCGACAAGTTCATTCCTTCCCACCTGCTGGAGCGGATTCAAAAATACAAGGTGACCACCTTCTGTGCGCCGCCTACCATCTATCGGTTCCTCATCAAGGAGGGGCTGGAGCATTACGACCTCTCCTGCCTGAAATATGTCACCACCGCCGGTGAGGCCCTCAACCCGGAGGTGTTCCGCAAGTTCCAGGAGTACACCGGCCTGATGATTATGGAGGCCTTTGGTCAGACCGAAACCACTGCCCTGACCGCCAACTATGTGGGCAGCCATACCAAGGTGGGCTCGCTGGGAAAGGCGTCCCCCATGTACGACCTGGACGTGGTGGACGAGGAGGGAAACCCTGTCCCCAACGGCGAGGTTGGAGAACTGGTGGTGCGCACCCGCGGCAGCAAGCAGCTGGGTATGTTTGTGGGCTATTACGAGGGTCCGGAAAAAACCGAGGAGGTGTGGAAGAACGGCGTTTACCACACCCTGGACACCGTCTGGCGGGACGACGACGGCTTCTTCTGGTATGTGGGGCGGATGGACGACGTCATCAAGGCCTCCGGCTACCGCATCGGGCCCTTTGAGATTGAAAGCGTGCTGATGGAGCTGCCCTATATCCTGGAGTGCGGAGTCACCGGAGCCCCTGACCCGGTGCGGGGCGTTGTGGTCAAGGCCAGCATTGTGCTGACCAAGGGGACGGAGCCCTCTGACGCCCTGGTCAAGGAGATTCAGAACTATGTGAAGCAGCAGACCGCCCCCTATAAGTATCCGAGAATCGTGGAATTTGTGGACGAGCTGCCCAAGACCATCAGCGGCAAGATACGCCGGGTGGAGCTGAGAAAGAATCTGCCGGGGGTACAGCAAGAACAGGAATAAGGAAAATGATAATATGGATTAACGGGCCATATGGTGTGGGTAAAAGCTCTCTTGCGGAAAAATTGCATAATATGGAGCCTGAGAGTTTTATATTTGACGCGGAGCTGGTTGGAAATGCAGTCAGGGACAATATGCCAAAGGAATTGTTCAACGGTTATATTTTTGAAGGGTATCCGCTGTGGTTTACTCTATGCTCCGCTCTGCTGGCAGATATTACGCAACGCTATGCCGGGGATATTTATGTACCCATGACATTGGTGTACCCTGATTCCTTTGAGAAAATAAGACGTCCGCTGGAGGAAAGGGGAATTTCCGTCAGGCACATATTGTTAGAGTCCTCATATGATTTGATTCATGACCGAATCCTGGCAAGGGGGGAAGCGGAGGGCTGCTGGTGTATGAGACATATCCATCTGTGTCTGCAAAATCAGAAGGACTTTAAAAACGTGACGCGAATCAGGTCCTTTGGAAAATCGGTAAGTGAATTGGCAGTAGAGGTAAAAGAAGCGATTGTGTGAATCCGCCGTACTCCGATGAAAGCGGAGATTGCGGCTCAGTGGATTTAAAAGGGGAAAGGAAGCTGAAACCCATGGACGAAGCAGTCATTGTGAAAAAAGCCTACGACGATGCCCCGGAAAGGGAATGGAACCGCCTGGAGGGCTTCCGCTTTGAGTTTGAGATTACCAAGCGAAAAATGGAGAAAAATCTAAAAAAGGGCTCGGTGCTGGATATTGGCGGCGGGCCGGGACGGTACAGCGTCTGGCTGGCCCAGCAGGGCTTTGACGTGACCCTGGTTGACCTGAGCGGCGGAAACGTGGCGTTCGCAAAGCAAAAGGCGGAGGAGCTGGGGCTTTCCATCAAGGCGTACCAATGCGACGCCAGGGATTTATCCTCCCTGGACCTGGGGAAATTTGACAATGTTCTGCTGATGGGTCCCCTTTACCACCTTTTCAAGGAAAGCGACAGAAAGAAATGCGTCGAGCAGGCCCGGCTGCATCTCAAGGACGGTTGCCCGCTGTTTGCCTCCTTTATCTCTATCACCGGAGGGCTGAACTACTATCTGGACGAATGCCCGGAGGAAATCATCCACGAAAAGGCCATGGACCTGTTTGACCGGATGGAGCAGGACCAGACCTGGAGCGGTTCCGCCTTTACCGAGGCCACTTTTATCAACAACCTGGAGATTCTGCCCTTCTTTGAGGGGCTGGGCTTTGAAAAACTCTGCCTGTTTGGGCAGGAGGGAATCACCGCCACGCGGCTTTCCTATCTGGAGCAGACCGGCGAAGAGGTGCGGAGATTTTATCTCGACCTGTCCCTGAGGCTGTGTGAGAATCCCCAGTACTTTCCATACAGCACCCACATGATGTACATTGGCAGATAAAAGCGTTTTTGTGAAGGAGAGCTGTTATGCTGAGATTAAGGCCATACAAAGCCTGCGACGCAGAAGTTATTACAAAGTGGTTGAAGGACGAATACGCCTTTCGCCAATGGAGCGCGGACCGCTATGACAAATACCCCATCACCCCCGATGATATGAACGCCTACTATGACAGAGATAAGGACAGCGGAAGGATATGGGGTATGACTGCCTTTGACGAAACCGGGGTAGCCGGGCATTTTACCATGCGCTTTCCCGATGAAAAGAACCTCAGCGAGATACGGCTGGGGTTTGTCATTGTGGACAGCCAAAGGCGGGGAAAAGGCTATGGGAAGGAGATGCTTTCCCTTGCCATCCGGTATGGGTTTGAGATTCTCAGGGCTGATAAAATATCCCTAGGGGTTTTTGAAAACAATCGGGCCGCCATACGGTGCTATGAGGCCTGCGGGTTTCAAAGGGTCTCATTGCCGGTGCCGGAAAGCTACCGGTGTATGGGGGAGGTTTGGAACTGTATTGAGATGGAATTGACCAGATAGATTTTACCCCTAAAAATAGGATTGAAAGAAACATCGATTTGTGGTAAGATAAAGTGTAATGTACTGACTGGGGGGAATCAATTTGCCAATAAACGTACATAGGGAAGTTTCTATGGATGCCATTGAGGAGCAGGACCGCATCGCCCAGGCCCTTCGGGCCCGCCTGCGGGAGCGGTTCCATACCCAAAACAAAAACCCCCTGGCCATGGTGCATACCTTCGGCTGCCAGCAGAATGTGGCGGATGGGGAGAAGCTAAAGGGGATTCTGGCTCAAATGGGCTTTTCCTTTACCGATTCCCCGGAGCAGGCGGACCTGATCCTCTTTAACACCTGCGCCATCCGGGAAAACGCCGAGACCAAGGTGTTCGGCAACATCGGAAATTTAAAGCAGCTCAAGGCCGTCAAGCCCGCTCTGCTCATTGGCATCTGCGGCTGCATGACCGAACAGCCCCATGTAGTGGAAAAGCTGAAGAAAAGCTACTCCTACGTCGGGTTTGTATTCGGCTCCCATTCGGCCTACCGGCTGCCCTCCCTGATTCAGAGCTGCCTGGACGAGGGGAAGCGCGTCTTTCGGGTGGCCCCCGACGACGGCTGCGTCGCGGAGGGAATCCCCGCCCTTCGGGAGGAGGGGGTAAAGGCCTGGCTGCCCATTATGTACGGCTGCGACAACTTCTGCTCCTACTGTGTGGTTCCTTATGTACGGGGCCGGGAGCGGAGCCGCCGCCCGGAACGGATTCTGGAGGAATTTAAAGAGCTGGTTCAGGCCGGCTACAAGGATATCACCCTTTTGGGACAGAACGTCAATTCCTATGGGAAGGGGCTGGAGGAGCCTGTGGACTTTTCCGCTTTGTTGGAAAGGCTCAACGCGGTTCCTGGGGATTTCCGCATTCGTTTTATGACCTCCCACCCAAAGGACTGCTCCCACCGGCTGATTGACACCATCGCCAAATGCGAAAAGGTCTGCAACCATATCCACCTGCCGGTCCAGAGCGGGAGCAGCCGGATTTTGCGGGAGATGAACCGCCATTACGACCGGGAAAGCTATCTGGAGCTGGTGCGGTACGCCCGCGAAAAAATTCCGGATGTCACCCTGACCAGCGATATTATTGTGGGCTTTCCGGGGGAAACCTATGAAGAGTTCCGGGAAACCCTCTCCCTGCTGGAGGAGGTAAAATATATTTCCCTCTACACCTTTATCTTTTCGCCCCGTCTGGGGACCAGGGCCGCGTCGCTGCCCGACCCGGTCAGCGGGGAGGAAAAGGGGAGATGGTTCCGGGAGCTGCTGGCCCTCCAGGACGAGATTGGCCTGGAGCAGATGCGCCCCTATATCGGACAGACCGTCCGGGTGCTGGCGGAGGACTGGGGAAAAGCCGGTGAGGGACTTCTCCAGGGGAGAACCGAGTCCAACCTGATTGTGGAATTCCCCGGCCCGCCGTCTTTGGCGGGACAGTTTGTTCGGGTAAAGGTGGAGTCTGTGAAAAAATGGGCTTTGCTGGGCAATTTGGCGTAATGAAGTATATAAAGGAGTAATCAAAAATGGATATTATCGAAATGACAAGGGCTTTGGGCAAGGCAATCCAGCAGGATGAGCGGTATATCCGCCTCTCCCTGGCGCGGGACAACAACGACAACGATGAGAAGCTCCAGGAGATGATCGGCAAATTCAACCTCAAGCGGGTGGAGGTCAACCAGGAGGCCGCCCGCCCCGACAAGGACCAGGCCAAGCTGGACCAGCTCAACGAGAGCATCCGCACCCTGTACAAGGAGATTATGGAGAACCCCAACATGGTGGAGTTTAACGCCGCCAAGGAGGAGATAGACAGCCTGATGAACTTTGTCAACCAAATTCTGGTTCTCAGCGTCAACGGCCAGGACCCGGACACGGTGGAGCAGTCCAGCTGCACCGGAAGCTGCGCCACCTGCGCAGGATGCCATTGACGGCGGCATAAAAACGGTTTCAGACCCTTGGTCTCTGCAAAAGGGGCCAGGGGTTCGGGTGTTTATTCGGGGAAAGGACGGGCGAACAGGATGAATCAAGGCGAATGGGACAAGCTGGACAAAAACCTCCCCCTGGGGCTCCTCTCCCGGTTTGTCGGGATGAGCAGGGAGGTTCTGGGGGAAAACCTGACGGGGGTTTATCTCCACGGCTCGGCGGCCATGGGATGCTTTAACCCTCAGAAAAGCGATTTGGATTTGATGATTGTGGTAAATGATACTGTCCCGGACGCGGAAAAACTGGAGTTTATGGAAAAGGCGGTCACACTGAATCAGGAAGCCCCGCCGAAGGGTTTTGAGTGGAGCATCGTTAAAAAAGAATTCTGCAAGCCCTTTGGCTATCCCACCCCCTTTGAGCTGCACTTTTCCAATACGCATTTAAAGTGGTTTCAGGAAAATCCCAGTGAGTACATCCAAAAAATGAGGGGCACTGACAAGGACCTAGCCGCCCATTTTACTATCATAAACCATTACGGAAAGACACTCTTTGGTGAGGAGATCAGGGAGGTCTTCGGAGAAGTTCCGAGAAAAGATTATATCGACAGTATCTGGTTTGATGTGGAAAACGCCTGTGAGGATATTGTTTTCAATCCCGTTTATGTTATTTTAAACCTCTGCCGTGTGCTGGCATACCTGAAAGACGGATTGGTTCTGTCCAAAAAATCGGGCGGCCAGTGGGGAATGGATCATCTTTCAAAGGCATACCGTCCTTTGATTCAAAGCGCCCTTTCCGCTTACACGGACGGCGGGGAATGTTTGCTCCCTCCTGAAGATATGCGGAGATTTGCAGAGGACATGACCGCGGACATTAAAATGCTGAAATAAACTTACACATTGGAGGAAAAGATGGACATTACTTTTAAGACAGAGGAAGGAAGGTTCAATTACAGGGCCTGCGCCATTATCTTAAAGGACAGTAAAATCCTGGCCATGCACGATGAACGCTCTCCTTATTTTTATCTTCCCGGCGGACGGGTTTCCCTCCACGAAACCGCGGAACAGGCAGTCCTTCGGGAATTAAAGGAAGAATTGTGCATTGACGCGGAAATTATCCGCCCGTTGTGGCTGAACCAGAGCTTCTTTACAGAAGTTGTCCATCAGGAGCGTTTCCATGAAATATGCCTTTACTTTTTAATAGATGCCAGCAAAACCGGGTTGTTTTCAAGGGGGGAATCCTTTACCCTTTATGAAGGGAAACATACAAACAAATTTGAATGGCTTGAAATAGAGCGCCTGCGGGACGAATATTTTTATCCGGAATTTTTAAAGAAAAAATTTTCCATTTGCCGGAGCACCTGGAGCTGCAAACAGAGATTTAATTACATGATAAAATAACGCAGACCTGGTGTTACGCTTTCCAGGCAGGTCAAAATGAAGGAGGTTCACCGTGTCCATTCCATCATCCGAAAACCTTTCCCCCATGATGCGGCAGTATTTCGCCGTCAAGGAGCAGTACGCGGACTGCGTGCTGTTTTTCCGGCTGGGCGATTTCTATGAGATGTTCTTCGACGACGCCAAGCGGGTCTCGGCCGAGCTGGAGCTGACCCTGACCGGGCGGGACTGCGGACTGGAGGAACGGGCCCCCATGTGCGGCGTGCCCTACCACAGCGCAGAGGTGTACATCTCCCGGCTTATCAAAAAGGGGTATAAGGTTGCCATCTGCGAGCAGATGGAGGACCCCGCCACCACCAAGGGGATGGTCCGGCGGGAGGTGATACGGGTGATTACCCCCGGCACGGTGGTGGAATCCGCCATGCTGGACGAGGGGAGCAACAACTTTATCGCCAGCGTCTACGCGGCGGACAAGGGCTTCGGCTTCGCCTTTTCGGATATCACCACCGGGGAGATTTTCCTCTGCGACTTTACCTCCGACTGGGAGGACCGGCTGAAAAACGAGCTGGGGAAGATTGCACCGTCGGAGATTATCTTCAACGCCGCCTTTACCCAGTACACCCGGATGGGGGCCTTTTTGAAGGAGCGGCTCCACTGCACCGCCGACCTGCTGGAGGACAGCGCCTTCGACTATCAGGGAGCCTGCAAGCTTCTCT
Organism: Oscillospiraceae bacterium; assembly: GCA_022800935.1. Classification (GTDB taxonomy): domain Bacteria; phylum Bacillota; class Clostridia; order Oscillospirales; family Ruminococcaceae; genus UBA1405. Next base: position 91,670 of record JAAWRH010000004.1, read on the forward strand.
GCGCTCATTTTAAGGCGGACACCGTGGGGGAGCTGGGATTGTCGGGGCTGCTCTACGGCATACCGGCGGCGGCGGCCCTGCTGGGATATGTGCAGAAAACCCACGAGGCGGCGGCAAGCCGCATCATCACCGTCAGCCGCTATACCGACACCCAGTTTATGAGCCTGGACCTGAACTCCCGCCGGAACCTGGAGCTGACCGAAACCATGCGCAGCCGGGAAAAGCACGGTACCCTCCTCTGGGTGATGGACCGGACCAGAACCGCCATGGGCAAGCGGCTGCTGAGGAGCTATGTGGAACAGCCCCTGGTCAACCCGGCGGCCATCAACAAGCGGCTCAACGCCGTGACCGAGCTACACGGTGAAACCCTCCTTCGGGAGGACATCCGGGAGCTGCTGGGGCGGATTCCCGACCTGGAGCGGCTGATGACCCGCGTGGTCTACGGGAGCATCGGCCCCAAGGAGTTAAAGGCCCTGGAGGGAGGATTGCGGCTGCTGCCCGGACTGAAGGAAAAGCTCAGTGGGGTTGGCAGCCTGTATCTGAAGGAGATTTTCCGCCAGCTGGACCCCTTGGAGGACGTGGCGGACTGCATCTCCTGCGCCATCCGGGAGGACCCGCCCTCCCTGCTGCGGGACGGCGGGGTGATCCGCGAGGGGTTCAGCAGGGACCTGGACGAGCTGCGGGGCATTCTCTCCAACGCCAAGGAGTACATAGCGGGCATTGAGGCGGAGGAACGGCAAAAGACCGGCATCAAAAACCTGCGCATCAGCTATAACAAGGTGTTCGGGTACTTTATCGAGGTGACCAAGTCCTACACCTCCCAGGTGCCGGAAACCTATATCCGCAAGCAGACCCTGACCAACTGTGAGCGGTACATCACCCCAGAGCTGAAGACCATAGAGGAGAAGATTCTGGGGGCGGGGGAGAAGATCACCGCCTTGGAGGCCCATCTGTACGAGCAGGTCCGGGCCATGGTGGCCGGACAGGTTGGCCGGATGCAGGAGACCGCCGCCGCCATCGCCCGGCTGGACGTCTACGCCAATCTGGCACACATCGCCGTGGAAAACAGCTACTGCTGCCCCACAGTGGACCTTTCCGGGGAGATATCCATCGCCGAGGGCCGCCACCCGGTGGTGGAAAAGCTGCTGGACAGCGGCTTTGTGGCCAACGACACCTACCTGAATGGGGAGTCGGACCGGGTCGCCATCATCACCGGCCCCAACATGGCGGGCAAGTCCACCTATATGCGCCAGACCGCCCTGATTGTACTCATGGCCCAGATGGGCTCCTATGTCCCCGCCAAAACCGCCCGCATCGGGGCGGTGGACGGCATCTACACCAGGGTGGGGGCGGCGGACGACCTGGCCTCCGGTCAGTCCACCTTTATGGTGGAGATGAACGAGGTCTCCTACATCCTGAAAAACGCCACCTCCAACAGCCTGCTTATTCTGGACGAGATAGGGCGGGGAACCTCCACCTTTGACGGAATGAGCATCGCCAGGGCGGTGGTGGAACATATCGCCGACAAGAGAAAGCTGGGCTGCAAGGCGCTGTTCGCTACCCATTACCACGAGCTGACCGAGCTGGAGGCCAAGGTGGGGGGCGTCAAAAACTACAATGTGGCGGTAATCAAGCGGGGGTATGACATCACCTTTCTGCGGCGGATCATCCCCGGCGGCGCGGACGACAGCTATGGCATTGAGGTTTCCCGGCTGGCGGGAATCCCGGAGAGCATCCTGAAGCGTGCCCACGCCATTCTGGAGTCCCTGGAGCAGGGCAGGGCGGTGGAGACGGCCAATAAAAAACAGCCCCAGGAAACCGTCATGGACGGACAGCTCACCCTGACCACCGCAGCTGATCACCCTGTAATTTCCCGCATTCGGGCGATTAACTTCGACACAATTACGCCCCTTCAGGCGTTAAACTTACTGTATGAGCTCAAGGCGCTGACCGACAGCGGAAACAAGGGGAGCAATCCATAAAAACAGCCGAAAGGAGGGAACACTATGGTACAGGAGCCTTTGCCGATACATGTCCTGGACAAGGAGACCGCTGAGCTGATTGCGGCGGGGGAGGTGGTGGAGCGCCCCGCCTCCATCGTCAAGGAGCTGTTGGAAAACGCCGTGGACTCCGGCGCGGACGCCGTCTCCCTGGAGATCAAAAACGGGGGCGTGACCTTTATCCGGGTGACCGACAATGGCTGCGGCATCCGCCGGGAGGATGTGCCCACGGCGTTCCTGCGCCACGCCACCAGCAAAATCGCCCGGAAGGACGATTTGCAGTCGATTCTCACCTTCGGCTTCCGGGGGGAGGCGCTGGCGGCGGTGTCGGCGGTTTCAAAGGTGGAGCTGCTCACTAGGGCAAAAGGGGAGCTCTCCGGCACCCGGTACCGCATTGAGGGAGGCGCGCCCCTCTGCTGTGAGGACGCGGGCTGTCCCCAGGGGACCTCCATCACGGTGAGAGATCTGTTTTATAATACCCCCGCCCGCATGAAATTTTTAAAACGGGATTCCGCCGAAACCTCCGCTGTCAGTGGAGTGGTGGAGCGGATGGCCATCTCCAACCCCCAAATTGCAGTAAAGTACATGGTAAACGGTGCGGTGCGGCTGCACACGCCGGGGGACGGAAAGGCCGTCTCCGCCATCCACATGGTGTTCGGAAAGGAGTTTTCCGGCGCGCTGCTCCCGGTGGAGCAGCAGAGCGGCGGCATCGGTGTCAGCGGGTTTGTCATCCGGCCGGAGGCCGCCCGGACCAACCGTTCCATGCAGTACTTTTTTGTCAATGGGCGGTATGTCCGCTCCAAGGTGTGCTCCGCTGCCCTGGACGAGGGATATCAGGGCAGCGTTATGACAGGGCGGTTTGCCGCCTGTGTCCTCAATGTGCAGGTGGACCCGGCGCGGGTGGACGTCAACGTCCATCCCGCCAAGATTGAGGTCAAGTTCTCCGAGGACAAGGCGGTGTACGACGCCGTTTACTTTGCGGTGCGCTCGGCGCTGCACAAAAATGACCTCAGCCCCCAGCTCCAGATGAAGGGCTCGGATTTCCGCCGCCAAACCTCCTTCGATTACCGTGCGGCGGGGACCGGTTCGGTCCGCCCAGAGGGAGGCGTCAGGGAGGGGCAGCTCCGCATAAGCGCCCAGGAATACCGCGCCATGGCCCAAGGGGGAGAGCGGCGGGCGGTTGACCAAAGTCCCTTGGAAAAATTCCCCCAAAGGGCGGAGAGCAGTTTTCCTAAGCCCGGATGGGTCTCCACTCCCCCTTCGAGGGAAGACCAATCGCCGCTGCTGCGGGACGGCTCCTTTGATACGTCCTACAACAGCGCTCCGGTCGAGCCCCTTTTGGACCTGCTCCCCGCAGCGAAAGTGCACGCCCCGGCGGAAACGCCGCCGCTTCCTGAATCCGAGCCATTTGCCCCAGAGCCAATCCCTTCCGAATCCCCAACTCCGGAGCCCCCGGCTTCAGAACCGCCGGTTCAAAGCCCTCAGAAAAAGGGCCGGTTTGAGGACGCGCGGATTGTGGGGGAGCTGTTTGAGACCTATCTGGTGCTGGAACAGGGGGAGCGGGTTCTCCTGGTGGACAAGCACGCGGCCCACGAGCGGCTGCTGTACGAGCGCTTTAAGGCGGAGGCGGACCGGAACAGCCGTCAGGTGCTGCTGGCCCCGGTGTCTGTTACCCTTTCCAGCGAGGAGTACGGCGCGCTGCTCCAGAACCGGGACGCGCTGACGCAGGCGGGCTTTTTGATAGCGGAGTTCGGCTTCAACACCGTGCTGGTGCGGGAGGCCCCCATGACGGCGGCGGATTTCAGCCTGCCGGAGCTGGTGGCGGACCTGGCCCAGCAGCTTCTGCGCAGCCGCAGGCAGCTTTTGCCGGAGAAGATAGACGGACTGCTCCACAGCGTCGCCTGCCGGTGCGCCATCAAGGCCCACAGCTCCACCTCCAAGGCGGAGTTTGAGGAGATTCTCCGCCTGTTGGACGAGCACGAGGATGTGAAATTCTGCCCCCACGGGCGGCCCATCGCCGTGACGCTGACCAGGCGGGAGATTGAAAAACAGTTTGGAAGGATTACATAACGTGGAAGACAAATGCAGCTTTGAGCCCATCCCCGTCATCGCGGTGGTGGGGCCCACCGCCTCCGGCAAGACCCGGCTGGCCGTCGATCTGGCGGAACGGTTCGGCGGAGAGGTGATTTCCGCCGATTCCATGCAGATTTACCGGTATATGGACATCGGAACCGCCAAGGCGACCGCGGAGGAGCGGCGGGGAATTCCCCACCACATGCTGGATTTCCTGGACCCCGGCCAGCCCTTCAGCGTGGCGGATTATGTGGAGCTGGCGGGAAGGTGCGCGGCGGATATCGTCCGGCGGGGAAAGGTCCCTGTGGTGGCCGGGGGAACGGGACTGTATGTGGATTCTCTGCTGCGGGGGACCGTATTTCAGCCCATCCAGACCGACCCGTCCCTGCGCCTTTCCCTTCAGCGGGAGGCGGAGGAAAAGGGGGGAGAGGCTCTTTTGGAGCAGCTTGCCCAGGTGGATCCGGAGCTTGCCGCCAAGCTCCACCCCAACAACACCGGACGGATTATCCGGGCGCTGGAGGTCTTCCGGCTGACCGGCGTCCCCATGAGCGTCCAACAGCGGGAGGCGGTTTCCCATCCCTCTCCCTACCGGCCCTGCTGGATTGGGCTGGACTTCTCCGACCGGCAGGTACTTTACCAGAGGATCAACCGGCGGGTGGAGCAGATGCTCCGGGACGGCCTGGAGGAGGAGGCCCGCTCCCTGACCCAAAGGGGCTTTGGCGGAACGGCGGCCCAGGCTATCGGCTACAAGGAATTTTTCCCCTGCTGGGAGGGGAAGCGAACCCTCGCTGAGGCGGAGGAGGAGATAAAGCTGCAAAGCCGGCGGTACGCCAAGCGGCAGCTGACCTGGTTCCGCCGGAACAAGGAGATACAATGGCTCTATCCGGATGTACAGTCCTATCCGGAGCTGCTGGAAACCGCCGCGGGATTGGTGCGGGACCAGCTGAAGCTTACACCACTTTAATATATAAAGGAGCTGTGAGATTGAAAATGAAAAATATCAATTTGCAGGACGTTTTTTTAAACCAGGTCCGGAAGGCGAAGCTGCTTGTGACCGTCTACCTGACCAACGGCTTCCAGTTCAAGGGCATTGTAAAGGGCTTTGACAGCTATGTGGTGATTCTGGACTGCGAGGGCAGACAGAACCTGGTCTATAAGCACGCCATCTCCACGGTGATTCCCGCCAAGGCAATCAGCATTCTGGAGAACATCCCGGAGGGGGACGGCGCGGAAGAGGAAAGCGAAGGCGAAGAATGGGCCCGCGTCTGAACCGCCGGCGGGTGAATCCACGAAAGGAGGAAGCCGGATATGCGGGTTAACTTCTTGGCCAGGTTCGTCCTGTTTGTTCTGTTTGCCAGCGTGGCAGGGATTGTAGGCTATCAGGTTTACCTGAAGGCTTCCTCCCCCTACCAGACCATCGACGCCCAGAAGACAACGGTGCGGGACAGCTACTCCGCCACAGCCCTGGTGCTGCGGGATGAAACGGTGATCCCCATGGTCAACCGGGGGACAGTGAGCTATCTCTTTGACGATGTGGCAAAGGTGACCCAGGGCATGGCGGTGGCAGAAATCTACGACAGCTACGATCAGGTGGTACTCAAGCACCGCATCGGGCTGCTGGAGGAGGAGCTTAGGATGGTGGAGGAGGCGGACGACCCCGGCGTCACCGAGGTGACAAGCCTGGAGGCCATCAACCGCCTGGTGCTGGGTCAACTGAAAAACCTGGGCGGCGCTGTCTCCAACGGGGTGGTATCCGGCGTCAGCGAAATCAAGAACGAGCTGACCAAGCAGCTGAGCAAAAAGCAGATCATCACCGGATTGGAGGAGAACTTTGACCAGCGCAGGCTGGAGCTGGAGACAGAGAAGGCGGAGCTGGAGGGACAGTTCCGGCTGGCAACCCCCCAGGTCATCACCTCCCCGGAGTCGGGCTACTTTATCGGCTACTCCGACGGCTATGAAAGCTCCCTGACCACCGAATACGCTGGGAATATCACACTGGATATCTTCGATATGTTTATAGAGGGGCAGAACCAGGGGGTGGCCGACCCTGCCCGGATTGTGGGCAAGGTGATCTCCAGCTACAACTGGTACATCGCCTATCCCATCCCCAACGACCTGCTCTCCGAGTTCCAGGTGGGGAGGGAATATGACCTGAACTTTCTGAGCATCGGGGTAAACGACGTTCAGGCCAGTGTTGACAGCATTATCACCGGCCAGGAGGAGAACCGCAGCCTGGTGATTTTCAAAAGCGGCCTGATGTCCTCTGAGCTGGCGTCGGTGCGGTTTCCGGAGATTGAGCTGGTGTTCCGCTCCTACGACGGGCTGCAAATTCCGGTGGAGGCCCTTCACTATTCCAATGATGAGGGATATACCGGCGTCTATGTGATGGAGGCCAACACCATCCGGTTCAAACGGATTTCTTCTGTGTTCCAGGGTGAAAAATTTGTAGTGTCGGAGATAGACCAGGCAGACGCTTCGCGGGTACAGCTCTTTGATAAAATCATCCTCTCCGGCAAGGACCTTTACGACGGCAAGACTCTGGAATAAGGAGAAGCTGTTGGAAAAGGCCTGAATTCTGCCAGAAATCAGAGGAAAAACCCAAAAAACGACTGGATTGTATTGACATCAGGGAGAAAAATGAAGATAATAGATATAATGATTAAGCCGCCGCGTCCTTTTCCGCCGCTGCACCGGGGGAGGGAAGAGAACGGACGCCTGCGGACAGGAGGCATTTATGGCTGGAATAATAGATAAGTTCAAAGACCTAATGGGGATACCGCCGGAGGATGAGGAACAGGAAGAAATGGACGGAGAAGAGGAGCTGGACACGGACGACGAGCCGCTGGACACGGATTTTTACTCCGATTCTGACATTTCCTCCAAACACAATAAAGTTGTAAAGGTCCACGCCACCACACAGCTCCAAGTGGTCATTGTGAAGCCGGAAAAATTTGAGGACGCAAGCTCCATTGCGGACCGCCTCAATGACAAGCACACGGTGGTCCTGAATCTGGAATCCTGCAGCAAGGACGTTTCCCGCCGGCTGATTGACTTTTTAAGCGGCGTGGCTTACGCCAACCGGGGGCAGATCAAAAAGGTTGCCAACAGCACCTTTATCATCACCCCTTACCATGTGGATATTATGGGAGATTTGATGGACGAGCTGGAGAACAGCGGGATATACTTCTGATGAGCGGAAGAATTATTTCGGAGCTCACCCAGGAGGACCGTTTTTTCCTTGCCCGTGTGGAGGAGGCGTTCTCCGGGGCGGAGGAAAAGTGTGTGAGCAAATTCACCGCGTTCCTGGATGGAAGACAGCAGCTATTGGTCCAACAGGCGGCCAAAAGGTCCGGTTATAACAATTATCTCCTCTGCGGCGGACTGCCGGAGGGAGAAGGCGAAAATGAGCGGCGTATGCTGGGGTGCTTTCCCTATTACGAGGAACCGTCTCCCCAGGCCTTCCCCATCCTTCCGCTGACCTTTCTCTACCGGGCGGAGGACAAGCTGACCCATCGGGACTTTCTGGGCTCCTTTATGGCCCTGGATTTAAAGCGGGAGACCGTGGGGGATATTCTGGTGGAAGAGGGGCGCTGCGTTTCCTTTTTTCAACCCCAGGCCGCCCAGGTGGTTCTGGGGGAGATAACCAAAATAGGCCGGGTGGGGGTAAAGGTCCAAAAAGGATTCGACGGGCCCGCCCCGGCGTTGTACCGTACAAGGGCGGAGGAGGGAGTCGTCAGCTCCCTGCGGCTGGATTGTCTGGTTGCGCTGGCCTGCAAGGTAAGCCGGGAAAAGGCCCAGCAGCTTGTGCGCGCCGGACTTGTCACCCTGTGCTGGCAGATATGCACCGATACCAGCGTCCCAGCTCAGGCTGGGGATGTTTTTTCGGTGCGCGGATTTGGAAAATTCCGGCTGGAGCAGGTGGGAAACGTCACCAAAAAGGGACGGTTCCACCTGACCTACAGCCAGTATGTATAGATGAGCCTCAGAGCGTCCTGCGGGGCGACGGGCGGCGGGTATCGAAAGGAAAGGATGGGCTGAAAAATGGTCACGTCACAGGAAATTATGGAAAAGCATTTCAATAAAGGCAAAATGTTTGGATATCGGGTGGATGAGGTGGATTCCTTCCTGGACTCGGTGGCCAGGAGCATTCAGGAGCTGGAATCCCGAAATCACAGCCTGGAGATACAGATACAGGAGCTCAACGGGAAGATGCAGCACTACCAGGAGGACGAGGAGAGCCTGCGCTCCGCCCTGGTGGGGGCCCAGAAGCTGGGGGACAGCATGGTCCGGGAGGCGCGGCAGAAGGCGGACGATATCCTCCAGGACGCCAACGAGCAGGCGGAGCAGATTCTCTACGCCGCCCGCCGCCGGGAGGAGAACCAGCGGGCCGGGCTGGAGCAGATTAAGCAGGAGGTCAGCGACTTTAAAAGCCGCCTGATTGAGATATACCGCCAGCACATTGAGCTGATTCGGGAGCTCCCCACAGTGGAAGAGGAGGAAGAGGTCCCGGAACAGCAGGAGCAGGAGCAGGAGGCACAGCAGGTACAGCAGACCGGAGAGGAAGCCCCTCTCCAGATGCCGGAGCCTGAGGAGGGTATAGCTGCGGCCGCCGAAAACGAGCCAGCGGCGCTGAACCAGTCCACCCCGGAGGGCGGAAAGGGGGGACAGGGGGGACAGGCAAACCTTTCCCCAGCGGGTTTCCAGATATCCTTTGACCGGTTTGAGGACGACTTCAAGCCGGAGCAGAAGGAATCGGTTTCCGACGCCGCCCAGAGGATATCCTCCTCCTCACGCTACGAAAAACCCTCCTCCGACCCATACGCGGGCATGAAGAAGGATAGCTCCAAGTTCGGCCCTCTGAAGTTCGGGGCAGGCTACGAAGTCACCCGCGACGAACACAAAAAGAAACGATAGGAAGGGCGGATGCCTTTCCGTTTGGAGGTTAAACACGGCATGGTCACAACTCTTGCTGTCGGTATGATCGTTCTGCTGGTTGCCGCCGACCAGCTCATCAAGGTTTGGGCCGTCAATTCCCTGGCGGGCATTGACGCCATTCCGCTGATTCCCGGCGTTCTTCAGTTCTCCTATGTGGAAAACTACGGCGGCGCCTTTGGGATTTTCCAGGGCAAGGCCGCGATTCTGGCGGCTGTCACCGGCTTTTTTCTGGCAGTGCTGCTGGGGGCTGTCATCTGGTTCGGACGGCAAAAAAAGTACTTTTTGATGTGGACCCTGGCCATGGTGGTGGGTGGCGGCATTGGAAACCTGATTGACCGGGTGATGCGGGGGTTTGTGGTGGATTACATTGATTTCTGCCTGATCAACTACCCTGTCTTCAACTTCGCCGACTGCTTTGTGGTAATCGGGACCATTTCGCTGATGCTTTTCGTCTTTCTCTCCGAGCGGAAGGAAGAGAGGAAAAAGAAGGCAGAGACATCTTCCGGGGAGCAAGCCGGAGAACAGGAGAACAGTTCCTCTGAATCATAAGCGCTGCCGGTGAGCTTTTAAAAAAGCTTCCTAAATCGGATTCTTTCAGAGATAGATGTTCTTTAAGGAGGGCATAGGGGGGATTTCATGGAAATAGTTTCCTGCCGGGTAGAGGAAGGGGAGGACGGCGCGAGGATTGACCGCTATCTGATGGAGCGGATAGATTCCTTTGCCAGCCGTTCCGCCGTTCAAAAGCTGTGTGAAAACGGAAACGTCACCATCGCTGGAAATACGGTATCCAAAAATTACAAGGTCCGCTCCGGCGAGGAGATCGCCGTTCTGCTGCCCGACCCGGTGGAGCTAGACGTTGCGCCGGAGGACATTCCCCTGGACGTGGTGTATGAGGACCATCATCTCCTGGTGGTGAACAAGCCCAAGGGGATGGTGGTCCACCCTGCGCCGGGACATTATTCCGGCACCCTGGTCAACGCCCTGCTGTTTCACTGCCGGGAGGAGCTTTCCGGCATCAACGGGGTGATACGCCCCGGAATTGTCCATCGCATCGACAAGGACACCAGCGGCCTGCTGATTGTGGCAAAAACCGACGCCGCCCACCTGGGGCTGGCGGAACAGATTAAGGTCCACTCCTTCCAGCGGCAGTATGAGGCCGTCGCCTACGGCGGCTTTTCCCAGGACAGCGGGACCATAGACGCGCCCATCGGGCGGCACAGGACTGACCGAAAGAAGATGTGCGTGGTCACCGGTCCCGGCCAAAGGGCGCGGGAGGCGGTCACTCATTATCAGGTGTTGGAACGGATGGGACCCTTTACCCACCTCCGGCTGGAGCTGGAGACAGGGAGGACCCATCAGATACGGGTACACCTGGCCTCCATCGGGCATCCGGTGGCGGGGGATGAGGTCTACGGCCCCAAGCCGCCCATCCAGGAGCTTCATGGGCAGTGCCTCCACGCTAGGTTTATCGGTTTTCGTCATCCCATTAGGGGGGAGTGTTTGGAGTTTGACAGTCCGTTGCCGGAATATTTTCAAAAATTTCTAAAAAAGTGTCGTAATTGACATTATTTTATGGTATAATAGCTAACAGCATAACAAATAAACTGCTGAGGCATTCCTGCGGAAGCGGTTTATTCCATTTGCAGGTTGAATCCAGTCTTTTCCCAATCAAAAGGGCAAGGACAAAAAACAGGAGGTTGTAACATGAATCCAGATGTTGTGAAACAGCTCAGCATCCACGCCTATCAGATTCGCAAGGGCGCTGTCACCGCTGTGTACAGCGCGAAATCGGGGCATCCGGGCGGTTCCTTGTCCGTGTCGGATATCCTTACCTATCTCTACTTCCACGAAATGAATATCGATCCGCAGAACCCCCAGATGGAGGACAGGGACCGCTTTGTCCTCTCCAAGGGCCACTGCGCGCCCGCCCTTTACGCCACCCTGGCGGAGCGGGGATATTTTTCCAAGGACGAGCTCACTGGGCTGCGCCATTACGGGCGGCTGCTCCAGGGGCATCCTGATATGAAGACCATTCCCGGTGTGGATATGTCCACCGGTTCCCTGGGCCAGGGGGTTTCCACCGCCTGCGGTATCGCCCTTTCCGCCAAGCTGCGGAATAAGGACTACCGGGTTTATTCCGTCCTGGGCGACGGGGAAATTGAGGAGGGCCAGGTCTGGGAGGCGGCGATGTTCGCATCCCACTACAAACTGGACAACCTCTGTATCTTTGTGGACAACAACGGTCTGCAGATAGACGGTCCCATCTCCACCGTATGCTCTCCTGAACCCATTCCGGATAAATTTAAGGCATTTGGGTTCCATGTCATTGAGATAAATGCCCACGATTATAACGAGATTGAAGCGGCGGTTGAGGAAGCGAAAAAGACCAAGGGCCAGCCCACCGCCATCATTGCCCACAGTGTAAAGGGGAAGGGCGTCTCCTTTATGGAGAACAGTCCCGCCTGGCACGGCGCGGCCCCCAACGGGGAGCAGTACGAGCAGGCAATGAAGGACCTTGACGCCCATTTAGCAGAATTGGAGGGATAACGAATGGCAGACGTGATCAAAAAGGCGACCCGCGAAAGCTACGGCGAGGCACTGGCGGAGCTGGGCGCGGAATATCCTAATCTGGTAGTGCTGGACGCCGACCTTTCCAAGTCTACCAAAACCGACGTTTTCAAGAAAAAGTTCCCGGAGCGGTTCATCAACTGCGGCATCGCAGAGGCCAACATGATGTCCATTGCCGCGGGCCTGGCTTCCACCGGGATGATTCCCTTTGCCAGCTCCTTCGCCATGTTCGCCGCCGGGCGGGCCTTTGAGCAGGTGCGCAACTCCATCGGATATCCTCACATGAACGTGAAGATTGGCGCGACCCACGCCGGCATCTCTGTCGGTGAGGACGGCGCGACCCATCAGTGCTGCGAAGACCTGGCCCTGATGCGGGCCATCCCCGGCATGGTGATTTTAAACCCCGCTGACCATGTGGAGGCAAAGGCAGCTGTAAAGGCAGCCGTGGAATACAACGGACCGGTTTATCTGCGCTTCGGCAGGCTGGCGGTGCCGGTGTTCAACGACCCGGAAACCTACAAGTTTGAGATTGGCAAGGGCGTCACCCTCAGAGAGGGGAACGACATCTCCATTATCGCCACAGGTCTGATGGTCTGGGAGGCAATCAAGGCCGCCGACGCTCTCAAGGAGCAGGGGATCAACGCCAGAGTGATCAACATCCACACCATCAAGCCCTTTGACAAGGAGCTGGTGGTCAAGGCCGCCAGGGAGACCGGCGCTGTTGTCACCGTTGAGGAACACAGCGTCATCGGCGGACTGGGTGAGGCAGTTTCCTCTGCCATCTGTGAAGAGGGCGTTGCCTGCGGCGTGGTCAAGATCGGTGTACAGGACCGCTTCGGCGTGTCCGGGCCCGCGCTGGAGGTGCTCAAGGCTTTCGGATTGGATTCGGAAAATATTGTTGCCACAGTTAAAGAAACAGTCAAGAAATTTAAGGCATAAATATTATTTTGATTCTGTAAACATTGGTATACAGTGTATGGTTGGGGCTGTACACTGTGTACCTGATTTATAGGCGGATGAAAATGAGGAATTTTAGATGTTTTATGAGAAATCCTGCGGAGCGATAGTTTATACCTGGATCAAAGGAAAACCGCAATATGTGATTGTCAAGTCTCTGGAAGGAATTTACGGCTTTCCAAAGGGCCATATGGAGAAAAACGAAACAGAAGCAGAAACAGCTCTCCGCGAAATATATGAGGAGGTAGGGCTGCGCCCCGCTTTGATTGATGGATTCCGGGTGACGGACGAATATCCCATACCGGGTAAGCCGAATGTAACAAAGCAGGTTGTATTCTTTTTAGCCGAATACGATAACCAGGAGATTCACTATCAAAAGGAAGAGCTTTTGGGCGCGGAGCTGATGGAATTTGATAAAGCGATGAACTCCTTTCAGTTTGAAAGCTCCAAAAAAATTTTGAGTGAAGCAAACGACTTTCTAAACAAATAATCCTTCCGATACTTTTTCTTGAAAGTTAAAGGGGTTAACCGCACAAATCCCTTGTGCTGCAAATGGCTTCCGGGGTTTTGGTGACGATTGGTACACAAAAAGTACACAAGTGCCTTGATTGATTTGTTTGTGCTGTGGTGCTATTCTTTGTATCCAACTCAATAAATGGTAATTTTGTAAGGGTGATCGTTATGTATTATTCTTAAGTATACATTGTAAATGGCAGATAAAAATTTTATAATTAAATATATAAACTGGAATTTGATAAAGGAGCGTGATTGTATGAAAAAGCTGATTTTTGGTTGTGCCTTAATGCTATGTGGAATTATCGGCGGAACTGGTTGGCTGATCGCAAGCGCATCTATCATTCAGGGAGGAGCGTGGTCAACAGTTTTAGATGTATTTGATTTTGGTGGCATTGAATGTTATATTATTCTTTTTTTCTATGCTCTCGCCGTTATAGGAATAGTTGTCGCAGCCAAAGCATTGAAGGAAGATAAGTAATTTCAGGTTTATAGAACTGTTAAGTTGTCGAAGATTATGTAATCTGTGTAGAAATATACTTCCTATTTCAAAATTTATACAGCAGGAACACTTTTTCGAAAAGGGAGTTAATTATCCTGTGAGGACAGCCATACAGCACGATGATTGCTGTATGGCTGCTTTCTTTTTTACTTTGCCGGACCGGAAAAGGCATTGTCGGCCGTCAGCAGCGCAATGGCGCAGACCGCCAGCAGACAGAAGGTCAGCGGCAGGGTTGCGGGGCGGCTTGCCAGGGCGGGGGCGGCTTGGGGAAGGCGGAGAAAAACCGGCTCTGCCTGGGGGAGGAATCTGCCCAGAAGCCCCCGTATCGCCAGATACCATCCAACCGCGCACCCTCCGTTTACCAGCCTCCAGAGGAGCACCTTTCCAGGCCGGACCGGGATGCCCTCCGCCGTAAAGCCGGACAGCACCTGGGCAATCACCGAAAGCCCGGAAAAGGAGAGGAGAAACACCGCCGTCAGCTCTCCCAAAAGCCCCGGAAAGGCCGCGGCCTGTTGACAGCCCTTTGTCACCTCCAGGAGGCCCAGGGCCAGGAGGGCGTTTTCCCCCCACCTGGCGGCAATGGGCTCCAGCCAAGCGGTGAGGCCGGAAAAGAGGATGATAAAGGAGCATAAAATCAGCATCCCGTTGGCACTGTCAATGACTGCTCGAATGAGGGCCTGGGTCATGGGGATATGGCTGCGGTCAGGGATGCGCGCTTCCCTTTTGGGGGCCGGACAGCCGATAGAAGAAAGAATCCCTGCCGTACAGGAGGCCAGGATGTGGGCGCAGAGCATCATGCCGCCGGCAATGCCGTTTCCGAACATCCGGGCCCCCACCGCCGTGAGGATGAAGGACGGCCCCGCGTTGATGCAGAAGCAGAGCATCCGCTGGCCGTCCTGTTGGGAAACGGCATTGTCCCGAACCAGGCGGGCGGCCATCCGCCCACCCACCGGGAATCCGCCGATAAAGCTCATCAGCACCGCCGCCCCGGCGTTCGCAGGAAGGCGGAACATCCTCCGAGTGACGGGAGCGAGGAGACGGGAAACCATGTCTGCCAATCCGCTCAGGGCCAAAAAGGAAGTGAACACCATAAAAGGGAACAGGGAGGGGATCACCACCTCCACACACAGGGACATTCCCTGCTGAATCCCGCCGCAGATGGCGCGGGCATCGGCCAGCAGCACCCAGGCTGCCCCCGCCCCAAGGCATATCATCAAAAAACGGCGAAGGGATACAGCCATAGAGCTTTTTGATTTTACCGAAACGGAAACATCCTGCATAAAAACCATCCTTCCCGCCGCGGCCCCTGTCTGTCAGCAGCAGGGGCGGACGGCATTCGTCCATCAAAAAAATATATGCTTTGCCCATTCCCTCCATCCGTGAAAGCATATATTTTTTCCCGGACACATAATTTTAAACTGTCAAAGAAAGGCTGTGGAAGGAGTGAATGCCATGGGCCGCAAAAAGAAAAAAACGGAGCCTGCGGCTCCATACCGGATAGAAGACCGCATCTCCAGAATGATGGACATTCCAATGTCCCTTCTCCCGGAGGTCTTTCAGTTGGAATTCAGCGGCAATCGGGAGGCGATCCTGACAGGGTGCAGCGGAATCCAGGAATATGGGGACGGTGTGATTACCGCGGGGGCGGGTAAGCTTTGGGTGCGGTTCTGCGGGGACATCCGCATCCGCTCCATGACGGAGGATTCTATTGTCATTGAGGGCGTGATCCAATCTGTCAGCTTCCTGCCCGCTCCATAGGCGGGAATGAATTCGATATTACATATCAACAGGAGGTCAAAAAGCCATGCTATTCACAAAACCCCTGCGCTGGGTGATTGGTTCGGTGGAATTTACCGCTGAGGGCGGCTTTCCGGAACGCTTTCTAAGCCTGATGGGGAACAGCGGTATTTCCACCCAGTCCATGTCGCCCACCCCTTTGGGACTGCGCGCCTCTGTCCGCCCCGGACTTTACCACAAGCTCCGGCCCATTGCCCGCAAAAGCGGAATGCGTATGCGGATATGCGGAAGGCGGGGGCTGCCCTTCCTGATTTACCGGTATCACCGGAGGACCGGACTGCTGGCGGGGATGCTCCTGCTCTCCGTTATGCTGATTGTGATGCACTTTTTTGTGTGGCAGGTGAACATCGCCGGTTACGATACCCTGGAGGAGGAGCGGGTGATCGACTGCCTTGCGGACCTGGGGGTAAAGAGAGGGGCGTTTATCCCCTCTATCGACCCTATCGCCGTAGAGCGGGGGCTGCTGCTGAACCTTCCGGAGCTCTCCTGGGCCGGGGTAAACATCCTGGGCAGCACTATTGACGTCCATCTGAAGGAGCGGATTATCCCGCCGGTGCTGGTGGACAAAAAGGGGGCTGCCAACGTCGTCTCCGGGGGTACGGGGATTGTGCGGGAGATGGAGGTTTACGAGGGCCAGCCGCTGGTGGAGCTGGGAGAGGCGGTCTGGGATGGACGCCTGCTGGTGGCGGGCATCTTTGACGCCAACCAAAGGATGGTGGTCAGCTATGCCAGGGCGAAAATCATCGCCGAGATAGAGGACACCCTGACGGTAGAAGTCCCCTATGAGCAGCGGGTGGAACGGGCCACGGGGGAGACGACGGACCAGTACTTTCTCCAATTCAGCCAAAGGGAGCTGCTGCTGAATCCCTGGACCCGCCTGCCGGAAAGCGCTTGGATCTCCAGGAGCGTCCTGTGGGAGCCACCCGCCGCGGCCTGGCTGGCCTGGCTGCCCAAGGTGGTAAAGCAGACCTGTGAGGGAAAGGAGCCAGCAGTGGTCCGCTATACCCCGGACGAGGCAAAGGAACAGGCCCTTGTGCTGCTGGAGGGGCGGGAGAAGGTGGAGTTCGCGGAGTTCGGATACATAGAGCGCACCTTGTCCGGGGAGGCGGGGCGGGACGGGTATCTGCTCACCGCATCTTATCGGAGATTACAGGATGTTGCAGTTACACAAGAAATTTTAATAAATCAATAAGATTTTTTCAGAAAAATATGGTATAATAACCCAAGAAACAGTTTCCAGCGGTGCAGAAGAAATTGGCGAATATGGGTAAAATGCAATAAAATCAATAGAATTGTTTTTCATGTACTCTGGCCTATTAAGTATTCCATTTTGTTCTGCTCTATGGTATACTGTTTACAGGAAGGTATAGCTTTTCTCCACAACGGAGGAAAGTCGGACGTCAAAAACGGAAAGGAATGGGGGAGAAATCCATCGAACAGCTTGTAAATATTGGCAGGATGGAATACGCGGCGGATTTGTTTGGAAATCTTGATTCCAATGTCCGTTTTTTAGAGTCCCAATACGGGGTTTCCATCATTTGCAGGGATTCGGAAATCAAAATTTCAGGGGAGGAAGAGGCGGTCTCCAAGGCCAGCCGCGCGGTGGAAAGCCTTCTCACCCTGATCAACAAGGGAAACCCACTGACCGAACAGACCCTGCGGTATGTGGTTTCCATGGTGCAGGACGGAACAGAGGATAAGCTGGCCGCCCTGTCAGATGACTGTGTCTGCATCACCACCAAGGGCAGGCCGGTCCGCCCAAAGACCCTGGGGCAGAAAAAGTATGTGGATGCCATCAAGCAGAATACCGTGACCTTCGGCGTGGGCCCCGCCGGTACCGGAAAGACCTATCTGGCGGTGGCTATGGCGGTGCGCGCTTTCCGCGCCCACGATATCAACCGCATTGTGCTGACCCGTCCGGCGGTGGAGGCAGGGGAAAAGCTGGGCTTCCTGCCGGGGGACCTGCAAAATAAGGTTGACCCCTATCTGCGTCCCCTGTATGACGCGCTTTTCGACATGCTGGGCGCGGAGAACTATCAGAAGTATGTGGAAAAGGGGAACATTGAGGTGGCGCCCCTGGCCTATATGCGCGGTCGCACCCTGGACGATTCCTTTATCATACTGGATGAGGCACAGAACACCACCCCTGAACAGATGAAGATGTTTCTGACGCGTCTGGGGTTTAACTCCAAGGCGGTCATCACCGGGGATATCACCCAGATCGACCTGCCGGACATGAAGCGCTCCGGACTGATGGAAGCAGTTAAAATCCTGAAAAACGTGGATGATATCAGTATCAATTATTTAACCAACAAAGATGTGGTGCGCCATCGCATCGTTCAGGATATCATAAAGGCGTATGAACGGTATTATGAGGAGGGTAAAAGACACAAATAGCCATGAATATCAAAACAACAAATCGCGACCATAAGGCCAGAAGCGTAAAGGTCTATATTACCAACCGGCAAAAAGAGGTCAAAATTCCCACCGGCATCCGGCTGCTTGTCCGCCGCTGCTGTAACGCCGCGCTTGCAAGCGAAAGCTTTCCCCACGACGCGGAGGTAAGCGTCAGCTTTGTGGACAACGAGCAGATTCATGAGCTCAACGCCAAGTACCGCAATATTGACGCGCCTACCGACGTTCTGTCCTTCCCCTTGGGGGAAAACGGCGAGTATGACCGCAACGAGGAGACCGGCGCCATGATGTTGGGGGATATTGTCATCTCCCTGCCCAAGGCGGTGGAGCAGGCGGAGCGGTACGGTCATTCCTTTCAGCGGGAGGTGGGCTTCCTGACGGTCCACTCCATGCTCCATCTCCTGGGCTATGACCATGAGGGGGAAAAGCTGGAAGCCCTGCGTATGCGGGAAAAGGAAGAAATCATTATGAAGCGCCTGGGGCTGGAGGAAAACGCCAGCTACGTGATGGAGGACGATGAATAGCCTTCTCAGAAGCTTTCGGTACGCCGCCGCGGGGATTGCGCAATGCCTCCTGAGGGAGCGGAACTTTCGCATCCACATAACGGCGGTATGTACCGTTATATGGCTCAGCCGCTTCTACCCCTTTGCCAGAGGGGAGAAGGCGTTGCTTGCCGCCCTCTGCGGGCTGGTGCTGGCGGCGGAGCTGATGAATACCGCTGTGGAGCGGACGGTTGACCTGGTGACACAGGAACGCCGCCCTCTGGCTAAGTACGCGAAGGACGCGGCGGCCGGGGGTGTGCTGGCCGCCGCGATATGCGCAGCCGCGGTCGGCATTTTCCTGTTTGGACAGCGGGAACCGCTGCTGGCGTGTCTGGATTATTTTCTGGAACGGCCCGGCAGGTTTCTTCTCCTCGCCTTTGCGGCGGCGGGCGCGGTTATTTTTATCTTTACAGACTGGGACGGGCTTTTGAAGAAGCACAGGGGCCGTTCCGGTTCTCTTTGATGTTTTGGAGGAGCGTACATGCAGACAAAATCCGCATTTGTGGCAATCGTGGGGCGGCCCAACGTGGGTAAATCGTCCCTTTTGAACGCCCTGGTGGGGGAGAAGGTGGCCATTGTTTCGGACAAGCCCCAGACCACCCGCACCCGTATCACCGGCGTGCTGACCAAGGGGGAGACGCAATTCGTCCTGTTGGACACCCCCGGTCTGCACAAGCCGAAGAATGTTTTAAGCGAATATATGGTCAAACAGGTAAACGACTCCGTCACCGATGTGGACGCCGCCGTCCTGGTGACGGAGGCAATCGGGGAAATCACCAACGCGGAGCGGCAGCTGATTTCCACCTTTACCGCCCTGGGCCTGCCTGTTGTGCTGGCGATGAACAAGATTGATCTTCTGGACGAAAAGGAAAGGATGCTGGAAAAGATCGCGGCGTTTTCTCAGGCCTTTGCCTTCAGCGCCGTGGTGCCTATCAGTGTGCTGAATGGAGATGGGATTGACGATCTGTTAAAGGAAATCGCCGTTTTTGCCAAGCCGGGACCCCATTTCTTCCCGGATGACGCCATGACCGACCAGCCGGAGCGGGTCATCGCGGCGGAGATCATCCGCGAAAAGATGCTGCTACGCCTGCGGGAGGAGGTTCCCCACGGGGCGGCGGTGGTCATTGAAAAGATGCACGACCGCATTGAGGACGGCCCGGATAACCGGGACATTGTGGATATTGAGGCGACGATTTACTGTGAAAAGGAAAGCCATAAGGGCATTGTCATCGGAAAGGGCGGCGCAATGCTGAAAAAAATTGCCTCTGAGGCCCGGCTGGAGATGGAGGGCTTTTTTGGCGTCCGTGTCAATCTCCAGTGCTGGGTAAAGGTCCGGGAAGGCTGGCGCAACCGGCAGAGCCAGCTGCGCAACTTCGGCTTCCAGTAAAAGAGGAGCTGGAGACCGCGCGGTTTGGGGTGAATTTCCTGTGATAACCCCCTGATCTGTGGTATAGAATAATTACTGTGCAATATCAGGCGGCTTTCGGTGCCTGGTATGCTTCCACCGGAACACAGTAGCCACAGGGAAGGAGCGTATTCACAATGAAGCCCTATAGCAGCCCTTCCGGTACGCGGAATGCCCGGCGGGAGGAAAGCGCCTTTCCCTCCGCCTTCAGCGCGGCGCAGGCATGGGCACAGTTTGCCCATACAGGCGGCGTTGCCGATTATCTTTATTATCGAAAACTGGAAAACCGACGGCTGGAGGTGGTCGATTGTCATGGCGGCACAGCTAAAAACCAATGGCATCATTCTCCAGACCCGTGTCATGGAAGAGGAGGACCGCCTCATTACCGTCCTTACGGAGAATGAGGGGGTCATCACCGCCTACGGAAAAGGGGCCAGAAGGTTTAAAACCAAGATGGCCTCGGCCACGGAGGCGCTTTCCTATTCAGAGCTGGTCCTGTTCCGCAATAAGGACCAGTACATACTGGACGGCGCGTCCACACTTCATATTTTTTTCGGACTGCGTTCCGATATTCTCAAGCTGGCTCTGGGGTGCTATTTCGGCCAGCTTACGGTGGACCTTGCCCCCAGGGGGGGACCGGCGGGGGAGTATATCCGGCTGCTGCTGAACACCCTCTCCTTTCTGGAAAACGGCAAACGGCCTGCCCAACAGCTCAAGCCCCTTTATGAGCTGCGCCTGCTCTCCATGTCGGGATATATGCCGGACCTGGTGGGGTGCCGCAGGTGCGGCTGCTTTGAAGCCCCCGCCATGCTCTTCGACCCCTTGGAGGGGAACCTGCTCTGCGGCGGCTGCGCCGGGGAGGACCCCTCTGCCGCCAAGGCGCTGCCCATTCCGGCCAGCGTTCTGGCGGCCATGCGCCATATTGTTTTTTCGGAGATGGACAGGTTGTTTTCCTTTCAGCTGCCTGCCCCTGACCTGGAATGTCTGCTGAAAACAGTGGAGACCTATCTGCTGATGCGGACGGAACAGAAGTATACATCCCTGGACTATTATAAGTCTTTGCTTTAACAGGCTCTTATAGTCCTTTGTTTTATCATAGGAGGCCAAAAAGGCTATGTGGGAAATTGAAAAAAATTGCAGGGCACTGGAATTTGACAAGGTGTGCCGGATGCTGGCGGACAACGCCGGCGGCGACGACGCCAAGACCCGCGCACTGGAGCTGATTCCCAAGACCACCCTGATACAGGTACAGGGAGAAATGCACCGCACTGAGGACGCCCATTCTCTGGCGGCGCGGTACGGTTATCCCTATATTCTAAAGCTGAAAAACTGCGGGGACGCTTTAAAGCGCGCCCATGCCGGGGCATCCGTCACCCCCCGCGACCTGCTGGACATCGCGCGGATTTTGCAGAGCTCCCGCACCCTGAGCGACTGGCGGGGGAGATGCGAGGAAGAGCATACCACTTTGGACAGCATCTTCCACGACCTGCTGCCCAACAAGGCGCTGGAGGACAAGATTACCGGCGCAATCCTCTCTGAGGAGGAGATTGCCGACAACGCCAGCCCGGCCCTTTCGGATATCCGCCGGAAGATACGCATCAGCGAGCAGAAGGTCCGCAGCCAGCTGGACGGGCTGATCCACTCCACCGCCTATCAGAAATACCTTCAGGAGCCCATTGTCACCATACGGGACGGGCGGTTTGTGGTGCCGGTCAAGGCGGAATACCGGGGAGAGGTAAAGGGACTGGTCCACGCCAGCTCCGCCAGCGGTTCTACCCTGTTTATCGAGCCCATCTCCGTTGTGGAGGCAAACAACGAGATACGGGTGCTGGAATCCAAAGAGGAAATTGAAATTGAGCGGATCATTCTGGAGCTTTCGGGCGAGGTGGGGGAGCACATGGACGGCATCCTCCAGAGCTATGACGCCATTGTGGAGCTGGACCTGTACTTCGCCAAGGCCATGCTGGCGGACCAGATGAACGCCGTGGCCCCGGAGATCACCGATGACGGCGTCGTGATACTGAAAAACGCCCGCCATCCCTTAATCGATAAAAATAAGGTTGTGCCCACCAATATCACCCTGGGGGGAAACTTTGACACCCTGGTAATCACCGGCCCCAACACCGGCGGCAAGACCGTTGTGCTGAAAACCCTGGGACTGTTTACCCTGATGGCCATGTCCGGGCTGATGATTCCCGCCGGGTTCGGGAGCCGGATTTCCGTCTTCTCCCAGGTGCTGGCGGACATCGGGGACGAGCAGAGCATTGAGCAGAGCCTTTCCACCTTCTCCGCCCACATGACAAAGATTATCCGGATTTTACAGGACACCGACCAGCGCACCCTGGTCCTGCTGGACGAGCTGGGGGCGGGGACCGACCCTGTAGAGGGGGCGGCGCTGGCCGTGTCCATTATTCAGAAGCTGCGCTCCAAATCGGCGCGGATCGCGGCGACCACCCATTACCCCGAAATCAAGATGTACGCCCTCCAGACGGAGGGGGTGGAAAATGCCTGCTGTGAATTCGACGTGCAGACACTCCGCCCCACCTACCGGCTGCTCATCGGCGTGCCGGGGAGGTCCAACGCCTTTGCCATCAGCGAACGGCTGGGCATGGATTCCGACGTGGTGGAAAACGCCAGGGCGCTGATTTCCGGGGAGGATGCCCGCTTTGAGGACGTTGTCTCCGAGCTGGAGCGCTCCCGCCAGGAGCTGGAGCGGGAAAAGCAGGAGGCCAACATCCACACCCTCCAGGCGGCCAACATCCGCCAGGAGCTCCAGGAGGAGAAGAACAAGATTGATGCCCTGCGGGAGCGGGAGATGGAAAAGGTCCGGATGGACGCTCAGAAGCTGCTGAAGGATATCCAGGACGAGGCCGCCCGCATGATGAACGAGCTGGAGGAGCTGAAAAAGCAGAAGGACAGCGAGGCGTTCTCTCAGATGGCCTCCAACGCCCAGGTTTCCTACCGCACCAGCATGAAAAAGCTGGAGCGGCTGGCTGACCCGGTATTTAAGAGGAGCGGCACCCCTAACCAGACGCCACAGAGGCCGATACGCAGGGGAGATTCCGTTATCCTGCCCGGCGTGAAAAAGACGGGGGTGGTACTCACCAACCCGGACCAAAACGATTATGTCACTGTCCAGGCTGGGGTGATGAAAACCAAGGTGAGGGTTTCGGAGCTGCGGCTGGCGGGACAGCCGGATAAAAAGACCACCGTCAATTCCAGAACCCTATCCAACATCCGGGCCAATGTGGGCCGGGGAACCAGGGATGTGCGCACCGAGCTGGATTTAAGGGGCAAGACCGTACAGGAAGCGCTGCTGGATGTGGACCAGTTTATTGACAACGCGGTTCTGCTGGGGCTGAACACTGCCACCATCATCCACGGCAAGGGGACGGGGACGCTGCGTGCCGCTGTTCACGAGCATTTGAGGGGACACAATAATGTCCGCACCTTCCGGCTGGGGGTATACGGAGAAGGGGAGAACGGCGTCACCATTGTGGAGCTGAAATAGCACAAAGTTATGGGGGCCGAAAAATGAATATTATCTACTCAAAATCTTCCGTCAAGGTTATCAACAGTATGGACAAGGCCACAAAACAGCGAATAAAGGCCGGAATTGAAAAGATACCGGAAGGGGATATCAAGCCGCTGCAAGGAATTCCAGGGACCTATCGTCTGCGTGTAGGGGGCTGGCGCATATTGTTTTCTTATCCGGAATGTGATACAATCTTGATAGAGAAAATAGGGCTGCGCGGCGTATACAAGGGGGTGTAATAAAATGGCACCAATTAGGGAACAGCTTGTAGGAGTGATTGACTGTCTTCCAGAAACGGAGCAGCATTTACTTTTTGAAATTGCCTGCCGGTTTTTGACTGATGACATGGCCACGCCAGATGATTTGACAGAAATCAATCAAGCGCGGGCGGAATATGCAGAGGGGAAGACAATTCCCCATAGTTCTATCAACTGGGATTAAAGCATCTATGCCGCCCCAAACCGCAGGCGGGCCGGGCGATGGCGCTATGGAAAGCAGAAAAAGGCTGTTTCAAATCAGGAAAAATCCAATTTGAAACAGCCTTTCCTGTAAAAACGAAGAAAGGTCTCGGCAAAAAAGATGAAGCAGGATTTCTTTAAGAGCAGAGCGGATATTTCCATGCTAAGAATCAGTGCTACTTTGGCGGTCCTTTTTTGGCATACGGTTTGTTATATTACAAACAGACCAGACCTTCATCATCTTACACAAACGCAATCGATTTGTTATCACACCTTATACCACCTGATGACCTGGGCGATACCGGTTTTCTTTATGATTAGCGGCGCGCTGCTGTTACATGCAGATCGAAAGATCACTTATCAGATATGCTTAAAGAAATATGTAAAGCGCTTTCTTCTTGCTTTGATTCTTTTCGGTTTTATCTTTGCCTGTATAGAGCTGGCCGCAACGGAAAAACAGTTTTCCCTTAAAACAGCCGGTGTGGGTGTTTATTATGTTATCGTCGGAAAAACCTGGGGGCATCTTTGGTATTTATATGTGCTGATTGGGATTTATTTGCTGCTGCCTCTTTGGAAAATTTTTACCGGCCACTGTACCAGGCGGGAGCTTCGTTACATACTTATCGTTCTCTTTGTTGTGAATATATGCTTTCCGGTTGTCCAATTTATGCTGGATGAGCCCGTTCGGTTTGAAACGCCTATTAAGTCTGTCCATGTTTTTTATTTTCTTTTGGGGAAATACCTTGATGATAAAACACCGGATTTCTTACAGAACAGAAAGAAAAACGTAAGTATACTGCTGGCGGTTATAGCGCTTAAAGCCCTTCTTACTATTTTTAGCATGCGGTATTCGATTGGCATAGATACAGGCAGAAACAGTATCACTACCGCGGCCATGGCGGTGCTGATATTTTGCAGCATAAAGGGATGCAAAGCACCAATAAACCATGCTGTTCTTTGGAATGTGGACAGACTTTGCTTTGGGGTTTATTTGATCCATCCGTTATTTATCCACTTTCTCTATCAATATTTAAGATTTACGCCATTGTCTTTTGGAGGCGGATGGGCGGTATCCTTGATTGGATTTTGGATATTTTTTGCCATTGCTTCCTTTGGCGCGTCGTGGGTTATGAGTTTGATAAAGCCCTTGAAAAAATATATCTTATGATTTCAAATGAAAAAGGCTCTATGCTAGATAGGGCCTTTTTGTTATCAGTGAAACCTTCTGAAAATTTTCTTCCTCAGATAGAGGATATAAACCGAAATCAGCCTGCTCAGCGCGATGTCATAGAGGAGAAAAACCAGAACTCCCAGGACCAGCATGACCAACAGGGAGTATTTTCCGAATTCGTTGGCTTCCTCCAATAAATACTCCATTCCGAACAGATGGACCGCCGCAAAGTATCCCCCGGCAATCGCCCCGATGAACAGCGTCAGCTTGCTGGCCCATTCCAGCAGACGGGAGGGGATCATCTCCAGGTATTTTTTTACCATGGGGTAGTAGCCGAAGAAGATGATATACATCAGCGCGGCCTCCCGGTCCGGGGTCAGTATCATTGCCAGGAATGAGATGGCCGCAAAGCTGAGCCATGCCCAGGGATCCCCGCATTCCACCATGGTTGTCACCAGCAGGAACCCAGCAATACAGGGCAGGGAGTAGGTGGCAAAGGGGATAATCCCCGTCATAAACAGCACAACCAGACTCAGCGAACAGACAAGTCCGCTGAAGGCAATCCGAAAACTTCTCTTACGCTGCAAAGGGCTTCCCTCCAATTTATCAAATACAATCAGGCGGTCAGCAGCAGGAAATCAGGTCTCCGCCCATGCACTCGCAGCAGCAGTCAGCGCAGATCAGCCCGGAGCAGAGGTCGCAGCCGCTCATCCCCACGGTGGGGGTGGTGCGGTAGCCGCCCATTCCGGGGGCCCGCCCGGTGGAGCGCATCCGGCTGAGCTGTTGATAGGCGGCGGTGTACTCCGGGTGAGAGGGGTTCATCCGCACGGCCTGGGCGAAGAATTCATGGGCCTGGTCCAGCCAGCCCTTGGAGTAACAGACGCTTCCCTTCAGGAAGTTCCATTCCGCATCCCGCTTCTGGAAGGGGACACCGTCCAGAATCTCCTCGGCCTCCACAAAACGGCGCTGGGAAATCATCCGGCGGACGTCACCAAAGGATGAGGACGTCTGCCTTCCATAGTTGTATCCGCCGCTATAGCCGCCCTGGGTGCCGTAAGAGGAGGACCCGGAAGGCTGGGACTGGTATCCACCGCCGCCCTTGCGCATACTCTGGATGGCGTCGTAGGCCTCATTGATTTCCTTCATCTTTTCCTGAGCCAGGTCCGCCAGGGGATTGTCTGTGTAATTGTCGGGATGATACTTCCGCGCCAGATTCCGATAGGCGTTTTTGATTTCCTCATCGCTGGCGGAAGGGGAGACGCCTAAAACTTGATAAGGGTCTGTCATTTTGTTGACCATACCTTTCCTGTTCGACCCCGCCGGGGCGGAGCCTGATTTGAAAATCTCCGGGCTGTGCGCTGTGCGCTGTGCGGAAAGCGGTCAGCCGTCGGAATTTGTGGAATTCTCTGCCTTTGGCCGCTTTTCCGCCGGGCGATGGCGGAGCAGGACCGCTTTCCGGCTCTCCTCCAGTCCCAGATAGATAATGTTGTCCAAAACCGGCTTTAATTGCCTAACCGTCAGCAGGCCGTAAGCCGCCGCGAGCTGTGCCGCCGTCAGGTTCAGGGAACCGATGGCGCTGTCAAGTATTGTTTCCGGAATCCCTTCTTTTTTCCATTGTTCCTCGGTAATTCCCTCAAACAGCTCCGGATTCTTTTGTATAAAGGGATTATAGCCCTTATTTATAAAATCCTCGTGAATATCGTCTAAAGCATCCATGAAATATATCCACCGGCCCAGCTGATATCCCATCTGCTCCAGCACCCTGCGCTCCAGCGGATCGTCCTGGAGCATGGCCAGGAGGGCGGAAAGGGCCTTTGCCGTCGGCTCCGCTGCCTGGTCAGTGCTGCTGCATCCGCTTTTCTCCAGCCTTTGCTGGCTTTCGGTCATCTCCCGGAAAATTTGGTCCACCGCCGCAAAGCGGGGAAGGGCCTTTTTGCGCAGGCGGGAAAAATAAGGCATTACCAGCCGCCAGAGCAGCCGCTTCAGGGGCGGACTGTCCGCGCGGTTGTCCCAGGCCTTGTAGTAGAGCATCAGGGCGGCGGCACCGGCAGCGAACTCCAGCCCTTCATTTTCCAGGCAGCAATGGCGTTTGCGCAGGGGATGGGCGATGCACCGCTCCCGCCGGTAGCAGGGGTGTGTGTCCTTCACCGCCAGAGAGAGGAGGGCCAGAAAGGTAAAATCATAATTGAGGGTCAGCCTGGAGAGAAGGCCATAGCCCCTTCCAAGCTGTTTACAGAGCCCACAGTAAACAGCCTGATAGGTCTCGAACTCCCGTATCTTCATTTCCGGTTTGCAGGGGCGAACATATCCAAACAAGGGTGCTCCTTTCCGGTACAGCGCCTTGATACGGCGCTTTCCCAAAGCACAAACGCACGTCTTTCCGGAAAGAATATTCTGGAAAGGGTTGATATATCAATTTTACACCAAACAAGGGGATAATTGATTAATAGAATTTGAACGGCTGTAAATTTTTTTGAGAAAATATGCTTTTAAATAAATTGCACGTGAGTTAATATGATAAAAAAACAGCATTCATCCTTGCTGGGTTTGTTTTTTCGGCGGGCGGCCCCGGCGTTTGGGGACAGGAGGGGAGGGGGGAGCCGAAAAAGGGGGCGCCAAAGGGGAGATATTTTCGGCCTGTACAGCCTCCGGCGTTCCGGTGCTGCTCTGATAGGATGGGCGGAAGTGGGCAAAGGGGGATTTTTGGGCCGCCTGGTCAATCTGCGGGTCGGAGGCGTGGGTGTAGATTTCGGTGGTGCCCACGTTGGCGTGGCCTAAAATCTTTTGAAGCACCAAAATGTCAACGCCGCCTTCCTGATACATCATGGTTGCGGCAGTATGGCGCAGCTTGTGGACGGAGAATCCCTTTCCATCTAATTGTGATTTTTTTAACAATTCTTCTATAATCTGTTCCACTCTGCGGGCGGACATTCTTGTGCCCCTAGAGGAAAGAAACAGCGCGTCCTTGTCCGTTTCTTTGACTTTCAAACGATTTTCCGCGATTTTGCGCCTTTTATCCTCGGTGTAGCTGGCGATGGCCTCCATACAGCCTTCATTTAAGTACACAAATCTTTCTTTGTTGCCCTTGCCGATCAGCCGCAGCTGGCGTCCCCGGATGTCGCTGTAATTGATTCCCACCAGCTCCGACAGACGCATCCCGCAGTTGAGGAAAAGCATCAGCATACAATAATCCCTTGGGGCCTGATCTCCCTCCGGGGCTTGGAGCAGTCTGACGCACTCATCCATCAACAGGTATTTCGGCATCCGCTTTTCCAGCTTGGGGGATTCCAGGTTTTTCACCGGATTATCGGTCAGCTTTCCAGCGATAACGGTCAGATATTTATATAAGGAACGGATGCTGGAAATTTTCCGCGATCTGGTCTTGGCATTGTTTCCGCCATCCTCCAGCGTATGGTTCAGATACTGGTAAACGTCCGCCAGCGTGACGCTTTTCACATAGTCCAGAGTGATCTCTGTCAGCGGAATGCTTTGAAGATACTCCCTGTCCGGCTTTGCACGCTGGGTTTTGATTGCGTAAATATATCGGAGAAATCCCTGCAAATCGATATAATATGCGTCTACTGTCCGCGGCGAGCGCTCCTTGATGGTCTTCATATAAAGCAGATATTCCTGTAAATAATCCGGAGCCGCCGCATAGTCCATGGGCATTGCTTTTCCACTCCCCTAAATTTCGCTAAACTTTAATTTAGCGAAATTATATTATTTATTTTTTACGCCTCCCCTTACTGCGGGAAGCAAAAAATTTCTTTCATTATTGTACCATAGATTATCAGAAAATGGAATCTCCAGCCTTTGAATTATTTGGAACGATACTGTGACAAAACGCGTCCAGTCATTTCCTGGACGATTTTCACCGAATTTTCAAAAAAAACATAGATTTTTCCCGTATAATTTGGTATGATAAGAAAAGCGGAAAAAAAGCGGCTTTGGCCGCCAAGGAAAGGAGAATGTCCCATGCCGCTGTATACCAGACTCTTTGGGCGGAACATCCAGCCCAGCTGCGGATACTGCGAAAACGGAGCCCCTTTAAAGGACGGCTCTATGGTCATGTGTGAAAAGAAAGGGATCGTCTCCCCCTATTTCCAGTGCCGGAGGTTCCAGTACGCGCCCCTCAAACGCAAGCCCAACCGTCCCGCACCTCTGCCGGATTTTTCGGAGGAGGATTTTTCGCTGTGACATATCGCCGCGCCGGTTCGGCGCAAGCGGATGATTTCTTCATATAAACTTACATTTATTGAGGTGAACCAATTGAAAAAAAGAACAAATGGATTCAAACGGACTACCGCGCTGCTGGCAGCCGTCATCATCGGAGCCGCCCCTGTGGGAGAGCTTCGGGTTTTGGCCGGAGAGACAGAATCCCAGGCAGTTCTGTCCGCCGCGAATTCCTACGCCATTCCTCAGCAGCGCGCCGTCATCCCGGCGGAGATCAAATCCGATACCGCCGCCATTGAGGCGGAGCTGGCCAAGCTCCCCCTTTCCTTTGCACGCAGCCTCCAGATCAACCGCCCTGTCAGCGCGCTGACCACTGCCTATTCCAAATACTTTATCATGGGCACCTCCGACCCCAGCCAGACCCTGACCATGGACGGCAAAGAGGTTCCACGTTACGGGGGCAAGGGCGCGTTCGGCGTTCTGGTTCCCCTGGAGGTGGGGACCAACCGCTTTGTGTTCAGCCAGAACGGCATCTCCTCCACGGTGGAGATCACCCGGTATCAGCCGTCGGGCAAGGCTTCCCCCATTACCAAGATTGTGCAGTCCTCCATCTATCCCTCGGTAAACGACGTGGCCTACGCTGACGGTGAGATTGAGTTCCAGTGTACCGCACCGGCGGGCTCGCGGGTGACCGGTTCCGTGGCGGGGCTGGAGGTGGAGCTCACCCAGACCGGGACGGCGGAAAACGGCGTTCCGGCCACCTACTACGCCTCTGTAAAGGTCCCCTCCCGTTACAATGTCAATGAGGTCACTAATCTGGGAAAGGTCTCCTATACCATGCGGTATCAGGGGCAGACCTCCACCTATCAGTCCAACGCCAATCTGTATGTGGCGGGAGAAAACGCCGTCGTCCGGGTGCGGGTCAATAGCTACCGCGCCAATGTTCTGCGGGATGTCAACCAGAGCGGCTGGTTCCTCACCACCCTGAATGAGGGCGCGGTGGAGCGCATTTCCCATAAAGACTACTGGTCCAATGCCGGTGTCCCCTACTTTTACCTCTCCTGCGGCGGATACATTCCCAAGGCCAGCGTCACCATCCTGGAGGGGCGGCCCTCCATCTCCAACGATATCAGCGGCGTTTCCCTGGAATCCTCCAGCCGCGGAGAGACTATCCGGCTGTCCGGCACCAACTCCCCTTCCCATAAAACCGTGCTGAAGGAGGGCGGATTAGACATCACCCTTTACAATTCCTCCCTTTCCGCTGCCATGCCCGGCTTTTCCAAGAGCGGCCTGATCCGCTCGGTGACAGCCTCCTCCGAAGACAGCAGCGTGACCCTCCACATCTCCCTGAAAAAGGACCTGTGGGGGTATGACATCCAATACGACGGAGACGACACCCTCATCTTTATCAAGGAGCGCCCGCGGCTCAGCTCCGACAGCCTACAGCCCCTGAAGGGAACGGTTGTGGTGCTAGACCCCGGACACGGCGATTATGACCCCGGCGCTCTGGGCGTGGCTGGTACCAACGGGGCCACCGAAAGCGTGCTGAACCTGGCAGTGGCCACCGCCGCCAAAATGCGGCTGGAGCAGCTGGGGGCAACCGTTTATATGACCCGCACAACCACAAACGAGTTCCTGGAGCTGGACGAGCGGATGCAGTTTGCGGAGAAGTACCGCCCTGACTTCTTCCTCTCCGTCCACCACAACAGCGTCGGCGAAACGGTTGACGCCAATAAGACGGAGGGGACGGAGATATACTACCACACCTCCTATTCCGCCAACATGGCGAAGAACATTCTCTCCGGCGTCTGCAACAACACGGGCCGGAAATACCGGGACGCTTATCCCTCCTATTACCGCGTCACCCGGATTACCTGCGCCCCCGCCGCGCTGGTGGAAACCGGCTTTGTGCCCAACCCGGCGGAATACGAAAAGCTTTGCAGCGTCTCCAATATCATCAAGGCGGCGGACGGCATCTGTGAAGGGATTCTCTCCTCCATGCCGGGGGCAGCTTCCCTGTCCTCCTCCCCTGCGGTTTCGAAGGAATCCGGAAAGGAAAGCGAAAGCAGCTCCTCCACAGAGGCGAAGCGGATAACCATCAGCGTCCCGGTCATTGATAAGGTGGAAAACGGCTAAAGTAAAAAAAGGTTTCAGGGTTGGCCCCCTGAAACCTTTTTTATAAATCTTAAGCCTGAAACGAAAATCCTTCCGCCAGCTGTAAGCACTGCCGGTAGAATTCCTCGTATTCCCGGTTGGCCATGGCGACAAGCCGGGGGTCCTCCCGGCCCACACACAGGGAGGAAAAGATATCCCCATAGGTCTCCGAGGGCTCCGCCCTCTTGTCCCGCAGTATGTAAAGGGAAAAGGGCACCGGGTCCCGGACCTTCTGGTACAGTCCGGCGCTTTCCTGCTGCACTGTGTTGTAAAAGGTGCTCAGGACTGTCTGAGCAATCAGGGAATTGGGCAGGCACTGGATAGACCGGTTGACCGCATAGGAAAACAGAATCGCCAGCTGTCCCAGGACAGGCTCCGGCTCCTGACATTTCCGGATGTACCCGCAGTACAGCCGCGCCAGACACCCGCCCAACTGAAGGGCGGTCTGGATGTTCCCCATATTGTGCTGGTTGTAAAAGTCCGCGGCAGAGCTCTCTCCGGGGTCCGCCCTTTTGACGGGTGCTCCCGCAATGCGGACATCGTCCTCCTCCACCGAAAAGCGAAGGCAAAATCTTGGCGGAAGGAGCAGCCCCTCCCCCTGCGCTTTTTTTCTTTTTCGGGCTACACGGTCTGTCGGGATTGAAAATAATC
Source organism: Oscillospiraceae bacterium (assembly GCA_022800935.1). GTDB lineage: Bacteria > Bacillota > Clostridia > Oscillospirales > Ruminococcaceae > UBA1405. Next base: position 123,519 of record JAAWRH010000004.1, read on the forward strand.
CGTTCATTCCACCGCCTCCTTCCCCTCTTTGAAGCTTCCGGTTATTTTACGCCCTGGACGCAAGGGCCTCCTCAATGCAGATGGAAAGCTGATCCGGGCAGGAGGTCCCCCGATTGCCGCACTGGATGCCCTTTAAGGTCTGGGCAATCTCAACCGCCTTTTTGCCCTTTACCAAGGCCATAATTCCGGCCAGGTTTCCCTTGCAGCCGCCTAAAATGGTAAGATTGGTGATAACTCCCTCATCGTCGATTTCAATATCCATCAGCTGGGAGCAGGTGCCCTTTGTCCTGTATTGATATTTCATTTTCCATACTTCCTTTCCGATAAGCATTCTCTGAAGTTCAATTCGCTTTTTCCATTATACAATAAACCTATCAATTTCTCAAGCCTAACCTGAAAAAATTGGCAGCCCCTTCAGCCTCACGCCTTACGCCTCGGCCTCGACTGCCTTGAACGCCGCCTCATAGACTGTGGGGAACGCCTTGCGCAGGTTGATTGGACGGAAATCCCTCCCCACCCAGGCGTGGAGCGTCTCCCCCTCCGCCAAGAGCTTTTCTCCGCTCAGTACCCGATACCGGAACACGATTCTGGACGGGGTGAGGCGGACTGCCCTGGTTTCCACCGTTACACAGCCGCCGTATACGGCTGGGGCAACATATTTGACCGACAGCTCCCGCACCGGGAGCATCAGCCCCATCCGTTCCATCTCCTGGTACGGAACCCCCATTTCCTGGGAAAACCTTGTGCGGGCGGTTTCAAACCAGACAGGATAGACCGAGTGGTGTACCACCCCCATCTGGTCGGTTTCCGCGTAGCGCACTTCGATGCTGATATATGACCGCACCTTTCACATCCTCCGATTTTGAGAATTCGTATGAATCCGCGGCGGCTGCGGGCGGAAGCGCCCCACCTGCTCCAGTCCTGCCAAATTCCCCTTTATTTTACCAGGAAACTCATGGATTGTCAATTTTTGGAGAGGCAGTCTTATTGGAACAAATTCTCAAAAAACGCCTTTTTCGGCGGTTTCGGTTCTCGGTGGGGGCGGCAGAACCGCACCAGAATGGCGTCCTCCCCGATGATGACAATGTCCTTCCAGTAGATGACATATTCCTCGCATTTGCCAAACAATCCGAAAAATTTTCCCTTCCCCTCCACCACCAGGGCAATCACCCTGGCGGAGCAGGTGTCGATTTCCACATCCGCCACGCATCCCAGGCGGCAGCCGTCCTCTACGCTGATCACATCCTTGTAGCGGAGCTCAGTCACCCGGCAGCAGATTTCCCGAATCTCCCGGACCGTTTCTTCTCCCATGTCTCACCTTTCTTTCCCCGCCGGTATCCACATGTGGAATATCAGCCGTATACGGTAAAATGTCTATCATCACTTTCTTCCAAATATATGCAGCTTTCCTCCACGTCATACCGGATTCATTTTTTGATACTGGATTTTTTCATGTCCAGTTGCTATAATGGAAAAAACAGCAAGTTTGGCAAGGAGGTTTGTGCGATGGGTAAAGTGGAAATGAACGAACTTTGGCGGGACCGGAAACGGCATCTTGGGCTTCCCCTCAGCTTTACAAGGTATTCCCTCACCGAGGACCGCATCTTTATGGAGACGGGTCTGCTGAATACCGAGCTGGAGGAGATACTCCTCTACCGCGTCCGGGATATCGGCATGAAAATCTCCCTGGGGCAGCGGATTTTCGGCGTAGGTACGGTGGTTTTGGTTTCCTCCGATAAGACTGCGCCTAAGCTGGAGCTGAAAAACATCCGCAATCCCCGGCTGGTTAAGGAGCAGATACACCAGCAGGTGGAGGAGATGAAGATAAAGCGCCGCCTGCGAGTCGGCGAGGTCCTGGAGGACGGCGCTGAAGACGGGCTCGACGAGGAGGAGGACGACTCCTCCAAATGAAGACGGGAGAGCCATTGGTCCGGTTGGGCGTAAAAAATGCTGGCCCCGAACGCATCGTTCGGGGCCGGCCGTTTTTATATCTGCTTTTTGATCCGCTCCAGCGCGCTCTTTTCCAGGCGGCTGACCTGGGCCTGGGAGATGCCTATCTCCTGGGCCACCTCCATTTGTGTCTTTCCGGCCATGTACCGCAGGGAGAGGATTTTCTTCTCCCGCTCCCCCAGCTTTTCGATGGATTCCCTCAGCGCGATTTCCTCCAGCCAGGTTTTATCGTCGGTGGTGTCGCCGATCTGGTCCATGACATAGATGGTGTCCCCGCCGTCGGAATATACGGGTTCATACAGGGAAACCGGCTCCACAATCGCCTCCAGGGCAAACACCACATCCTCCTTGCTGCGCCCCATAGCCTCCGCGATCTGGTCGATGGTGGGCTCCCGCTGGTTTTCATTGGTGAGCTGTTCCTTCACCTGCATGGCCTTATAGGCGGTATCCCGCATGGAGCGGGACACCCGGATGGAGTTGTTGTCCCGCAGGAACCGCCTGATTTCCCCGATAATCATAGGTACGCCATAGGTAGAAAACCGGACGTTCAGCGAAGGGTCAAAGTGGTCGATAGCCTTTATCAGTCCAATACATCCCACCTGAAACAAATCGTCCAGATTTTCCCCCCGGTTGACGAATTTCCGCACAACGCTGAGGACCAGACGGAGGTTGCCGTTTATCATCTTCTGCCGGGCTTCCTTGTCCCCTTTCTGTATCCTCTCCAGCAGCTCCTGCTTTTCCTCCTCTTTGAGGACCGGGAGCTGAGATGTATTTACCCCGCAGATTTCTACCTTGTTCAGATACATTGGACAACCGCCCCTTTCTGTGATTCTATCCACAGTATGTCCAAAGGGGCGGAAGGAAATACATGGCAGAGCTTTCCAGCTTATTCCAGAGTCCAGATTTATGCGGAAAGTTTTTCAGCGCTTATTTACGCTTCCGCTTCTTTTTGGTGTTGACCCCTGCCACGCCTCCAACGGCGGCCGCTAACAGGATTGTGACAAGCCGCAGGGCCATTTGGAACCCCAGGCAGAAGCTGCCCGCCGCCAGGCCGGACAGCGCCGCCGCAAGAAAAATCATCCCCCCGGCGGCGGCCCCCGCCAGCAGCCCATTTTCCCCCAGCAGCTTGGAGGAAAGATAGCCCGCCAGCAGGCTCCCCGCGGCCATCGCCGTGACCGCCATTGGGCCGACAAAGGCGTGGGGAATATCCCGCGCGGTCATCACCAGAGACAGCAGGAGCAGGACGCAGACAGAGGCCAGAATACCGATGCCCGCTCCTATCCCCGTCAGCTTCAGGAACCGCGCCGGATGAAATGGAAGGGCCTTTGTTGATTTTGCAGACAAGATATATCACCCCATATTCAGCGTTGTCAGGGTCTGCCGGTACTGTTTGGTCAGGCCCTGATAGAGTATATGTGCTTTGCGGGGCGGAAATGCGCTTGTCTCCCCTCCGGAAAAAGGAAAAAGCGGGAACCCGGCTGTCCGGATTCCCGCCCGCTCAGAGCTTATGAATCGTGTATGGTATTGTTTTGCTGAATCGCCCACCGCGCGATGCGGATTTTACTCCGGTCGCTTCCGGTCTCGATCACGATGGTATCCTCGCGGATGCTGACAACTCGTCCGATAATACCGCCGCTGGTGACAATCTCGTCCCCTACCTCAATAGAGGAGCGCATCTTTTCCACTTCCTTTTCCCGCTTTTTCTGCGGACGGATCATAAAGAAATAGAACACTACAAACAGCAGCAGCAGAGGGAGCATCTGGATCAGCATGACCAGGAATGTACCGCCCCCGCTAAGGGCTTCCTCCGCGCCGGGTTCGGCAGCGACATCCAGGAGTACAGGCATAATGGATTGCATGTAAGGTAACACCTCCAAAAAGAATTACAAATCCTATTATACCGTGTTTTTCGCCCGGTTGCAACCGAAAAGCAAGAATTTTCCTTGAAATTTATACTGTTTTTGGAGATTGACATTATATCCAAGGTGCTTTTTTAAATTCTGGTGCCCACCCGCTGGCAGTTTTCGGCGCGGAAGGCCTCGAAGGCGTGATTGTCCAGAGCGTCCCGAATGCGCTCCATCAGGGTGTTGTAAAACCACAGGTTGTGGGCCACAAGCAGCCGTCCCCCTAAAATCTCCCCGGCCTTCAGCAGGTGGCGGATATATGCCCTGGAATAGCGTTGGCACACCGGGCAGCCGCATTCCTCGTCCAGAGGCAGCGTGTCCCGCTCGTACTTGGCGTTGTTCAGGTTGCGTATCCCCTGCCAGGTAAAGGCGTGACCGTGCCTTGCGTTGCGGGTCGGCATGACACAGTCAAAGAGGTCGATGCCCCTCGCCACCCCTTCAATGATATTGGAAGGCGTACCCACCCCCATAAGGTAGCGTGGTTTATTGATAGGCATATATGGCTCTACCACATCTAAAATGTGATACATAACCTCAGTAGGTTCCCCTACTGCCAAACCGCCCACTGCGTAGCCATCCAAATCCATTTCCGCGATCTGCTGCATGTGCTGGATGCGCAGGTCGTCATAGGTCGCCCCCTGGTTAATGCCAAACAAAAGCTGATGGGGGTTGACGGTCCCCGGCTGGGCGTTGAGGCGGTCCATCTCCGCCTTGCACCGGGCCAGCCAGCGGGCAGTCCGGGCCACGGAGTTGGCGGTATAATCGTAGGGAGCGGGATTTTCGATGCACTCGTCAAAGGCCATGGCAATGGTGGACCCCAGATGGGACTGTATCCGCATACTCTCCTCCGGACCCATGAAGATTTTCTTTCCGTCCACATGGGAGGAAAAGTGAACCCCCTCCTCGGTGATCTTCCGCAGGGAGGCCAGGGAAAAGACCTGAAAGCCGCCGCTGTCGGTGAGAATGGGCCGCTTCCAGGTGGTGAATTTGTGTAAGCCGCCCAGGTCCGCGATGAGGCCGTCGCCGGGGCGAATGTGCAGGTGGTAGGTGTTGCAGAGCATCACCTGGCATTTCAGGGTTTCCAGGTCCCTGGCGGAGATGCCCCCCTTGATGGCGGCGGAGGTGGCGACGTTCATAAAGGCCGGGGTCTGGACCGTCCCATGAACCGTCTCAAAAACGCCCCGGCGGGCGCGGGATTCGCTGAAAAGCAGTTGGTACATAATCTTCTCCTTGTTTTATTGTATCCGGAATTTATTTACTTCGTAAAATCTCCTATCTTGCCAAGCAGTTTCCCAATACTGTGATACATACCCGAATAAATGACAGGATCAAGCTTTGTGAGGTCAATATCAAAGGTATCGTTACATTCAATCCGCTCGTCTATCTGGACGTTTAAAACCCGGCAGAAAAAAGTAGTGGACTCCCCCGTTTCAACAGATCGAACCACTTCACATTCATATACCCACCGGCTTGCATCCAAGACGGGAACATCTATTGCTTCGCCTTTGCCGACTTTGTATGGAATTGCGTCCTTTCTTCCGTCCTTTGCATGGCGTGTGCCGAAATAGTCCATCAGTTCAAGCATATCCGTACTGACAAGATTAACGCTTAATATTCCTGTTCTGAGTACGTTCTGTTTTGTCTTTTTCGTGCCGAACATACTGATAACCAGCAGATAATCATCGTCCTTCTCGTTTGTAATGCTGACCCAGGTAATGGGGGCAAAGTTGTACGTCCCGTCTTCGTTATTTGTACCGATGATAAAAGCCGGCTGAACGCACATTGAAAAATGAGTTCCTGCTGATTTTCTCTTTACAGACTTCATATCTTTCCTCTCTTTTCTGCGCTTAACGGATTCCTAAAGCGCCCGTCAAAAACTGAATCAGCCGTTTCCGGTATTCCCCCAGCATGATGTTTTCCTCGGTGGTATCATATTTGTTGTTCCCCTTGTCCACAAAATAGGTCAGGGTGTTTTGGTTCAGCGAAAGGGAGTCCAACGGCCACCCGATATGCCTTTTTTCTGACGGTTTATCAACCATATAAAAGGCGCTCCCCTTTGTGGCCTCGCTGTTTTCCATAAAGGTGAAAACGCGCCCGCGGTTGTACACTGCGATGCCGTCCAGGTAATAGGCCAGCACCTTCCCGCCCAGGGAGTGGACCAGCTGGGCATAATATGTAATCATTTCCTCGTCGTCCAGCCGTCTGCCGCCTTGGGGCGTCCGGATGTTTAGCCCAGGCTGCCTGCTGTCCTCCAAGGGCAGGGAATCAAAATACAGTCCCGAATCGTTGCAGATAACCTTATCAAAGAACTGGCCGTAAAACCTCGCCTTGATGGCGGCGTTTTCTTCGGGATTGCTGCCGGTTTCACCGGGTTCGCGGTCAATCCCCAAGTCTTTGAGGGTGAAAAACTCTATATCATATCCCCTTAAAAGCTCCTCGAAGCGTTTTACCTTTGAGGGGTTTGTAGTGCCGATCAGGACTTTCATGGCTTGTATGCTCCTTTTTCTTTCAATGATAGGGACGCTGGTTCAGTCTTAATCAATGTCGTGAAGTTTCAAGTATTTTCAGCTTTCTGCTGCATTTAATGTTGATTTTGCAAACTCCTCAACGAACCGGAATTTATCTATTTCTTTTGAATTCATCCATATTCTTTTTACAAGCATATGCTTCCATTAATTTTTCATCTTCCCAAGTCCATTGCTTTTCAACTTCTATCTTTTGAATCGTTTCTTCTTGTGTTGGCTCTGCTGGAAAAATACTACACGGATATTGCTCACAGTATCCACAATGTATAATCCCTTTTTCTATTACACACTTTCGGGCTTCACACAACGGACTAAATAAAACTGCCTCTTCTTTTTCACAACAACAACCATCACATATAGTTATGTTTGGGTCAGGTTCAAAGCCTTTGAATATTTTTTTCCATACATCACAAATTTCAGTACGCCTATCTTCTTTTTCGACATTAGGACGATATATCAAACATAAATCACATCGCATACCACATTTAGAAAATATCTTCTCCATCGTATTCCTCCTCAAATCGGAATTTATTCCAATTCTATTTTATAAAACTTTGCCTTAAACGTTTGGCTGCCATCAAGCTTTGTATATTCTCCATAATGGTCGAATTTTAGACCACATTTTTCCATAACTTTGCCCGAACGCGGATTATCCACAGCATGATCTGAGCAAATCTTATTTACACCAAGTTCTTTGTGCACAAAATCAATAATGGCTTTCATTGCTTCAGTGCAATATCCCTTGTGCCAATAATCATAATGAAGATTATATCCGATACCCCAATAGTCTTTCATTCGGGCATTTGGCCCTATACTCCCTGTCCCGATTACTTTATTCTCTTCTTTCAGAACAAATGCCCAAATCCACTCATCTTCGTCAATGAAAGTCGATTTTATCCAATTAATAGTTTGGCTGATATCAGTATATGTAGAATATGACATATACTTTGTAACTCTATCATCACTGTTCCAACTGTAACAGGCTTCTGCGTCATCAAGCGTGAGTGGACGTAAAATCAGCCTGTCTGTCTCAATTATAGGTTCTTTTCTCATATTCTAATACCCCCAAATTCTGATTTGTCGAGCTGTGCGCAAAAAAGCATGGCACTGCAAAGCAAACAAATCTTGTGCATTTTTTATGTGCCAATTACCGTTTGAACTCCCAAAGCCGCTGCAGCGCAAGGGATTCAGCGGCCGATACCTTAACCTTCAAAAAAAGGTCCATAGATAGTCATACCATCGTTTTATACAAATCCATTTTATCAGATTTGGCTTAATTATGCAATCGATTTCCCGGTATTTTCAAATTTCTTCCGATGGTGTATAATATATAAGAATTAAACTTGGGAAAGGAGAAGCTATGGACCGGTTAAAAGTTCCAAAAATGCTGAAAAAGGGCGATACCATCGCCTTAATATCAATCTCTGGGGGTAGAGCGGGCGACGAGGATATGCTTGATAGATATAAGACAGGTAAAAAACGCCTGGAGGAGATATGGGGCGTTCATGTTATCACCGCTCCAAACACCTTGGCAGGCAGTCAATTTCTATATGAACACCCAGAAGCGCGGGCCGGGGATTTGATGTGGGCCCTGCAGAACCCGGAGATAAACGGAATCATCTGCATGATGGGCGGTGACGATTCCTACCGTGTGTTCCCCTACGTTGATATAAAGGTGATACAGGAGAATCCAAAGGTGTTTATGGGCTATTCGGACATTACCTCCTGGATGGCGGTTTTTGCAAAAGCGGGCGTCAGGGCTTATTATGGCCCCAATTTATTGACCCCTATCGCCCAGCCTGGGGCATTGGATTGTTATACAAAAGACGCGATAACCAGGTGTCTGTTCTCCGCCGAAATCATTGGTGAGGTCCCAGCCTGCGCGGAATATACGAAGATTGAGTGGAAAAAGATCAATCAAAATGAGATCGCTTGGACACCCAATTCAGGTTACAAATTGATACAGGGCCGCGGTACAACAAAGGGAAGCATTTTCGGCGGGTGCGCGGGACCGTTGCGGCAGATTATGGGAACAGAATTTTTCCCGAACAGAGACTTTTTCCGGGATTGTATCATCATGCTGGAAAACGGTTCACCGTATGGGAGTCCTCTTGCCGGTTTACATGAGCTGCGCGCACTGGATGCAGCTGGGATGTTCCAGAATGCGGCGGGAATTTTGACCGGCCCGTTAAATGAAGAAGAAGAAAAAGTTCTAATTAGGTTTTTAAAATATGAAGCCCGCCGGGAAGATATCCCGGTGCTCTCCAACGTTGATTTTGTTCACAGAACCCCTATGACCGTTATTCCGATAGGGGCAACGGCGGAAATCAACTGCGAACGCGCTTCATTCAGCATATTGGAATCAGGGGTTAGTATTACTGCATAAATAGGCATTTGATATGTTAAAGTCCACAATCCATAAAAACTTTAATCGTCAGAAAGGAGCGTCCCTCATGTCTGAAACCAAAAAATTGACCCCAACCCCCCACAACAAGGCTGTTTCCGGCGAAATCGCCCAAACCGTCCTCATGCCCGGCGACCCCCTGCGGGCGAAGTTCATCGCGGAAACCTTTCTCACCGGCCCGGTCTGCTACAACACTGTCCGCGGGATGCTGGGCTATACCGGAACCTATAAGGGCCGCCGACTTTCTGTCCAGGGCAGCGGCATGGGATGCCCTTCTATCGGAATCTACTCTTATGAGCTGTTCCACTTTTACGGTGTAGATAATATCATCCGCATCGGTTCCGCCGGCGGGTTGGCCGATAAAGTACAGCTTAGGGATATCGTCATCGGTATGGGAAGCTGCACCGATTCCAACTACGCCCGCCAGTATCAGCTCCCCGGAACCTTTGCCCCTATCGCCAGCTATCCCCTTTTGGCGGCGGCGGTCAGGGCGGCGGAGGAGAAGAAAGCCTCCTATCATGTGGGCAACCTTTTCTGCTCCGACTGCTTCTACGACGAGAGCGGTACCTTGGCCAAGTGGAAGGATATGGGCGTCCTAGCGGTGGAAATGGAATCCGCTGCCCTCTACTGCAACGCCGCCCAGAGCGGGAAAAACGCCCTTTGCATCGCAACCATCTCCGACCTGCCCTTTAAAGGTGTTTCCACCAGCGCAGAGGAGCGCCAGAACAGCTTTACCCAGATGATGGAAATCGCCCTGGAAGCCGCCCTTTCTGTTACAGCGGAATGATGGATAGCTCACTATGGGAGGGATATCAATGGGATACCTCGGTATGGGACAGGCTAAAGACCTGCGGAAAGCCCATTGCACTGTATGGAATGGGGCTTGGAGCGGAGAAAATCCTCCAAACCTTTGAAATTTATGGGGTTCATCCCTCCGCCGTCTTTGCCAGCGACGGTTTTGTAAGGGGACATTCCTTTCATGGATTTCCCGTCTTGGATTATGAAACCCTCTGTGAGAAATTTTCCGACTGCGTGGTGGTAATCTCCTTTGCCAGCCAGCGGCCGGAGGTGCTGGAGCAGATGAAACGGGTATCGGAACGGTTTGAAACCGTCGCCCCCGACGTCCCTGTTGCTGGGGAAATTCTCTTTACCCCCGAACTGATAAAAAGCCGCCGCCCGGAATGGGAGGCGGCCTATTCCCTGCTGGCAGACAACTGGTCGCGGTTTGTCTTTCGGGAGGTGCTCCAATTCAAGCTTACAGGCAGGATAGAGCACCTTTTCCGGTGCGAATCCCCCCGGCGGGATATTTGGGAACTGCTTTCTCTTCGAGAAGATGAATTCCTGGTGGACATGGGAGCCTATACCGGAGATACCATAAAAGAGTTTCTGGAACAGGCCAAATTCCAATGCAGAAAAATACTTGCCTTGGAGCCGGACAGCCGCAGCTTTCGGAAGCTGTCCCTTTATGCCCAAAGCCTGCGGGAAGAATATGGAATTGACATCCGATGTGAAAACGTTGGGGCATGGAATCGACAGGAACAGCTTATGTTCCAACGCCAAGCCGGGAGGAACTCCACCCTCGCCCAATTTGCCGCGCCGGGTTTGGAGCATAGAAAGGTTAAGGAAATCCCAGTGGGGATGGATTCCCTCGACCATCTTTTGCAGCAGGAAAGCCTTTCCCCTACCCTGTTAAAACTGGATGTGGAAGGCGCGGAGCAGGAAGCACTTCAAGGCAGCCGGGAAACCATTCTCCGCTGCCGCCCCAAAATAATCCTCAGCGCCTACCACCGCAGTGATGATTTGTTCAGGCTTCCGTTGTATCTCCACAGCCTGAACCCGGATTACCGGTTTTATTTGAGGCATCACCCATATGTCCCGGCGTGGGAGACCAATTTTTATGTGGTGTAATTTAACTTTGAGAGGTAGAGAAGCCGAATGGAGCAGCTGCAAATTAGTTTTGAACCATACAAAGAAAAAGGAATGGAAACAAGGCATAGATATGACCTAAATGAAATCATATTTGATTTGGACAGTCAAATAAAAATTTTATCAAGTCAGGCAGATAAACTTGATTATTTGGTGTCAATCGCTTCCGGCTTGCTATGCGGCGGACTTGATATTTTTTGGACTGGCAGCTTTAACCTTGAAGAAGGCAGAGCCTGGGCGGATAATGAAGTAAATGGATTTGTAAAAAATACTGCCAAAATGCTTGGCTGTAAGGACGATGATCTGAAGTCCGCTGTTAGGTTTCTGGAGAAAAAATTTCCAATTCCCAGCGACGGAAATACGCCGGATTTTGGCGGTGGCTTACAGCATCATCTGCGTGACTTTGCCCACCATCCCACTTTTGTTGGTTTGGCATTTTCGCTCCTCACGCAGTTTACATATAAAGCATACGGGACAGATGTACATGGCAATTTTCTTATCGTCGAGATATCAGAGGCAGGTAAGACATTCATTGGTAAAGATATCCCTGCCAAAATACTTTATGGAACCATTACTTGGTTTTTTCACCTTGTGAGTGATGTTGCTGGCTCAAATAGCTCAGTTGGTAAAAGCGGCGGAACCGGTATACCAGGCCCTATTCTGGCAATGGCAAAAGAACTATCCGTTCTTCCTATTTTCAAAGACATAAATATCGGCGATAATTCTCTGTCTGTATTCCTTTCAAAGCTGTTTAACGGCACATTGCTTGCCAAGCACGATGAAACAGGTGCGATTATCAAAGAAAGTATTTTAAAGTTCGATTTACGGGCTGAACTTGGCATAGGGGCTGAACTGGGAAAACAGGCAATTCCTGTCATTGCAAATGAATGTATTGTAAGGGAATTCTACTTCATTCGCCGCCTTGCAACGGAAATTCGTCAAAGTAATATTCATTCGCTTGACGAAATAAAAGAGCTCGACTGGGAAAGGATTCTGCCCAAAAATAACCCCACCCTCGCCCGGATGCTTACAATAGCAACAGGTGTCTTTACAACGGTTGATGTTGGTGAAGCAATTATCTCCCAAAAATATTTGTTGACAGTCAACTATGTCGGCGTCGGACGGTTTGCTGTAGCCGTCGGTCAGGATGTCGCCTGGTGTTTAAAATCACGGAATATCAAAAAAATCAAGCAGATGTATGAAAACATAAAACGGGCCGCATATACACAGGAGGATCAAAGAATATACGAAAAAATTGGAAGTGATATGATGGACACAGGGAAATTTGGTCTGACGGTTGAACAAACCGAACTATTGTATAACCTTGAATACTATAAGACGGTCAATGATATCCAGTGTACCAAATTGCCAATCGGCAGCGATGGGATAAAGCAGCTAAAGCAGCAATGGCTTGAGGAATGGAAAGAGTATATTACAGCAGGTTTTTCCAGTTTTCTGCAAGTAACTGATGCCGAGTTGCATTGGTATTCCCAAGAACAGATGATTCAAAAAATGGAAGAAAATGAACCGTCCGGCACATGGTTCCGCTTAGTTTTGCTGGAAGCAATGTTGTTTGAGCCTTATTATCCCTTAGGACTGGAAAAAGATAAAAAGGGCAACGACATACCAAGCCGAAAATATAAGGACCTTCAAAACGCTATTTGGGGATATAACAAGAATGACGGAGACCGCTATCTGGATGAGCTCTTTACTGGAAATTACTATTCCAAGGGATACATCAAACGGCTTCGGAAGTGTTACGAAAAGGTACTCCGCGAACTGAACGAGGTTCTCAAAACGGTTATCGTTTCCCTGTCTGTCACGGCAGCCGTTGCCATTGCCACCATTGCGACAGCCGGGGCATTTGCGCCTGCAATCGCCGTTGCATTGGTTGGCTCCAATTTCGCGGGGCTCAGCGGGGCTGCTTTGACCAGCGCCTGTCTTGCATACCTCGGCGGCGGTGCGATTGCCGTTGGCGGCATGGGAATGGCAGGCGGTACAATCGCCATTGTTGGCGGCGGCGCTGTCCTTGGTATTGGAATCGGTGCCGGTGCCGGAGGAACGGTCAGCGCGATCGGGTTAGCCGGAAAAAAGAATACCATCTTACAATCTGCTAAGCTTCTTGTTTCTGTGAGGGAAATTTTTCTCAATGATGAACATGATTTTGACTATTCAAATACAGTCTACGAAAAATATGTTCAAAACATTGCAGAAATTGAAAAAGGTTTGGTAGAGTTAAGGCTCCAGGCAGATGTAGCCGACAGCAATGAAAAAAAGAAACTCAAGGCTAAAATAAAGGAAGCAGAGGATTCTGTTGAGGCGATGAAGATTGCCAGGAAAAATATGGCTAAATTCATGTCAGCCTTTAAAACCGGAATGGGGCAGCCATAAATAGTCGTATCATGTAAAAGAAGGACAACATCTATCTATGAAATACAAAAAACTGATTCACCCCGAATTACGGCTGATAGCAATAAAAATTCCCTATAATAAGGCGATGATTCAGTGGGCCAACGTCTTTCAGGCGGTTTCCTTTCACTTCACAAAAATTCCCAAAGGGGTTACTAACAGGAGCATTTTGATAAAAGGATATCAGGGGCTGCCGTTTAAGACAGAGATATTTGAACCGTCAAATGTAACGGAAAGGCTCCCCTGCCTGATTGATGTCCATGGAGGAGCTTTTAGCTATAAGGCCTCCGCCCACCACAAAAAGCTCGCGTGTATATATGCGATGAAGGCAGGATGCAGGGTTTATTTTCCGAATTATCATCTGACGCCTGAATATCCCTATCCGGCGGCATATAAAGATGTTCTGGCGCTGTACCGATACATTGTGGAACATTCGGAGGAATTGAGAATTGACCATACAAGAATTGGCATTGCCGGAGACAGCGCCGGCGCGGCGCTCGCCGCATTGATCTGCAACCGTTATAAACTCGAAGGCTTAAACCGCCCATGTGTACAAATGCTCGTATACCCTGTCACAGATGCGGCAATGCAGACGGATTTCATGAAAAGGTTTTTGGATACCCCATTGTGGAACGCAGAAAACAACAGGCTAATGTGGTCTTATTATTGCAAAAATACAGAGGATATACACAGCGCTTCCCCGATGGACAGCGTCCTGCCCAAAATCATCCCTGACACCTATATCGAAACCGCTGAATTTGACTGTCTGCACGATGAAGGTATTCTATATGGAAAGAAACTGCGGAGAGCAGGGGCAAATGTTGAGATAAACGAGACCAAGGGAACCATTCACGGGTATGATGTGGCCTTAAATACCCAAACGGTAATCAAAAATATTGAAAAGCGGATTTTGTTTTTGAGGAAAGGGTTCATACGAATTCCTGATAAATCGTGACTGCAAAAGAATTTTGTAAAAAATACCTGCTGGGGTATATGCAAGGCTGAAGGGTTCTACACTTGGAAGATTTTATATTGTTTGAAGCTTCATCAACGACGAAAACCGCCCCAAGCCGCAATATACACGCCTGCGGAACACAGGCACATCACCGCCCCGACATCCATAAACCATATCGGATAGCCGGATGAAGTTCCCGCAATCTCAAAGATCCCTCTCAACACCATTCCCACAGCCAGGGACGCCAAGCCGGAACAGTAGAGGTTATAAACCACCCTGCCGGGCATAGGGGCTTTGGGCAGCAGATAAAGCAGGAGCGAAACCGCCGCCCCTCCCAGCAGCGGCACAAGGTAAAACCGGCTCATGTACGGCGAAGAAACCCCGTGCCCAAACATGGTATATACCATCCCCAGGAGAAGGCACAGCAAAGAAACTGCCATAAACCATAAAACAGCATGAAAAAGCCCTTTTTTATTCATATCCGAGGTAGACAATATCGCTTACCCTCCTTTCCCCTATTTTCCGCCCGCTGGTGGGGTTGTTGACAACTTCCCCATGGAACCACATTGTTGAGGAACCCCCGCCGTCCAGGTTATATGCCAGCCGACATCCTGCCTCTTGCATTACCTGGGCAAGCTGGTAAAGGGACAGCCCCGCGCTTTCCTCCGTCCGCCCGTCGGAAACTACCGCCAGATAATGGAGCGGTTCAATCATGCCAAAGGCTGTGCGGGGATTGCTCGTCTTTGCCATGCCTACTTCATCAGTGGGGCTGACAGTAATTTCCCCATCAACCAATAGCGATGGCCCAAAAGAAAATACCTCTTTCGCTCCCGCTCCAATAAGCTGCTCCCCTGTTGTCCCTGCTTCCTCCACAATTTCAAGGTTCCCATCAGAATAAAAAATGAGGATTTCGCCGGATTGCCTGGGAATGTCCCGATACAGCGTCCCGCCGCGCAGAACAAAGCCCTCTTTGCGGAACCCATAATAATCGCCGTTGATGGCAAAAATGGCATTATGGGCTTCCGCCATTTCGGAGGTTGTTTCTCTCAGATTTTGCCCGTAGGCGTTTTGGGCAAATGCGGTTTTCAAAAGGCTTGCATCTTTCAGTTGAATCTCCGCAAGATAGACCGTGGTATCGTAATACTCCGCAGTGGTGATGGTAAGCTGGAGGTTTTCATCTTGATATCCATTTTCGGTAAAACCGGCAGGAGCGGGTTCCGGCAGTGCAGAGGGTTCGTTGTACTCAGACGCAGACAAATTGGATGAAGATGATGAAGGCATTTCTGCCCTATCAGGCAATAACGAGATAGATGATATCTTCGATTCAGCAGATGCCTGGGCGGGCGGTTCAATTACCTGTACCTGCCTGGGGATGACAAAACCATCCAGCAGCACCCAGGCCGCCGCCAGCGTTAGGATGCAGCCATAAAAACACCCCCATCGGAAAGGCTTCGCGAAAAAACGGCGTATTTTTTTCATGGACTTCCCCCGTTTAATGGATTTTGATTGAACTATGCCTTTCATCCAGTCTATCAAATTTATGTGATGGTTGTATGATGGCTGAAAGAATTAACCGCTTTCCATCAAAGATGGATTATGGAAGGGATTAGAGGTAAAGACAAATGATCGACATAACAGACTTTTTAGATGAATTGGCGCAGATAGACTGGTTTAAAAACTGCGGTGTCCCAAATGAAAAATACCATATGATTTTTTCACTTTTTGAAGCATACGATACTTGGGGACAACAAACGCTGTCAATATGGGAGCCTCATGCTTATGAACTGGAAGATGAAGCAGCAGAGAAAATTGGCGACGATGAAATAGACGAAATATTTGCCGCTGTTTCTTCTGCTATCGGCGATGTGGTTTGGAACAGGCTGGGAGATTTTTTGACCAGGCGGAACTTATGGGAAGAAGCCGGGGTTCTTCCTGAGATATTAGATATGGTGAAGCGGGATATTTCATGGGCTTGTATTGAAAGGATTTTAAATGTGAATCGTTTTTATACAACAATATTGAATATTTACAAAGAAGGGTATTTCCCCTGCTCCTGGATTGGCGTATATCCATCGGGACAGGCGGTTGTAATGTGAAAAATCAAAAACCGTCCCGTTTGGAAATCCAAATCAGGACGGTTTTTGCTTTTTATAAATCATTTACTGTATTGGAATAGAGTGAATTCCGCAGGGATTCTTCCACAAAGCGGTTTAGCGTTGTATGATGAGAAATTGCATAAATCATACATTGCTTATGCAGTTGAGGGGAAATACGAACATTAAAGGTTCCCTTGTACGCTTGTTCTGGTTCCCTGTTTTCGGCTTTGCAAAGGGAAAGATAATCGTCTACCGCTCCGTGGAAGTCTTCCTGCGGGACGGACAGGGGA
>JAAWRH010000005.1 GCA_022800935.1 Oscillospiraceae bacterium
TAAGCCATATAGTTTATGCAGTGTGTTTTAAATATTTTGACAAAGGGGAATAAAGATGATAAACAATTTTGACCTGAAAGTACACTGTATTGGATTAAAAAACAATGATATCTTCCCGTTAGAAAATACAGGCAGAGGAAAAGATATATCACCGGAATTTGTGCTTGAAAATCTTTCTCCTTCGGCAAAAACGATTGCTGTTACATTGGAAGATGTGAAACATCCTCTTTTCAAAAATTTTACACATTGGGTGATATGGAATATTCCGGCATCACAAAATATTATGGGGGCAATTCCCCATGGAAAAATTGTTGATACACTTAATAACGCTGTCCAGGGCATCGCCTATGGCTGGCACAAATACGCTGGACCTAAGCCGCCAAAGGGCAGTCAGCATGAATATCGCTTTACAATTTATGTGTTGGATACCACACTTTCCTTGAGTCCTAACGCTACAAAGAGTAAGTTTATTAAATTGGCCAAAAATCATATTTTGCAGCAAGGCACTGTTATTGGACGGTTTGAGTAAATCATCCATTTCCCAAGACTGTTGTCCGCAAATGGGGGTATTTATTCGCCAACCTTATCCTTGCCGATTCGCTCCGCAAGCCATGTGTAAACCGCCTCGCTGTCCTTTGCGTGGTTCGGCGAAAATCCGATGGATATGGATTGGCTCGTGTCCAGAATAAACTTGGCAAAGGGAACTTTCCTCATACCAATGCGGTCAAACCGGCGTTCCACCCGTTCAATTTTATGGAGGGGGATGAAAAGCAGCCTGCCCCGGTTCCGGCAGACGATAAAGCTTGGCAGCAGGTGAATTTCCCCTTGCCAGACCCTGTAGACCGGATGGTCCGCCAGATATTCCTTTTCCAGCAAATAGATATCGCTGTCGGTGAGCCCGCCTATCCCTGTCCGCGCCAGCATAACCGAACGCAGCCCCGCCAGAACGAGGATTGCGGCGACCGCCAGCCAGGGCAGAGGCTGATAAGCGGCCAACTGAGGGGAAAACCGCATCAGGATGAACAGGCATATGGCAAACCCGGCAGCGCACAGGGCCAATCTGCGGAATTCGCCGAGGATAAAGTCTTTTTTAATCTTTTCCATGTGATTCTCCTTTTCAAATTCAGACCTTGGTTTGGGGGCAATATTACCGACATTATAACAAGATTCCTCCTTTTTCGCAAGGGGATTTTCTGCGCGGTGGAATGACTAAAAGATACAACGGTATCAAACACAAAAGAAAGCTGCCCGCCTTCTCCACGGACAGCTTTCGTTGCATTTATATCCTATAGCAGTATCAGTTGTGACGATACACCTCAAAGCCCATATAATTCCCCAGGGCCTCCTCCAGAATGTCCGCCACATTGGACTTGTTGAACGCCACATGGTGCTCATACCCGTTGTTGCAGATGTGCTGCATCATCCCCTGGAGGTTCTCCACCTCGCAGTAGGCGACGCCGCCCTTGGTGGGGATGTGGTCGGCAAGGAATTTACCCTCGCCCACATAGCACTTCATCTTGCCGTTCTTGTCGTCGGTGGTGATTTTCGCAAAGGTCATGGGGCTGGCGGAAACCTGGCCCTTGCAGGCCCCAAAGCACTTGTCCGCCCCAATGGTGGTGGCCAGCACGTCCAGGTTCTCAATCTCAAATTCGCTGCCGAAGAAGCTGGAGGGGAAGTTGGAGCAGTGCAGGCAGACGCACTGGTTCCGGTTGTCCCGGACGTTGTTGTTCCAGTCCATATAGGCCGACGGGGTGCCGGAGGCCAGGTACATGGCGTACATGGTCAGCGCGCCGGTGATGTCCATCTCACAAGCGCTGGGCATTCCCTTTTCGCCCATCATGCTCATGGCCAGGCAGGTGGCGCAGCCGTAGTTGTCCTGGATGGAATCCCAGCACTGGATGGCGCTGGCGTCGCAGTGGTTCATCACCACCCAGTCCTCCAGGGCGATGCACAGCTTGGCCTGCTTGAGCACCTTTTCCTCGCTGATGCCGGGGGCGACCTTTCCATAGGCGCGAATCTCCGCCACCTTGTCCAGCACCTTCTGGTCTGTCTCCATGTTCCTGGCCGCAAAGATAATCTCCGACAGGTCTACCGTGCAGACGGTAATGCCGTTTTTCTGGAGCAGCTTCTCCGAAAAGCGGACGGTGTGGAAGGCGTTGGGCCGCGCGCCGATGGCGGCAATCCGCATTCCCCGCAGGCCGTTGACCACCCGGCAGACCCCGGCGAACTTCTCAATATCCTTGGTCAGCTCCTCGGAGTCGATGGGACAGGTGTGCAGGGTTGTGGTGGTGTACTTGATGTCCCGCTGGTACAGATTATTACAGAGGGAGATTTTTCCGCAGAAGGCATCCCGGCGGTTGTCCAGCCCCAGCTTGTCAAAGTCGTCGTCGCAGGCCTGGATGAGGATGGGGACGTTCAGGTCCGACAGGGAGATGGCATCGGCGACACCGGTCTCCTCGCCGAAGTTGGGGAGTACCACGATAATGCCGCTGATCTCCTCCCGGTGGGCCTTGAACAGCTCCGCACATTTGCGGGCTTCCTCATAGGTGACAACCGCGCCGTACTGGGTGTCCCGGTCGGTCAGGGTGACGACCTCATAACCCATGTCGTGGAGCTTGCTGACAATCTTTTCCCGTGCCGTCGCCACCAGGTGGGAGGGGAAAAAGCTGCGGGTGGTCATGATAAGGCCGAAGGTCTGTTTTTTTGCTTGGCTCATGGTAGATACACTCCTTCTATGTATTAAAATTATTTGACAGTCAGGATGGAGGAAACCGCCCGTTTCCAGCCGTCATAAATCAGGTTTCTCTGTTCCAGAGGCATCTGGGGGCGGAATTCGGTTGTTTTGCGGTGGCCGAGGATGGTGTCCCAGTCGAACAGCCCGGCAGAGATTCCCGCCGCATAAGCCGCCCCTGCCCCGGAAAGCTCTTCAATTTCCGGAACCGCCAGGGGAATCCTGATCATGTCCGCCTGGAACTGCATCAGGAAGGAATCCCTGGTGGGGCCGCCGTCGCAGTTGAGCTGTTTCAGCGGGACCTTGTCCGCCTCTGTGACAATAGAGAGAATGTCAGCGATCTGGTAGGCGATGGATTCCTCCGCCGCCCGGACTATGTGGGCCTTTTTGGTGGTGCGGTTCATCCCGCAGAGCACCGCCCGGCAGTCGGAATCCCAGTAGGGGGCCCCCAGTCCGGAGAAGGCGGGGACCAGGTACACACCATCGGTGGAGGGGATGGAGGCGGCAATTTTGCCGGACTCCTTGGAAGATGAGATAAGCCCGATATCCTCCACCAGCCATTTGATCACCGCGCCGGTGTAGTTGATGTTCCCCTCCAGCACATAGCTGACCTTTTGGTTCATCCCCCAGGCAATGGAGCTCACAAGACCCTTTTTGGAGGCGATGGGCCTATCGCCCACATGGATCATCACTGAGGAGCCAGTGCCGTAGGTTGCCTTGCCGGTTCCGGACTCTGTACAGCCTTGACCGAACAGAGCCGCGTGGGAATCTCCCAGGGCGGCGTAAATGGGGACCTTTTTCCCGAAAAGTCCTTCAAAGTCAGTCTCCCCGAACAGGCTGTCGGAGAAGCAGACCTGGGGCAGAGCGGCGGGGTCAATCTCAAAGGCGCGGCAGAGCTCCCTGTCCCATTCCAGGGTATGTATGTTGAACAGCTGGGTGCGGGAGGCGTTGGAGTAGTCCGTCTTAAAGGAATGTCCTCCGGTGAGCTTCCAGATAAGCCATCCGTCGATGGTGGAGGCGCAGATTTTCCCGGCCTTCATCTTTTCCCGGACGCCCTCCACGTTTTGGACAATCCAGCTCAGCTTGGCGGCGGAGAAGTATGGGGAGAGCTGAAGCCCGGTCTTCTCCCGGACCGTCTGGGGAAACGCAGGATTCTGGGCCTCCAGGCCCCGGCAGATGCCCTCTCCCCTGGCACACTGCCATACCACGGCATTGTAAACCGGCAGTCCGGTGGTGCTGTCCCACATGATGGCGGTTTCCCGCTGGTTGCTGATGCCCACCGCCGAAATCCGGTCCGGGGATACCCCCGTCTGCTCCAGTACCTTTTTGGTGCTGGCGATGACGTTCTGATATATCTCCATTCCGTCATGCTCCACATAGCCGTTGTCGTGGATAATCTGGCGGTGGGGGATATCCGCCCGGCCCACAAGCCGGGAGCTTTGGTCAAAGACAAGGGCCTTTGTCCCGGAGGTGCTTTGGTCGATAGAAAGAATGTAGTTCAAAAAATCCCCTCCTGTGTAAAAAATGGGGTGAGCTTACCGTTTCAGCAGCTCCAGCGCGCCCTTGCGGATGCCCTCCGCGTCAATGCCGTAATAGGTGAACAGCTCGGTGGAATTGCCCAGAATGATATCCTCGTCGGGCAGTCCCATGATCTTCAAGGGAACCGGCTTCTCTTGGCAGAGAATTTCCGCCACCGCTCCGCCCAGTCCGCCGTAAACGCTGTGCTCCTCAACGGTGAGAATTCGTCCTGTCTCCTGGGCTGCCTTCAAAATCGCCTCCCGGTCAATGGGCTTGACGGTGAACATATCAAGCACCCGCGCCTGAACGCCCTCCTGGGCCAGCTTTTCCGCCGCCCGCACGGCATACCAAACCATCTCCCCGCAGGCGATGATGGTCAGGTCGGAACCGTCCCTGAGCTGCTTTGCCTTGCCGATGGTGAATTCCTCTCCCTTTTCGTACACGTCATATACGTCGCCGCGCCCCATGCGCATATACACCGGACCATGGAACTGGGCCAGCTGGCGGGTGAGGGCCTCTGTCTGGGCCGCGTCCGCCGGGAGCAGGACCGTCATATTGAAGATGCACCGTATCTGGGCGATATCGGTGACAGTGGTGTGGGTGGCCCCCAGAGGGCCATAGCTCAGGCCGCCGCTGACGCCTACCACCTTTACATTGGTTTTATTGTAGGCCACGTCTACCTTGACCTGTTCCAGGCTCCGGGTGGTCAAAAAACAGGCGGGGCCGCAGACGAACACGTTTTTTCCCGTCAGTGCCATGCCAGCGGAAACCGAAACCGCGTCCTGCTCCGCGATGCCCATTTCCACAAACTGGTCCGGGTGGTTCTGGGCGAACTGTTCCAGCGTCACCGAACCCCTGGCATCGGTGGTAACGGCGTTGATATCGGGATGTTCATAAGCAAGGGCGTCCAGCGTCCCGGTAAATGCCTTGCGGCAGGAGCCCTTTGTTTGCATACTCATATTGTAAAATCCTCCTAAACTGCGGATTGATCCATGTGTTTTCCCGGTCTTATCTGGCGGAGAGGGACTCCAGCCTCTGATTCAGCTCCTGGAGTGCCTGACGGTACTGCTCCTCCGTGGGGACCTTGTGGTGCCAAGCGGCCTGGTTCTCCATAAAGGAAACGCCCTTGCCCTTTACCGTGTCCGAGATAATGGCGGTGGGCTTGCCGGGGACCCTGGCGGTGAGGGCGGGGATAATCTCCCCAAAATCATTTCCGTTGATGCAGATGACATTCCAGCCAAAGGCGCGGTAGCGGTCAGCCAGCGGCTCCAGACACATGACGTTTTCGGTATTTCCGCTGATCTGGAGGTGGTTGCGGTCCACCACAGCGGTGAGGTTATCCAGCCCGTAGGTAGGCCCGGCCATGGCGGCCTCCCACACAGAGCCCTCCCCCTGTTCACCGTCCCCCATGACCACATAGATATGGGCGGGGCTGTTCCCCCGCTTGAGGGAAATGGCCATTCCCACAGCCACAGGCAGTCCGTGACCAAGGGAGCCGGTGCTGACCTCCACGCCGGGAATCTTGCTGGTGGGGTGGCAGGCCAGACGGGTATGGAACTGGGCGTAGGTTTTCAGCTCCTCCCTGGGGAAAAAGCCCCGGTCCGCCAGGATGGAGTAAAAGCCCTCCACGCTGTGGCCCTTGCTGAGGATAAAACGGTCCCGGTCCGGATTGCCCGCCTTGATTTTTTCCACGTCCATGACATGGTAGTAAAGGGCGGTGAGAACATCGGCGCTGGAAAGGCTTCCGCCGATGTGTCCGGTCTGCGCCTGATAAATCAGGTTTACAATATCAATGCGCCTTTTGCAGGCTGCTTCCTCCAGGAAGCGGACGGTTTCCATATCCATTTTTGCTGATCCCTCCGTATGTACAAAACAGCGCCGCTAAAAACGGCTAAAAAATTTAAATGCTTCTATTCCATAGTAACACATGACTGGGACCGCCGTCAAGTGCTTTCCAACCTTTCTTCTATTTTTTAGGGATGAAGGAAATGTTGTTGTTGACTTTGCCCAGCTATTTGTTATAATGAAAAGGGCAGACAAAGGAGTAATGGAAATTTTAACGTTTAAAAGTAATTAAAAAATTTAGGAGGGTTCAAAAATGAAACGAAAATACTGGGAGGACGGCCCGCTGTGTGTGTCGGAAAACAAAAAATACCTGCGGGCAGGGGAGACGCCTTTTTTCTGGATGGGGGACACTGCCTGGCTGCTGATACAGCGCTCCAGCCGGGAGGACGCAGACCTCTACCTGAAAAACCGCGCGGACAAGGGTTATAACGTGATACAGACGGATTTTGTCCACACCATCCCCTTGATTGACCATTACGGCCATCACGCCCTGGAGGGGGACCGGGACTTTACCAGACCGGAGCTGTCCGGGGAGTACACCTTCTGGGATCACGCGGAGTATGTCATCGGAAAAGCGGAGGAGCTGGGGCTGTACATGGGGATACTGCCGGTATGGGGCAGCATGGTCAAGTCCGAGGCCCTGAACATGAACAATGTCACCGCCTACGCGGAGTTTCTGGGGCAGCGGTTTCAGAAGTACCCCAACATCATCTGGATTATGGGCGGGGATGTGCGGGGAGACGTCCACCCGGAGGTATGGGACGCCATGGCGGCAATCCTGAAAAGGTACAACCCGGAGCGGCTGATGTGCTATCACCCCTTTGGGAGGACCTCCTCCTCCCAGTGGTTTGGGGACCGGGATTGGCTGGACATCCATATGTTCCAGTCTGGACACCGGAGATATGACCAGCGGGATTTAAAGAGCTGGGATGACCTTTCCAAGGCGGACGAGTGGTTTGGGGAGGATAACTGGAGATATGTGCTCCGGGACCATCGACAGGAGCGTCTTCGTCCCACCCTGGACGCGGAGCCCTCCTATGAGCAGATTCCCCAAGGCCTCCACGACCCCAAGGAGGGACTCTGGCAGGATCACGATGTCAGGCGGTACGCCTGGTGGTCGGTGCTGACCGGGGCCTGCGGCTTCACCTATGGCAGCAACGCGGTGATGCAGTTTTTAAAGCCCTGCTATAAAGCGAATTACGGCGCGGATTGCAGCTGGGACGAGGCCATTCATCATCCGGGTTCGGGGCAGGTGGTGCTGCTGAAAAGGTTAATGGAGCGCTTCCCCTACTGGACCGGGGAGCCTTGCCAGCAGATGCTGGAGGGATACGAGGGGGACAAATACCTGCGGGTTTCCGCTTTTGCGGGGCAGGACTTCGCGATTTTCTACGATTATTCCGGCCGTCCCTTTGACGTCCGTCTGGGGATGCTCACCGGGGAAAAGGTCAACGCCTGGTGGATGGACCCCTCCAGCGGCGCGTTCAGCTTTGCCGGATGCTTTGAAAACCATGGGATACATACTTTCACGCCTGCCAAGAGAGCTTTGGGCCATAACGACGCGGTGCTGGTACTGTGCGATACCGGGGTGGAGTATATTGGATAATTGATTTACGCAAACATAACAAAGACAAAGAGAATGGGCTGACCAATTATACGATAGCGGTTTTTGTCAGGACTCGAATTATCGGTATATGTATGAGGATTTTGGGCTCCTTCAAAGCTATTTGCACCACAGAGTGCAGTTCAGTCATTTCTAAAAAAATCGATTTTGACAAAAGAGTCATACTCTGTATGCCATAAGGGCGTGAGTGTATCTCATCCCTAAATGAGAAATTGATTAAGCGAGTTTCTCTTGGTTCTATCATCAAGACAGTTACAAGTGCGTGTTTCGCCACTCTAAGCGCGAATAATAATATGAAGGGGCTGATCGATTAGACGATCCAGCCCCTTTTTCTGTGAAGAATTTGAAAATGTTATGTATTATATATTGTATCAAACCTCAAAGAAATACTTCTTCATCAGATCCATGACCCTGCCCTTTGCGCCGCATTTTGGGCAGGTGTAGATGCCATAATAGTATGTAAGCGCCCTTACCGCCTGCCGGTCCCCCAGCAGGTCTACAAGATTGCTGAACCAGACATATATGTCCTTGAGGGATTTGCCGTCCCATTTGCCGGTGACAAGCCTGGCCGGGCGGATAGAACTGGGGTTCCTGGCGGAGAAGGGCTCGATGGTTTCGTCGCAGTAATCGCATTCGCCGCACATTACATAGCATTCGTCCATCAAGGTGCAGTTGAGAATAAAGGCCGCTTCCCTGTCTCCCAGGATTGCCAGCACAGCCAGGTAAAAGTGGATTTTTTCGCTTTCACACAGCCATTGAATACGGGTCAGGCTTCCCTCCAGGAAAACCTTAGTCCTCTCCTGAAGGACGGCGATGCTGGCGTTGTAGTCGTCCATGATTTTCCGGTCCGGGTGGGGGAGCTCGACGTCCAGTTGGTTTCCGGGGATATCGGTGGCAAGACAAACCCCAAGCTCGGTAATCAGCTCCAGCTGGGTGTGGAAGTCCTTTTCCTCCGCCCGCCGCTCCAGGATAGCCACCAGATAGGGCACCGCCAGATAATCCGCAGGATAAAAGCGCATCTGGTCCGACAGGTTTTCAAAGAGGGTCTGGGTGGCGATGGCCTCCTCCAGCTTGTCGGAGGGGGTCTGTATCCGGGGGCGGGCCAGGAGCAGGGGACGGATGTCCTGGGAGACGTTCCCCTTTGCCCCGGTGTAGGTATTCCATAGGTCGGAATCCAATGGGACCAGGTTTAATTTTTTTGTCACTTTCGTATTTTTCTCAAAAGAAAGGGTCATAATTGCTCCTCCTGTTCCCATTGATTGCGGTTCGCTCCTGTCAAAAGGGAGGGACTCAACTGTAAATTGTTCCTCCACCCAGTACCGTTTCCCCCTGGTATGCCACCGCCGCCTGACCGGGGGAAATGGCCCTTTGGGGCTGCTCAAACACGACCTTCACCCGGTCCCCGTCCCTTTGCAGAACTGCCCGGTGTTCGGTCTGGCTGTACCTGATTTTAACCTCCGCCTCAAGCTCCCCGGTTGGGGGCTCGACAATCCAGTTCCAGTCCCCCACTGTAAAATGCCGGGAAAACAGGGCGGATTCCGGTCCTACTGTTACGGTGTTGTCCTTCATGTTCTTTTGGCAGACATAGACCCGCTCTGGAACGGCCAGACCCAGTCCCCGCCGCTGCCCGATGGTGTAGGCCATGGCCCCCCGGTGGCTGCCCAGCACCCGGCCCTCCAGGTCAATCAAATTTCCCGGCTGGCTGGTTTTCCCGGTGTACCGCTCCAAAAAGGAGAGATAATCCCCGTCCGGAATAAAGCAGATGTCCTGGCTGTCGTGCTTGCGGGCGTTGAGAAAGCCCTGTTCCTCCGCAATCTCCCGTACCTGCGCCTTGGTCAGCCCGCCCAGGGGGAACAGGGTGTGGGAAAGATGGTCCTGGGTGAGGGCGTACAGGACATAGCTCTGGTCCTTGGAGCGGTCCGCCGCCTTTTTTAAAAGGAACTGCCCCTCCGCCGCCTGTTCAATGCGGGCATAGTGGCCGGTGGCGATGTAATCGCACTCCAGCTCCCTGGCCCGGCGGTACAGCTCCCCGAATTTCAGATACCGGTTGCAGTCGATACAGGGGTTGGGGGTCAGGCCGGCGCGGTAGCCTTCGGCAAACTTCCGGATGACCATCTGTTCAAAGCCCTCGGAGAGGTTAAAGACATAGTGGGGAATTCCCAGGCGGAAGCAGACGCTCCGGGCGTCCTCCACGTCTTCCAGGGAGCAGCAGGTGTGACCGCTGCCAACCGGCAGCCCCGCCATGTCGCCGCTGTAGAGCTTCATGGTCACGCCGATGCACTCGTATCCCTGGCGCTGCAGGAGATAGGCGGTGACACTGGAATCCACCCCGCCGCTCATGGCCACAAGGACCTTTTTCATCTGGGAAGCCCCCTTTTTTCGTTATGTTATTCGACCGCGTCGCTGGCGCGCATGGCCTGGATGGTCAAGTCGAACAGCTTGTCCAGCTCCCAGCCCAGCAGCTTTGCCCCGTTTTCGATGACCTCCCGCGAGCAGCCCGCGGCGAATTTTTTATCCTTGAACTTCTTTTTCAGGGATTTGACCTCCAGGTCGCTGACGCTGTGGGAGGGGCGCATAATGGCGGCAGCCCCGATCAGGCCGGTGAGCTCGTCAGTGGCATAGAGCACCTTTTCCATCTCGTGCTCCGGCCGGATATCGACGGTGAGCCCATAGCCGTGGCTGGCTGTGGCGCGGATCAGCCGGGGGTCGATTCCCCGCTGCTCCATCAGCTCCTGACTTTTGACGCAGTGCTGTTCGGGGAACTGTTCAAAATCCAGATCGTGGAGGATTCCCACGGCCTCCCAGAAATCCGCCTCCTCGCCGTATCCCAGCTCGTTGGCATACCAGCGCATGACGTCGCCGACCACGCGCCCGTGTTTCAGGTGAAATTCCCCTTGGTTGAATTCGCAGAGAAGGTCCCAGGCTTCCTTTGGCGTAGGTATCATATTGACGCGGCCTCCTTATGGCAAAGTGAATGTTTCATCTATGGGCGGCAGGCAATGCCGCTTTTTTGATTTTAACATATGCCGGGCCCTTTTTCAATGGATTTTGGGAAAGCGAGGCAATAAATCGTGACATCCATCCTGCTTATCAGGGAATTTATCTGAATGGCTGTAGACAATTATACCAAATTCCCTCTGGAAAAATTGGATTGTCTGTGCTAAAATAAGATAAATCTACATAATCGACAAGATTATGGGGATTTTTTTGACTGAAATGGATGCCCCAACGAAACGGATTGTCCGGAAGGGAGCCGCGCCATGGAAATACGGAAAACAAAGGAGCATATCAGGCAGCGATTCGGCAGGCTGTTTGTCTCAATCGCCTTCAGCTATCTGCTGCTGATTCTTTTTATCTTTGGGATGGGCGCCCTCAGCTATGCCAAGGCGGAGGAGATGATGAGCCGCCAGATTGAGCAGTATAACCGCCAGCTCCTTCTCCAGACGCAGCGGGCCGCCGACGAAACCCTTTCCCGCGTCAATCAGCAGATCAGCACCCTATCTATGGATACCTCGGTCAACCGCTTTGCCTATACCAGGTGGTACCTGACCACCAGCCGGAGTATTTTGGAAAGCCTTGACGTTATCAACCGCCTGAACAGTGCGCGCAGTGTGCTCCAGGAGGCCGCTGATATCTTCATATATTATAACAATTCCGATGTTATCCTCAATACCGCTACCTACTATTCCCCGGAGCGCTACCTTTCCGACAAGCTCGACGAATTTGATATCTCCTCTGAGGAATGGCGTCAGGCGCTGAATACCTATCAGGTCGGACGTTTTTTCTTCACCAAAGAGGTAAACGGGGATGTACTGCTGCTTCAGACCATTCTTTCCTATGGGCGTTCGGAGCTGAGGGCCACGATAGGCATCCGGATTAAGGCGGACGCCCTTAATAAAGGCTTTGAAACCTTTGGAAAAAGCGATTGGGGGGGGGTAAAGCTAGAAAAAGAGAACCAGGTATATGTGGCGATGCTCACCGAAAAGGGAGAAGTGGTTTCGCAGAATATTCCCTGTCCCTATGACCATGCGGCTGAGGAAACCCGCTGGGAAATCCAGACGCTCCACTCCAACGGCGCGTATACTGTCCTAAACGGGGAACAGGTCATGATTTCCAGTGTGCATTCCCAGAATCCGGGGTTTTATTATCTGGTGATTGCGCCGTCGTCGGTGATTCTCCAGGACCTGCATTCCCTGCAGATGTATCTGTCCATGCTGACGGCAGCGGGTATTCTTTTGGGTGCTGCGGTGTTCATCTATGCCAAAAAGCGGAATTACGACCCCATCCGGCAGCTTTTTCTCCTGTTAAAAAGCAAAAACGCCTCCGAGGCCATGGAGGACCGGGACGAGATACGTCTGATTGAAAAGACAGTCCAGCGCATTACCAGGGAGAGCGAGGAGATGAAAAGCGCCGTTTCCCAGCAATACCCGGTTATGCGCAACAACCTTCTGATCGGCCTGATGGCCGGAACCCAGGACGTCGCGGAGGTTTGCGAAAAGCTGAAAACCCTGGACATTGTCTTTGCGGAGCCCAACTTTGTTTCCCTGCTGCTGGACCTGGAGATAGACGAGACGGCGGAATCCGGCGTACAGCAGGAGCGTCTGCTGGCCTATGCAGCCATCACCAATATTTCCCAGGACCTGTTTCGCATGATTGGATCGGTCTACTCCGGCGAGAGCCCGGACGGACTGCTGTATCTGCTGGTCAACACCGGGCTTGCCCCCTCCGAGGCGGAGGAGCTGATCTACAAGACCGCCAGCGAGCTGATTTCCCTGATGAACCACCTGTTTGGCATCCAGCTCACTATCGGAATGAGCGGCTGTCTCCAGGGGACAGGGCAGATATCCCGCGCCGGGCTGGAGGCGGGGAAGGCGCTGAAAAACCGATTTGTTCAGGGCAGCAACACGGTATGCGCCTATAAATCCAGCGTCATCTCCTTTGGGAGCTACTATTACCCGCTGGAGCTGGAGCAGAAGCTGATCAACTATGTCTCGGTGGGGGACCGGGAGCAGTCGGAGCAGATTTTGCAGACCATCTACCAGATCAATTTCAAGGATGTCCTTCAGCCGCCCAAGTTTGTCAACTGCCTGCTGTTTGATATCCTGGGCACCGTTTTGAAAATTATGGCGGATTTGGACATAGACTCGTCGCTTATATTCCCCAACGGGGATTCGGTGGAAAGGGAGATGCTGAAGTGCTCCACTGTAGCCGAGATGTTCGGTGTGCTTAGCCGGGCAATTGAAAGGGTATGCGAGGTCTCCAACGCCAACAAGCGGAGCAGTAGCAATCAGCTGATGGAAAGGATACTGAGGTTTATCGATGAAAACTACTGCAAGGACAGCATCTGCATTACTCTGATAGCCGACGCGGTGGAGATTACCCCCACCTATCTGTCCCACCTCTTTAAGGAAAACACAGGAGAGAGCGTCATGCGGTACATCGAACAGCGCCGGATGGAAAAGGCAAAGCAGCTGCTGGGGGAAACCTCCCTGACGGTCAACGAAATAGCCCTGCAAACAGGCTTTACCAACTCCGCGGTGCTGATAAGGACATTTAAAAAGATCAACGGGATTACCCCCGGTCAATACAGGCAGGTGCTCAGACAGGGGGGAAAATAGGAGACAATGCAATCGAAAATGCCGGAAACCCTTTGGCTGGTTTCCGGCATTTTCAGTGACAGGTATTTGGGGAGTTCAGCAATAAAAGTCTACGAAAGCAGGGCTTTCTGCTTTGTGGCGATTCATCCACGGTTTTTCCAACGGACGCGGCAATCACATCCCAGGAAACATTGCTTTGATGCAGACTGAAGATGACCTGGTTTTCTTTCTCCCGCAGGCCATTCTGGCATCCTTCCAGTAGGCCTTTCTGCCAGCCTCTGTTTTCGATTCTGTCCAATACGTCACACATATTATGGGCGCTCCTTTCTGCGTTTTTATCATTATAGGCATTCTCGAACCGGTGATCCCCTGTCATCACGCTGAGGAGCTGCAATGTCTCCTGAACATGCTTCAGCTCCTGGGGATCCGGTATGTAGTCTCCGTTTTCACGCTTCTGCACAAAGTAATCCGCTACCACCCGAAAATCGCTTTTGAATACGTTCACCTGTTCCCGGCTCAGATACGCGATTTCAAAGACGTTAATTTTGTAATTGTTTACAAAGGGACGGAATTTTTCCGGTATGTCCGGCCTTTTCCGCAATATCCTTTTCTGCCATTTTTTACCTTCTTGAACACATCTTTGTTTGTTCTTGTCAAGTAAAGGGAGGATTCCCTCTTTCTGTCTATATTATACTGGGATTCAACTGAAATGTTTTCCGCAGGTTTTCCAAAACCCGGACAGGGGGACAATGGAAAGGCGGCTTTTTCCCCAAAAAGTCAGGGGATTTTTATTGAATTCGCATGATCTGTATATGCTTCTCAAAAATAGAACATCCCCAAAATGTAGAAAATGATACAAAATACCCACTTGACACACAAACAGCATATGGAAATCTGACAATAAATATGGAAAAATAAAGTCATTCCCGCGGACGACCCACAGGAGGGTTCCGCAGCTATTCAACAAAAGATTTTTAGAGGAGGAAAACACAAGGTTATGAACAGCACAATAAAGAAGTCCCTGTCCGTTGTTATGTGTACTGCGATGCTTGCTTCCGTTGCGGGATGCAGTTCATCCGGCACCCCGTCTACCAGCACAGCGCCGTCCCAGAGCTCTGCCGCTTCGCCGGCCTCCGGTAGCCAGGCGGAGAGTTCTGCGGCCAGCGGTTCCGAGGCGGCCCCCGCTTCGGATGGAACGGTGGCTATGCCCATTTCCGCCGAACCCATCACCCTTTCTTACTTTATCAAGATGAACAGCGCCATGTCCGCCACCATGCCCACCTATGAGGACGTGGAGTGCTTCAAAAAGCTGGAGGAGATGACCAACATCCATATTGAATGGATTCACCCCTCCAGCAATGACCAGTTTAACCTGATGATCACCTCCAACGACCTTCCCGACCTGATCAACTGGCAGCTCACCACCGCCAAGGGAGGCTCCGAGGCGTTGATTAACGAC
Source organism: Oscillospiraceae bacterium (assembly GCA_022800935.1). Classification (GTDB taxonomy): domain Bacteria; phylum Bacillota; class Clostridia; order Oscillospirales; family Ruminococcaceae; genus UBA1405. Next base: position 14,772 of record JAAWRH010000005.1, read on the forward strand.
GGCATCATCATCCCTCTCACCGATAAGATGGCGGAGTTCGCCCCCAATTATACCCGCATTATGAACGCCAACCCGGAGCTGAAAAAGACCACCCTGCTGGACGACGGCACCGAGTACCAGTTCATCAACTTCAACTACGACCCCACCGACAATTCCATCAAGGTATTCAAGATTTTGGGGCCGTACATCCGCAAGGACTGGCTGGACAAGGTCGGTCTGGGTATCCCCAAGACCACCGACGAGATGTACACTGTTCTCAAGGCCTTTAAGGACAATGACGTAAACGGCAACGGGGACCCCAACGATGAGATTCCCTTTGTCTGCGGCAAATCCCTGGAGCCCGTCCGGGTGCTGTCCGGAGCGTTCGGAACCCGCGACAGCTTCCATATGAAGGACGGAGAGGTTGTTTACGGACCCACCCAGCCGGAGTTCAAAGAATACCTGACCATGATCAACAAGTGGTACTCCGAGGGGCTGATTAACTCCGACTTCCCGGTAAACGACAATCCCGGAGCAAAAATCCTCAGCAATGAGGCCGGTTCCACCTATGCCTCCATGGGTTCCGGTTTGATTATGCAGTCCACCGCCCTGGCAGAGGAATATCCCGGCGCTGAGCTGGTCTCCATGCCCTGGCTCACCGGCCCCAACGGCGACCACAGCGTCATTTACGATTCAAACGCCAACCCCCGCGCCACCGCTATTACCACTGCCAACAAGCACGTGGAGGAGTCCCTCCGCTGGATCGACTACGCGTACTCTGCCGAAGGGTCCATGCTCACCACCTTTGGCATTGAGGGCGTAAGCTATGAAATGAAGGACGGTTATCCCACCCTGACCGACCTGGTGATGAACAACACCATGGGCTACAACCAGGAGGAGGCCATCGCCCGGTACTGCCTCGGCCCGATCAACTACCCCAACGCCAGGGATTACCGCTTCTACGAGCAGGTCAATCTGGATACCGAGATGAAGCGGCAGATTCAGGTGGACTGGACCCAGGCCACAGAGGACATCTGCATGCCTCCTATCACCATGAACACCCAGGAATCCGCCCAGTACTCCAGCGTCATGGCGGACATCAAGACCTATGTGGACGAGATGCAGGTTAAGTTTATGATCGGCGACGAGTCCCTGGACAATTTTGATACGTTCGTTAAAAACATTGAGGGCATGGGAATCGATCAGGCGATTGAGATTCAGAAAGCCGCTTTGGCGCGTTACGGCCAGAGGTAATTAGAAAAAACGGTAACAAACAAGGAACTACACCATCAGGGGAGCCGTCGCTGTATTTTGGGCAATGCGGCGGTTCCCTTTTGGAATTTACGGAGAAGCAGAAAGGAAGGAAACACATGGCAGCTAAGTCGTTATCCCCCGCCGGGACGCGAAAGAAAGGCGTTGGGGCTATGCTGAAGCGGGATTTTATGAAGTACAAGGGAATATACGCTTTGGCGATTCCAGTATTGGCCTATTTTATCATATTCAAGTATATTCCCATGTATGGCATCACCATTGCGTTTAAAAACTATGTGCCGACAAAGGGGATTTTTGGGAGCGAATGGGTTGGGTTTGACCACTTTATGCGCTTTTTTAAAAGCGTGTATTTTAAAAGAACGGTCCTGAATACCCTGATTATCAGCGTATATGATGTTATTTTCGGTTTTCCCGCCCCGATTATCTTCGCCCTTCTGCTCAACGAGGTGAAAAACAATATATTCAAACGCACCATCCAGACCATTACCTATCTGCCCCACTTTATTTCCACCGTTGTCATCGCGGGCATGATCATCGACTTTACCTCCCAAAACGGTCTAATCAATAACATTATCGCCCTGTTCGGCGGAGAGCGCACCGATATGCTGATGCGCCCTGAGATGTTCCGGGGCATCTATATCATCAGCGGCATCTGGCAGGGGGTGGGCTGGGGCTCTATCATCTATCTGTCCGCCCTCTCCTCCATCGACCAGGAACAGTATGAGGCCGCCTATATCGACGGGGCCAACCGCTGGCAGCAGGCAATCAACGTCACCCTTCCCGGCATTATGCCCACTATCACCATCCTGTTTATCCTGAAGATTGGCGGACTGATGAGCGTCGGCTCCGAGAAAATACTCCTCCTGTACAGCCCTGTCACATACGAGACCGCCGACGTCATCTCCACCTTTATCTACCGCAAGGGCCTGTTGGACATGGATTACAGCTTTTCAACAGCTGTCGGATTGTTCAATTCCATTATCAACATCATTCTGCTGTCCACTGCCAACGCCCTCAGCCGCAAGGTAAACGAAACCAGCCTTTGGTAGTCACCCAAATATCTGTTCAGAAAGGATGGAAAAAATGGCCGTTATCAAAAAATCTGCCGGCGACCATATCTTTGATTTTATCAACGCCGTTTTTATGTGCTTTATGATTGTCATAACCCTGTATCCCTTTATCTATGTGGTTATGGCGTCCCTCAGCGTCCCCAAGCTGTTCCTGGCCCACACCGGGCTTCTGCTGCGCCCAGTGGGTTTCAGCCTGGAATCCTATGAGGCGGTTCTGCGCAATCCAAACATTAAAATCGGGTATGTCAACACCGTCTTTATCGTGGTGGTGGGCACGCTGTGCAACGTGATTGCCACAGCCATCGGCGCGTATGTCCTCTCCCGGAAGGGCCCCTTCTGGAAGGGACCGCTGATGTTTATTATCGTCATCACCATGTTTGTGGGCGGCGGGCTCGTGCCCAACTACATCCTGATACAGAACCTGGGACTTTATAACTCCCTCTGGTCGCTGATTCTCCCCGGACTCATCTCCACTCACAATATGATCGTCATGCGCACCGCCTTCCAGGGAATCCCTGAAAGTCTGGAGGAGTCCGCCCGCATCGACGGGGCCAACGACTGGACCATTCTCTTCAAGGTCATCATCCCGCTGGCCATTCCCACCATGGCGGTTATCTCCCTGTTCTATGCGGTCAGCCATTGGAACTCCTGGTTCAGCGCCATGATCTACCTGAAGGACAAAACCAAATACCCCCTCCAGCTGGTGCTGCGGGAGATCATTGTCCAGAGCCAGGTCAGCGACATGACCACCATGGATTCCTATATGGACCGTTACGCCGTCAGCCAGACGGTGAAATACGCCACTATCATGGTCGCAACCATCCCCATCCTCTGCGTCTACCCCTTCCTGCAAAAGTATTTTGTCAAGGGCGTGATGATTGGGGCTATCAAAGGCTGATGCATTATGGTATAATTGATTTGAACAAGTGAAAGGATGTGTGCTGCAATGTCTGCTGAAAAGCTGCCGGTTACCCGGAAAATGGAACACCTCGGCGAAACCCGCATGGCTATGTTCCTCCCGAAGATATTTGAAACCTGCCACGCCGCCAATCTGCTGGAATTACATAACCACGATATCCTCTGCTCCTGGTTTGCCGGGAGCGGGGAGGGCAACCCCGATACCTGCATCGTCCTCAGCCGCATGAGCGCCCAGACAGGGGAGTGGTCCGAGCCCATGGTCATGTCCGACGACCCGGAGCGCTCGGAGCAGAACCCCGTCCTGTTCCAGTCCCCGGAGGGGCCTGTCTGGCTGCTGTACACCTCCAACGAGCCCCACAACCAGCGGACTGCCCATGTCTGTCTGCGGGTTTCCGAGGATAACGGCGTCACCTGGTCGGAGCCGAGGATTCTCTTTGAGGAGACGGGCATCTTTATCCGTCAGCCCATTGTGGTGCTCTCCAACGGCGACTGGCTCTGTCCCGCCTACTACTGCAAGCTGTCCGGCCACTACAGCGTGGTGAAAATCTCCGCCGACAGGGGGGAGACCTGGACGGAGTATCAGCTCCCCGACCCTGTATACAGCGTGCAGATGAACGTGGTGGAAACCCGTCCCGGCCATCTTGTGGCAATCTTCCGCAGCCGCAAGGCGGATTACGTCTACCGCAGCGAATCCGACGATTTTGGCCGCACCTGGCGTACCCCGCTGCCCACCGACGCCCCCAACAATAACGCCTCCATGCAGATGGTAAAGCTCCAGGACGGGCGGCTGATAATGGCCTGCAACCCCACCAATATCATGAAGGAGTTCCGTATAATGAAGACCGCGGACGGCAGAACCTATCGCAAGACCTACCGCACCCCCCTGGCGGTCTGCTTCTCCGAGGACGACGGCTGGACCTGGAAGGACTACCGCACCATCCAGGACGTGTACCAGGGGGCCACCAGGGAGATACAGGGCTTCTCCTACCCCTCCCTGATGCAGTCCCAGGACGGGACCATCCACTGCTGCTTTACCTTTAACCGGGAAAATATGAAGTATATCGCCTTTAAGGAGGAGTATTTCACCAAATTCTGATTGGAAAAGGGAAAAACCGTGCAGTTGATTGCCGATTTGATCAAAACATCTTCTCATCTGCTTTCGAAGCTGCAAAGGAAAAAAATCCGGGAAAAGCGCTTTACATATCTGAAATAAACGCGAAAGGGATGTTTACAGGACAATGCTCAAGGTTGACGAGGCCCTCCGTTATGAGGAACGCTGTCTGCGAATCCGGACCGGGGCGCTGCTGTTTGGGCCTGTGGGGAACAGGCTTTTTGCGGAAACGCTGGAGAAAAAGCCCGGCTTTGTGGGCAGGATTGACTTTATCCACAAGATTAATATTACCTCCCTCTTTGAGGTGACGTGTAGCACTGACCCGGATTTTGGCACCGGAAAAGCTGTCTGGTATCCCAGCCACATGACCTTCGACTATGCCGACGAGGACATTGTGTTCCATGAGGTGAAGTATATCACCGAGGACGACACAGCGGTATCCTGGCAGAAGTGGGAGAACCGTTCCGGCGCACCTATCACCCTGACCTTAAAGGTCCAGGTGGAGCAGTGCGGTACGGAACGGGAGGAGGACGGAACCTTCTGGCTTCAGACTCCCATGACGGCCCACGGATTCCGGGTAGGCGCGGCGGTTGGCAGCAGCTTTGCGCTGGAAAAGCGGGACCTTGTGCTGGCACCTGGGCAGGTCATGGACTTTATGGTCGCCGCCTCGGCGGTAAATCTGGAAACCGAGACAAGGGAAGACGCTGTCCGCAGGGTGAGGGAATACCTGAATCAATCCCCGGCGGAGGAGTTTATTTTTGAGCGCTATCAGAAACAGTATGACAAATTCTTCCGGGAGGCCCCCTCCTTTGAAAGCAGTGACCGAATGCTCAACCGCACCTGGATGTACCGCTGGTTCCTGCTCCGCCACTGTATGGCAAAGCCCAATTACGGCAACCTGATTCATACGGTGGAATATGAGGGGCGCTCCCACAAGGTGAGCAAAACCCCCTTTGAGCGCAAGGGATGGGAGTTTACCAAGCTTATCCCCCTGTCAACACCCCTGCATATCACCGACCTGCGGTGGCACTCCCGGAGGGAGGAGGCCCATGAGATAGTCCGGTCCTTCTTTGCCACAGCCGATGAAAACGGCATTGCCCGAACGACCTTCGTCCATGAATACGGCAACCCCTACGCCAACTATATGGTGTGGGCCGTCTACCGCCTTTATCTGGCGGACGGGGACCTGGACTTTGTCCGGGAGATGCTCCCCGCCATGGTCCGCTTTGTAGAGGGGCACATCAAGGTGTACGGCAATGCCGGGGACCTTTTGCAGATTGAGAGGGTACATCAGCGCACCGGAAAGGAATATCAGCCCAGCTACTGGTATTTCCACCGGGATGAAAACGGAGAATACCCCAAAAATCCCAAAGACCCCTCTAAGTACACCCCTTTGAAGCGGGTGGATCGCAGCGTGTATCATTACCTGAACCTGAAGGGGCTGGCGGCCATGTGCCGCCTGACGGGAGACGGCGAGGGTTTGCAGGGCTGGCAGAGATATCACGAGCTGGCGGAACGCCTGGCCCAGGAGATCAACGAAAAGATGTGGGATTCCCAGACCAGCTTCTACTATGACCTCCATTACCAGAACGATGAAAAGGCTATGGTGAAGAACATTGTTGGCATCTACCCCTACTGGGCGGAAATCGACGGAGAACAGGAAAAAGCGGGAATCGGCAAGCTGTTTGACAGGGATTACTTTGCCGCAGGCTCCGCCTTTGCGTCGGTGGCGAAAGACTGCCCCGCCTACCGCCCCATGGGGGGATGGATGGGGAACTTTATCAAGGGCAGGGACGGCTGCGTCTGGTGCGGCCCCTCCTGGCCCTACACCACCGGTATCGCCCTGGATGCCGCCGCGCGGGAGAGCAAACGGAGAGGGCATATTTATGACAGGGAGTTCGGCAGATTCCTGCGGGAGTACTGCGTCCAGCACTTCCGGGATGGGGATTTGGAGCGCCCCTATCTGGTGGAGCATTACAACGCCGAAACCGGAGAACCCCTCAGCGACGACGCGGATTACAACCATTCCTACTGGCTGGAGCTGGTGATTGCCCACGTCTGCGGCATGGAGATAGGGGAAACAGAGCTGGTAATCGACCCCGTTGATATCGGCTTAAAGTATTTTAAGCTGGATGGGGTGGATATTCGGGGACACAAATACAGTGTCCATTATTCCCAGGGGAGGGACAGAGAGCGGCTGGGCCTGGAGAAGGGCTTTGCCGTCCTGCGGGACGGGGAGACTGTCTTCCGCAGCGACGTCCTGACCAAAACCGTTCTGCCGCTGTAAGGAACGTTTCAGACACTAACCGTTTTTAAGGAGGAAGCCATGCCGAAGCTGATCATACTTGCCGATGATTTTACCGGCGCGCTGGACACAGCCGCCAAGCTTGCCGCCCGGCGTATCTCCTGCTTTGTCACCTCGGAGCGGGGGATAGACCCTTCCGAGCTGCCGGATGACTGCGAGGTTCTGACCATCGACACCGAGACCCGCCATGTTTCGCCGGAGCAGGCGTATACCCTATACCGGGATTTGTGCCGGAAGTGGGGAGAGCTTTCCCCTTATCTGTATATCAAAACAGATTCGGTCATGCGGGGGAATCTGTCCGCCTCCCTGGCGGGGGCAGCGGAGGGTCTGGGATGCGCCGCCGCCTTTGTCCCAGCGTTTCCCTCGGCGGGCAGGACGACAAAAAACGGAAAACATTATGTCAGCGGGATTCCTTTGGAGCAGTCTCCTTTTGCCGATGACCCCCTGAATCCGGCTGTCACCAGCGATGTTTCCGCCATTCTCACCAGGGATTATCCCCTTTCGGTGCAGCTGATTCCGGAGGGTGGGGATATTCCCGACAGGGGGCGAAGGGGTGAAGTGCTGCTGTTTGACTGTGCCTCCAACGGGGAGATCGCCCGGATTGGCAATCGGCTCAAAGCGGCGGGGCTTCTCCGATTGACCGCCGGGTGCGCCGGATTTGCCGCTGTGCTTCCGGAGCTGATTTCCTTCCGTCTCTCCCAGGGATGGGGCGGGGGTCCGGGTGGGATGCTGCTGCTCAGCGGAAGCGCCAATGAAATCACCTGGAAGCAGCTGGATTATGGAGAGAACCGGGGCTGGCAAATCCTGTCACCCCGGTGGGAGGATGTTGCAGCGGGAAATCCGGACCCGGTTCTGGAGGAGCTGGAAAGCGCCTTCCATGCGGGGAAGGAACGCGCCGCCCTGGCGATTTCCCGGAGCAGGGAGCAGGTGGAGGAGTGGAAAAAGTTCGCCGCCGCCTGCGGGATGGACGGCAGAGCGCTTCACAACACAATTCAGCGGTACACCCAAAGGCTGGTTCCCGCCGCCCTGGAGCGGACCGGTGTCCGAAACCTGGCCGTGTTCGGTGGGGACACCCTCTATTCCGCCCTGGAGGCGCTGGGGAGCCGTTCCCTGCGGGTCCAGGGGGAGGTTGAGGAGGGAATGCCCTTCTCCCTGGTCAAGCTGGGAGAAAAGGAGTATACTGTTATCAGCAAGTCCGGCGGCCTGGGGAGCTTAGAGGTTTTGGAAAACCTGCGGCGCTTTTTTTGGGCGGAAAATAACAATCCGCGTCCATTGACGCGGGACCAAAAGAAAGGATTTGATTCTATGCTGGCTGTTACGATGGGCGACGGCAACGGAGTGGGACCGGAGATCATTCTGAAAGCGTTCTCCGAACATCAACTGGATGGCAGCTATGTCGTGATTGGGGATGTCTCCTGCCTGAAGCGTTGTTCGGAGATGCTGGGATTTTCCGTTCCCCTGCACACTGTCCAGGGTGTAGAGGATGTGCGGGACGGTGTCCTGAACGTCTGGGACAGGGAAATGCTGACAGAGGCGGAGGTCCAGCCTGGGGTACTTTCCAAAAAGGCTGGAGCCGCCGCCAGGGCATATGTGGAATTTGCCGCGCAGCAGTGCCTGAAGGGGACCTTTGACGCCATGGTGACGCTGCCCGTCAACAAGGAGGCGGTCCGCCTCTCCGATCCGGGCTTCACCGGGCACACGGAGCTGATTGCCCAGGTCTGCGGTCAGAGTGATTATACCATGATGCTCTCCTCCGACAAGCTGACCGTCACCCATGTCAGCACCCATGTTTCCATGCTCCAGGCGGTGACCAATGTGAAAAAGGAGCGCATCGTCAAGGTGGCGGAGCTGACCCACTGCGCCCTGCTGGGCAGGTCGGCGCAGCCTAAAATCGCGGTGGCGGGCCTCAACGCCCACGCAGGCGAGGGCGGGGCCTTTGGGGATGAGGAGATCAGGGAGATCATCCCGGCGGTGGAGGAATGCCAGAAAATGGGCCTGAAGGTCACCGGGCCGTATCCGCCGGATACCATCTTCCTGCGGGCCTCCAAGGGGGAGTTTGACGCGGTTGTGTGTATGTACCATGACCAGGGGCACATCCCCATGAAGGTGCTGGACTTTTCCGGCGGGGTCAACGTGACCCTGGGACTGAAGGTAATGCGGACGTCGGTGGACCATGGGACGGCGTTTGACATAGCATACAAGGGGATTGCGGACAGCAGGAGCTTTGTGGAGGCGTACCGGTTTGCCCAGCAGATGGTAAACGGCGCAAGGAGATAGGACAGGCAGGCAAAAGTGGGCACGCACCTTTTTGACCCTTCTTTCATATGATATGGTAGCTGTTATCGTACCGATGGAAGGAGGGGATGGGCTTGAGGGGCTGCAACGGCATCTGGCAGGCTGTCTGCATGGCTGCCGCCGCCTTTGGCCTGGGACTGCTGCTGGCGCTTTTCTGCCCGCTGCGGCTCGTTCTGGTTCTGGCCGCCGCGGCGCTGATTGCGGTTGGCGTGTTTCTGTTGTTATAAACGGAGTGGAAAGGTTGGGTGTTGTCCATATGAAAATCGTCGTAGTGAAAAGTCCGCGCTTTTTGGCTGGATTGCTTCGGATGTTCTTTAAGATAGAAAAGGATACGTGATTCATCCGGGCGGCCGGGGTCCTTCAGGGGCTTCGGCCGCTGATTTTTGTTCATAGGGAATTTACCGGATTGCCCCAGGTTTTCTCTTGCCCAAAGAAAAAGAGTGGAGTATAATAAAATCAGGAAATTTTTCGGAATACCCAATACCCGATACCTGATACCTGATACCTGCCCATACCTTTGGGACAGGTTCAAAAAATGAAACAGGAGGTCACTCACTATGGAACACAAAAACCAGGCGTTTGTCTTTAACGACACCATCCGGGCCAAGGACCTTGGCGGCGGCGTTGTCCGCAAGGTCCTTGCCCACGGCGATAATCTGATGTGCTGCGAGCTGCACTTTGAAAAAGGGGCTGTGGGCGCCATGCACCACCACCCCCACACGCAGTGCTCCTATGTTGTCTCCGGGGCCTTTGAGTTCACCATCAACGGGGAGAAAAAGGTGGTTCGCAAAGGCGACACCCTCTATAAGCTGCCCAATGTGGAGCATGGCTGCGTCTGCCTGGAGGAGGGCGTCCTGCTGGACTTTTTCACCCCCATGCGGGAAGATTTCGTGACCGAATAACATAGGAAAGGAAGACAGAGGATGAAAATGAATATCGGCGTGCGCGCCCACGACTATGGCCGCCATACCCCGGAGGAGCTGACCTCCCTGCTGAAAAACGCGGGCTTTGACAGCTGCCAGCTCGCCATGTCCAAAGCGTTGGAGGGGATGGACGCCTCGGTGGGAAGGCTGAACCCCGGCCTTTGCTACAGTATCCGCAGAGTATTTGAACAGAGCGGCATCCAGATTTCCGTCCTGGGCTGCTATATTGAACCGTCCCTCCCCGACGACGAGGCCCGCGCCAAGCAGGTGGCCCGCTTCCGGGAGCATGTGATGTATGCCCGCCAGCTGGGGGCCAATGTCATCGGCTCCGAGACCACCAATTTCCGGGATATGGACGAGGGCGAGCGCTCGGTCCGCTTCGGCTATTTGGTGGACAGCGTGGGACAGATGGTGGAGGCCGCCGAGCGCTACGGCGTCATTGTTGGCATCGAACCGGTTTCCGTCCACACCCTCAACACCCCGGAGCTGACCGCCCGTCTGCTGGATATCATCGCCTCGGACAACCTCCAGATCATTTTTGACCCGGTCAACCTGATCACCCTGGAGAACATTGAGCGCCAGGACGAGCTGCTGGACCGCTGCTTTGACGCCTTTGGCGACCGCATTGTGGCCCTCCACTGCAAGGATGTAATGGTGAAGGACGGCGAGCTCCACCGCACCATTCTGGGCGAGGGCTGGCTCAACTACGGAAAGCTGATGGGCTGGCTCAAGGAGAACCGCCCCGGCCTGAACCTGATCCGCGAGGGCGCGGACCCCGCCACCGCCCACAAGGATATCGCCTTCCTAAAATCCGTAATTTGACACGGTGATTCATCCCCTTTCCTAGGGACCTGAAATTTCCGGGATAGAATAAAATGTAACGATTGTTACTCTTTTCAAGCTGTTTCCGATGGAATGAGGGGCATAAAAAAGAAATCCACTGTGGTTCCTGTCGAATTACAGTGGATTTCATGTTGAAAAAGTTGTTTTTCGGGGAGATTTTGAAGAAAACAGGGCGAAACCTGCGCCCTCACCTGGAGTACTGCCCCAGAGCGGCCTCCCCGATAGCGGCGGCGGCGAGCACGCTGGCCAGGCTTGCAAGGGCGGACTCGATACAACAAATTCCCATTCGCCGAAAAAAGACGTGCTGAAAGGTGGTTTCGGCAAAGGGGGCAAGGTATGTAAGTAGAGCCGAGGCTGCCAGCAGTCCGGCGGCCACCGCCGCTCCGGAAAAAATGACAAACCGCGAATAGGGAGAGGGCGGCCGGAGACTCTCCCGGCGGGACAGCTTTTTCACGGCTGTCTCCTCCTTTCCGACAATGGTCTTCTATAAGGATATCACAGGATGAGGCGGTATACAAGGCGTAATCTTTTCCAGGGAAAACACATAAAAAATCATTAGAAAGAGGTGTGACGGCATATTATGGACCTACAGTGGGGCATTTCAACAGCCTGCATGTACCCCCAGCCGATGGAGAAAACCCTGAAAAGCTTTGTACAGGCGGGGATAGACTGCACAGAGCTGTTTGTAAACACCTTTTCAGAGTTTTCTCCCGCCAGTGCGCGGCGGTATCAGAAAATCCTCCGAAACGGGGGGACCAAGGTGGTGTCTGTCCACCCCTTTACCTCGGCCATAGAGGGGCTTCTGCTCTTCTCGGAATATCCGGGACGTTTTAGGGAGGGATTGGAGCTTTACAAGCGGTACTTTGATTTTGCGGCCCATATGGGGGCGGGGGTTGTGGTGCTCCACGGGTGCATCCAGCCGCCGGGTGTGCCGGAGGAACGGTATTGGGAGCGGTATGACCGGCTGCACCGCCAGGCCATCTCCCAGGGGGTCCGCCTTGCCCAGGAAAATGTGGTGCGGTATATGAGCGGCAGCCTGGACATGCTCCGGCGGATGCGGGAGAACATCCCCGACGTCTGCTTTGTGCTGGACATCAAGCAGGCGGTCCGCAGCGGTTATGACCCCTTTCAGGTGCTGGAGGCGATGGGGGAGCGGATTGTCCATGTTCATATTAGCGATCACTCTCCAGAGGCCGACTGCCTCCTCCCCGGAAAGGGTGGGTTCGACTTTGAAAAGTTGGTGCAAAAGCTTGAGGTTATTCACCATGACCTTTCCCTTGTTCTGGAATTGTATCGAAGTGATTTTTTGGACTTCCAGGATTTGGTGAATTCCTATCAGTTTTTGAAAGAAAGTGGCAAAAATTTGTAATATTTTCCAAAAATTAAATTTTTCTTGGAGAAATAGCTGTTTTTTATCCACATTTCTATAAAAAATGACAGTGAATAGGTTTTCTGCTGTCGAACCGTGAACAAGGGCAAAAGAATATGACGATGAATTTGAATTCCATTTTCTGCCATTTCAGGATATAATAAATATACAGTAAATGAGGGAGGCCCATCACTGTTGGATATACTGAAAGAAGCTTTTCCACGGCTCGTTCTGGCTTAACGGCAGGACGTGGGAAAAGAAATGGGAGGTTAAGAGAATGGAATCCAGTTTGAGAGAGTATGAGGTTATACGCCAGTGGGTGAACAACACAGGGGAGAGAAAGCTGATATACCGGGTTATCCGCTCCGAAGTCTGTTTGGAGGAGCTGGATTGGGTCACTACCTTTGGGATGGAGATTGTCGATTGCGCCAGTGAGGAGCGGTCGGTTCTGGCGGACATCTCCCCGAATTACGATGCGGTTCTCCTGTTTGCCGGGCGCTGCTCCGAACTGGAGGTGCTGCCCGCCCACCTTTTGGATGTGGCGGAGGACTTTTTGGCGGCACAGTATGGGGCTTTGTGAATTAAAAATCCTTTGAATCAATCCACGTATCTACCTTGTCGGGAAATTTAGGGAAATGTGCAAAATTTTGTTGAAAGCATGTAAAAAAAATCAGTAAATTTATATTTTTACTTGTGTATTTGCCCACATAGTGGTATAATACGGATAACTGTACAATGTGTATATCTTTTGTATTGAGAAACAAGTGGAATATAAATGAAGCCCGATGCGGTAGGACGGAAACTAAACCGTCCAGATGAATTTCTGATAAAATTGCAGACAAAAACAGGAGTTTATATCAGAAAGCGCAGGGCGGTTATAGGTACAGGCTCTCAATCCATATGTCCATATGGGACGCAGCGATACCCCGTGAACTGACAGAGCGTGGATTGAAATGGGGGATTAAATCAAATGAAATGTCCTTTTTGCGGTTATTTGGAAAGCCGCGTGGTGGATTCCCGCCCCGCCGACGAGGGGGAGCGCATCCGCCGCCGCCGGGAATGCTTAAGCTGTCTGAAGCGGTTTACCACCTATGAAATTGTCGAAACCCTGCCGATTATTGTCGTGAAAAAAGATAAATCCAGAGAGCCCTTTGAACGCAACAAGCTGTTCAACGGCTTGCTGCGCGCCTGCGAAAAGCGCCCCGTCTCACTGGAGGCCTTGGAGAAAATTGTGGACGAGATTGAGGCAGAGCTGCTCAATTCCCTGGAGCGGGAGGTAACTTCCCTGAGGATAGGGGAGCTGGCGATGGAAAAGCTCAAGCAGGTGGATGAAATCGCCTATGTGCGGTTTGCGTCGGTATACCGGCAGTTTGCGGATGTCAACTCATTTATGGAGGAGATTACCAGACTGCTGCACGAACGGTAAAATGAGGCTGTCCCTTCGGAAGAGGGGGCAGCCTTTTTTGCGGTGCGGAATACAAAAGATTTTAAAGAAGGTTATTCCAACTGGGCAGCTCCGATTCCCAGATGTGCAGAATCATCCTTTTGGCCTGGCTGGTGGAGGCAAAGAAGGAGGCGTAATCCCTATATTGCAGATAGGACGGAAGGGCCTCCAGGGAGACGGTTACAGTGTCCAGCTCCCGGTGCCGCAGCAGACGGGAAAAATAGATTTCATCCTCCCGCCAGTCCTCCCGTGCCTGGTCCAGGGTGGTGAAAGCGGTTTCATAATCTCCCTCCAGCACCTGCTGCTCCGCCAGGGCTATGTCGTCCAAAAGGTCATAGATGCCATGATGCAGCCAGAGGAGGATACCGGTCCCGCTCCCCAGCATAATGGCCATAATGACAATGGCCGCGACTACCCGCTTCATGCGTTTTCCTCCTTAACGGCAGATTCCTTAAAGCCGTCCTTTGGGACAGCGTATATCTGTTTGTCCTGGGTGCAGGTCATAAGAAAGAGCTGCTCCGGCAGAAAGCCGTGGGCCCGCGCCTGTTCCGCCGCCCATTCCTCGGTAATGCCGCAGAATTCCAGTCCCTTTTTGACCATCCGCCCGTCGCTGATGATTAGGATGGGGAATTCCCCCATGTCGCCGCCGGAAAGGGGCAGCTTCATATCCTGGGGGGTGACAGGGTGGCAGGCGGCCTTGGGGCAGACATTCAGCTTTCCGGTGGTCTCCACAATGGCGTAGCCCACCTCCTGGAGGTCAAAATACCCGCCGCCCCGCAGCAGCTCCATCAGGTCGTCCACCGAGTAGCGCAGGTTCTTCATCTCCCGCTGGTCGATGACGCCGTCCCGTATCACAATCCGCGGTGTGCCGCTGACCAGCCTGCGCAGCCTCCGGCTTTTCAGGGTGGCCGCCGAGAGCAGCACCTCAAAGCAGACCAGCGTCAGAATGGGAACCGCCCCGCCCGCCAGGGAAAAGCCGGGGTCCTGAATTGGCAGGGTGGCGATATCCGATACCAATATTGTCACCACCAGCTCGGAGGGCTGGAGCTCCCCTAACTGCCGCTTGCCCATCAGGCGCAGGCCGCATACCACAACGACATAGATCAGAATTGTTCTCAGCAATGTTACAAGCATTGCTTTTCACTCCTTTTCTCTGAGAATCATTTTCCGGAGTATTACCTTGATATCCTTCCCTGCAAAGGGGCGGCTATACGCGGAAGCCCGCAGCCTTTGGATTGGAACCCAGTCAATCTCCCCTTGCCTGATAAGGGCCGATCGCTGTTGATAGGTCCTTCAGCCCAAATTTCTTGAAAATCATTGATTCGTGATTCCCTGGCTTTGGATTTTGTATATTCCCTTTGACGCGGTCCATACTGAAAGGAGAAATCCATTCAGTAAGGAGTGCCGCCTATGAGCCGTCGGAAACCTGTGGCCTGGAAAAAATGCCTCCAGCAGCGCCTGGAACAGTACCGCCGGGAAAGTTATATTTCTCCCCCCAGCGATGTTCCCCGCCAGGACCATCTGAAATCCTCCCTGCTGGAAAATATGATTGCCCTCCGCCAGCAGTTTTCCAATTCCAGCGACCTGCTCAACCGGGAGCTGACCGTCTGCGGCCTGAAGGTCCAGCTGGTTGCCTGCGAGGGAATGGTGAGCCTGCAAAGCCTTTCGGAGCTGCTGGCCGAGCCCCTCAATGCCCTGGAGGGCCAGATGTCCTCTCCCCAGCAGCTGCTGGACTGGTTCCGCGGCCAGGCGCTGCTTGCACTGGACCAGAAGGAGGTCTGTACCTATTCCCAGCTGTTCCAGTTTTTGATGTCTGGCTTTGCCGTGATTATGGCCGACGGCCTGGATACGGCTGTCTGCTTTGGCCTTCAGGGGTTTAACTTCCGCTCCATCTCCGAGCCCAGCGCGGAGGTCAACGTCCGGGGCTCGCGGGAGGGGTTTGTGGAACCGCTGCGAATCAATATGACCATGATACGCCGCCGCATCAAGTCCCCCAGGCTGAAATTTGAGCTGATGACCGCCGGAAGCCAGAGCCGCACCGATATCTGTCTGGTTTACATGACTGACCGCGTCTCAGAGGATTTTGTCAACCAGACCCGGCTGCGCCTCCAGCAGCTTCCCATGGATATTGTGCTGGAGTCCTCCTATCTCCAGCCGTTTCTGGAAAAACATCCCTATTCCTTTTTTTCCGGCATCGGCACCACCGAGCGCCCCGATACCCTGTGTGCCAAGGTGGCGGAGGGCCGCCTGGCCATTTTGGTGGACGGAACGCCCTTTGCCCTGATCCTCCCCTACCTCTTCCATGAGAATTTCCAAACCGTTGATGATTATACCCACCGTCCCATTTATGCCGCCTTTGCCAGGGTGCTGAAATATCTTTCCTTTTACATGACCATTCTCCTGCCGGGGCTGTATGTGGCCGTTGCGGTACACCACCTGGAGCTGCTGCCCCACGCCCTGCTCCGCCGGGTTATGGCGGCGGAGGCGTCCACCCCCTTTCCCCTGATGTTTGAAGCGCTGATCATTCAGTTAATCTACGAGCTGATGCGGGAGGCGGGGCTGCGGCTGCCAAGGCCGGTGGGGCACGCCATCGGCATTGTGGGGGCGCTGGTGATTGGGGACGCGGCGGTGAGCGCGGGGCTCATCGGTTCGCCTATGGTGCTGATTGTGGCGCTGACGGCCATCACCTCCTTTGTGGTGCCCTCCCTGTATGATTCCGTTACAGTGCTGAAATTCCTGTTTATATTGGCGGGAGGCTTTTTTGGTCTGTTTGGGGTGACGCTGGGGATGTGCTCCCTGCTGCTCAACCTGTGCTCTGTTTCGGTGGGAGGGGTTCCGGCCACCGCTCCCGCCACACCCTTTAACCCCTACTCCCTGCGGGATATGTTCATGCGCTCCGGCTGGCGTTTTCTGGGAAAGTATGTCTTCCACATTGAAGATGTGCCCGGCTCCCAAATGGGGGACAAGCGCCTCCACGGCCAGGAGAGCGCAGGAGAGGAGAAGATGGATGGTTAAGACCCGAATCAGCGGTTCCCAGGCGGTTGTTCTGCTGTTCCTCAGCCGGATGTTCGCCCTGCTCACCGTTTCCGGCGGGCGGGACGGGCAGGTGGGCGGGGGATTGGCGGTGCTGGCCGCCCTGTGCTCCTTCCTCTTTCAGCTTGCCCTGTTCCTGCCGGGATGGCTGTTGGCACGGCGGCACCCCGGACAGAATTTTGCCGAGGCAGTCACCGGCTGCCTGGGCGGGGCGGGCAGAGGTGTTTCCCTTCTGCTATGGCTGCTGCTGGTGCTGCTGGCGGGAATGTCCGCCGCCGAGTTCGAGCATTTTCTGGTGAGCGCCGTCTATGAACAGGCTCCCCGGCTGCTGTTCGCCTTCCTGTTTCTGGCGGCCGCGATCTATGGCGCGTGGTTGGGACTGGAGGCCTTTGGACGGTTTGCCTATTTTGGCTTTACCGTCTTTGCGCTGCTGGCGGTCAGCCTGTGTTTTTCCCTGGCCGGGGATTTTCAAACCGGGGAGCTGTTTGCCCAGACTTCCGCCTCACCGGCGTCCTTTTTGAGAACCGCCTGGAGTATGGCGGCGGGGGACATTGAGCTGCTGTGCTTTTTCCTCCTTCTTCCCAGCCTGCGCACCGGGGAGGACAAGGGCGCTCCCGCGGGAAAGGGACTCTTTTTTGCTTGGAACGGGCTGTACACCCTGGCGGCGGCGGGATTTATCCTGCTGACCGTGGGGGTATTGGGCGGAAATCCCTCCACAGGGCAGAGCTATCCCTTTTACACCCTGGCTTGCGCGGCGGAGGGCAGTCTGCTGGCTCGCACCGACGCAATCCATATGTCCATGTGGGGAATACTGGGACTGCTCCGCTGCTGCCTGCTCCTCTATTGCGCCTCCATTGCTCTCCGGTGTGCGGTGACGGTTTCCTCCAGGAGGAAATCCCTCTTGAACTGGGCAGCTGGGCACCGGACGGCGGTCACAGCCTTTATAGCCTTTGCCGCCGCGCTGCTGCTTGCCGGGTCCCCGGCGGCGCTCAATGGTCTGCGCAGGATATGGGGAGGGGGAATCCCTATTCTCTGTGTGCTGGCACTGTTCCCGGCCGCCGCCCTAGTTGCGGGGGCGGTCCGTTCCAAAAAACGCAGAAAGGAGGCCGCGGGCCATGGGGAAGCTCCATAAAGGCAGTCTTTTGGCACTGTCGGTGCTGTTTTGCCTGCTGCTGTGCGGCTGTCAGGGACTGGGCGGGAAGAGCCCCAACCAGCGCTCCGTCGCCCAGGTGATGGCCCTGGACCTGGTCCCCGGCAGCGAACCCATCCGCTTGACCCTGCGGGTGCTGGACGAGGAGGGATCGCCGGAGGGACCGGCCAGCTTCCGCACCGTCCAGGCCCAGGGGAAAACCATCACCGGTGCGCTAGGGGAGGCGGGACGGCAACTGGGAAAGGAAATTTTTCTCCGGGATATCCGCCTGGTGCTGCTGGGAGAGGGACTTTGCCGCAAAGGAATTGACTCCTTTCAGAATTTTATGAGCCAGAGCTATCAAATCCGCCCCAGGGTATCCGTGGCCGCCGTCCGTCAGGAGGCCGCCCCACTGCTGGAAGCGGACGACAGCGGCGAGGCCCCCGCCGATTCCCTGGTTCCCCTGCTGGAATGGAACAATCGTCCAGGTAATCCGGCTGTCACCGTCATGGAGGCGGAACGCCTCCGCAGCGCCGGGGAGGGGGACTGCTTCCTGTCGCTGGCCAGCCTGGACGGGGAGGGAAAGGGAGAGGTATCCGGCGCGGCTGTCTTCCGAGGGGGACGGCTGGCCCGGCTGCTGGATGTGCGGGAGGCGGAACAGCTCCGACTGCTGGCCGCCGATCCCCGTCAATCGGTAGTGGTTGTCTCCCTGCCCGGCGGGGGCTCCGCCTCCTTCCGGCTGACCGGGAGAAAGGGGAGGCTTCACGGGTCCTCTGTCCAGAACATTCCGCAGTTTACCTCCAAATTCACCTTTGAATTCCAGCTTTTGGAATTCGACGGCAATTCCGAGGATTCCTCAAACCTGGAGGAGCTGGAAAGAGCTTTGGAGGAAAAGGTAAAGGGAGAGATGGAGGAATGTATCCGGAAGGTGGTATTTGACAGTGGGGCGGACGTGATGGGAATGGCTGTTTCCCAGCGCAGGGACAACGCGGAATGGTGGAACCGAAATAGGGACTGGAGAAAGGAGCGGGAAGGAGAGACGCTTTTTGAAAAAAGCGTGTTCTATTTGGATATCAAGTGCAGAATCACCCAGACAGACGTCAGCATTCCGCTGATAGGAACATGAAGATGCGCTTCAGAAAAATAATGGAAAATGTTCCGGATGGGATGGGAAATCCGCTGGATAAAAGGCGGATGGTCTGCGTCAATTTCCAATCCCCCCACAAAACGACAGATGGAGGTCTTTTTCCCTGCGATAAAACCCCGCCTAGCGAGGCACACTCAATAGCAGGGCGATAATCCCTGCCGCAAGGGCAGCTGCGCCCGTTTTCAATACACTGTCTTTGAGCAACCGGGCCGGTTTTATCCGAACCGGCCCGGATCTCAGGGGTTTATATAACACCTTTGGCGGGGCGTTTACATGGAAAAATGTAACATCCGGTACCTAAAGGAGGCAAAGGAGCTGCATTGCAGAATGAAAAAAATTTATCGAATATTTGCGGGAATGGTGTCGGCGCTGACCATAAGCGCCCTTTCCCTCTCACTGTATGCCGGTCATTCGCTGCCGGATTTTGTATACCTGGCCCAGGGGCAGGAGGTGGCGGAGCTGGAGCTCTCTCCCGCCTCTTTTTCCGGGGCGGCCATCACGGTAGGGGCCCCGGTGGGTCAGACAGTTGACGCCGGGGAGGACCGCTACTCCGTGGGGCTGCGGATGTTCGGAGCCATATCCGTCAAGGATATCCTGGTCCAGGTGGTGCCGCGGGAGTACGTCCTTCCGGGAGGTTCTCCCTTTGGCATCAAGATGTTTACCGATGGGGTCATGGTGGTGGGGATGACCGACGTCATCAACAGCGGGGAAACCCGCAACCCCGCCAAGGAGGCGGGCATCCGCCTGGGGGATGTGATCACCAGGATCAACGGGAAGCGCGTCTCCACCAACGAGGAGGTTGCCGCCCTTGTGGAGCGGAGCGGAGGCTCCCCCCTTTCCATGGAAGTGCGGCGGGAAGGAAGGGAGACGTTTGAAGCCTCTCTGCTCCCGGTGCGCTCCGACGACGCGGACGTTTACCGCGCCGGGATGTGGGTGCGGGACAGCTCAGCCGGTATCGGCACCCTGACCTTCATCGACCCGGAGACAAGCCGTTTTGCGGGGCTGGGACACGGTGTGTGCGACATTGATACAGGCAGTCTCATGCCCCTTTCCTCCGGGGAGGCCGTGGATGTGGTTATCACCGGGGTGACAAAGGGGATGAGTGGGAGCCCTGGAGAGCTGCGGGGGACCTTTACCGAGGCGCAGCCCATGGGGGTTCTGCTCCGCAACGACTCCACCGGGATTTATGGACAGCTGAACCCCTCCGCCATAGACTTGGGGGACGTATCCCCAGCGCCGGTGGCCATGCGCCAGGAGGTAAAAGCGGGCAAAGCCTCCATCCGCACAACCGTGGATGGGGGAGAGCCGGAGGAGTATGAAATTGTCATTGAAAAGGTCAACTTCAGCGAGGCCAACCCCACCAGAAATATGGTGATACGGGTGACCGACCCCCGGCTGCTCTCCAAAACCGGGGGAATCGTCCAGGGGATGAGCGGAAGCCCCATCCTCCAGAACGGCAAGCTGGTGGGGGCAGTCACCCATGTGTTTGTCAACGACCCGGCGCGGGGATACGGCATCTTTGCGGAAAATATGGAGAAGTGTCTTTCGGAACTTGTTCCATAGGGAGCTTGCAGCCCGCCTTAAAGGCGGGCGAAGCTTTTGAAACAGTTTTTCATACGTTTTGTCGTTTTAATGGTTTGACTAAAACAACTTTCTTCTCCAGCAAAATTCAATTCTCAACCTTCTGTCCCTCAAATCTCCTTTGACTGAAAGAAGAATTTCCAAATATTTCCATAAAATATCAAATGAGTCATTTGTCTCTTTAAACATTAAATTAATGTTTTTTTTATGTATTAAAAATTAAGTATAAAAGTTAAATTACAATAACAACTTTTATTTTGCGAAATTTGTCGCACACTATTTTGTGTATAATGTCTTAAAACGTGAGAATGCAGTTGTGGATTATCACTTTTTATGTTTTTTTTATTAATTTTGTGACAAATCTGGTTGAAACATGGGGATAATTGAGTTATAATGCTTTTTAGGTGAACTATATTCTTATAATTTCAGGATGTTTTATTCACCAGGCAGAATTTGATTTATTTATTTGGAAAAAAATGTAAATTAACTATTGAAATAATTTCCAAAATATGGTAATCTATGGATATCAATCCGGGAGAAGGATAATGAAAATGTCGAAAGTGGGAAAATAATAAATGACATGAGTAAAAACCAATCTGAATTGAGGGCTGGCAGAAGAAGCTGCGAAGGCGGATATAAACGCAACAGCTTTGAATGGTGCCCGCCGCTGTCTGCTGTCTGCTGTCCGCTCTCTGCCGGGAGGTTTTAGAGCCTATTCAGGCTTTCGGGATTATTCTCCGGAACCGGCAAAATATGCGTCTCTGAATTTCAGGTTTTATAAAAGCAAAACCGAACTTTTGCATTTACTTCAGAGAAAAGTGTATAAACTCAACTGTCAATCTTTGATTGGCAGAGGGATGCCGCCGAAGAATGGCCGCAAAATTATATTTGGAGGAAAGAGTATGAACAGTCAGAGAAAAATTTTGATTACAGAGGATGACAAGCAACTGTGTTCCCAGCTTACAGAACAGCTGAAGAAGTATGATCTGGAGGCGGTTTTTGTGCCCAGGAACGGGAGCGCCGTGCTGGAGGCGATAGCCAAATATCAGCCCTGCGCAGTGATGATGGACTACTTCATGGTCTATCTGGACGCCATTGGGGTCATGAAGGGCGCGAAAAATCAGGGCTTATCCACGCTTTTTACCCTTATCACCACGATTGACGGTGAAAGCTTCCAGCGGCAGGCGCTGGAGGAGGGGGCTGCTTACCTTTTCCTCAAACCCTACAGCGCCGGGGCTGTCGCGGAGCGGCTGGCGGCTCTGGTCAAAAGAGCAGATATCCCCGCAGCCTCGCTGCCCCCGACCCAGCACAGCGGGGTAGATGACGGACAGCTGGAAATGGAGATTACCTCCATCATCCACAAGATCGGTGTTCCCGCCCACATCAAGGGGTACCATTACTTACGGGAATCCATCAAGCTGGCGGTAAAGGACAGCGAAATCATCAACTCTGTCACCAAGCAGCTTTATCCCACAGTCGCCAAAAAATTCGGGACCACCTCCTCCAGAGTGGAGCGGGCAATCCGTCACGCCATTGAGGTGGCATGGGACAGGGGAGACGTGGAGGTGCTCACCTCCTATTTCGGGTACACCATCCGCAACACCAGGGGCAAGCCCACCAATTCGGAGTTTATCGCGATGATCGCCGACAAGCTGCGGCTGCATTTCCGGATTCCCGATGGAACGGGAAAGTCAGATAAATCATTGAGTGTATAACGATAAAAAAACAAAACAAAATTGAATTCCGAGTTTTTTTCATTTTAGGGGTTGCGTTTATCCCGAAGTTGTGATATTCTATAAAAAGAAAGTAAGATTTGGTAGAAAGGAAAGAGTGGGCAAGCCCACTCTTTCCTTTCTGTATAGGGCAAGCCCCAGGGAATGGGGCGCAATATCGCAAAGGAGAAAAAATGGCTAAGGAAAAGAAAAAATCCACTGTGTCCCTAGTAGAGGAGATGGCCGGACCGGTTGCGGAGAAAAACGGCCTGAAGCTGTGGGACGTGCGCTTTGAAAAGGAAGGCTCCCTGTGGTATCTGAGAATATTCATCGACAAGGAGGGAGGCGTCTCCATTGAGGACTGCGAAACGGTGAGCCGCGCTGTCAGCACCCTGCTGGATGAGGCAGACCCCATTGAACAGAGCTATATTCTCCAGGTCAGCTCCCCAGGGGTGGAGCGGGAGCTGGTAAAGCAGGAGCACTTCGATGCTTTTATGGGCAACGAGGTCCATGTGCGCCTCATCCGCCCGGTGGAAGGGGTCCGGGACTTTATCGGGACGCTGGAGGGCGCTGATGGAGAAGGAAACATCTCCATCCTGATGGATGAGGATATTGAGATGACCTTCCACTTAAAGGAGGCGGCCTTTGTGCGGCTGACGGACAACCAAGCCTATCCGGATGATATGAATATGGAGGAACTGGAAAATGAATAAGGAATTTCTGGACGTCCTGCGGATTTTGGAGCAAGAAAAGGGCATTCCCTTCGACTATATGATAGATAAGACGAAGGAAGGCATCAAAAAGGCGGTGGAAAACGATTACCGGGATTCGGACGTGGCGGTGTACATCAGCAGGGAGACCGGAGAACTCCAGGTGATGCTCCGCAAGGAGGTGGTGGAATCCGAGGACGTGGTGTTTGACCCAGTGGTGGAGATATCCTATGAGGACGCGCTGAAGCATTCCTCCAGCGCCGTGCTGGGCGGAAAGGTCGAGGTGCCCAGCGATATCAAGGACCTGCGCCGGATTTCCGCCATCAACGCCAAAAACATCATTCGCCAGGGCATCCGGGACGCGGAACGGGAATATTTGTATTCCCAGCTGAAAAAATACAAAGAGGAAATCGTCACCACCACCGTCACACGGGTGGATCCGGAAACCGACGACGCCACCATTGAAATCGGCAACATTGAGGTGACGCTGCCCCGCCGGGAGCAGCTCCCCACCGAGGTGCTCAAGGAATTTGACCGTATCCGCGTCTATGTGGTAAACGTCTTTGGCCCCCAGTCCCAGAACGACAACAAGCCCAAAAACGAAAAATCCAAATCCTCCCGCCAGCCCAAAATACTCATCTCCCGGACCCACCCTGGCCTGGTCCGCCGCCTCTTTGAGATGGAGGTTCCGGAAATCTACGACGGGACGGTAGAGGTCAAGAGCATCTCGCGGGAGGCGGGCTATCGCAGCAAGGTGGCCGTCTACAGCAAGGACCCGGATGTGGACCCTGTGGGTGCCTGTATCGGCATGGACGGCAACCGGGTGAAGAACATCGTCAAGGAGCTGTGCGGGGAGAAGATCGAGGTGGTCCGTTACAGCGACGATCCGGTGGAGTTTATCAAAAACGCCCTGAGCCCCGCCAAGGTGATTTCCGTCACCCTGGACCCGGACGGGCAGAAGAACTGCCAGGTCATTGTCCCCGACAGCCAGCTTTCCCTGGCAATCGGCAACAAGGGGCAGAGCGCCAAGCTGGCCGCAAAGCTCACCGGCTGGAAGATCGACATCAAACCGGAAAGCTATCTGGAAACCCTTCCTAAGGGGGATGAGGCCGCCGCCCTGGAGGACGCCCAGGACGTGATTGCCCAGGAGGAGCCGGAGCAGCGGGAGCCTGCGGGGGAATAATGTGACCGAGGGGCAATCAAAAGAGGCTTCCTGTGCCGGAGAAAGGGGAGATGCAGGATGCAGGCAAAAAAGGTTCCCATCCGTATGTGTACCGGGTGCTCGGAACAAAAGCCCAAAAAGGAACTGGTGCGGGTGGTGAAGAGCCCGGACGGGGAGATTTCCCTGGACCTCACCGGCAAAAAATCCGGACGGGGTGCGTATGTCTGTAAAAATATCGAATGTCTGAAAAAAGCAAGGAAGGCGAAACGGTTTGAGAGGGCCTTCTCATGCCAGATTCCCGACGAGGTGTATGAGAGGATGGAACGGGAGATACAGGGCGAACCGCCTCTGGTATAGGAATCCGTTCAGAAATTATTTTTGAGAAAACCGAATCGTCCGCCGGAAATCCGCTTCCCCCAGCAGGGGGCGGAGGATATATAAAGGAGAATGTATTTGCATCAAAAAGCAGAGCATGCCGAGGCTCCGGCAAAATCCCGCCGGAAGCAGCAGAACATAGACGGCCTGACCGCTGCCGCGCTGAAACAGCGTATCATCTCCGCCCTGTCCTTGGCCCGCAAGGCAGGCAGGCTGACAGCGGGCGCGGATGCGGTGAGGGAGGCGGTCTGCGCCGGGAGGGTAAAGGCAGTGTTTACCGCCGCGGACCTGTCGCCCAGATCGCAGAGAAATATGGAATACGTATGCCGGCCGCTGTCCGTCCCGGTGATTCCCCTGGGAATCGCCATGGACGAGATGGCTGCCCAGATCGGGCGGCGCAGCGGAATTCTGGCAGTTGCCGATACCGGCTTTGAACGAAAGCTGTGTTCCCTTCTGGAGCAGGCGGAGCGGTTGTCCGCCGCCCAGACCGGGGAAACGGCAGAATCCCTGTCCTGAAAGGAGAGTTGCTGATGGTAAACAAGTATAGAGTGCATGAGGTAGCGAAGGATATGGGGGTATCCAGCAACGATGTGCTGGACGTCCTCAGAAAATATTTTCACAAAGACGATTATAAACATATGACCGTTCTGGAGGAAAGGGAAATCAACCTGGTCCTGAGCCATTTTACCAAGCTCAAGCAGGTGGAAAGCCTGGATGAGCTGAAGGCCAGGGAACCGGCCAGAACCGCCCGTCCCCGTCCAAAGGCGGAGGCCGCCCCGGTCAAGGAGCAGCCGAAGGAACCCGTAAAGCCGGAGAAGGCGGAAGCGGGGACCAAGCAGACCGAAATCAAGGAACCCGCCGCCCAAGCCCCGAAGGCAGAGACAAAGCCCCAGCCGGAAAAACCGCCGGCTGAGGGGGAGGGAAAGGCGCCGGTCAGAGCGTCTCAGCCTTCTCAGATTAACCAGCAGACTACGGCGGTTCCCCAGCCCCCCCAGCCCGCTAAGGCGGAGGCTCCGGCGGCCCGTATCCCTCAGACAGAGGAGCGGAAAAAGGAGGAGCCGCCGAAACCACAGACGATTCAAACCCTTGAAACAAAATCCGAGGAAGATGATAAAAAGGTGACAACATCGAACGATCAGAGTAAACGGCAGGAAAACAAAACCAGGGAGACAGCGGCGGCTCCTGCCCCCAAGGCCGCTCAGTCCCAGAGCCAGGCCCCCCAGGGCGCACAGACACAGCAGCCCCAGACTTCCCAGCAGGGAGCTGCCGGGCAGGGCGGACGCCAGGGCCAGCGCTCCCAGAACAGTCCGGATTCCCGCCAGGGCCAGCGCCAGGGGGGAGATTCCCGCCAAGGGCAGAACCGTCCCCAGGGCCAGCAGCAGGGCCAGCGCGGCCCCGGCCGTCAGGGGGGACAGGGCTTTGATTCCCGCCAGGGTGGACAGCCGCGCCAGCAGGGCGGAGGTTCCCAGGGACAGGGCCAGCGCCAAGGCGGTCAGCGTCCGGGAGGACAGCGCCAGGGCGGCGGCTTCCAGGGCCAGCGTTCAGGCCAGGGCGGCGGACAGAACCGTTCCAATAACCGCCCCCAGCGCCCCGCAGCCCAGCAGTCCAAGCCAGCCCGCGCTCCGCAGCGCCCCGCGGATTCCAGCCGCCCCCAGAAGACCGTTTCCACGGTGGACGCCAACGGCGTAATCCGGGCGGATATGCGGGCCGTCAACGTGGATTTGGATAAATACAACGAGAGATACGAGCAGATTGCCCCCACCAATGTCAAGGACATGACCGCCCGCAAGCAGAAGCTGACCCAGCGCTCCAGCCAGTACAACCGCCGTCCCCAGCGCTCCCGCAGCGAGCAGGAGGCGGAGAAAATGCGTCGCCTGGAGATGGAACGCCAGCGCCGCCAGAAGCTGGAGATTGCCATTCCCGACGAAATCTCGGTCAGCGAGCTGGCCGGGCGGCTGAAAATCCAGGTGGCCGAGGTGGTCAAACGGCTGATGGCCTCCGGCGTGATGGCCAGCGCCAGCCAGATTATCGACTTTGACACCGCGGCCTTAGTGGCCATGGAGATTGGCGCGAAGGTGGAGAAGGAGGTCATCGTCACCATTGAGGACCAGCTCATCGACGACTCCGCGGACGAGGCGGACTCCTTGGTGGAGCGCAGCCCGGTGGTGGTGGTCATGGGACACGTGGACCACGGCAAAACCTCCCTGCTGGACGCCATCCGCAACGCCAACGTCACCGCCTCCGAGGCGGGGGGCATCACCCAGCACATCGGCGCATACCAGGTCAAGGTCAAGGACCGGATGATCACCTTCCTGGACACCCCCGGACACGAGGCCTTTACCTCCATGCGCGCCAGGGGCGCCCAGGTCACTGACATCGCCGTGCTGGTGGTGGCGGCGGACGACGGCATCATGCCCCAGACCGTTGAGGCCATCAACCACGCCAAGGCGGCGGAGGTATCCATCATTGTTGCCATCAACAAGATGGATAAGCCGGGAGTCAACGCGGAAAAGGTCAAGCAGGAGCTGACCGAGCACGGCCTGGTTCCGGAGGAATGGGGCGGCGACGTCATCTGCGTCCCTGTCTCCGCCAAAACCCACGACAACATCGACAGCCTCCTGGAGATGATCCAGCTTGTGGCGGACGTCAAGGAGCTTAAAGCCAATCCGGAGCGTCAGGCCAAGGGAACGGTCATCGAGGCCCGCCTGGACAAGGGCCGCGGACCGGTGGCAACGGTGCTGGTGCAGAACGGCACCCTGCGCAGCGGGGACATCATCATCGCCGGTACGGCAGTGGGCCGCGTCCGGGTCATGATGGACGACCGGGGCAACCGGGTGGAGAGCGCGGGACCCTCTATGCCGGTGGAGATCACCGGTCTGGCGGAAGCACCCAGCGCCGGAGACACCTTCAACGTGGTGGCGGATGAGCGCTTGGCAAGGCAGCTGGTGGAGCAACGCAAGCACCAGGCCAAGGAAGCGGCCTTCCAGTCCTACAACAAGGTGACGCTGGAAAACCTGTTCGCCCAGATTGAGGAGGGCGAGATGAAGGAGCTGCCCATCATCGTCAAGGCGGACGTACAGGGTTCGGTGGAGGCGGTGAAGCAGTCGCTGGAGAAGCTTTCCACCAATGAGGTGCGTGTCAAGGTGGTCCATGGCGCAGTGGGCGCGGTCAACGAGTCCGACGTCATGCTGGCCAACGCCTCCAAGGCCATTATCGTCGGCTTTAACGTGCGTCCCGACCCGGTTGCCTCCAGCAACGCGGAGCGGGACGGGGTGGAGATCAAGCTCTACCGCGTCATTTACGACGCCATTGAGGAAATCGAATCCGCCATGAAGGGAATGCTGGCCCCCAAGACCAGGGAGATTGAGCACGGCAGGGCGGAGGTCCGCATGGTATACAAGATTTCCAATGTGGGCGCTGTGGCCGGATGCTATGTCCAGGACGGAAAAATCGCCCGCAGCCACAATATCCGGGTGGTCCGGGACGGCATCATCATAGCTGACGACAAGATAGACAGCCTCAAGCGCCTGAAGGACGACGTCCGGGAGGTGCAGCAGGGCTTTGAGTGCGGTATCCATCTGGCCAAGTTCAACGACGTCAAGGAGGGCGACATCCTGGAGGCCTATGAGATAGAGGAGTACCGCGAGGTTTGAGTTTGAGGTTTGATTACTGGTTTTGTTTGGAGGTGCCGTTGATTGGCGGGAAACAGTCATAAACTGGGAAGAAGCGCCGAGGATATCAGGCGGGAGCTGACCGATATCCTCCGGCAGGTAAAGGACCCAAGGGTTTCCGGTCTTCTCAGCATTGTAAAGGTGGACCTGTCCGGGGATATGTCCTATTGCAAGGTTTACGTCAGCTGCCTGGAAGGGATGGAGCGGGCGAAGGAATCGGTAAAGGGACTGAAAAGCGCCCAGGGCTTTGTCCGCCGGGAGCTGGGGGGGAGACTTCGGCTCAGGAAGGTTCCGGAGCTCCAGTTTATTCCGGACGACTCCATTGAGGCGGGCGCGAGGATATCCAGGCTGCTGGACGAGGTCGCCGCCAAAGAACAGACGGAATAATTGGTTGGCTGCTGACCCTTGATCGTTTCATCAGGGGTCAGCAGCACATGTTATGAGCTGGGAATCGAACTGCCGGCGCGGCTGGAGGACAGCGTTAAATGGTAATACTTGCGAAAGGATGAAATGCTATGGAATGCTTGGAAGTGGAGCAGGCGGCAAAGCTGCTTTTGGAACAGGATTGGATTTTGATCTTGTGCCATAAAAATCCCGACGGGGACACCATTGGTTCCGGATTTGCCCTCTGCCGGGCGCTGCATCAGCTGGGAAAGCACGCCGCTGTGCTGTGCGGCGACAATGTCCCCAGGAGGATGGCCTTTGCGGCCGCGGACCTGGACGAAACCCTCCGGATTTCCCCCAAACAGGCCAGATATGTGGTGTCAGTGGATATCGCCAATACAAGCCTGATGGGCTTGGTTCTGTCCGACTATCAGCAGGAGGGGGCGGTGGACCTGGCCATAGACCATCACCCCTCCCACAGCGGGTTTGCCAGCAATCTGCTTTTGCGGCCGGAGGAGGCGGCAAACTGCCAGATCATCTATGAGCTGCTGCTGGCAATGGGGGTGGAAATCACCCCGGAGATTGCAAGCTGCCTGTACCTTGGCCTCTCCACCGATACCGGCTGCTTCCGGTTTTCCAACACCCAGCCCCGCACCCACCAGCTGGCCGCAAGGCTGATGGAGGCCGGGGCGGATTGGTTTGAGATTAACCGCAATATGTTCGAGATAAAGACCCGTTCCCAGATTGCCCTGGAGCAGAAGGCCCTGAGGACCCTCCGCTTTTTCTGCGGCGGACGGGCGGCCGCGCTGGTCGTCACCCGGCAGATGCTCCAGGAGACGGGGGCGTCCATGGAGGAGACCGAGGCGATTGTCAACGTCCCCAAATCCATCGAAGGGGTGGAGATCGGCGCGACGCTGAAGGAACAGCCGGAGGGCGGCTTCAAGGTATCGGTGCGCACCGGCGAAGGGGTGGACGCCTGCGAGATATGCTCCGCCTTTGGCGGGGGCGGCCACAAGCGGGCCGCCGGGTGCCAGATCATGCAGACGCTGGACGAGACGATGCTGCGGCTTTGTAAAAAGTTTGAAGAGGTATTGAGCTAGGGAACAGAAACGCGGATTGGCTTGGGCCTCAATTTTGACAGATAAAAGGAGAAATCGCAAATGAGCAGTCTGCCCAGGGAGGAATGGAACGGCATACTCTGTATTGATAAGCCGCAGGCCTTTACCTCCTTTGATGTCATTGCAAAGCTGCGGGGAATCCTGCACATCCGCCGCCTGGGGCACGCCGGGACGTTGGACCCTATGGCCACCGGCGTGCTCCCGGTCCTGGTGGGACGGGCCACCCGAGCCTGCGATATCCTCCCGGACCAGGACAAAGCCTATATGGCCTCCTTCCAACTGGGGCTGGTCAGCGATACCCAGGACATCTGGGGAAGCGTCTCCGGCAGTGCGGGAGTTCCGCGGATTTCCCGCCCTCAGCTGGAGCAGGCCCTTGGGGCCTTCCGGGGGCAGATTCAGCAGATTCCCCCCATGTTCTCCGCCGTCCAGGTGGGGGGACAGCGCCTTTACGACCTGGCCCGCCAGGGGATGGAGGTGGAGCGGCAGCCCCGCACTGTGGAAGTCCGGGAGCTGGAGCTGCTCTCCTTTTCCCAGGAGGAGCAGTCTGGCGTTCTGGAGATATCCTGTTCTAAGGGCACCTATATCCGCACCATCATACATGACATTGGGGCGGCCCTAGGGTGCGGCGCGGTGGTCACCGCCCTGCGCCGCACCCGCGCGGCAGGCTTCGGAATTGGGGAATGCCTTACCCTGCGGCAACTTCAGCATCTTTCCGAGCAGGCGGGGGAGGAGCTTCTGCTCCCCCTGGGCCGTGCCTTTGAGGGCCTGCCTGCCGTTTGGCTGGATGCTTTCCGCACCCGCCTGTTTTTAAACGGCGTTCCCCTGGATCTGCGGCGGGTCAGATGCCCCGATGTGGAGGGTGATGTCAGGGTGATGGGGGCTGACCGCTCCTTCCTTGGGGTGGCCCGCCCTGACCGGCAGCGTGGAACGCTGCAAACCGTAAAAATCCTGGCGGCCAGACAGCCCGCCACTTCGCCTATGAAAGGATAGGATTCTATATGGACGTTTATCGCAGCCTTTCCCAGATCGATCCCCCCATTCCCGGTCCCTCCGCCGTGGCGCTGGGGTATTTTGACGGCGTACACATGGGGCACCAAAAGGTTTTGTGTTCTACCGCCGCCTTTGCCTCCATCATGACTCCCTGCGTCTTCACCTTCAGCCACCTGGCCAAAAAGGGGACAACCATCCTCAGTGCCGGGGCAAAGTTCGACGCTTTCCGGGAGATCGGATTCCAGGTGGTGGTTTCCCTAGATTTCCCTGAGGTCCGGGGCCTTTCCCCGGAGCGGTTTATTCATGAAATTCTCATTGAAAAGATGGGGGCGCGGGTGGTCTGCTGCGGAAATAACTTCCACTTTGGCAAGGACGCCGCCGGGAACCTGGACTTTTTGATCCGCGAATGTGACAAGGAGGGGGTTTCGGTGCTCACCGCAGGACAGGTGACATATTCGGATGAACTCATCAGCTCCACCGCCATCCGCAGGGCCATTTCAGAAGGGAAGATGGACGCGGCGCGCAGGATGATGGGCCGTCCCTATTCCATTGACTTTGAAGTCATCCACGGCAACGAGCTGGGGCGTACGCTGGAATTCCCCACTATCAACCAGGCATTCCCAGCGGGGTTCTGCGTCCCGGCCTTTGGCGTGTACGCCTCGGTTGCACAGGTGGACGGGCAGTACCTTCCGGCGGTCTCCAACGTGGGGGTAAAGCCCACGATTGGCAGTGACGGGATTTTGGCGGAAACCAATATCATCGGCTGTGACAAGGACCTATACGGAGAGAGGGTGCAGGTATTTTTGCTGGAGCACCTGCGGGAGGAGACTCGTTTCCCCTCCGTTGAACGGCTCAAGGAGCAGATGATCAAAGACAGGGAACAGGCGGTGGAGATTAGCCGGAAAGCCATTGCCCAGGGGGACTGGTATTTCCACATCTTCCACGGCGGCAGCGGGGAAGGGCTGCGGTCCTGGACCGAGACAGGGGCGTAGCCAAACCGCTCCAGCATACATCTGATGGACAGAAAGGGCGTGGTCATCGTGTTTTTGAATCAGCTGCTGAACGCAGTTTTTCAGATCGTTTTGTTTTCTCTTATTCCGTTGATTTGGTGGCTTATCACAGCGATGAAAAAGGAAAATTTCTTCCGCTGGCTGGGGATGAAAAGGGCAGAGTGCGCCAGTCAAAAGAACCTCTGGATTTTGACGGGAATTGTTTTAGTGGTATGTTTTTTGGTTGGCGAATTCGCCATATGGCTGAGAGGGGACCTTGCTGCCGCCGATTCGGCGTACAAGGGAATGGGGGCAGCCGCCCTTCCTAGTGTGCTGGCCTATTCATATCTTCAGACCGGGCTGTCGGAGGAAATCCTGTTCAGAGGGTTTTTGTTAAAACGGATGGCGGCGAAATTCGGCTTTACGGCTGCCAACGTGATTCAGGCGTTGATCTTTGGGGCGCTCCACCTTACGATGGTATGGGGACGTGCAGGGCTGGCTGCGGGCATTGTGATTACAATCTATCCGATGCTCCCCGCGGTGGCCTTTGCCTATCTCAATGAAAAGAAAGCGGGTGGTTCCATTCTGCCCAGCTGGATCATTCACGGCACGATAAATACCTTTTCCGCATTGGTGACATTATTTTAAAAGCAACCAAGAAAGCGAGGAAGTCAAATGACAAAGCCATGGGAAAACGGAACACTGCGGGTAGACCAAACAGGACATTACCTGAAAAACGGGGACACTCCCTTTTTCTGGCTGGGGGATACCGCCTGGGACCTGCTCCAGCGCCTCACCCTGCCCCAGGCGCGGGTCTACCTGAAAAACCGCGCGGACAAAGGATTTAACGTGATACAGGCGGTGCTGACCAACGCCCGCCGGGAGGGGGACAGCCTGGGAAGTCTCCAGCTGATGGAGGAGGTGGACATCCTCCGCTGCATCGGGCCGGAAAACGAGCCCTACTGGCAGCATGTGGAGGGGGTCCTGGACATCGCGGAGGAGCTTGGTGTGTACATCGGCTGTCTGCCCATCTGGGGCAAGGTGGCCAGGCGAGGATTTATTGACGAGAAAACCGAGGAGCCCTATGCCAACTTTCTGGCGGAACGGTTCGGAAAGCGGAAAAATATTATCTGGATTCTGGGCGGGGACATCCGCGGCAGCGAATTCCACCAGATGTGGGAGGTAATGGGGAAAATCCTCAAGGAGAAGACCCCGGACAAGCTGATTGCCTACCACCCCTTCGGGCGGACCTGCTCCTCCTACTGGTTCTTGGATTCCCCGTGGCTGGACATCAACATGTTCCAGTCAGGACACCGCCGCTACGACCAGCCGGATTTGAGGAGCTGGGACGACAAGGAGGGCGGCGAGCCCTGGTACGGGGAGGACAACTGGCGGTATGTCCAGGCGGAGCTGGAGGAGATTGCCGGGGGTGCGCCCGCCCGTCCGGTGCTGGACGGCGAACCCTCCTATGAGCAGATTCCCCAGGGCCTCCACGACCCCTCGCAGCCATACTGGCAGGAATACCATGTGCGCCGGTACGCCTGGTGGTCGGTGCTGGCGGGTTCCTGCGGCCACACCTATGGGGATAACTCGGTATTCCAGTTTTACGGAACCGGACACATTCAGGAGTTCGGAGCCGTGGACCCGTGGGAGAAAGCCATTCACCACACCGGAAGCGGGCAGATGCAGATTCTCAAGAACCTGATGCTGGAAATTGATTTCCAGCGCTGCCGCCCCATGGAGGAGGCGGTTCTCTCCGGAAACGGGGAGAAGGAGCAGCGAGTATCCGCCTTTGGAGGCGGGGAATATCTAGTGCTGTACAGCTATCTTGGCAAGTCCATGACGGTAAAATCGGACATGGGCCTGGCGGACGGCTGGTGGCTGGACCCGGCTGTGGGGAGCAGAAGCTACTTCGGAAGGGTGGACCTTTCCAAGGAGGGCGGAGAAATTTTGACACCGCCGGTGAAAAAGCAGGGCCACAACGATTGGGTGTGTCTCCTGAAAAAAGTGTAATTATCCAAATGTCTGCAAACGGATTCAATTTTACAGATATAGGCACCATAATTGAATGCCTCAACCGCCGTTTTATTGTATAATACCGGTAGAAACAGATGGAGACGGCGGGGTAAAGCATACAGATTACATAAAAAACAGCCGTCAGTCCTGTTCGTACAGAAAAGAAGGAGGATTATATCATGATCAAAATTGCGTTTATGGGCGCGGGGAGCACCGTCTTCGCGAAAAACGTGCTGGGCGACTGCATTATGACTCCTGCCCTGGAGGGAATGGAAATCTGGCTCTACGACATTGACCCGGTTCGGCTGGAGGATTCCAAGCGGATGCTGAGCAACATACTGAAGAACTCCGGGCGGAAGGACACCTCTATCCACGCCACCCTGGACCGGACAGCGGCCCTGGCGGGGGCGGGGTATGTGGTCAACGCCATCCAGGTGGGGGGATATGAGCCCTGCACTGTCACCGACTTTGAGATTCCCAAAAAATACGGCCTGCGCCAGACCATCGCGGACACCCTGGGCATCGGGGGAATCTTCCGCGCCCTGCGCACCATCCCGGTGATGATGGACTTTGCCGAGGATATGCGCCGCCTCTGCCCGGACGCGCTGTTCATCAACTACACCAACCCCATGGCCATGCTCTCCGGCTACATCCAGCAGAACACCGACATACGCACCATAGGCCTCTGCCACAGCGTACAGGGCTGCGTTCCCACCCTGCTGAAGGATGTGGGGCTGTTTGAGCAGTACGACGGGAAGACCCGCTGGGAGATTGCGGGCATCAACCATCAGGCCTGGCTGCTGAAGGTGACAGACCTGGAGGGCAACGACCTTTATCCGGAAATCAAAAAGCGCTCCCGCGACCTGGAGCTGGCGGACCTCAGGAAGAAGGACCTGGTCCGGCTGGAGATGATGAACCGCTTCGGGTACTATATTACAGAATCCTCCGAGCATTTCTCCGAATACTGCCCGTGGTTTATCAAGGCCCGCAATCCGGAGCTCATCGACAGGTTCAACATCCCCCTGGACGAGTATCCCCGCCGCTGTGTCAAGCAGATTGACCAATGGGTGGCCATGCGGGAAAGCCTGGTCAACGACGAAAACCTGGAGCACAAAAAGAGCAAGGAGTACGCGGCGTACATCATTGAGGCGATGGAGACAGACAAGCCCTTCCGGGTGCACGGAAATGTGCAGAACACCGGGCACCTGATCACCAATCTGCCGGAGAACGCCTGCGTGGAGGTGCCCTGCATGATCGACCGCAACGGTGTCAACCCCTGCCATGTGGGGGCGTTGCCGGAGCAGTGCGCGGCCATCAACCGGACCAACATCAACGTACAGCTGCTGACCATAGAGGCGGCCAGAACCCTGAAGAAGGAATACGTCTACATGGCGGCCATGATGGACCCCCACACGGCGGCGGAGCTGACCATGGACGAGATTACATCCATGTGCGACGACCTGTTTGAGGCCCACAAGGACTGGATGCCGGAGTACAAGTAATCACAGACCGACCCGTTCAAGGGATAAAAGTTCCCATCCGTTTTCCGTTTTGGAAGCGGATGGGACTTTTTATTCTTTCTATGGAGATGGTCATTCCGTAAACGCAAGCTGGCGGAAAATCTCCTTCGCCGTATCCAGATTGGGGGAATTGCTGATGATATATACCCCCACCGAATCCGCGCCGGGACAGATGGCGGAGAGCTCCGCATTGTCCGAAACATCGATTCCGCAGTTTTCCACCTTCTCCCCAGTGGGGTTCCCCTGGTCGTCGGTGAGCTCAAAGGAGACGATCTTGTCCAGGTAGGGATTCAGCTCCTCCTCCGAGAACAGCTCGGTCAGGGGATAGAACGCCTCGCTCCCGGCGTTGCGCCAGGCGGAATCATAGTCGGCAATCAGGACATCCGCCTCCTGCCCCGCCATGACCATGGTCAGCTTCATAATCCCCGCCATGGCCGACGTGGGGTCCTTGCTGGTGTCCCCCACGGATATGGCGTTGAGCTGGATCTCCACGCCGGGCAGTGATTCGTTCAGCGTGGAAACCAGTTCCTTCGCCTTTTCCTCGTTTACCAGGCTGGAGCTGACCACCAGATAGGGTCCTCCGCTGCCCTCCTCCTCGTTATTCCCGGAGCATCCGGTGAATATCGCCGTTGGTATCATGGCCGCAGCCAGCAGTACGGCTGTTTTTTTGGCTTTACTCTTCATGCTGAAAACCTCTCTTCTGTTAGGGTTTGATTGCTTATAGTATAAAGTTCTTTTATTTCAAAATTGTATGTTTCTGATTACGAATAAATGAAATCTTTTAAAACTGTTTCTGAAAATTTTGTCCCCTTTTTGAATAATGCCCCGCCTGATATGGACACAACTCACAAAAGGAGAGGGGAGGTTATCCGGAATTTCTCCCCAAAGCCCGCTGTTTTCACGGCGGTTTTTGTGTTATGATGATAGTATAGAGAAAATCATCCCGGTAATCTGCAAAATAGGAGTGTGGAACATGGCAGTAAAACGTATCTACGTGGAAAAAAAGCCCGATTTCGCAGTGGAAGCAAACGGAATTCTGTCCGATATCCAAACCGCCCTGATGCTCGGCGGCGTCACCAGGCTGCGCCTGTTTAACCGGTACGACGCCCAGGGCCTCAGCGACGAGGACTTCGCCCAGGTCCGGGATACCGTCTTTTCGGAGCCGCCGGTGGACGTCACCTATGACGTTCTGCCCGACCCGGAGGGGGCAAGGGTCTTTGCCAGCGAATATCTGCCGGGGCAGTTTGACCAGCGGGCGGATTCCTGCGCCCAGTGTATCCAGATATCCACCCTGAAGGACAAGCCCCTTATCCGCACCGCCCGCGTTTATTATGTATACGGAGAAATGACTAATCAGCAGTTTGAGGCCGTCAAACACTACCTCATCAACCCGGTGGAGAGCCGGGAGGCCTCCCTGGAGCTGCCCGAAACCCTGGAGGCCAGCTACTCCATCCCCACAGAGGTGAAGACCCTCGACGGCTTTACCGCCTACTCCAGGGAGGAGCTGCGGGAGTTCATCGCCTCTTATGGCCTTGCCATGGACGAGGACGACATTGCCTTCTGCCAGAGCTACTTCCGGGACGAGGAGCGCCGCGACCCCACCATCACCGAAATCCGCATGATAGACACCTACTGGTCCGACCACTGCCGCCACACCACCTTCGGCACCATCATCGACCAGGTGGAGATTGAGCCCCCCTATATCCGGGACAGCTATCAGAAATACCTTGCCCTCCGCGCCAAGCTGGGCCGGGAGGGCAAGCCTATCTGCCTGATGGACCTGGCCACCATCGGGGCAAAGGCCCTGAAGGCGGAGGGGTATCTCCAGGACCTGGACGAGTCGGAGGAGATTAACGCCTGCTCGGTGCGCATCACCGTGGACAACGACGGCAGGGAGAGCCAGTGGCTGCTGATGTTCAAAAACGAGACCCACAACCACCCCACCGAAATCGAGCCCTTCGGCGGCGCGGCCACCTGCCTGGGTGGGGCCATCCGTGACCCCCTCTCCGGGAGAAGCTATGTGTACCAGGCCATGCGTGTCACCGGGGCGGCAGATCCCCTGCTGCCGGTGGAGCAGACCATGAAGGGCAAGCTGCCCCAGAGGAAGCTGGTCACAACCGCCGCGGGGGGCTACAGCTCCTACGGCAACCAGATCGGCCTGGCCACCGGACATGTGGCGGAGCTGTATCACCCCGGATATGCGGCAAAGCGGCTGGAGATCGGCGCGGTTATCGCCGCCGCCCCGGTGGAGAATGTGGTGCGCCAGCGCCCTGAACCCTCCGACGTGGTGATCCTGCTGGGCGGGCGCACCGGCCGCGACGGCTGCGGCGGGGCAACCGGCTCCTCCAAGAGCCACACCCTGGAATCCCTGGAGACCTGCGGCGCGGAGGTCCAGAAGGGCAACGCCCCGGAGGAGCGCAAGCTCCAGCGGCTGTTCCGGGACGGAAATGTCACCCGGATGATCAAACGCTGCAACGATTTCGGCGCGGGCGGCGTGTCGGTGGCCATCGGCGAGCTGGCCGATGGGCTGGAAATTGACCTCAACGCCGTCCCCAAAAAGTACGAGGGACTGGACGGCACCGAGCTCGCCATCTCCGAATCCCAGGAGCGGATGGCGGTGGTGGTGGCCGAAAAGGACGCGGCAGCCTTTATCCAGGCGGCCAACCGGGAAAACCTGGAGGCCACAAGGGTGGCGGTTGTCACCGAGAAGCCCCGGCTGGTGCTCAACTGGAACGGGAAATCCATCGTCAACCTTTCCCGTGAGTTCCTCAACTCCAACGGCGCGGAAAAGCACACCACCGCTTCCATCCCCGCCCCTGTCCAGCAGATTCCGGAGGAGGGGAAACCCAAGTCCCTGAAAAAGAAGCTGCTGGAGCACCTCTCAGATTTGAACCTCTGCTCCCAGAAGGGGCTGGTGGAGCGGTTTGACTCCACCATCGGGGCCAACACCCTTTTGATGCCCTTCGGCGGAAGGCATCAGCTCACCCCCGCCCAGGCCATGGCGGCGAAAATCCCCATGCTCCAGGGCGACACCACTACCTGCTCTCTGATGGGCTGGGGCTTTAATCCCTTCCTGTCCCAGTACAGCCCCTACCACGGGGCGATGCTGGCAGTGGTGGAATCGGTGGCCAAGATTGTGGCGGCGGGGGGCAGCTATCACAAGTGCTGGCTGACTTTCCAGGAATACTTTGAGCGCACCAACAATCGTCCGGAGCGCTGGGGCAAACCCCTTTCCGCACTGCTGGGGGCGCTGGAGGCCCAGCTCGCCTTAAAGTGCGGGGCCATCGGCGGAAAGGACTCCATGTCCGGCACCTTTGAGGACATCGACGTCCCGCCGACCCTGGTCTCCTTTGCGGTTTCGGCGGCCAAGACCGGAAATATCATCTCCACTGAATTTAAAAGGGCCGGACACCCGGTTTACCTCATAAAGCCCCACTACAATCAGGACGGCCTTCCCTGCTTCGAGAGCGTCCGCGCCGTGTTCGACGAGATGGAAAAGCTGATTGCCTCCGGCAGGGTAAAGGCGGTCTGGACCCTTTCCATGGGCGGCGTGATGGAGGCTGTGACCAAGATGGGCTTCGGCAACCGGATTGGCTTCCGGTTTGGCCAAGCCATTTCCGAAAACGAGCTGTACTGCTCCGACCAATCCTACGGCGGGTTTGTCTTTGAAACGGAGGAGCCGGTGGAGACCACCGGCAGTCTGCTGGGGCACACCGTCGAGGAATACAGCATCTCCATGGGCGGAGAAACTGTCTCCATGGATGAAATCCAGAAGGCCTGGGAGGCAAAGCTCCAGCCGGTGTTCCCATACCTGCTGCCTACACCCCGCATAGCGGTTCCCACCTTCTCCTATGAGCGGGGGGAGATTCTGAAGGCAGGAACGAAACATCCTCAGCCCAGGGTGCTGATCCCCGTTTTCCCAGGGACCAACTGCGAATACGACACTGCCAGGGCCTTTGAGCTGGCGGGGGCAAAGGCGGAAATCTTTGTGGTCCGCAACCTGACCAGCGGGGACCTGGAGGAATCGGTTGCCGCCTTTGAAAAGAAGATAGGCGAAAGCCAGATCATCGCCATCCCCGGCGGGTTCTCCGGCGGCGATGAACCGGACGGCTCTGGCAAGTTCATTACGGCGTTCTTCCGCAACCCCCGTATCGTCCAGGCGGTACACGGGCTGCTCCGGCAGCGGGACGGGCTGATGTGCGGCATCTGCAACGGGTTCCAGGCGCTGATCAAGCTGGGGCTGGTTCCCTACGGGGAGATACGGGCCATGGACGAGAGCTGCCCGACCCTGACCTTTAACCGCATTGGGCGGCACCAGTCCAATCTGGTGCGGCTGCGGGTGGCCTCCAACAAGTCGCCCTGGCTGATGTTCTCCAATGTGGGGGATGTGTACACGGTTCCCATTTCCCACGGGGAGGGCAGGTTTGTGGCGGACGACGGGTGCATTGCCCGCCTTGCGGCGGGCGGACAGATTGCCACCCAGTATGTGGACCTGGAGGGCAGGCCCTCCCTGGACATCCGCTTTAACCCCAACGAATCCGCCGCCGCCATTGAGGGAATCACCTCCCCGGACGGCAGGGTTTTCGGCAAGATGGGCCACTCGGAGCGCATAGGGGATAGGGTGTACCTGAATGTGGACGGGGAGAAGGATATGAAGCTGTTCAGAGGGGCAGTGGAGTATTTCAGATAACAGCGCCTTTTGCGGGCGGGAAATCCGGACGGGATTTCCCGCCCGTTTTGCCGTTAGGACTGGGCGCTTTTCTCATGGGAAAGCATCACCCGGATAAAGTCCGTGGCGTGTTCCCGCCTCTGGGTATCCACCAGGACAAAGCCGTACAGATATTCGCCCTCATCCGCCGCGGTCCGCTTTACCTTTAAGGTCCGCGTTATCATCCACTCCTCGCCCTCGTACTGCTCCGGAAAATCCGTCTCCCCCGGAATATCCCCTCCGTCTATGGAGAACAGGGCAGCGGGATAGCGCAGCCGCAGGCGGTCCCCCGGCTTGATGGCCGTTAACCCCCTTTGGGGGGCAGGGGAGTGTCCTGGCTCCCGCTCCGGTGACGCTCCTATGACCGTTCCGTCCCCCTCCTCCGCCTGTACCATCAACCGGACATTCTGACCGTTGAGCACCGCCGGGATATAGTACCGCGTCCCCTGGGGGCTGTTGTCCGTCTCGTAAAGGCAGCAGGGACGTCCGTCCAGTGTGGTTTGAAGGCCGTCGAAGCGGGTGAGGATGGTCCCGTCCCCGCCAATTTCTCCCTGCCGGGTCTGTTCCCGCTGGATACAGCAGATCAGGCCGTCCTCCCGCCGCTCCAATACCTGCCACAGGGTGAAGCGGACTCCATAGAGCCGGTCCAGCTCCTCCGGCGTGAGACGGAAGAAGTATGTTCCCTCCGTCCCCTGCTCCGGGGTGATGGGAAAGGCGTCGAAGCCGGAGCCCACCGCGACGCTGTCCCCGTTGAGAATCCGAGCGAAGTTTACAATCATCTCGGTGTAGCGGGGCAGGACATCCAGCTCCTCATAAAGGGGAATGTACTCATAGGAGCTGAGCTTGGCAAAAAAGGGGAAATATACGGTGAGTCCGTTGGCGTTTTCCACGGTCTGGGTGCTGTCGCAAAAGACCACTGCCTCCTCCAGCGCCGAGACCACGGCCCCGGCCTGGAGGGGATAGTCCTCCCCAAGCTGTTCACAGAGGGCGGCCAGATCCACCAGGTCATAGTCGTCCTCATCCCCGGTCCCGGCAAAGCCCATGGTCCGGCCCCGAAGCCGGGCAATGCGGTTGTAGCCGCCGGAAACCAGGCGTTGATTTACCGCTTCCGCCAAATCCTCCACCGCCTGTGTAACAGCCGGAATACGGCGCAGGTCTGTGACGGAGATAGCGGCCCGTACCCCTAGAAGCTGCCCGGCAAGGGTGTTGTAATAGGAGATGTAATCCTCTCCGATCCTCCGCCCGATCTCCGCACCGGTTTGAGGACCGTCCTGGGAAAGACGGGACAGAAAGCCGTAATCCCAGCCGCTTCCTGGCTCCAGCTCCTCTGAGGCAATCAGATAGTTGGCGTACCGGCTGCATATACAGGCGGTCTCCAGGTTTGCCATGATGCAGGCGTCAAAGCCAATGAACTCCAGGGGGGATTCTGCCGCCCGGCTGCTGGCGAGAGCTGCTTCCAACTGGTGAAGACGGAGGGAGTGCTCGGTGATTTCGTCATATCCGCACCCAATCACCGCCCCGCCGCCGTGGTCCCAGAAGATAAGGCCATACTGTCGGGCAGGGTAGAGGCTGTATCCCAGCTCCAGGAATCCGGCGAGAAGGGCGGGGTCCGCCAGGTCCTGCCTGCCCAAAAGGCACAGAGTTTCCAAAGCGCCATCAATGACCCGGTAGACAGCGTACTCCCGGTCAGGCATGAAGTCGTTCTGCCACTCCAGGGTTCCCCCGGCCAGGATGAGAAAATTGACCCTGCCGCTGTCCAGGCCGCTGGAGAGAATTTCCATCAGGTCGCCGGTGGCAAATCCGTTTTGGGTCTCCAGGTCTGAGCCGTTGAGGACCATGAAGACCGTATAGGCGGCGTCCGAAGCGGCAGTGGCAGCGTCGGAAACCTGTCCGGCAATGTCCAGAGGGCGGACAGGATAGGAGGGATTGGAGGAAATAGAGACGGTTTTTTCAGGGACATATGTGCTGTGGGATGAAATAGATGGAGCATAGGAGGAAATATTCTCCGGAGAACGGGAGCGGTTGAGCCAAAACAGCGTTCCGCCAAAGGCGGCGCAGGCTGTCGCCGCCAGCAGAAGGAGGAGACAGCCGCAGCCGGAAAAATTGAATTTAGAGCGGGGACGGGCCACGGCGAAAGCCTCCTTTCCAAGGGATTGGATAAAAAAGTGTTTTTTCGGCTTTTCAGGGAAACGTATATATGTTAGAATAGAGCTATATGATAAAAACAGAAAGAGGGAAACACCATGGAACAACAGCGAATCCTTGTTTTGCTTCCGCTGGAGGAGCGTCATAAAGCCGTCCTGGAGACGGCGGCCCCCGGAATCCAGCTGACCTACGCCGCGGCGGATACTGTGACCAGGGAACAGGTCCAGCAGGCCCAGGTTATCATCGGGAATCCGCCGGTGGAATATGTGGCGGGGTCATCCAACCTGAGGTGGTTCCAGAGCAACACTGCCGGACCGGACCCATATCTGAAGGAGGGGGTTATCTCCCCCCAGGCCGTCATCACCAACGCCACCGGGGCCTATGGGCTGGCCATATCGGAGTATATGCTGGGGACGCTGCTTTCCCTGTACAAAAAGCTGAATCTGTATCGGGACAGCCAAATTCTCCGGGAATGGGTGAAGCTGGGGAGTGTAAAATCCGTGTGGGGTTCCACGGTTCTGGTCGTTGGCATGGGGGACATTGGAGGCAGCTTTGCCCGGCTGGTAAAGGGGATGGGCGCGTATGTGATAGGGGTGCGCCGCACCGATACCGTCAAGCCGGAGTATGCCGACGAGGTGCATCTCATTGAAGAGCTGGATTCCCTGCTGCCCCGCGCGGATGTGGTTGCCCTCAGCCTTCCAGGAGGCAGCGGGACCGCCGGGATACTGAACCGCCAGCGAATGGAACGGATGAAGGACGGAGCGGTGGTGCTCAATGTGGGTCGGGGAACGGCCATTGAATCCATGGCCCTGTACGACGCCCTGAAGAGCGGGAAGCTTTCCGGGGCGGCGGTGGACGTGACCGATCCGGAGCCCCTTCCGCCGGAGCACCCCCTGTGGGAACTGCCCAATTTGATCATTACCCCCCATGTCTCCGGAGGATGGTCCCTGGCGGAGACCTTTGAACGGATTGTCCGGATTTCCGCGGAGAACCTGGGGCGGTACCTGCGGGGCGAGCCACTGAAAAATGTAATCGACCGGGGAACAGGATACCGGACCCTGGAAAAATAGCGCCAAATCGAAGTGAGCGCAGCAGCGCTCCCCACCGGGCAGTATGCCCGCGATGGGGAGCGCTTATGCTTTTATCCAAAAAAAGCGCCGTCCCCCGGACTTTCCGGAAGGCGGCGCGTTGCAGATATTATGGCAAGATAATTACCGGATAGTGATTGTGGTGGATGCAGGGGGTTCCGGCAGCTTTTTGGGCAGGTGCAGTAACAGAATGCCGTTGGTATATTCTGCGTCGATTTTGGACACATCAATCCCCGAAACATCAAAGCTGCGGCTGAAGGAACCAATCTTTCTCTCCCGGCGGACGTAGCCGTTCTTCTCGTCCTTCTCCTCCGACTGGTCTTTGTGTACCGCAGAGATGGTCAGGGTGTTCTCCTTCAGGTCAAGGCTGATATCCTCTTTGTTGAAGCCGGGAAGTTCCGCCTCCAGAAGGAAGTTATCGCCCTTGTCCTGAATGTCACATCGGAACTGGCTGACATCGCTGAAGCCGGTGAAAAAGTTCTTCTCCATGTTGTCCAGATAGCGGAATAGATTATCTTCATGAGCAAAAGGAATAAGTCCAAACATATTGTACTCCTATTCTCTGCGCCCCAATGATGGTTACGGCGTCACAGCGGGGTTGCGCAGTTCTTACGCTGTTTTGCCTTTTTAAGCCGT
This sequence comes from Oscillospiraceae bacterium, assembly GCA_022800935.1. Taxonomy (GTDB): domain Bacteria; phylum Bacillota; class Clostridia; order Oscillospirales; family Ruminococcaceae; genus UBA1405. Next base: position 58,415 of record JAAWRH010000005.1, read on the forward strand.
CCCTCGGTCCGCGTCCCTTACGCTTTCCCCTGGAACAATTATGAGTATACCCTGCTTTTGTTACAAAGATTCTCTGTTGATATGAATTATTTGTAAATAATTAGCACTCTATAAATATAAGTGCTAATTTCCTTAAAAAAGCAAATTCTTTTTTTGTTCCTTATAAATCAGAGGAAATATGGATGGTGACGGTTGTCCCTTTGTCAGATTCGCTTTCATAGCTCAGACCATAGGAGGGACCGCAGTAAAGCTGTATCCTCTGGTGGACGTTTTTGATGCCATAAGCGGAGGGCAGAGCGGCCCAGTCTCCGTTTTGCAGGGCGTGATTGAGCTGCTCCAGGGCCTCCGGCGCCATTCCGGACCCGTTGTCCCGCACCTTGAATACGATTCCCTCCTCCGTCATGCGCCCCTTTACCTGGATATGTCCCCGCCGGGCAGTGAAAAGCCCATGGGAAATGGCGTTTTCCAGCAGGGGCTGGAGGGTAAGCTTGATGATATTCAGATCCATGATCCGTTCGTCAATGGAGAGCTCGTAGGAAATCTGGTCGTACCGTATCTGCTGAATGGACATATAGCTTTTCAGGTGCTCGATTTCGTCCCGGATGGGGATTAGCTCCCTGCCCTTGCTCAGACTCAGGCGGAAAAAGTTGGAGAGATCGCCCACCATTTTGGAGGCTGTCTGGTTCTCACCCATGCCGTAGAGCTGCTGGATGCTGTAAAGGGTGTTGTAGAGAAAGTGAGGATTGATCTGGGCTTGAAGAATTGCCATTTCCAGTTCCCGCTTGTGCTGGTGCTCCCTTTCGATGTGCTGTACCATTTCGCTCATCTTCTGGAAAAGGGCCTGAAGGCCGTCGTTGAGGACGGCAATTTCCTCGCAGTTGGTGTTGGGAAAGGTCACGTCCGGGCATCCCCTTTCAGCAGATTGAACATTTTTGATCCACTCCTGGATGGGGAGGGAGAAGATGCGGGAAAAGAGATTGGACACGGCAATGGTGAGCAGTACCAGCAGGACTGCCCCGTAAAAATAGACATATTTAATCAACCGTGCCGCCCCAAGAATTTCCTTTTCGGGGAAGACGGCCAGAATCTGCCAATCGGTGGGAGGGAGGGGCTCGCTAATCACCAGCAGCCGTTTGCCGCTGGCACTCCTGGTGCGGAAGCTGGCGCGGGAGGAGGCAGAGAGAATACGGTCCATATCCTCCTGGGTCAGGGTGTTGTCCGGGACAACCTCTTTGAATACCATTTCCCCATCGGCGCTCAGGAGGGAGAGATAGCCGTGCTCGGTGATGCGCGCCTGGGAGAGAAGTTCACGGAAAAAGTCCTCCCGTATCTGGAAAACAAGCAGCGCAGAAACGCCGTTTTCCCGGACAAGGGAATAGAGCAGAGCAGTCCGGGCGGGCTGCGTTCGGGTGAGCAGGGCGTCCTCGTGGAGGTTGGACCAGTAGACCCGCCCCGGCGTCAGGGAATCAATGGTGCGGGCGCTGATCAGCGTCTTTTCGGAGATATCCGGGGAGGGAGAGCAGCCATCCGGCCCGCTGAAGACGGAAAAGCTTTGCTCAGGCATCGTTACCGCCAGGAGCACGGAATCCAGCATCTGAGAGCGGGAGGCATAGAGAGCGTCCAATTCCCCCTGGAGCTGATCAACATCGGCGCTGCCAGCGAAAAGGCGTTCCATTGCGGAACCGCGGAGAAAACCCTCGTATTTTTCATAGATGTCATCCAGACGGTAGTTTAGGTTCATCTGGAGCTGGGAGACGATATCGACGGCGTTGGAAAAGGTATTGTCTCGGAGCTGACGGCTGACCAGAAGATAGGAAACGCCGCCGCAGATCAGAACCGCGGCAAGGACAGCGGGCATAAAGAGAAACAGCACCATTTCCCGGATGGTGAGCTTTCTTGATAAGATACGTTTCAAAATTTCTTCCCTCCATTAGCGGTGCGGCACCTCTGGGCAGACCTTCCCGCAGGAAGCTCATCCGGAGGATCCGGTTTCCAGGTTATTATATCACGAAACGCCGGGAAAGGGAACGAAGAAATGGAAAAGCGGGGCTGCAGCCGGCCTCTTTCCGGCGTGCAGAAAAAAGTTTGGAAGAAGGGGATTTTTATGCAAAAAAACGATTGACGAAAGGAAAAGTTTGTGTTACTATGATAATACCTCTAAAAGGGGATTTTTTTATTGGCAAAATCAAAAACTGACAGCCCTTTTCAGTGAGGGAGGCAAAAAACCGAATTAGGAGGTGCCGATTCATGAGAGTAAAAGTGACCTTGTCCTGCACAGAGTGCAAGCAGCGCAACTACGACACAATGAAGAACAAGAAGAACGACCCTGACAGGCTGGAGATGAACAAGTACTGCCGCTTCTGTCGGAAGCACACAGTCCACAAAGAGACGAAGTAGTGAAAGGCGGGTTGTAGGTGGCGGATAACAAAGCGAAAGACGCAAAGAACGCCAACAAGGACGACGCCAAAAAAGCGCTGGCGAAAAAGGAACAGAAGAAAAAGCTGACAGCCAGAATGGTACAGTCCGTCAAGGACATGAAGGGCGAGATCAAGAAGATTGTCTGGCCCAGCAGGAAGACAGTTCTCAACAACACTGTGGTTGTCATTGCAGTGATGCTGCTTTCGGCCGCTGTGGTGGGCGGGTTGGATTATGTGCTGATGCTGTTGGTGAATCTGTTTTTAAGAGGCGCGTAACCCATGGACACAATGCGCCGTGTGGAGGGAAAAACGAATGTCTGAAACCGAGAAGAAGGTGCCCAGGTGGTATGTTGTCCATACCTATTCCGGATATGAAAACAAGGTAGCAGCCAACCTGGAGAGGATCGTACAGAACCGCAAGCTCCAGGAGGTCATACTTGACATCAAAATACCGGTGGAAAAGGTCATGGAGATCAAAAACAACAAGGAGCGGGAAGTGGAACGGAAGATTTTCCCAGGATACGTCATGGTGAAAATGCTGATGGACGACAACACCCGCTATATTGTGCGCAATGTACGGGGCGTAACGGGATTTGTCGGTTCCGCGACGGACCCGATTCCCCTGACGGACGCGGAGGTGGAATCCCTCAGCGTGGAGCATATCGAGCGTCAGGAGGAAGAGGGAGTCAAGGTCGGGGATTACGTGCAGATCAACGACGAGGGCTTCACGGCTCCGGGCGGCGGCATGTGGACAGGCGTTGTTAAAAGCATTGACCGCGAAAACAAAACTGTCAAGGTTGGCGTTGTAGGCATGTATGGCAGTGAAACGGTCCTGGAGGTTTCCATAGATAAGGTGGAAACCTATTAAGTGTGGAAGCAGTATCCCATTCCGCCTTTGACGCCGCGGATTACAAGGAGCGGACCGGCTACCCTTTTAGATGGAGCATAACTGGCCGGGGGCGCCCCGTTCCCACAGCGGGAGCGAAAATTGGGATTTTTCCAAAAAGGCAAGACAGCAAACAGCGGGAGGCTCAGGCCAACCGTGCAGGTGGGAGGAACGGCACAGAGAGGGCTGCCTGATGGCGGTCCGATTTTTCAGGTTCCGGCTTTGGCTGGAGGGGAAAGGTGTGTCTTCCGCAGAACCACACATTATTGGGAGGTGCATATAATGGCACAGAAAGTTACCGGTTATATCAAATTGCAGATTCCAGCAGGCAAGGCGACCCCCGCCCCGCCCGTAGGACCTGCGCTGGGCCAGCATGGCGTAAACATCATGGCCTTTACCAAGGAATTCAACGAGCGCACTAAGGGTGAAGCGGGAATGATTATCCCTGTGGTCATCACCGTATACGCGGACCGTTCCTTCACCTTTATTACAAAGACCCCTCCGGCGGCTGTCCTCATCAAGAAGGCCTGCAAGATCGAGAGCGGTTCAGGCGTGCCGAACAAGACCAAGGTTGCGACAATCACCAAGGCGCAGGTCAAGGAGATTGCAGAGCATAAAATGCCTGACCTCAATGCAGCCAATATCGAAAGCGCGATGAGCATGATCGCGGGCACCGCACGCAGCATGGGCGTAGTCGTGGAGGACTAACGCCACGCACTACGTTCGGGTGGGAGGAAAAAATCCGTTATATACCACTCAAATTGGAGGAGAACAAGAATGAAACACGGTAAAAAATATGTAGACAGCAGTAAAATGGTAGACCGTGCGAAGCTCTACGAGACTGCTGAGGCGTTGGATGTTTGCACCAAAACCGCCAAAGCCAAATTCGATGAGACCGTAGAGGTCCATGTGCGTCTGGGCGTTGACTCCCGTCACGCGGATCAACAGGTCCGCGGCGCGGTCGTACTGCCCAACGGAACCGGTAAAACAGTCCGCGTTCTGGTCTTCGCGAAGAACGAAAAGCTGGACCAGGCCAAGGAAGCTGGAGCCGATTACGTTGGCGGCGAAGATATGATGACCAAGATCCAGACCGAAGGCTGGATGGATTTCGATGTGGTCATCGCCACACCGGACATGATGGGCGTTGTGGGTCGTCTGGGCCGCATCCTCGGTCCGCGCGGTCTGATGCCTAACCCCAAGGCCGGCACTGTTACCCCTGATGTGGCCCGTGCGGTCAAGGAAGCCAAGGCCGGTAAGATTGAATACAGGCTGGACAAGACCAACATCATCCACTGCCCTATCGGGAAGGCCTCCTTTGGTGTTGAGAAGCTTCAGCAGAACTTTGATACTCTGATGACTGCAATCGTTAAGGCCAAGCCCGCCGCGGCAAAGGGCCAGTATGTCCGCTCCTGCGTCATTGCGACGACAATGGGGCCTGGCATCAAGATCAATCCTGCCAGATTTGCAGCTGTTCCTGCCAGCACTGAGGAAAACTAATTTTGGTTGCAAAAACGCCATGGGAATTTCCCCATGGCGTTTTATCATGTTTGGAACTGCATCTATCTCGGATTTTCAAGGGACAGATTGACCTGGTTAAGAGGGATTTCCAGCATTTGCGCTATCTGGTCCGCAGGGAAGAATCTGGACAGAGACTGTACCGATTGTTTGATTCCAATATCGATGCCCTCCTCACGACCCTCTTCGCGCTCCACCTGTAACGCATCCTCTAGGTTCCATTCTACATTCAACATATTCTCCACCTCCGAAATATGCTCTTTTAAAACCAGCAGCATGATCCTGCGCTTCTCACATTCCTTTGAAGCTTCTCTAATTGCGTCCTTTAGTTCGCTGCCTTCCCTTGAATACGTTTGTACCAGGTCAATAAAGCGGCTGTAATCACACAATATTCGCGGTTGGTGTTTACTTTCTGCTCCACTTTTCCATTTCCCGCTTTCTCTAACCCTAGAATACCATATCGCTGTTTTATTATCAATCAATCGTTTTAGGAGAAACAAAAACCAAGTCGGAGGGTTATCTCCAACTTGGTTTTATGCATTGGATACGTCAGGGTAAATTCTCAAACCCTAACTAGCTCCTGCTCGTCCAGAGACGCTGTCTCCGTCCGGAAGCTCTGGATCATCCGGATAATCTCCTTGTCCTCCATGGTCGATATCAGAAAGAGAAGTGAGGCTGCGGAAAAACAATATTTCCCTGACTCCAGATCGGCATAGGAACGTGGATCAATGCGAAGATGGGCCGACATTTCGGTTTTAGAAAGACCCTTTGCCTTTCTCATATTTTTGACATAGCTGCTTAAAAAATTTTTGACAAAGTCGTTATACACATGCATTGGAAAAACCTCCTTAAATTCGACTGAATTCAAGAAAATTTTACCAATTTTTGGTCGTTTCTCCTATGAGGTATACCTCATAAATTCAGGTATTTTATCCTATACAGGCGATTATTCAGAATATGGGACATGACTCTGTATTGGACAAAAAAAGAGGTTTAGAAAACCACCTTCAAAGCGATTTTCTAAACCCCTTTTTCTGGAGCGGATAACGGGAATCGAACCCGTAACCTCAGCTTGGGAAGCTGATGTTTTACCACTAAACTACACCCGCGTTTCAGGAAACAGCATCACTGTCTGTCAACAAGATTAATTATACCGAATCTCTTGACAAATGTCAATACCATAATTTGAAAAAATTGCGGCGCTGTGGGAAACTATCACTGATAATGGCAAAAGGGACGGGTTTTCAGATAGTTTACAGGTTTTTGGTTGAGAATTGGAAGGTTGTCTGCTATAATGGAGATTGGCGCAAGGGGGGCGTGTTTCCTGTGGGGGAATAAAATCGCTCCCGTGAAAGCTAGGCGCCGTTATCAGAATGTTTCGTCTCAGGAAGGACGGCTATGACAATGAATTGCTTTGAACAAGCCCGGCGGGTTGTAATTAAAATTGGCAGCTCTACCCTGACCCATAAATCCGGACATATCAACATCCGCCGCATGGAGCAGATTGTAAAGATACTCTCTGATATCCGCAATTCCGGCAAGGAGATTATTTTGGTCTCCTCCGGGGCTATCGCGGTAGGGGTGGGCAAGCTGGGCCTGCCGGAACGGCCCGCTGATACCGCCTCCAAGCAGGCCGCAGCAGCCGTTGGACAGTGTGAGTTGATGTACCTCTATGATAAAATGTTTGCGGAATACAACCACAACGTCTCTCAGGTGCTCATGACCAGGGACATTGTGGAAAACAAACAGCGAAAGCAAAACGCTGAAAACGCCTTTGATCGGCTTCTTACCTTTCACACCATCCCCATTGTAAACGAAAACGACACCGTCGCGGTGGAGGAGATCGAGTTCGGCGATAACGACACCCTCTCTGCTGTGGTCGCTCAACTGACCCAGGCTGACGTTCTGGTGCTGATGTCGGATATCAACGGGCTGTATTCCGGCAACCCCAGAACCGATTCCTCCGCCCGCCTGATTCCCCGCGTGGATACAATAGACAGCCATATTAAGGCCATCGCCCAGGGGGCAGGCAGCTCCCGCGGGACGGGTGGCATGATCACCAAAATCCACGCGGCCGAAATTGCCTGCGGGGCCGGGATTGATATGGCCATCATCAACGGCGAGCAGCCGGAACAGCTCTATCGGTTATTTGACGGTGAGGCGGTGGGCACCCACTTTGCCGCCCATCCGGTGAAAAAGGAGGAATTGCCATGACAGTATTACAGCAGATGGGCCAGCGGGCACAGGAGGCGGCACGGTTTCTCCGTACCGTTTCGGCAAAGGAAAAGAACGGCGCGCTGCTCTCCATTGCCGCCCATCTGGAAAAAAGTGAAGCCGATATTTTAAAGGCCAACGGGCTGGATATTGAGGCCACCAAGGTCTCCGGGATGACCTCCTCTCTGCTGGACCGCCTGACCCTGACGCCAAAGCGGATACAGGACATGGCCCGTTCTGTGGAGGAGGTCGCCGCCCTCCCCGATCCTGTAGGGAAGGTGCTGGGCGGACAAACCCTGCCAAATGGTCTGCGAATGCAGAAGGTGTCCGTGCCCCTGGGGGTAGCCGGTATGATTTATGAGGCCCGCCCCAATGTCACGGTGGACGCGGCGGTCCTCTGCCTGAAGTCCTCCAATGCCTGTATCCTCCGGGGAGGCAAGGAGGCGATTCACTCTGCCTCTGCACTGGAAAGGGTGATGCGGGAGGCGCTGGAGGAATCCGGCTTTCCTGACGGCTGTATCCAGTTGGTGAAGGATACCTCTCGTGAATCCGCCCTGGAGCTGATGAAGCTGAACAGATATCTGGATGTGCTGATTCCCCGCGGCGGGGCGGGGCTGATCCGCTCGGTGGTGGAAAACGCTACTGTTCCGGTGATTGAAACAGGAGTGGGCAACTGTCATGTCTATGTGGACGCCTCCGCCAATCTGGAGATGGCCTGCCGGATTGTAGACAACGCCAAGACCTCCCGCCCCTCAGTCTGCAACGCCATTGAGAATGTCCTGGTTCATCGGGACGTTGCGGAGATGCTCCTTCCCCGGATGAAGGAGGCTCTGGACCAGCATCAGGTCCAGCTGCGGGGGTGTCCGGAAACGGTCCGCATTCTGGGGGATTGTGTTGTTCCGGCCTCTCCGGAGGATTTCGACACAGAGTTTTTGGATTACATCCTTGCGGTTAAGGTAGTGGGTTCGTTGGAGGAGGCCATCGACCACATCAACGCCCACGGCACCCGCCACAGTGAATGCATTGTGACGGAAAGCTATGAAAACAGCCGCAGGTTCACCCTGGAGGTGGACGCGGCGGCGGTTTACGTCAATGCCTCCACCCGCTTTACCGACGGGGGAGAATTCGGGCTGGGGGCCGAGATTGGCATCTCCACCCAAAAGCTCCACGCCAGGGGCCCAATGGGCCTGGAGGAGCTCACCTCTTACAAATACATCCTGGAAGGGAATGGACAGATTCGCTGAATGAATGGCGAACCGCTTCCCTTTTATATCTGAAAGGCGGAATCATTTGCATGGCAAAGACAAAAAAAGAAATCTGGACAGCAGTCCTTGGAAGCATTATTCTGATACTGGCCGCTGTGGGCGCTATCTTTCTGATTTCCACTGCCGTCCGGGCGGTGCAGAATGCCCTGAGCAACTCCAGCGAACAGGAGGAAATGGAGAACACTCTTCTGCCCATTCTCATGTTTGATCCCGCACCCTTTGATTCCCTGGAGTCTGCCGACCCCCTCATGTTGCTGCAATCCTCCATCTGGTCGGCAGTGCTGAGCGATACCAGCGGAAAGTACACCATTGAGCTGGGGCAGTCCCTGAATGTGGCGGAAACCGACGTGGACGCCGCCGCCATCCGGCTGTTCGGGCCGGACGTCAAGCTCAACCATCAGACCTTCGGTGAGCTGGACCTGAGCTACTACTATAACGAGTCCAGCCGTTCTTACTCCATCCCTCTGTATACGCAAGTGGGGGTATATGTGCCGCGGATTGAGAGCGTGCAGAAGGGGGAGGAAAGCGACACATTGGCTGTGACGGTGGGATATGTGGCACCGGGAAACGGTGTGACCGTTTCGCTGAACAGCTCCGACAACGACCCGGACAAGTATATGATATACGATATGAAGTACAACCGGGAGAGAAAATACTACTATATCACCGCTATCCGGAATATGGAGCGGCTGGAGGGGATGGAGTTCCACAATACCAGTGCCAACACCTCTTCTCTGCCCGGTGCGGCAGGGGAATAAGGGCTTATCCCAGACAGTGAATGCTCATATGCAGAAAGGATTTTTCATGGACCGGCAGTTGGAAAAAAATCAAGTGATATCCCTGGAGATAACGGGTTTAACCAATGAGGGAAACGGTGCAGGCCACTTTGGACCGAACCGCTTTGCGGTATTTGTGCCCGACACCGCGCCGGGAGACCGCGCCCAGGTGCGGCTGGTCAAGGTACTGAAAAGCTATGCCTATGGACGGCTGGAAAAGCTCAATAGACCGTCGCGGGACCGGATGGAGCCGGACTGCCCGGTCTCCAGGGTGTGCGGCGGGTGTTCCCTGCGGCATATCTCCTATGAGGCGGAATGCCGGGCCAAAAACGGCTGGATTGAGGACAGCCTAAGGCGGCTGGCCGGAATTCAGCCGAACCTGGAGCCCTTTCAGCCCTCTCCTTCCCCGGACCACTACCGGAACAAGGCACAGTATCCCGTCGGGCAGGATGAGGAGGGCAGCATCCGGATTGGCTTTTACGCCAAGCGCTCCCACCGGCTGGTGGACGGCGGAGAATGCCGGTTACACCCGCCTGTGTTTACGGAGATTGCCCAGGAGGTGCGCCGTTTCCTGGAGAAGCACCGAATCCCCGCCTACAGGGAGGAAACCGGCGAGGGACTGGTGCGGCATCTCTATCTGCGGATTGGGCAGATTTCCGGGGAAATCATGGTGTGCCTGGTGATAAACGGCAGGACGCTGCCCCACATCCAGGAGTTTATCTCCCTGCTGAAGAACAGGTTCCCCATGGTTTCCAGCATTGTGCTGAATGTAAACCGGAATAAAGGGAATGTGATTCTAGGTGGGGAGTGCGTCACCCTTTGGGGGCGGGACACAATTCGCGACACCCTGGCAGGGGTGGAGGTGGAGCTGTCACCCCTTTCCTTTTACCAGGTCAACCACGACGCGGCGGAGAAGCTTTACAGCGTTGTGAAGGAGTACGCGGGGCTGACCGGAACAGAAACGGTGCTGGACCTGTACTGCGGGGCGGGGACCATCGGGCTTTCCCTGGCGGACCGGTGCAAAAGGCTGCTGGGGGTGGAGATCATCCCGGAGGCGATAGAAAACGCCAGGGCTAACGCGGCACGCAACGGAATCCAGAATGCGGCGTTTTTCTGCGGCGACGCGGGACAGGCGGCTGCAAGGCTTGCGGAGGAGGGTATCCGTCCCGACGTGATTATCCTTGACCCGCCTCGAAAGGGCTGTGACGAGGCTGCCCTGGAGGCGGTAGTGAGAATGAATCCGGGGAAGGTGGTCATGGTGTCCTGCAACCCGGCGACGATGGCCAGGGATTGCAAGCGGCTGGCGGAGAGGGGATACCGGCTGGAGAGAGTCCGGGGGGCGGACCTTTTTCCGAGGACGTGCCATGTGGAAGCAGTGGTATTGATGTCACGTATCTAGGGCTATGGAAGGGAATGGTCATATTTATGTATTATCACGCGTCGCCGGTAAAGGGCATTACACAGTTGGAACCGCGAATTTCAAACCACAATATTCCATTGATATACTTCTCCAAGAAAAGAGAAAATGTCCTGGTCTATCTGAGCAATGCTGTTGAGAAGTACTGCAAGGACACCGGATTTTCATACGACGGCCAATGGCAGAAATGGGGCTCATACGGATTTAATAAGGATGGCCGTCAGCGGTTGGAGGAATATTATCCCAACGCGCTTATCAACACCTATAAAGGGGTATCCGGGTACATTTACAGGGCAGAGGTAATCACAGAATCCGGGTTTGAAGTCCAGATTCCAGACGCGGCTACAACCAGCTCTCCTGCTGAGGTGACAGATGTTGAATTCGTACCAGATGCCTATAAGGCCATTTTACAGGCGGAGAGGGACGGGTTGATTACCATTGTTCGATATGAGCAAATGTCGGAGAAGGGGAGAGTGTGGATTGTGAAAACCATTAAGCAGGAATATGAGAACGCTGTGGAGCATCCGGAGTATAGGCATTTTTTGAGGGGGAATTTTCCGGATATCATAGAATAAAGATAAGGCTCCTCACTGCCGGTGTGGCGGTGGGGAGTTGTTGTAGAACGAATTATTAATACAAAATCGTATCTTTTCACAGTCAACGGATAGTAGAACTTAGGAAAATCAACTATTGGTTCCTTTAAAAAAATCCACTTTCAGGTATAATGGTCATAAGGAGGGATGAAATGGATCAAGAGAAAATAGGCAAATTCATAGCTGACTGTCGAAAAGAAAAAGGACTTACACAATTACAGTTGGCAGAAAAGCTTGGCATCAGCAATAGAGCCGTTTCCAAATGGGAAACTGGAAAAAGCTGTCCGGATGTATCGCTGATGTTGGAGCTGTGTAGTGTTCTTGAAATCACCGTAAACGAACTGCTGTCTGGAGAAAGGATACTTATGGAAGATTATCAAAAAAAGGCGGAAGAAAATCTTGTGGAATTACAGGATAAAAAAATGAAGGCACAGAAAATGCTTAAAAAGGTTGAATTAGTATGGATGGCAATCGCCATTTTATTAGCTCCGGTTCATTTGGCAATTAACTATTTTTATCCCGATAATGTGAATACAGGGATTGGGGCTATTGTCATACTCATAGGGGCAATCATGTTTATCGTATATTTTTTGAGGTACTATAAGATTGAAATTAAATTGAAATAAACATCAGTATGCGCCCTCCGTGGGGTAAGTTCCACTTGCATGGATTCCTGCGGAGGGCTCCGTTTGTCTTGCAACAGCCAAAAAGACAACTTAATCCGCCCAATTTTCAGCCTTCAACCCCGGCACACGTTCAAACTCCCGCACATTATTTGTCACCAGAATCAGCTTTGCCGCCCTGGCGTGTGCTGCAATCAGCATGTCCAGCGGCCCGATGGGCGTGCACTGCCCTTGCAGATACGCCCGAATCTCCCCGTACTCGGAGGCCGCCGCTGGGTCAAAGGGGAGAACGCTCAGCGGAAGCAGAAATTTGAGCAGCGACTGCTCATTTTTTGCCGGGTTTGAGCTGTGCTTCATGCCGTACTCCAGCTCGGCCAGGGTGATTGACGAAATACATATCCCTGCGTTTAATTCCTTCCGAAACCGCTCCAACACCCTTTCCGGCTTGTTTTTCATGACGTATATACAGATGTTTGTGTCCAGCATATAGGTCATAAGGTATCTCTCTCATTCTGGATGCCTTGATCACGTCCATCCTCAAAAATATCTCCGGTGAACCCCTCCAGACCATCCATAAAGATTTTCCATACAGAGTCCCTTGGAGCCAGCAGGACAGCGTCTCCAAGCTGCTGCACAACTACCTCATCCACGTTAAACCGGAACTTTTTCGGCAGGCGTACCGCCTGACTTCTTCCGTTTTCAAAAACCTTTGCTGTATCCATCAAAATCACCTCCAAATTAAATATATATCAGGATATATATTTTTGCCAAGTATTTTACCCTCCTACTTTATTGACTTTTCCCTTAAATTTTGCCATAATTTAAGGGAAACAAAGAAGATTAAGGGAATGAGTATGTTCAATCACTCATTTGATGGCCATTCCAGAAAGGAATTAATATGGATATCACCTTACACTATCAGGAGGCCGGGGCAGGGGAGCCCTTAATCCTTCTCCACGGCAATGGGGAGAACGGGGAGTATTTTCGGCATCAGATTGTGTATTTTTCCCAAAAATACCGGGTCATTGCGGTGGATACCCGCGGCCATGGGCAATCTCCCAGGGGGACTGCTCCCTTTACCATCCAGCAGTTCGCCGGTGATTTAAAGGACTTTATGGATCAGCTGGAGATTTCCAGGGCGGTTTTGCTAGGCTTTTCGGATGGGGCCAATATTGCCATGAAATTTGCCCTGAGCTATCCCGAAAGGGTGAAGGCCCTCATCCTCAACGGCGGAAATCTGAACGCCGCTGGTGTCAAAAGGTTGGTGCAGCTTCCCATTGAAATCGGCTATTGGATGGCGAAGCGCTTTGCGGAAAAATCGGCGGATGCCAAAGCCAGTATGGAGCTGCTGGGACTGATGGTAAACGAGCCAAATATCCCCGCCGTCCGGCTTAGGGAAATTCATGCGCCGGTGCTTGTCATCGCCGGGACGCGGGATATGATAAAGAAAAGCCACACCGAGGAACTTGCACAAAGCTTTCCCAATGCCAGGTTGGCCTTTGTCAAAGGAAACCACTTTATCGCGGCAAAAAATCCCCAGGCTTTTAACCAGACAGTTGAAAGCTTTTTGGAAAACCTGGGATGAAAAGCAGGTGAAACGAATGAAAATTGTGGAAGTGACAGGGGAAAATGTTTCCCAGGCGGGCCGGATTCACTCCGAAAGCTGGAAGGAATCCCACAGGGCGCTCTGTTCTCCAGAATTTGTGGAAAAACACACGCCATCGGCTCAGGCGGCATTCCTCCGGCGGGAGATGGAAAGCGGTAAAAAATGTTATATGCTGCTGGACGGGGACCCGGTTGGAATTGTCTCCGTTGCCGGAAACACCATCGAAAATTTGTATGTCCTTCCGCAGGAACAGCGCAGGGGATATGGTACCGCCCTGCTCCGGTTTGCGGTTTCCCGATGTATGTCCGGTGCGGTCCTCTGGGTACTGAATACCAATGACGGCGCAAGGCGGCTTTATAGACGCTTCGGTTTTGCAGAAACCGGAAAGCAAACAAGACTCAACGATAAAATGTATGAAATAGAGATGGCTTTGCCAAAGGCAAAAGAGGAGTTCTGAATGAAAATAGAGAATAATATTTTGAAATACTATCTAAGAAACGTGTATTTTATTACCGGCACAGCCTATGCGGGGAAATCCACCATGGTTAAGATGCTGTCGGAAAAGTTCGATATGGTCTGCTGCGGCGAAAATTTCCATACTCCTGTATCGAATCTTGTCGCGGTTCCAGAGGCTCAGCCGGATTTGTGCTATACCAAAAATCTCACCGACTGGAAGGAGTTTGTTACCCGCTCCCCGGAGGAGTATGAACGCTGGATCTACAGCACCGCAAGGGAAGCCGCGGAATTTGAGGTAGCCGAGCTTCTTTCTATTGCAAAGGACAGAAGGGTGATTGTGGACACCAACATCCCCATTGACATTTTAGGGGAGATTTCGGATTACCGACATGTTGCGGTGATGCTTTCACCCCAGTTCATGAGCGTGGAGCGCTTCTTTGAGCGGGAGGACCCGGAGAAGCAGTTCCTTCTACAGGTCATAGAGAGCTGCGATGATTCCCAGGCGGTTATGACAAACTATAAAAAGGGATTGGCGCTCATCAACAGTCAGAAGCATTACGATGAATACGCGAACAGCGGATTTTTTACGCTGGTGAGGGAGGATAACGGAACGGATACCCGTGAGCAGGTGTGCGGGACTTTAGCAAGGCACTTTGGGCTGATCCCTGTGGATAGCCAAACCATAACAGATTGAATGGGCAATGCGTTTTCAAATTTTTATATCAATTCATAAAATTTATGGGCGCACCGTATTTTAAGCGGTGCGCCCATGCTTAGTTGTTATAAGGCTTACTTTTCAAATTTTGTCTCGGTTTTTGACTCCTTGTAGCCTGTAAACCATTCCTGCAATTTTATTTGTGGAATGCCCGTTGCGGTAGAAATACTTTCAATCGGTATTCCAAGATTGTAAAAATTAAGTGCAAGGGTCTTTTCTTTTTCCTCTACCTGTTTTTTAGCCTGCTCCTGTGCCCGCCTTTGGGCCTGTTTGGTCTGCTCCTGCGCCAGCCTTTGGGCCTGTTTGGTCTGCTCCTGCGCCAGCCTTTGGGCCTGTTTGGTCTGCTCCTGCGCCAGCCTTTGGGCCTGTATTACCCTTTGGTTCGCCTCCTGGAGGATCTCATATTCCCAGGCCTTCAAGGCACTTTCCTGGTCAAACAATGTAGACATAATATCTAAAACCTCCTTCTCACGGTCCTCTAAATACTCCCTTAGCACATCCTGTTCCATACAGATGCGGATGGTTTCCCATGCCGCTTTCCTGGTCCAGCCGTGCCGCTTTACCTGATCTTTATAAATCCTCGTAAAGGTGCAGTACTGGTTTATAATATCCCCTTTTCTTCCATCGTATATTATCTTCGCCTTTACATCAACGACAGACCTGTCGCCGCCGAAAAATTCATCGGCCAGGGATATTTCTTCCGGCATAGCTTCAAAGGGCTCCCCGGTGTAAATAACATATAACTCCGGCTTCGGCAGAGCAATCCTTATTTTGCTGTGAACGTTCAAATGGTTCTCGCTGATGTAATCCTTATACGTCTGTGCCAAATATAAAAACAGTCTTAATACAATATTAATCGCCCAAATTGACTGACACTCTACCAGAATAATCAGACGGTCTCTCACCAGAAATCCCAAATCGTTATACATCTGGTTGACAAGGATATTCTGGATGGTGATGATCTTTAAATCCTCCTCCGAGGCTGTATTGTCTTCCGGGTGCAGCGCCTGATACATTTGAAGCAGAAAGGGCAGTTTTTTAAACAGATCTGTAAATACACTATCTTTTGCAGTATGCTTAGCAATTTTTGGAGGACTTTTATGCCGCATAACAGACACACCCTTCCTCTGCGCAGACAAAATTGTGCTATAATGCTTTCTCTAAACTCATTATAGCACAATTAAAGTTAAAAAACAATTCTTTTATGGTTTCGTATAATACTGCGCCTGGGCGTTCCACAGCTCGTAATATTTGCCCCCGGTATCTGCCAAAAGCTCCTCATGGTTTCCTGACTGGATAACTGCCCCTTCGTGGAAAACAGCTATCTTATCGCAGAACCGGCAGGAAGCCAAGCGGTGGCTGATATATACCGCTGTCCTGTCCCCGGCAATTTCGTTGAAATTGCTGTAGACCTCGTACTCCGAGACCGGGTCCAGGGCAGCGGTGGGTTCGTCCAGGATGATGAAGGGCGCGTCCTTGTAGAGGGCACGGGCAAGGGCGATTTTCTGGGCTTCCCCGCCGGATATCTCCACCCCTGATTTGTCATATCTTTTGTAAAGATAGGTTTCCGCCCTGTCGGGGAAGGCAGAGAGCCGCTCCCCGAAGTTTGCCTTGTTCAGACATTCCTTTACCCTGTCCACATCAAATTGTTTGCTGGAAGCAACTACCTCCCCCAACTTAAAAGGAAATAGCTGGAAATCCTGGAACACGACAGAAAAAATAGACATATACTCGTCGTAGTCGTATTTTTGGATGTTTACCCCGTTTAAGAGGATTTCCCCCTCTGTGGGGTCATACAGGCGGCAGAGCAGCTTGATAAAGGTGGTTTTGCCAGAGCCGTTCATCCCTACGACCGCCAGCTTTTCCCCGATTTTGAATTTTACGTTCACATGGTGCAGGGCGTAAGCGTCGGTGTTGGGGTATTTGAAGGATACATCTTTAAACTCAACGTTATAGTCGTTGTCATCCCGTTTTTCAACAGTCAGGGTTCCCTTATACATATTGTTGGGGATGTCAAAGTACTCGAAAAACCGCTTTAGATAGTGGTTGTTGACAAAAATTTTCTGAACCCCGCCTGTAAAATTGAGTACAGATTCCATCAGCAGTATGATACACGCCACATACTTGGCAATATCCCCAACGGAAATGCCGCCGGACAGCGCCGCAAAGATTAAAACCCCGTACAGCCCGAATTGGAACGCATATTTCAGAATCTCTGTCGGTAGAGTCCACAGGGCGCTGCTGCATGACAGCTTGAGAAATCCACGATAATAAGTCATGTCAATCCCCATTTTTTCATCCGCCAGGCAATCATTCATAGCGTACAATCGGATATCCTTGCCCGCGCTGTAATTGTCTATATAGTCGTAGAAGGCGCGATCCACAGTATTCAGGTCAACGCAGGAACCCCAAAATTTTTGTTCCATTTCAGCGATTTTTGAAACCGACTGCATGGACACAGCCAGTGTGAGGATAAATCCCGCAGCCAACGCCAGCTTATACCATACTGAAAGAGAAGGAAGCACAAAAAACGAAGCAGTTAAGGCAAGAGACGCGATTATTTTGGTTCCGTTGGCGATGAGTTCTTTCATATTATACAGCATCCTGTATAAATTGAAGCCAGTCTGGTTTTCCCTTCTGATCCTGTGCTTTTGACGGGATACTTCCGGGTCTTCTATGGATACGTATGCCATCTTCATGGCCTTTTCGGAGAACATCCAGTCTTGGCTCCGGTAGAAGGAGTTTTCATAGGTTTCCTTGAAGCAGGAGATCCAAGCAGTCAGCATCTTTATCACAAACACAAGGCCGACGGTCAGCAGCACATATCGGACAATGACTGACAGCGGTTCTCCCCCATACAGTGCGTCAATCAGCTTTGCAGAAAAGTAAAGGGGGATATAACCTGTAAGCGAGGACAAAACAGTTTCCAGAACCAAGTATATGGTATAGCGTTTATCCAGCTCCATAGACAGCATGAATCCCCTTTTGAAGATATGGATGTGTTCTTTCAGCTTCATTTTTCGCCGCCTCCCCTTTCGCTGACGTCATCCTGGTTCTGATCCTGATACCAGCAGCTTTGAATCTCAAACATCTCTTTGTATTTTCCGCCGCGCTGGAGCAGTTCCTCGTGTGTCCCTTCCTCGCAGATTTTCCCCTTCTCCAGCAAAAGAATCCTGTCGCAGAAGGAAGTGGACGCTAACCTGTGGGAGATAAACAGCGAGGTTTTATTGGCGGCCATCTCATTGTACGCCCTGTAAATATTGCTTTCCGCGATAGGGTCAAGGGCGGCGGTGGGTTCGTCCAGCACCAGGACAGGAGCGTCTTTATAAAGGGCGCGGGCAAGCATCAGCTTTTGCGCCTCCCCGCCGGAAAGCTCGGTGCCGTCTTTGTTGACCCTCTTATCCAGCTTAGTGTTGATTCCATGGGGGAGGGCGTCGATTTTATCCCCCAGCCCTGCCGCGCGGATACATTTTTCTGCCCTGTCCAGGTCGGTTTTCTCTGTATAGGTGCCAGAAACCGTTTCCGCCAGGGAAAAGAAGGCAGTGCGGACGTCCTGGAAAACCGGGGACAACAGGCGGTAGTAATCTTCCCGCTTAAAATCGCTGATGGGAATCCCGTTTATCCGTATTTCGCCGGAGGTGGGGCGGTACAGACCGCATAGCAGTTTGACCACCGTTGTTTTGCCTGCCCCGTTTAAGCCGATCAGCGCCAGCTTTTCACCGCGGCGTATGGTGAAGGACAGATTGTGTATGGTGTCTTCTCCTGCCCCGTCGTAGCGGTAGGAAACACGGTCAAACACAATTTCCGGCAGGGAAGACAGATGCTCCTCTGCTTTCGCCGCGCCGGAGCCGTCATGATCGGGATAGTACGCGTAGTCCCGGTAATCACAGATAAGCAGGCTGTTTGAATGAACCTTGTTCCAGCAGTCGATAATGCCGCCAACCCATGTGGCAAAGGAGGAAATCGCCGCAAAGTAAAGGACAAACTGGCTGATGGAAATTTCATTTTTCAGCATCATGGAGATCAGCAGCGCATACGCGCCCCCGTCACGAACCAGGATGACGACAAGGTCTGCGGCACGGGAACCGGCTTTGCGGACAGCTTCCTTTTTCCCCCACATAATATTTTGGGCGGATAACTCCCGGTAACGCTCTTCAATCCATTGGGACATCCCATAAATGCGAATATCCTTGGCGCTGGCAAAGTCGTCCGGGAGTTCTTCCACCAATCCCAGTTTGCGGCCCAGATCAGCCCTTTCGGGGCGGTGTTTATATTCCCATTTATTGAAAGCCCGTACTGCAACCAAATTTACAACAGGGGCTATGGTCAGCAGCGGAACCAGCCATGGGCTGGCAAAAGAAATCACTGCGCCGAACAGAAAATACCCAAGGATATTTTTAACCATTCCAAATTCATTGGTGACAATATCCGCAACAGGCAGCTTATAGTTCCACATCTGTGTCGCTCTTTCTGCCCGGCTGGCAAGATCACGGATTTCTTTCTTTTCATAATCCTGATAGAATATGGAGAGCTTTTTGCGGGTGATAATATCCGCCAGCCGGTTCTTGTAAAACTCAATCTTGGCTGACTGGATATATTGCAGCACTTTTTGCAGGACGCCGCCCGCAAACATGGCGGCCATGACCAGCCCTACCGCCATAAGGGCGTGTTCCAGCGTTTGTCCCTCCGTCACTTCCGACACCACAAGGGAGGGAAGATAAATACCGAGATACTGCATCCCAATTTCAACGGGGATCAGCAGGATAATGATAAAAAACGCGGCAGGGCTGTATTTAAATAGCATCCTTGCCGCCCACAGGGAATTGTCAAGGGCGGAATGGCTGGGCTTTTTCTTTTTATCCATTTTGTCTCATCTCCTTTTTATGATACTGTGTAATACTGCGCCTGAGCATTCCACAGCTCGTAATACTTTCCGCCAGTATCCGCCACAAGCTCCTCATGGTTGCCCGTTTGGATAACCTCGCCTTCATGGAATACAGCAATTTTGTCGCAGAACCGGCAGGACGCCAGACGATGGCTGATGTATACCGCTGTCCTGTCTCCGGCAATTTCATCGAACTTGCTGTAAACCTCGTATTCTGAAACCGGGTCAAGGGCGGCAGTGGGTTCGTCCAGGATGATAAAAGGCGCACCCTTATATAGGGCGCGGGCCAGGGCGATCTTCTGGGCTTCCCCGCCGGAAATCTCCACCCCGTCCGAATCGAAATTTTTATAAAGGCTGGTTTCCGTCCCCTTTGGCATTGTTTCAAGGCGTTCCCCAAAACCCGCCTTTTCCAGGCAGGCGAGAACCTTTTCACGGTCAAATTCCGCGCTTGACGCTACATTCTGACCAAGGCTGAAAGAAAAAAGCTGGAAATCCTGGAAAACCACCGAGAAGATGGACATATACTCCTGATAATCATACTTTTTGATGTTTACATCATTTAAGAGGATTTCCCCCTCTGTTGGGTCGTAGAGCCGGCAGAGCAGTTTAATAAAGGTGGTTTTGCCAGAACCGTTCATCCCCACCACAGCCAGCTTTTCCCCGACTTTGAACTTGATGTTTACATGGCGCAGGGCGTAAATATCGGTGCCTGGGTACTTGAAGGAAACGTCCTTGAATTCCACATAGTATTCGTTGTCGTCCCGCTTTTCCACCGTCAGGGAGCCCTGGTACATCTTGTTGGGGATGTCCAGATACGCAAAGGTCCTTTTCAGGTGGCGGCAGTATAGGGTGTTGTCGGAAAGCATGGCCCACAGCTCCCGTACGCCGTCCCCGAATTTGGAAAGCACCGAGACATACTGCACGATATTTCCTATCCCGAACGCCCCGAAAAACGCCTTGACCACCACAAAGAGATAGCAGACCATATTGGATACTCCCACCAGCAGGGAGGAAAGGGCAGGATACAATGCCCTCAGGAAATCATATTTATCCTCTTCTTTGCCGTTTGCGCCAAGGGAAAACTGTTTCATTGTTTTTTCCGCAATCCCGCTTTGGTCATAGATTCGGACATCCTTCGCTTTTTCAATGGCTTTTGGAAACCTGATTGCAAAAAAGGTAAACACCCGATTGGAATAGGTTGTATTCCTGCTGGTCTTTTCAAAAAGCAGGTCACTTTTATTGACTGCCTTATAATTGCCATACCCGCTCAAAACAATGAAAAACAGCAATACGGCAATCCAGACAGGATGATCCATCAAAGCATTACCGGTTTTAGATGTGAACAGGGAAACGGTCATCGCAACCGAAGTTATTATATTTACAAAAACGCGGACCAGAAGGGGCGTACCGAAAACAAGCTGGGGCAAACCATAGCCAAACATAAAAAGGTGTTCGTACAGCTTTTTATGCTGATGCTGTATCTCTGCGCTTTCTATATCCGGGAAGTCCATAGACATTTGTTTGTCGGCAAACATTTTTCTGAACCATGCCCACATTTCATTTTCCTTTTTTCTGCGTATTTCTTTCATGGCGGTTTTCAGAATATAGCAGAAAAAATTAAACAGGACGATACCGGTCACAAATAGAATGACCGATTCCCCTCTGCGCAGGCCGGACAGCTCGTTGATAATTTTGGCAGATAACCAGACTGACACAAAGGGCTGTACAGCGCTGACCGCTTCGCTCAAAACTTCAGTTCGTATCAGGCCGGGGCAATAGTGGCTGATGATTTTAAATCCCCGCTTGGGAAGCTCTATGCGTTCCCTGATAGAAAATTCTTTCATTCTGCTGCCTCCTCACTCAGGGTTTTCTCCTTGTAATATTTTGCCTGCATTTCAAACAGTTCGCAGTATTTCCCCTTTAATGCAAGCAGGCTTTCATGGGTGCCTTCTTCGCAGATTGCCCCGTTGTCCATCAAAATTACCCTGTCGCAGAAGCTGGTGCTTGCCAGCCGGTGGGAAATAAAGAGGGCTGTCTTTCCATCGCTGAACCGGCTGTAATTCTGGTACATCTCGCTTTCCGCAATGGGGTCAAGGGCGGCTGTCGGTTCGTCCAGAACCAGGAGCGGGGCGGATTTATACAGGGCGCGTGCCAGCAGAAGCTTTTGCGTCTCCCCGCCGGAAAATTCAATCCCATCATCGAAAATCTCCCGCCCGTATTGGCTGTTTATCCCCTGGGTAAGCTGCCGGACTTTATCCCAAAGCCCGGCGGATTTCAGGCTTTGTTCTACTTTTGCAGAATCCAGCTTTTCCGCTGTAGTTTCTGCCACAATTTCCCCAATGGAAGCGGGCAGGGTGCTGTACTGCTGGAACACTGCTGAAATCAGCCTGTAATATTCCGGGCGGTTGTATTCCCGGATATCCACGCCGTCATATAATACCTGTCCGCCCGTGGGATCGGTCAGGCCGCAGATGAGCTTGACCAGGGTGGTTTTGCCTGCCCCGTTTAATCCTACAATGGCGAGATGTTCGCCGGGAGTGATTTTCAGGCTGAAATGGTGCAGGGTATCTGTTTCTGCCCCTTCGTATTTGTAACTGATATTTTTCAGTTCTATCTCTTTGGGAAGTCCGTCAGCCGGGAGCGGCCTGCCGCCTTCCCTGCGGTAAGTATCGGGGTATTCCAGATAGGAACGGTAATAGTTTACTGTCAGGTTCCACTGATTCAGCTCGGACAGCTTGGAAAAAAGGCTGTCCAGCCAGGAGGAAAACCCCGTTATCACGCCGAAATACAACACGAAATCCGCGACAGTAATTTGTCCCCGCCAAATCAAAGCTATCAAATACAGATATGCGGCAGCCTCCCGAACCAGGGACGCCCCGCCCCCATAGACCGCGTTTCCAAAGAGTTTTCGGGTCAATTTCCGGTACCATCCGGCAAGGCCGTCCATGTTTTTGTTATAAATATCGGAAAACCATTTTGCCATACGGTAAAGCCGGATATCCTTGGCAGGACGGAGTTCCCCGGCGTTGTCCGAAATATAGTCCATCCGCTGCTTATAACGAAATCTTTCCTCGTCCTGTCCATTCATCCACCGGATGATTCTCCTGTTGAGAAGGTACCCGATGGAGGCCGAAGCTACCAAAAATACAACTACCAGAATATGGAGCCGGGAGAGGATAGACCAATATACCGACAGACCCAGTATACCGGTTAGCAGGTCGGGCAGAGTGGAATATATACTTATCAGTGGCGAGCGGTTATTAACACAGGCGTGTAAGCCTTCTGACTGTAATTTTCTGAATGTCCCATTTTCCTGGTTGCTGTAATCTGTGGTCAATCCCTTTTTCACATAAGAAGTGAGATAAATGTCCAATAATACAAATCTCCGATGACTGATATATCGTGTAAGAAACTGGCTTGCAGAGGACAAAAGGGCAATACCGCCCGTAAAGGCAAGCACCACTATAACCAGTTCCCGCAGGCTGTTCCCAAAAGACACCCTGTCCAATACCACTTTCGGCAGGTAGGTTGTCAAAAGTGGGAGCGTCACATTGACCGCAACCAGCAGAACACACCATACCAAAATGGAAAAGCGAACCTTGGCGGTGTTGCAGATACAGTACCAGATATTTTTTACTGTTGAATAATGGGTGCGGTTTAATTCATCGTTGACTGGCTGTTTTTTTACTTTCATAGAATTGAGCCTCCCTTCGCCTGTATTCTACCACAAAACGTTCCCAAAAAGAAAATTCGTGCACCAACTGCGTCTGTCAGTACACGAATTGCAATTATTCAATAGCAGGAACCAGGAATTCCGAGGTAAAGGCCCCTTCTTCGCTGTTGTATTTGCACCAGCCGCCGTGCTCCTCCAGGATGGCCTCCGCCCGCCGCAGCCCAAAGCCATGGAACCCCCTCTTTGGGGACAGGAAAAATTTTCCGGTCTTCTGCTTCTTCTCTCCAGCGGAGTTGAGCATGGAAAAATAGAGCATCTTCCCCTTCATGGACATATACAGCCGGATAAAACGCCCTCCAGGGCATCCGTCCGGGATGCCCTGGCAGGCTTCGATGGCGTTGTCCAGCAGATTTCCGACGATGATGCTCAGCTCTGTATCGTTTATGGTAAGGGAATCCGGGACAACCGCCTTTACCGTAACCGCGATGTTCTCCTTCTTGGCCTGGGCGATTTTTGCCGACAATATCGCGTCCAGGGAAACATTTCCGGTTTTCAGCAGGGTGTCCACATTCATTAACTGGTGGTCGAGCTCCTCAATATAGGCCAGGGCGCGTTCAGTTTCCCCGGCTTCCAACTGTCCCTTCAGGGTTTGGAGATGGTGGTGGAAATCGTGCTTATAGCCCCGCATTTCCGTATAGATGCTCTTTACCTCCCCCAGATGCCGCTTTGACTGCTCTATCTGGTATTCCACCAGCTTTAGGTAGGTTTTCTTTCTCATGTTGACAGCCTTCCTTATCTTAGCTGTATTCAGGACAGGCCGGTCCGCTCCAGCCTCCTGGCCTGCATCGCAACCCGTTCCTTTACCTGCTTCAAAAAATACGGAGGCCCCAGTACCCTTACCACCGGCCCAAACCCCAGAATGCGGATCAGAACCTCCGTCTCGTCCGACCTGGGATACCATATCTTTACCCGGCAGCATCCGTTGGGCTCCATCCAGGATTCCTTTTCAAAGGTGGAAAACTCCACCAGAAACCGCTCGATGCCGTTGCGCTCCGGAGAAATCTCCACCTCCGCCGGTTCCGCGCATTTTTGCCGGGCAATCCACTGACGGAGCAGCCCCAGCTCCTTCTTTTTGTCCTGTTCGCAAACCTCCGCCCTGGGGAACGCCTCCAGTATCCGCCCCAGGTTGATCACTGCATACCCCGCAAACCTTCCGTGATTCAGCCGCTTGCAGTAGACGCGGAATTTGTCGTCCTTTTCGGAGAATTCCAGTTGGAGGGGGATGTAAACGCCTCTGTGGGTGCGGGATACCTCCATTCCCCCGTGGGGCCCGGCCTGGAAACGGATTTCCAGGGCGCGCCCCTCCTCCAGGGCCGTGAGGACCCTCCGGAATATTTTCTGATAGGCGGAGGAATCATAGGGGTCGCCGTCCAGATAGCGGTCAAAATACCGGAAATCCCCCTGGCGGTACAGCGGCGCAACCCCTTCCAGGGCCTTTTCCAGTCTGCCCAAAAGCTCGCGGGAGAGGAACAGGGGAGCCCGCGGGTCGGAAATGGCAGCGGAAAGCCACTGACGCTCCAGCAGCGTGACGGGCCTTTTGACCGGGCGGCCCAGGCGGCTTTTCCACCGGACCGGCTGTCCCTCCTGGAAAAGCTGTTCCAGAAAGGGCCAGCCGTCCTCTCCCAGCAGCTTGGGGAGAAGATAGACGGAGGTTTCCCCAAAGCCCGTCCGCCCGGCAAGCCGGACAATCTTCTCCCGTGTCAGACCCTCCTGCCCGCAGAGGCGCAGCAGCTGATAGACCATCTGATAGTACGCTCCGAACACCTCCGAAAACAGTTCCATTTTATTCCCCTCCTTCTCCGTCTCCATAAAGCTCCTCCATCCGCTTCATGTCCCGGTAAAAGCGCTGTATCACCTGGCGGTTGCTGCCGTCCAACTTGCAGATGCGCCCCGTAAAGGACTTGACCCACTCCATCAGCTCGTTGGTGTCCGCCGTTTCGATGGAATAGCGGAAGCGGTTGACCCCCACCTGTTGGATTTCGCCGCCCCGGCCCTCCCGCATCAGGCGGTTGAGGATGTACTTCTCCCGTTTTTCGTCGATGTACAGCTCCATGGAGAAGTATTCCCTTCTGGGCCGCCAGGAGATGCTGGCCCCCCAGGCGGCATTTAGGCTTTCCTCCGCGTAAAGCCGGAGCTGTTCCAAAAACTCCGGCGGGCAGGGCCCCAGAATTTTGGCCGAGCGGATGTAGTCCAGCCGAAAGGAGTGGAGCTTTTTCCGCTTATCCCCGTAGAGGACCAGGTACCTCCGCCCGGTCTGGACGCTGACCAGAATCGCCACCGGCACACCCGTACACACAAGGGGGCGGGGATCCCTTTGGCTCCTCTGGCGGCGGCTGTAGTTGACAACCTCCATCAGGGATTTCGAGGCGATTCCCTCGATGATGGAAAGGAGCAGGTTGTCGTCCAGGGTGTGGGAAAGGAAGTGGTGTTTAAACCGGATGTGGGGGTTGGAATAACCGCCCCGCTCCATCAGATAGCTCCCCGCCGCGCCGAAGGGGAGTACCTCCGAGAAAAAAGCCAGAAAATCCTCCATCTCTCCCCGGCGCTCCTCCAGCAGCGCGGAGAGCTCCTCTGCCTCCCGGTTCAGGCGGTAGCAGAGGGATTTCCCGTGTTTTTCGCTCGCCAGCAGACAGAGCCCCTTCTCCAGGCTTTCGTATTCCCGAAGCTTTCCCCGGACCGTCTGGACGTCAAAGCAGAGGCCGTACCGCTGTGAGAGAAGGTCGGTGAGCTGCCCCGCCGTCCAGCCCTCCTCTTGAGGAGGTTCAAGGGCAGAGAGGGCCTCCAGCAGATAAAAGTGCAGGATGATATCATTGTCGGTAAAGCTTTTGCTGCGGTAGGCCTGGTAAAAGGGGTTGCGCTCCAGGGCGGCAGATTCCATGGAAAGCCAGACCCTTTTTCCCCTTCCGCCCTCCCGAAGGCGGAAGCACATATAATCCCCCAGATAGGATTCTATCCGGCGGCGTTCGTTGTCATAGGTGCGCAGGCTTGCCTCCTCCCGGTCGGAGCGGGTTTTGCAGCCGTAGATAAAAAAGTCGCGCATATAGCCGCGGATGCGGTCAAAGCTTTTGATCAGCTCCTGAAAGGGCATGGTATCCCGTCCTTATCTCCAGATGGCAGTCACAGGGCTCCAGTTCATATAAATGGGGGTCTATCTCCTTCGCTTCCACACAGCCCATGCGGCGGTAGAACCGCTGGGATTCCTCCGAGGAGTGGGCGGAGATATACAGCTTTTCGATTTTTTGCTCCCGCCCATAGGCGCAAGCCAGCTCCATCAGGCGGGTTCCCAGGCCCTGGCTGCGGAAACGGGCATCGGTGTACAGATAGTGGAGGACCAGGTATTGCAGGCGGGAACCGATAGGCTCCCCCTCCACGGCGGCAAAGGCGGCGGGACAGTCCGCCCCTTCGGGGAAGGCGGCAAAGACCGCCCCGTTTCCCGCAATGCGCTTTAGTCCAAGCGACGTCCGGCGCAGCTCCTCCGCATCCCACTGTTCGGTAAAGGCGATGGGCAGCAGCTTCCATTGGTTTTCCTGTTTGCGCCAGCAATGGGTGACTTTTTGGAAGCGGTCAAAGCGGTCGAGAAATCCGGCGTCTATTTGTTCGGGGAGCATTTGAACATACTGCAACTTTGTTTCCTCCTGTCTGTCCTGTTTCCACGGGCGGGTTTGTATATCCGTATATTTGATATGTCCATTATAACGTCAATTCAACCCCGCTTCAAGAACTTTTTAAAGGGCGGCGTATTGACAGGAAAACCGGACAGGAGTAAACTTGAAAAACAGGGGACATATGGAGACTCCCTCAGTACCCGTCCCAGGGAGGAAAGAGAATGACCAACGAAGAAATACTGATTGTCGATGACGAGGCCGCCATCGCGGACCTGGTAGAGGTCTACCTGAAAAACGACGGCTACACCGTGCGAAAATTTTATAACGCCTCCGATGCCCTCCGCTATGCCCAGTCGGAGGACGCCCATCCCGACCTGGCCATCCTGGACGTGATGCTCCCGGATATGGACGGCTTCGCCCTCTGCCAGAGGATACGGGAAACCCACCTGTATCCCATTATCATGCTCACCGCCAAGGTGGAGGATATGGACAAGATCATGGGCCTGACCATGGGGGCGGACGACTATATCACCAAGCCTTTTAATCCCCTGGAGCTGCTGGCAAGGGTCAAGACCCAGCTCCGTCGCTATAAACGGTATAACCAGGGAAGTCAGGGTCCGGCTGACGCGCTGGCCCAGCGGGAGGCGGAGGAGATTGAGATCAACGGCCTTTGTATCTCCAGACTGACCCATCAGTGCCGCCTTTACGGGGAGGAGCTTTCCCTAACCCCCACTGAATTTTCCATTCTCTGGCATCTATGCGAGCACAGGGGAACGGTAGTGACCAGCGAAGCGCTGTTCGAGGCGGTGTGGGGTGAAAAGTACTTTGACAGCAACAACACCGTCATGACCCATATCGCCCGCCTGCGGGAGAAGATGCACGAGCGGGGACGCAATCCCAAATTCATCAAAACGGTCTGGGGGGTGGGGTACACCATTGGGGAAAAATAAGAGAAGGAAACGGTATCGCACACACATCGCCAACCGGCTTTTGGTGCAGTATGTGGCGGCACTGTGCGCGTATGTGATGCTGCTGGCGGTGGGGTTGATTGCGGCCTATGAGATAAGCATGATGATTCCCTGGAAGCCGGGGCCCATGTATTATCTGCTGTCATGGGTGAAGGAATATCTTTTGTTCTGGATACTTTTCGGTCTGGGCCTGGGGTGGCTGGTTATCAGCTATTTTTTCCTGGCCAGGCCCTTACGGTATTTGGATGAGGTGCTGTCCGCCGCCGAAAGGCTGGCCCATCCGGACGAAACCCCCATCCATCTGTCCGACGCCATGGAAAAGGCGGAGAACGAGCTAAACCAGATACGCCAGCAGGCCCTTTTCCATGCCAGGGCCGCCAAGGAGGCGGAGCAGCGGAAAAACGATATGATTATGTACCTTGCCCATGACCTGAAAACCCCGCTGACCAGCGTGATTGGCTATCTCTCCCTTTTGAAGGAAGAGCCGGAGCTCCCCGCTCAGACGCGGGAGCACTACACCGGGGTGGCGCTGGAAAAGGCGGAGCGGCTGGAGGAGCTGATCAACGAGTTCTTTGAGATTACCCGCTTCAACCTCACCCACATGGAGCTGGAGAAAGCCCGCGTGGACCTTGCGCTGATGCTGGAGCAGATTGTCAGCGAGTTCCAGCCTATGCTCCAAGAAAAGGAGCTGACCTGCCGCCTCCAGCTTACCAGGCCCCTGATGTTCGATTGTGACCCGGACAAGATGGCCAGGGTGTTCGACAATCTGCTGCGCAACGCGTGCAGCTACAGCCTGGAGGGGAGCGAAATCCAGATCACCGGGACCCTGGAAGAGGGGAAAATACGCCTTGTCTTTGTCAACGAGGGCAGGGAAATCCCCCAGGAGCGGCTGGACCGCGTCTTTGAGCAGTTTTTCCGGCTGGACGCCTCCAGAAGTACGGGGAACGGTGGGGCGGGATTGGGCCTTGCCATCGCCAAGGAGATTGTGGAGCTGCACCAGGGGAGCATCCGGGCGGAGAGCAGCGGTCATACCATTTCCTTTGTGCTGGAGCTGCCGGGATCGGAGATTCCGGCGGAGGCCCCCAAAAGCATTGCCGGGAAGGGAGAAATCACTGATGAGTAAAAAAGAGAGAACCCTGTCGCCTGCCGAACGGAAGCGAAAGGAACAGTTTCAGGTAACCTGTGAGGAGATGGAGGGGAAGGGGTACCGGCGAAAGGACCTGACCGTCGGAGTTCTGAGGGCCAACGTCATGTCGCTGATTGTGATGCTTCCCTTTGTGGCGCTGGCCGGATGGGTTTACCTTGCCGTCAATCCCCTTGGCTCCTTTTCCATTAAAATCAGCTTTGGGGGATACGGGATTTTCCTGCTTGCCCTTATCATTCTTGTGATAACTCATGAGGGGATACACGGCCTGACCTGGGGCCTGTTTGCCCAGGGGCATTTCCGCTCCATTCAGTTCGGCGTGATATGGAAGTCCCTCACCCCCTACTGCACCTGTTCCGCGCCCCTGAAAAGATGGCAGTATCTGCTGGGCGGTGCCATGCCCACGCTGATATTGGGCTTTGGACTGGCAGCGGTTGGAATCGGGCTGGGGAGCTTCTGGATATTCGTGACAGCGCAGCTGATGGTCCTTTCCGGTGGGGGAGATTTTTTCATCATGTTAAAGCTTATGCTGTACCGTCCCACGGGCCAGGAGGCGCTGTACTTTGACCATCCCTATGAGTGCGGGCTGGTTGTCTTTGAAAGAGACAGGTGACAGAAAAAATGGAAAATTTTATCTTCAGCTTAAACGCAACTATGCCGGTTTTCCTGGTGATTGTTGCGGGCTGGTTTCTCATGCAGCTGAAGCTGTTCAACAGGGAATTCTTGGCAGTGGCGGACAAATATGTCTTTAAGGTTGCCCTGCCGGTGCTGCTGTTTCGGGATATCGCCACAACCGACCTGCGGGAAGGGTTTCAGCTCAAATTCGTCCTGTTCTGTATGGCGGCAACGACTGTCATGTTTTTGGGAATCTGGGGGCTTGCCTCCCTGCTGATGAAGGATAAATCCATGGTGGGGGCATTTACCCAAGCCGCCGCCAGGGGCAGCGCGGCGGTGCTGGGGATTGCCTTTGTGGAGAACATCTACGGCAATTCCGGCATGGCCCCTCTGATGATTGTCTCGGCGGTGCCGCTTTTCAATATTTATTCGGTGATTATCCTGACCCTCTGCGCAGGGGACAGTCATGCGAAAAGCCGGGGAGAGACCATTAAAAGGGCGTTCCTCAATGTGCTGAAAAACCCCATTATCATCGGGATTGCGCTGGGAGTCCCCTTTTCTCTGCTGAATATCCGGCTTCCCGTCATCCTCTCCAAGGCGGTCGCCAACATTGCGGGGACAGCCACGCCCATTGCCCTGCTGGTGGTGGGGGCCAACTTTGAGGGCAGGAAAGCCCTCTCCAAGCTGAAACCGACGCTGATTGCCTCACTGCTCAAGTTGCTGGTTATACCGGCGGTATTTTTTCCCTTTGCTGTTATGCTGGGCTTCCGGGGGAGCGAGCTGGTGGCGATTCTGGTCATGCTGGGTTCCCCCACAACCGTCACCTGCTATATCATGGCGAAAAACATGGGCAACGATGCGGAGCTCTCCGCCAGCGCGGTGGTGATGGCGACCCTCCTCTCCTCCGTGACGCTGACCTTCTGGATTTTCCTGCTGAAAACGTTGTCCCTTATCTGAAAAAACCGGTACAGCGCCGCAGACGCCGTACCGGTTTTCTATCGGTTCTCCATATTTCACTTTATGAAAGAAAGACAGCAGAGCGGAGCTTTTCCACTTCATCCAGCGGCAAGCCGGTAATTTCAACGATTTGCAAGGAAGACATGCCTAATTTGATAAGCTTAGAGGCAATTTCTGAAGCTTTTTCATTTATGCCTTCATTTCTGCCCTCATCTTTTGCGCGGCGCAAGGCTGTGGCCTCGTCATGAAGGGCTCTGTCGCGGATTCTCTCCAGCTCCCGGTATTCCGGCGACACTGTAATGCTTCGATATGCGTTGATTGCTTCACTCATAACCGGCACCTCCATTTTCTTGATCTTCTCCAGTTTTTCCTCTGTGTCCGCGCTGAACAGCGACATCCACAGCAGCAGCGGGTCGTTTTCATTGACCGTCTCAGGCAGCTTGGGCAGCTCAAAAAAGTAAAAGCCCATTTTGTCCGAAAGCAGGGTGTGTCTTGTGATCTCAAGGGGCTGAAAGAAGGAGCGGTACTCCCCAGAGTCGTCAAAGAGGACGAAATCGACGATGCTGGCCACAATGGTGCGGGGAAGCTGGGAATAATCTTCCCCAGAGGCCAGGGCCGAGGAATAATCCCGCGCCCAGTAGAACAGGGTCCGTTCGGGATAGTGTTCCTCCCAGTTGACCTGGATTTCCAGGTTGACCTGCTGGTCGTTGACCCTCATATTGATATCTAGGCGGCAGAACTTGCTTTTGATGTGTTCCGGCGTCATCTCCGGGTTGAGAATTTCAAAGGCCGCAATGCTTTCGGCGGGGATATCCAGGATGACCGCCACCAATGCCTTTAGAAGATCAGGGTTTTTTACGAACAGCATTTTGAACAGAATATCGTTTTTAAAGGTATATTGCAGCTTTGCCATGTGTTTCCATTCTCCCTCCCTGTTGCCGGAGTTTCTTCTCTATCACCAGTATACCATACTTTGCGGATGATTTCCATCAAAAATTCTGTCAGGATTACACCCCCTCCAGGTCCCACACCGGAACAAAGGATTCCGCAGCGGATTTCCGGCTCTGAACAAAGCCGTCCTCTATCTCGCTTTCAAAGAGGTAATCCTGCGCCTTATGGTATTCCCGCGCCGTGATTTTACGGTTGATCTCCGGGTATTCCTCCGCCCGCCCGCAGGGAATGTACTGGCTCATGAGGCTGAACAAGGCCTGTCCGGGCCGGAATGTCTCCCGGAACCAGTCGATGACCCCGTAGGTGTTCCGCAGGTTTCCGGGGAGAATGAGGTGGCGGACTACCACACCTTTTTTCAGGATGCCGTCCTCGCCCATCTGATAGGGGCCGGTCTGGCGGTACATCTCCGCAATGGCGCGCTTGGCGGCACCTGGATAGTCTTCTGCATGAGAATAGCGCTTTGCAGTTTTGTCATTGGAGTATTTCATGTCCGGGAGATAAATCTGAATTTTTCCCTCCAGCAGCCTCAGCGTCTCCGGCCTTTCATAGCCGCTGGAGTTATAGACCACCGGGACCGGCAGGGGTTCTGCCAGCGCCTCTGCAATGGCGGGGGCAAAGTGGGTGGGGTTCACCAGATTAATGTTGTGCACCCCCTTTTCGCAGAGCTCCATAAATATTTCCCGCAGCCTTTGGACTGTGATTTCCTTTCCGTATCCACCGATGCTGATAGGATAGTTTTGGCAGAAGACGCATCGAAGGCTGCATCCGCTGAAAAAGACAGTCCCGGACCCCCTTTCACCGCTGATGCAAGGCTCCTCCCACATATGAACCCCCGCGCGGGCAAGCTTGGGGAGGATGCCCGCCCCGCAGGCTCCTGTTTGGGTCCGGCGGTCCGCGCCGCATTTTCTGGGACATAGTGTACAGTGCTCCATTTCTTCCTCCGTTTTTTACACATACTTGATTTTTCCGGTCAGAACAACGCTCTAAAAAAATCTTGACGAATCGGCTTTTAGACGTATACTGTATATAACAGGCATTTGAAGCTGCGTTAGCTTCCCTGCGGCTATTATAGCACAGTCACCGTATGGAGTCAAAAGCAGCGGTGGGATGCGCCGAAATTTAAAATACAGGAGCTGTGAAAAATGCTTACCATTGATAAAATTTACGACGCCAGCAAGGTACTCAAGGAGGTTGCCCTGCAAACGGAAATCATCCAGGCCCAGAAGATAAACCCGGAAAGCGAGGTCTACCTGAAAACGGAAAACCTCCAGGTGACAGGCTCATTTAAGGTCCGGGGCGCTTATTATAAGATACACAACCTCACCGCCGAGGAGAAAGCAAGAGGCGTTATTGCCTGCTCCGCCGGGAACCACGCTCAGGGAGTCGCCCTGGCGGCGGCCAAGGGGAACATCGACGCGGTGATATGTATCCCTTCCGGCGCGCCTATCTCCAAGGTGGAGGCGACCCGCCGGTACGGCGCGAATGTGGAGCTGGTGGACGGCGTTTACGACGACGCCTACCGCCGTGCCTGCGAAATCCAGGCGGAAACCGGCAGGGTGTTTATCCACCCCTTCAACGATGAGGACATTATTGCCGGACAGGGGACCATCGGTCTGGAGATTGTCAACCAGATGCCCGATGTGGACGCGGTACTGGTTCCCATTGGCGGCGGCGGGCTGATTTCCGGGGTGGCCTTTGCCATTAAATCCCTGTTCCCCAAATGCAAGGTGTACGGTGCACAGGCGGAGGGCGCGCCCTCCATGCTGGGCTCCCTGAAATCCGGTGCGCCGGTGGAGCTTCCCAGCGTCTCCACTGTGGCGGACGGAATCGCTGTCAAGAAGCCGGGGGACATCACCTTCCAGATGGTTCACGACTATGTGGACGAGGTGGTAACGGTCTCCGAGGATGAGATAGCCACGGCGATTCTGGCTTTGATTGAGCATCAGAAGCTGATTGCAGAGGGGGCCGGGGCGGTGACAGTGGCTGCTGCCATGTTCAACAAGGTTGACATCCGGGGGATGAAGACCGTCTGCCTGATTTCCGGAGGCAACATTGATGTAAACATCCTGTCCAGGGTTATCACCAGGGGACTGGTGAAGGAGGGACGCTCCGCCAGCCTGACCCTTTCCCTGACCGACAAGCCCGGAGAACTGCTGAAGGTCTCCAGCATTATCTCCGCCACCGGGGCCAATATTCTGGGGGTCAACCACAACCGCAGCGCCTTGGGCACCGCCATTACCGCCTGCGAGCTACAGGTTTCCATGGAGACCAGGGACCACGAGCACGTTGCCGAAATCCGCAGGGCCCTGACCGAGGCGGGGTTCCAGATTGTTCATTGACCAAAGGAGGGGGACTATGAAACAGGATAAAATCTATTATGGGGGAGACTATAACCCCGACCAGTGGCCGGAGGAGATTCTGGAACAGGACATCCCCATGTTCCAGAAGGCCGGAATCAATCTAGTGACCCTCCCGGTGTTTTCCTGGGCAAAGCTTCAGCCGTCGGAGGAAGTCTACTGTTTCGATTGGCTGGACCGGGTGATTGACCGGCTGTGGAGGGCGGGGATATCCGTCTGTCTTTCCACCCCCACCGCCGCCCAGCCCGCCTGGATGAGCAGGAAATACCCGGATATGCTTCCGGTGGATATCTCCGGACTCCGCCGGACCCACGGCAAGCGGGTAAACTTCTGCCCCAACAGCCCGGATTACCGGCGGTTTTCCACCGCTATTGCGGAGAAGATGGGGGAGAGGTATGGAAAGCATCCCGCCGTTGTCCTTTGGCATGTGGCCAACGAATACGGAACCTACTGCTACTGCCCCCAATGCGAAAGGAAGTTCCGGGAGTGGCTGAAGGACCGGTATCATACGGTAGAGGAGCTCAACGCCCGCTGGAACCTGAGCTTCTGGGGCCACACCGTCTATGACTGGGACGAGGTGGTCATCCCCAGCGAGCGCAACGACGATTACCGCTTTTATCAGCCGGTCTATCTGGACTACCGCAGGTTCATGACCGACTCCAACCTGGACTGCTTCAGGGCGGAGTATAATATTCTGAAAAAGTACAGCCCGGATATCCCCATAACCACCAACATATCCGGCTTTATCCAGCAACTGGATCAGATGAAATTCTGCAAACATGTGGATATCGCGGGATGGGACAACTATCCCTGGCCCACCGACCCGCCCGCCCGCGTTGCCATGAAGCATGATCTGATGCGGGGCCTCAAGCAGGGGAAGCCCTATCTGATGGTGGAGCAGGCCCCCAGCCAGCAGAACTGGCAGCCCTACAATGTTCAGAAACGTCCCGGCGAGCTGCGCAGGCTCTCCTACCAGGCCATGGCCCACGGGGCGGATTCGGTGATGTACTTCCAGATGCGCCAGTCCGTCGCCGGGGTGGAAAAGTTCCACAGCGCCCTCATCTCCCACGCTGGGCATGAAAATACCCGTGTATTCCGGGAGATGTCCCAGATTGGCCGGGAACTGGCCGCTTTGGGGGGACAGACTGTGGGGGCGGTTTCCAAAAACCAGGCGGCCATTCTGTTTGACTGGGACAACTGGTGGGCGGCGGAGGGCTCCAACGGCCCCAGCAGGGACCTGAAGTATCTGGAGCAGGTGGAAAAGTATTACACTGCCTTTTATAAACGGAATATTCCCGTGGATTTTGTGTCAATGGAGGATGATCTGTCCGGGTACCGGGTTCTGGTGACGCCTATGCTGTACATGGTAAAACCCGGCTGCGGGGAAAAGCTGAGGGAGTTTGTCAAAAAGGGCGGGACCCTTCTGACAACAGTATTCAGCGGCATTGTCGATGAAAATGACCGGGTTCCTGTGGGGGGATATCCTGGGGAGCTCTCCGACATCCTGGGAATCTGGGTGGAGGAGACCGACGCCTTGCGCCCGGAGCAGTCCAACCGGATAGTGGGGAAGGAAGCGCCTTTTGTGGGCAGCTTCTCCTGCGGACTGCTCTGCGACGTAATCCATCTGACCGCCCCCGATACAGAGGCACTCTGTGTTTTCGGCGAGGATTATTACAAGGACTTTCCCTGTGTGACCTGTCATCCCTTTGGGGAGGGGACGGCCTACTATGTGGGGACAAACCCGGAGGAGCGGTTTGCGGACGCGCTCATCGGGAAGATTGCCGGGGAACGCGGCCTTCGCCCGGTGCTGGAGGCTTCGGAAATTCCGGAGGGGATTGAGATTACATGCCGGGAGAATGAGAATGGGCGGTTTTACTATCTGCTGTCCTTCCGCAAGGGGGAGACGGCGGTGAACCTTGCCCGGAGCGGAAAAAACTTTATCAACGCCGTCACCGGGGAGAAGGTGGGGGATAGCCTGTTGATGAAGGAGTATGACTGCTTTTTGCTGCGGGAGAGATAAGGGACTTTTGGCTTGTCAACCTCCATAAAAAGTAGTATAATTTGGTCAGCCGCATTGCCACTATAAAAGAGCGGAAAAACAAAGGAGGAGATTTACCATGAAAGACGCATCCTGTATGTACTGTGCGGAAAACGAAAAACTCCAGAGCCTGATGCTCCCCATCGCGGAGCTCCCCACAGGCAAGCTCTACCTGTTTAAGGAGCAGACCTACTTTGGACGGGTTGTGCTGGCCTATAAAGACCATGTAAACCACCTGACCGATCTGTCCGATGATGAGGCCGCCGCCTTTATGAAGGACATTCTCCGGGTGGGTAAGGCGGTCATGAAGGCTGTCAGCCCCGCTAAGGTCAACTATGGTATGTTCAGCGACACCCTGCCCCATCTCCATGTACATATCGTCCCCAAGCAGCAGGGGGGCCATACCTTCGGCGGAACCTTTGAGATGAACGTCAACCCTCCCAAATACCTGACAGACGGGGAATACGCTCAAATCATTCAGAAGATCAAAGAAAACCTGTAACCGAAACGGGAAAGGCACCGTAAAAACAAGACGGCAAAGGCAGCGCTCTCTTTTTGTGAGAACGCTGCCTTTGTTTTTTCGTCTATAAACGCAGACGAACTGTTTCTACCGTTCCATCTTTTCCAGCACACTGATAAACTCGTCGATTTTTTCGCCGCCCTCGCCGGAGTCCATGGCCTCCTGGACGCAGCCCTTCAGATGGGCCGCCAGCACTGTGCGGTTGGCCTTGCGCAGCAGCGCCTCCACCGCCAGAATCTGGTTGGACACGTCAATGCAGTACCGGTCCTCTTCTACCATCTTCAAAAGGCCGTCGATCTGTCCGCGGGCTGTCTTCAGCAGCCGGGAAACCTGAGTTTTATCCGCTTTCATCTTATCCCAGTACCGCGATTCCCTTGGGCTCATATCCCGCCTCGGTGACGGTGCCGTTCAGCGTCTCATCGGAGACATCGCCGGACAGGGAGACGACAGCGGTCTTGTTTTCCAGGTCCACCTTTACCTCCGAAACCCCCGGAACCTTGGACAGAGCTTTCTCCATCGCCATCTGGCAGTGCTGGCACATCATGCCTTCAATCTTGATTTCTTTTTTCATCGTGTATTTCTCTCCTTTTGTTTCCGTCTCAGCTGTGCCGGAGGCGGAAAGTGATATATGGTTCTCCGCGGGGACGGTGTCCCCGGCGGCTTCCACCCTATTGTGTTCCTCTCCCTTTGAGCCCGCTCCGGCCTGGCCGGAGACGGGAAGTACTGCATGGCTCTCTGTTGGTACAGGGTCTCCGGCAGCTTCCACTGTAAAGTTAGGCCGGAACAGTTTGATGCGCAGCGCGTTGGTGACAACGCAGACCGAGCTTAAGCTCATGGCAGCCGCCGCAAACATGGGGTTGAGCTTCCAGCCCAGTATTCCGTAAAATACCCCCGCTGCCAGCGGGATTCCCACGGAATTGTAGAAAAAGGCCCAGAACAGGTTCATACGGATGTTGCGTATGACCGACCGGCTGAGCTGAATGGCGGTGACCGCGTCCAGCAAATCGCTTTTCATCAGCACAACATCGGCGGATTCCATGGCCACGTCGGTTCCCGCGCCGATGGCGATGCCCACATCGGAACGGGCGAGGGCGGGGGCGTCGTTGATGCCGTCGCCTATCATGGCCACCCGGCGGCCCTGTTCCTGAAGACGGCGGATTTCCCGCTCCTTATCCTGGGGCAGTACATCCGATATGGCCCGGCTGACCCCCACCTGCCTGCGGATGGCCTCCGCGGTGCGCTGGTTGTCCCCGGTGAGCATAACCACCTCAATGCCCATTTTGGTGAACTCCTGGACCGCCTGGCGGCTGGTGGGCTTCACCACGTCCGCCGCCCCGATGAGTCCGGCGGCCTTTTTGCCGATGGCAAAGTAGAGAGGGGTCTTTCCGTCCTGGGCCAGGCGGTCGCCCGCCTCCCGCAGACCGCCCAGCTCCACGCCATTTTCCTCCATCATGGCCGCGTTGCCCGCCAGGCAGACCGTCCCGTGGAAGGAGGCGGAAATTCCCCTGCCCGATACCGCCCGGAAGTCCTCCACCGGTTCCACGGAAAGTCCCCTTTCTCTGGCCTTTTCCAGCACCGCCTCCGCAAGAGGGTGCTCGGAGGGATGCTCCAGCGCCGCTGCCAAGGCGAGGAGACTGTCCGCCTCCACACCGGGGGCGGTGACGATGTCCGTCACCCTGGGACGGCCCTGGGTGATGGTACCGGTCTTATCCAGAACCACGGTCTGGATGGTGTGGGCGTGCTCCAGCGCCTCGGCGGACTTGAACAGAACGCCGTATTCCGCGCCTTTTCCGGTCCCCACCATGATTGCCACAGGGGTGGCAAGACCCAGGGCGCAGGGGCAGGAGATTACCAGCACCGCTATGCCGATGGACAGGGCGAACTCAAAGGTTTGCCCCAGCAGCATCCAGACCACAAAGGCAAGGACCGCAATGCCGATAACCGTCGGGACGAATACACCGCTGATTTTGTCCGCCAGCTTGGCAATGGGGGCCTTGGAGTTGCCGGCCTCCTCCACCAGCCGGATGATCTGGGAGAGGGTGGTGTCGTCCCCAACCTTCTCCGCCCGGAAAGTGAAATAGCCCGATTTATTGATGGTGGCGGCGATTACCTTGTCACCCTCCGCCTTTTCCACCGGGATGCTTTCCCCGGTGATGGCGGATTCGTCCACCGCCGTCGTGCCGGACAGGATTTCCCCGTCCACCGGGATGCTCTGCCCCGGACGGACCGCCAGAGTATCCCCTGGACGGACCTGCTCCACCGGAACGACAGTTTCCACGCCGTCCCGGATGACCGCCGCTGTTTTGGGAGCAAGGTCCATCAGGCGGGCAATTGCCTCGCCGGTGCGGCCCTTGGAGCGGGTCTCCAGGAATTTGCCCAGGGTGATTAGCGTAAGGATGGTAGAGGAGGATTCAAAGTACAGGTCCATATGGTATTTTTCTACCACAGCCCAGTCCCCGTGTCCCATACCGTATGCCATGCGGTAGATGGCGAATACCCCGTAGGACACCGCCGCCAAGGAGCCGATGGCGATCAGGGAATCCATATTCGGGGAGCGGTGCCAAAGGGCCTTGAAGCCCCGCTGAAAGTACTTCCGGTTGACATAGATAACCGGAAGGCAGAGCAGGAACTGTGTAAAGCCGTACAGAACAGCGTTTTCCATCCCCGCCAGGATTCCTGGGATGGGAAGCCCCACCATATGTCCCATTGAGATATAGAACAGGGGAATGAAAAACAAAAATGAGATAATAAGGCGTGTTTTCATTTCGCGCAGCTCATCGGCCGCCAGCTCTGCCGCCGTCTTTTTGCTTTTGACAGAAGCGGAGGACTTTTCATTGTCCGCTTCCGCTCCGTACCCTGCGGCGGCAACGGCGGCAGTGATAGCCTCCGCGGAGGTTTGGGAGGGGTCAAAGTCTGCTGTCATGGAGTTGGAGAGCAGGTTTACCTGGACCTTTTCCACACCGGCGACCTGGCTGACCGCCTTTTCTACCCTGGCGGCGCAGGCGGCGCAGGTCATACCTGTTACCTGAAATTTCTGGTGCATACTATCATCTCTTTTCTGATACATACCCTCCCCCTGGGGGAGGGGGTTTATCAAATTATAACCTGCCTGTAAAGAAATGTCAAGCAGTTATTTGGAGTATTTTGAAAAAAGAAGAACACCCTGTTAGTATTGTCGCTCATAAACGCCTTATCCAGATGAAAACGTTTATGCGGGGATAGGCGCCCTTTCTATCCATCCGCTGCCCTTTTCCCAAGAATGAGAAAAGGCAGTTTTCAGACGAAAAATATAAAATAAAACAGATTTATGGGTTAAATCTGAGAAAGATAATTGACTTATATTCACTTGATTTTTCATTTGAAATATTTACCGTATATTTTTATACTTTTCTCTGAAAAAAGACTGGAAATCTTTTTGAAATCTGCTATAATGAAAAATAAGCTGAGTCATAACCCAGACTGTATAATTTGGAGTGTGAAAAATGAAAACATTAGAACGTCCAACCCAGGCGAAGAATCAAAAGGTAAGACGCATTGGGCAGAAGGTCGGCAACGTGATGGCATGGATGCTGGCAATTAACATTCTTATCATCAACGCAATATGTATGTCGATGTTCCATTCGCAGATGAGCGGCCAGCTCCGGACCGAATGCCTGTCCGCCACCAACGTGTTGGAGTATGCGATGCGCACCGATCCCACCATGGAGATGGGCCAGCTGATTGCCGGGCTGAAAAATGAAATGGGCTGTGAATTCGCTATCTTCAACGGGGATACCGAGATATACAGCACCATGACCTATAACGGTCAGAGCGCTGTGGGGACCAAGATGCAGGACAAAATCAAAACCGCTGTTCTCCAGCGGGGAGAGCATTTTGTCGGTCAGGTGACGTTGGGCGGCACCAAGTACATAGCCTCCTATAAGCCGGTCCGGGGGACTGACGGACAGATTGCGGGGGCGGTATTCTCCGGCGTCTCCACCTCGGAGGCGTTCCGCAATATCTATATTGCCATACTGTGTTCTATTGTTGTGGGAATTGTGCTGATTGTGGTGGCGATTCTGGCTATGGCCGCGTACCTGCGCCGGACCGTTTCCGAACCCATGGCCAAGATAACGGGGATTGCGGAGGCCATGGAACAGGGTGACATGGGGATTAAGAGCGGGAGAAGCATGTCCATCGATCTGCATTCCAACGATGAGATAGGCCACCTTGCCCGTATTTTTGAGGGGACCATTGCCCGCCTGAGCAGCTACATTTCGGAGATTTCCGTTATTCTTGAGGGAATGTCCAACGGCTGTCTGACAGCCTACCCCACCCAGGATTATGTGGGCGACTTTGTGACCATCAAGACCTCTATGGAGGACATCAACCGCAAGATGCACCACACCATGTCTGAAATTGTGGAGAGCGCCAAGCAGGTTGCTTCTGGCTCCGATCAGATGTCCAGCGGTGCCCAGGCTCTCAGCCAGGGTGCGGTGGAGCAGGCCAGCACGGTGGAAAGCCTTGAAAACACCATGCACGAGATTTCCGGCCGTGTCGCCGACAACGCCAACAGCGCCCAGGTTGTCCGTCAGAAGGTTTCCGATATGGGTACCCAGCTGGAGGAGAGCAACGAGAAGATGAACGAAATGATCCGTGCCATGGAGGAAATCAACACCAGCTCCAACGAGATCAGCAAGATTGTCAAAACCATTGAGGATATCGCTTTCCAGACCAACATTCTGGCCCTCAACGCCGCTGTTGAAGCTGCGCGGGCCGGAGACGCGGGCAAGGGATTTGCCGTTGTGGCGGACCAGGTGCGCAACCTGGCAGGTCAGAGCGCCGAGGCGTCCCAGTCCACAACCGTCCTGATCGAACGCTCCATCAAGGCGGTAAGCGAGGGCACCAAGATCGCCAACCTGACCGCCGGACAGCTTTCCGGGGTTGTCACCAGCGCAGGGGAGATCATCAACAGCGTCAACGATATCGCCAACGCATCCAGCACTCAGGCGGAATCCGTTGCGGAGGTACAGCGCCAAATCAGCCAGATTACCGCCGTTGTCCAGACCAACTCCGCCACTGCCGAGGAGAGCGCCGCCACCAGCGAGGAGCTCAGCGCCCAGGCGGGCATCATGAAGCAGCTTACAGATATTTTCAAGCTGTAAATACAGGCTACTTATTTTGGG
The DNA here is from genome assembly GCA_022800935.1 of Oscillospiraceae bacterium. GTDB lineage: Bacteria > Bacillota > Clostridia > Oscillospirales > Ruminococcaceae > UBA1405. Next base: position 99,836 of record JAAWRH010000005.1, read on the forward strand.
GGACGTCCGCTTTGGCAGGCGTCCCCTTTGATTTTGCTCATTTTTTAAACTTAAACTGTACATTTCCCAGAAAACATGGTATTATGAAGAACAGAGCTAATATCCTTCACACATTCTGTCAATGTCCATATTTAGGAGGACTGCTATATTATGACAAAACAGAAATCCTCTGGCGTAAGACTCTTTACCCTCCTGATTGCCCTCCTGCTCTGCTTTTCCCTCTCTCCTGCCCAGGTCCGGGCGGATAACTTCGGCGAGGCCGAAAACCTTACCGAGGACGCTGTGATGGTCATAACCGGAGGAGGCGCGGCCGTTTCCACCCTCAGCGACGGCAAGCCCGGAACCTTCGTCAGCTTTGTCAACGACGGCGAGGTGACCATCACCGCCCCGGAGGGAAAGTCTATCTCAACCCTCTACATCATTTGGCGGACGCCGCCGGAGCAGTGGTTTGTGGATGCCCAGGAGAAAACCTATACCGGAGGGGAATACGGCTTTCTCCATGAGACCATAAGGCTGGACCAGCCCTCCTCTGAGGCGGTCCTCCACTGGGAAGACAGGCAGGCCTATCTGGCCGATATCCACGTCTTTGGGGAGGGGACCCTTCCCGACTGGGTCCAGCGGTGGGAGCCCCCGGAGGGGCCTGCGGACCTGCTGCTGTTCCCCACCCACGCCGACGATGAGCACCTGTACTTCGGCGGGACGATGCCCTACTATGCCTCGCGGGGAGACGTCATCATGCAGGTGTGCTATATGGTAAACCACAACGGGGAGCCCTACCGCCTCCATGAGCAGCTGGACGGACTGTGGACCGCCGGGGTGCGGCGGTATCCCATCATCCCGGAATTTCCCGATATATACAGCAACTCCCTGGAACATGCCCAGACCATCTACGATAAGGAGGAAATCCTGGCCTATCAGACCGAGATGATACGCCGCTTCCAGCCTATGGTGATTATCGGCCACGACCTGAAGGGGGAATACGGCCATGGGGCTCATATGCTCAACGCCGCCTGCCTGACCGAGGTGATTGAAAAGACAAACGATTCCTCCTATTTCCCTGAGAGCTACGAGCAGTACGGCGGATGGCAGGCCTCCAAGCTGTACCTCCACCTTTACGGGGAGAACCCCATTGTCATGGAATGGGGAGAGCTGGAGCTGACCAACCCCTTCTTCCAGGGACAGACCGCCCTGGAGACAGCGGTCAAGGCCTTTGAATGTCATGTTTCCCAGCAGACGTATTTCCAGGTGGCCGCCTCCGGCCCCTATGACTGCCGGAAATTCGGGCTTTATTATACCAATGTGGGCCTGGACGAGGCGGGAAACGATTTCTTTGAGCACCTGGAGCTGCCCCGCCTGCCCGAAGGGGGAGGAGAGACAGAGACTCCGGAGGATGTCGTTTCCCCAGAGGAAATCCTGCCCGAACCGGAACCTGTTCCGGAACAGCCTCCGGAGGAGCTCGCTTCTCCTGAAAGCGAGGCGGTGCCTGTAACCGAACCGGCGCAGCTGCCGGAGATGGACCGGCCGGCATATGCTCTGCGGACCGCGGCCTGGATAGCGGGGGGAGCCTCCCTGGCGCTGTTCATCATCCTGCTTCTGGTGGGAAAACACCAGAAAAACCGGGCCCGGCTGACCGGGGGCAGAAGGTAGGATTAGGACGGCGTAAATTGTGGACAGAAAGGACCAGAACTATGGCATATCCAGTTACCATTATCATCCCCTCCCTGAATCCGGATGAAAAGCTGCTGAAGGTGGTGTCCGCGGCAGCGTCGGGGGGATTCTCCCGGCTGATTCTGGTGGACGACGGAAGCGCGGAGGAGAACCGGCATTACTTTACACGGGCCCTTGAGATTGCCCAGGAGGAGGGGCTCCCAGCGACGCTGCTCCGCCACGCCAAAAACCTGGGAAAGGGCCGCGCCCTGAAGACCGCCTTTAACGATTATCTCTCCAATCCCCAGGGCTGCGTGGGGGCGGTGACAGTGGATGGCGACAACCAGCATTGCATAGAGGATGTGCAGCGCTGCGCACAGTGCCTGACCGAACATCCGGATACCGTCTTTCTGGGGGCGCGGGATTTCTCCCTGGACAATGTGCCGCCCCGAAGCCGCTTCGGCAATCGGTTCACCTCGTTTTTATTCCGCTTTGCCTGCGGATTGAAGATATCTGACACTCAAACCGGCCTGCGGGCTATTCCCAACCGGTGGATGGAGGATTTTCTGGACCTGGTGGGGGAACGCTTTGAGTATGAGACCAATATGCTGCTGGAGATGAAAACCAAAAACATCCCCTTCCGGGAAATTCCCATTCAGACAGTGTATCTGGAGGAAAACAAATCCTCCCACTTCAATCCTCTAAAGGATTCCATGAGAATCATGGGGGTGCTGTTCCGCTTCCTTGCCGCTTCGGGGGCGTCCTGGGGGGTTGATATCCTGCTGTTTACCCTGCTGCAGTTCCTGTTCCGGGGCCTCTCCATTACGATGAGCGTATTTCTCTCCACCGCTATTGCCAGGATAGCTTCCTCGCTGATCAACCTCTCCCTGAACCGCACGGTGGTTTTCCGTCAAAAGGGCGGTCTTGGGGGGACGGTGATCCGCTACTATATCCTCTGCGGCATCCAGCTGCTGGTCTCCGCCGGGCTGGTGTCCCTCCTGCTCCACTTTTTGGGGCGGGCCTGGTCCCTGCCGGTGAAGCTGTGCGTGGATACCCTGCTGTTCCTGGCCAGCTTTCAGGTGCAGCGGGAATGGGTTTTCCGCCGCTAAACCTTTTTACAATCACATTTCCCTTCCGGGCCTGTTGGAAACTGTTGAGAGAATTTGATTAAAATTCATGGGCTGACAGTTCCTCAGCGGGCGGAAGGAGGATAAAGGCTGATGCTTATGACGCTGCGTGCCCGCGCTGTATTCAAAAATATCGGGCGTATCTTTCTGCTTTTTTTGTTGCTGCTGATCTTTGTGGTATCCTTCCTGGTTGGCGTGTGCTGGGTGGTCTTTAAGGGACCCTCTCCGGCGGCGCGGGACCTTCTGGTGGTTTCCGCCATGGAGACCAGCGCCGCCAAGTTTGTGCCCAGGATTTTCTTTTCGGAGGAGGAGATTCAGGAGATCATAGAGCGAAATTCCGTCCTCCCCACCTATACCGTCACTGATCCCAGCTCCGGGGAAGAGTCCCCTGGCGGCGGAGAGAACGTCCAAAACCCCGAAACCCCGGCTGAGCCCCTGGACCTTTCCGCCACAGAGCTGGTGGAGGTCAGTGGGTCCACCTACAAGGGAAAGATGCTGATTGTAAACGACCCCTCCCGCGTCTATGTGGCGACGCCGGGTGCCTTCAATCTGCCCTCCGGCGGAATGCGGGTGGAGGAGATGTGCAAGCGGGACGATGCGTTGGCGGGGGTCAATGGCGGCGGCTTTCTGGATGAAAACGGCGTGGGGGACGGAGGCTGTCCCATTGGGCTGGTGATTTCCAACGGGGTGATGATGAACGCCTCCTCTTCGCGGGAAAGCGACGTGATTGGGTTTGACAGTGAAAACCGCCTAGTGGTGGGGCATATGACCGACCAGGAGGCCATAGACCGGGGAATCCGGGACGCGGTCAACTTCGGTCCTATCCTGATTGTAAACGGTGAGCCGGTGCAGGTGGCCGGGTCGGGGGGCGGGCTGAATCCCCGGACGGCTATCGGCCAGCGGGCGGACGGAGCCGTCCTGCTGCTGGTGATTGACGGGAGGCAGGCCCACAGCCTAGGGGCGAGCTATAAGGACCTGATAGAGGTCATGATAGAGTTCGGGGCGGTCAACGCGGCCAACCTGGACGGGGGGTCTTCATCGCTGATGTGTTATGAGGGGGAAATCATAACCACCTGCGCCTCCCTGTACGGCTCCAGAAAGATACCCACGGCCTTTTTGGTGAGACGATAGGAATTAAATTTAGGAATAATGTGTTTGCTCAAAATTATTGATAAAATAATTTTGAGCAAACAGTTCCACAGTAGAGAAAAGGGGAACAACATCCATGCGTGAAAAGGCAAGACCCAGAAAGCGCAGAAGCTGGTTTTCCATTCTGGTCTGCTTTCTGTTCCTGTTTTTGGTTCCCCTGGAGATAGGGGGACTGCGGGAGCTTTGGGATTTTTTGGAGGAGTACCAGCTTTCCCTGCCGGAGAACGCCGCCCAGAAGGGGCTGGAGCTGTTTCAAAAGCGGGAGATTGAAACCCTCTCCCGCTTTGCGGAGTACACGCCCCACCCCCTGGACCGCGTCAGCAGTCTGGACGGCTGGCTGGAAGATTACCTGGGCTTTTACGACGGGGACGCGGAGTACACCTTGATCCCCCGGACGGGCACCTCCAGTCAGAAGCGTTATGTAGTGGCCAGGGACGGCGTCAAGATTGCGGAGCTGCTGCTGACGCCCACCGCCGGGGAGACCAAACGGGGCTTTCCCCTGTGGGAGGTGAGCGATATTGACATCGCCCCGGTGTCCGGGCGCTGTGGGGTTGAGATTATCGTCCCCCAGGGGGTGGAGGTTACGGTTAACGGTATTCCACTGGATGCGGAATATTTGGTGGAAAACGCCCTCCCGGCGGAGGTATCCGGCTATCAGGAGATGCCGCCGGAGCTCCAGCCGACGGTGATGAAATACCGAGTGGAAGGACTGCTGGAGCCGCCGGAGCTGTCCGCCCGCTCCAAGGGGGACGGGAGCTGTGTAATTGAGGAAATTGACCCGGAAGGGGAAAATCTCTCCCGGTACCAGGTCACCCACTTTGCGGGGGATAGCCTGCGGGAGACGGCGGGGCTCAAGGCGGAGTACACCGCTCAGCTTTACGCCAGATTTATCACCAAGGACGCCCAGCTGGAGGCGCTGCTCCCCTACCTGCTCCAGGGCGGGCCGCTGTACAACCAGCTGTACGGATTTTCCAACGCCTGGTACATTGACCACGATTCCTATGAATTCCAGGATTTTGAGATGAGCCGCTTTATCTTGTATGACGGCTCCCATTTTTCCTGCGATGTGGATTTTAATTATATCATCAGGATGGGGAATCAGGTTTATGAGTACCCCAGTGCGTATACCCTGTACTTTGTGAACAGCGCAGAGGGGTGGCAGGCGGCGGCGCTGGAAATCCGCTGAGGCTGTTTGAATTTGAGATGGAAAGGGATGATGAGCATATGAAAATGCTCTTTAAGCAGCGCTTTTTCTCCTGGCTGGACAGCTACGACATTTACGGCGAGGACGGACAGACCCTTTTTACGGTGGAGGGAAAGCTTTCTTGGGGGCACAAGCTGGAGATTTACAACAGCGCCCGCGAATACATGGGGCGAATTCAGGAGGAGGTATTCACCTTTCTGCCCCGGTTCCGGATGTATGTGGGGGAGGATTATATAGGGGACATCTGCAAGGAGTTCACCTTTTTTCGCCCTGCCTTCACGCTGGAATGTAACGGATGGCAGATTCAGGGGGATTTCCTGGAGTGGGATTATTCGATTACCGACGGCCAGGGGAACGATGTGGCAAAGGTTTCCAAGCAGATTTGGAATTGGACCGATACTTATACTATTGAGGTATATGACCCGGTAAACGCCCTCTTTTCCCTGATGATTGTGCTGGCGATTGACGCGGCAAAATGCTCTGACGGCAAGTAAAACATGAAAAGTGCCAGAGACCTGCGGATGTGGAAAAATCCGAAAAGCCTCTGGCAGATGTTTAGAGAAAGGATTGGAATATCATGATATTATCCGGAAACGAAATTGCGCGGCACATAGGCAAAGAAATTGTCATAGAACCCTATGACCCCCGCCGCCTCAACCCCAACAGCTACAATCTCTCCTTGAGCCGGGAGATGCTGGTATATGAAAACCGGGTGCTGGACATGAAATCCCCTAATCCGGCCAAACGGATTGTGATACCGGAGGAGGGACTGCAGCTGGAGCCGGGGAAGCTGTACCTGGGGCGCACCAACGAGTACACCAAAACCGAGGGCTTTGTCCCCATGCTGGAGGGCCGCTCCTCCGTGGGACGGCTGGGGCTGTTTATCCACGTCACCGCCGGGTTCGGGGACGTGGGCTTTGCGGGCTACTGGACGCTGGAGCTTTTCTGCGTTCAGCCGGTGATTGTCTACCCTGATGTGGAGATATGCCAGATTTACTATCACGATATCCACGGGGATTACGTCCCCTACAGCAGCGGCAAGTACCAGAACAATACCGGGGTTCAGCCTAGCCTGATCTATCGGGACTTTCAGTGAGCGCCTGGGTCAGGGGGTTTAGGTGGTTCTGGATGGTTTTAGGTAGTCTTGTAAAATTCCGTTTTGCATTTTGGGCAGCTTACCTTCAGCTTTCCCTTGCCCCTGGGCAGGCGGAGGGTCTGCTTGCAGCTGGGGCATTTCAGATAGACGTGGGTCTTCCGGTCCCGGAAGCGGTGGTACAGTTTCTGAAAAAATCCCCCGATTTTGCGGTAGAACGGCCCGAATATCTGGACAAATTTCGCGTTCTCCGCCATGCGCCTGTCAATCCTCCGGGAAAAGTTCCGCAGGATGAAGATGAGGAACAGAAGGTCGGACAGCAGATAAATCACAGGCGCCTTTACCGCCAGCCCGATAATCCCCAGCAGGATCATGAGGATCAAAAGGGCGAAGGACAATTCGTCAGTCCTGAAGTATCTGCCTGCCAGGAACCTTTTCAGCCACTCCATAATGTATCCAGCCTTTCGTCAATTTATTTTGGTTTAAGAAATATTATACCACATTTTTCGCGTTTGAAAAGAGGTTTTATCATCTTTATGCGGAATTTTACCGGTTCAGAAACAACCTTAACGGTTTTTTCAAAAATGTTTCCCAAAAATTTCATTCTTCCACTTTTTTTATCCATTTCCTTGGTGTATAATAGGTAACGTAAGCTTTGAGCTTTGAGCTTTGAGCTTGGGGAAAAAACACCTATCCCGCTTACCATTCACAAAAAAAGACAAAGAAGGTTATTTCATATGTCAAGTCCGCAGCGCCGGAAAGGAAGCAGGTCCCAGAAGAATCCTCCTGTCCGCCGGCATAATTATGCTGATATACGCCCCAAAAAGAAAAAAACAAGTTTGGCTGTCCCCATTTTGATTCTCTTTGTTCTGGCGCTAGTTATTTCCCTGATCGCCGCTGCCGCCTGGCAGAAGCTTCAGGATTCTGCTTCCTCCTCCAATACCTCCAGTGGCATTCCCACCCCGCCCCCCTCCGCGGTCCGCACCGGGGACGGTCCCGCCTCTCCCTCCTCCATCCCCTCGATGAAGGCGGGGTACAGCCAGTCCTCCCCGGAGAGCGCGCCGGATGGCGAAGGGGATGCCCAGTCGGGGGAATCCTCCCAGTCCGGGGACAGCTCTGGGGAGAGCTCCTCCCAGAGCACGCCGGGGGGGGACGCTGTTTCCACTGTCACCTTTGGCGCGGCGGTGCCTCCCTCCGCCAAGGTTTCCGAATCCTATTTTGACGACGCGCTGTTTATCGGGGACTCCATTACAACGGGAATTACCGGCTATGGAATTCTGAATAATGCAACGGTCCTTGCCAGCAAAGGGGTGAATCCCTCCTCCCTGCTGAACAACAAGGTGGAGCTGCCGGACGGTAGTAAGGAAAATCTGCTGGACCTGGCCAAGGAGGAGAATCCGAAAAAAATCTACATTCATATTGGCGCCAATGGCGTGGCGTTTATCGGGAAGGAAACCTTTATCAGTCTGTATGCCCAGAGCATTCAGCGGCTGAAGGAGGATCACCCGGACGCAATCATATATGTCCAGTCCATTTTCCCGGTGACAAAGGCCAAAGCTGATGCCGAGCCCCTGTACAGCAACGATAAAATTGACGCTTATAATCTGGCAATTATGGAGATGACCAAGGAGCAGGAGGTGTATTACCTCAATGTGGCGGAGGTGCTGAAGGGGCCGGACGGAGCCCTCCCCAACGAGGTAAGTCCAGCGGATGGAATGCACTTTGGCCCGACCACCTACCGGGTGTGGATGGATTATCTCCTCAGCCATGTGGTGGACGCGGAGGATTACCCCCAGGAGTCGTCCGGGGTTGAATCCACCCCCAGCGGGTCCTCCTCCGAGAGCCAGGAGCCGTCCTCCTCCAGCGCCTCCGGCTGACGCGCCGGTTAATGTAAAAAACGAAAGGAACGATAAGATATGAAAATACTGCGCAGGGGGCTTCTACTCCTGATGGTTTTGCTGGTGGTCTGCGGGTGCAGCCGGGACGCCGGGGAGAAGGATATTCCCCTTTCGGATATCTCCGCAAAGCTGATGAGCGATTTGACCTGGGTTGACGGGCCGCTGTATCAGATTAACGAAACGGCCATTTCCAATAACTACAGCTTTGGCGAGCTTGGCTTGGAGGGCTGCGAGGCATACCTGGCCGCCACCGGCGCCACCGCGGAGGAGATTATGGTGCTCAAGCTCACCGACAAAAAGGACCTTTCCGACGCGGAGGCGGCGCTGCAAAAGCGGGTGGAAAGCCAGAAAAAGCAGTTTGAAAACTATGTCCCCGCAGAGGTGTACAAGCTGGAAAACGCAGTCATCGCCAACCATGGGCGGTATGTGGCCCTTATCGTCTGCGACGAGTTTGACAAGGCGGGCGAGGTCTTTGAAAGCTGCTTTCAGTGACAGCCGGGCCTGCTGATTCCGCTGTCCTGAACAAAGCTTTGACATATTCTCATGGCCTGGAAGGAGGTATGGGGCGGATATGCTGATGGAATCCTGGGCAATCATTGTCCTGCTGTTGATGATGGCGGGAATTTTCTCCCACCGCAAGAAGATGAACTATGCGGTTATGACCCTGCCCCTGGGAATCGTTCCCTTCTCCAGGGTTTGCAGCGGTCCCCTTGCCTCGGCGGTCCGGGGCCTGGGGGTTTCGCTGGCAGCGCCCTATCTGAGGTGCGCCGTGATAGGGGTTGGCCTTGCTGCGGCGTGCGTTCTGTTTTGGGTGTTTTCCAAAAGGGCGTCCACGCTGCGCTCCAGAAGGGGATATGTCATTGTGTGCAGCGCCTTTTCCGTGTGCCTTGCGCTGGTCTTTATGGGGGACGTGCTCATCCTTTAAGGGGCCCGTCCCCTTCCCTGTATCCCTGTTTTTGAGCTTTGGAAAAGAGGAGAGGTTTTATTAAAAGGTTATTTCGCTTCCTGTTCAGCAGGACCTTTATCGTCAGCCTTTCGCTGATAATGCAGTTAAGCGGTTTTGTTATCATTATATGGCGCTTTTCCACCAGCTTTTTTTATTTTCATCTGTTTTTTGTCGTACTCAGCCTGACAGTGGTGTTCTATATCCTAAACGACAACCGGATTAATCCGGCCTATAAGCTGGCGTGGATCATTCCCATCCTCCTGGCGCCGATTTTTGGCGGTTTCTTTTATCTGACCATAGGCAAAACCTCCACCAACCGCCGGTTCCACAACAAGCTGATGTTCATTGACAGGCGGACACGGCAGGAGCTGCACCAGGACAAGCTGGTGATGGACAGCCTGGAGCAGAAATCCCATGACGCGGCCAGGCAGGCGGCCTATTTGCAGAAGTACGCCCATTTTCCCACCTGCCGCAATACCACCGCCCAATATCTCTCCCCTGGGGAGAGCTTTTTCGACTGCCTGAAAAGGGAGCTGGAGCAGGCGAAGCACTATATCTTCCTGGAGTTTTTCATCATTGAAGGCGGCCGGATGTGGGGGGATATTCTGGAGATTCTCCGGCGCAAGGCGTCGGAGGGGGTGGATGTGCGGCTGATCTACGACGATGTGGGGTGCCTCCACACCCTGCCCTATAAATACGACCAGACGATGAGGCGGATGGGGATAAAATGCAGTATCTTCAATCCCTTCCGCCCGGTGCTTTCCTCCAGCCTGAACAACCGGGACCACCGGAAAATTGTGGTGATAGACGGACATACCGCCTTTACCGGTGGGGTGAACCTTGCGGACGAATACATCAACCAGTACGAAAAGCACGGCCACTGGAAGGACGCGGGGATCCTGCTCAAGGGGGATGCGGTGTGGAATTTTACCATCATGTTCCTGACCATGTGGAACTTTTTGAACACCACTGAGGACAACTACCAAAAGTATCTGCCCCATGTCCACCATTCGGGCAGCTTTGACGAGGACGGATATATCACCCCCTACTGCGACAGCCCCATCGACGGGGAGCCAGTGGGAGAGCAGGTTTACCTCAACGCCATTTCCAGGGCGCGGAAATCCATCTGCATTGAAACGCCCTATCTGATTATGGACAACGCCACACTGACCGCCCTGCGGCTGGCGGCAAAAAGCGGGGTGGATGTGCGGATTATCACCCCCGGAATCCCGGACAAGTGGTATGTTCACACCATGACGCGGGCCCACTACTCCCAGCTTTTGGAATGTGGGGTGCGTATTTATGAATACACCCCTGGGTTTATCCACTCCAAGGTGGTGCTGGTGGATGATGTGTTTGGGGTGGTAGGGACCATTAACCTGGATTACCGCAGCCTGTACCTCCACTTTGAATGCGCGGTGTGGATGTACAAGACCCAGGCGGTGCTGGACGCCAAGAGGGATTTTGTGGAGACGATGGCCCTTTGCCGGGAAATCACCATGGAGGACTGCCGGGCGGTGAAGTGGCCGGTGCGGTTTATCCGGATGGCGATGAGGGTGTTTGCTCCGCTGATGTAGAGTTTTGTTGTACTAAGCCGGGTAGGCCTCGCGAAAGGCGGGGCCTGTTCGTTTTTTGGAGAGAATTTGAAAAAATTCATAGAATCGATATGAATTTACCCAAAATCGATGATATACTGAAAAATACAAAATTGAATTATTCTATTTTATAATAAAAACCAGTAAGGGAGATGATTGCAGATGATAAAGCTCTCCGAAATAATGCTTTTTTCGGATAATTTTGTCCAGGCCTATGAAAAAATGTGTCAGCTGCTGTGCCGGGAGTTTCAGATTCCTCAGACGGCCTTTGACATTTTGATGTTTCTCTCCAACAATCCCCAGTACCATACTGCCAGCGACATTGTTCATCTGAGAAAGATAAAGCCCAACCTGGTGTCCTTCCATGTGGAAAAGCTGGTGCGGGAGGGGCTGCTGGAGCGGCGTTCCCTGCCAGATGACCGGAGAAAGGTGATGCTGTACTGCACCCCCAGGGCGGAGACGATTGCCACAAGAGGAAGGAAGATACAGCAGGAGTTCTTCCATGCCGTTACGGCGGATATCAGCGAGGAGGACCTGCGTATCTGTATGAATACCATCAACCGGATAGGCGGCAACGCAGAAAAACTCAATCAGAAATAAAGGAGCTGTTAAAGGATGATTTCTATCTTGTGGACGGTAGCGGTTACATTTTTTGCGGGCATGGGGGCCGGACTGGGAACGGGGTTTGCGGGGATGAGCGCGGCGGCGGTGATCAGCCCTATGCTTATCACCTTCCTGGATATGGAGCCCTATCTGGCGGTGGGGATTGCCCTGGCCTCCGACGTTCTGGCCAGCGCGGTTTCCGCCTATACCTATGGAAAAAACAAGAACCTGGATATCAAAAACGGGCTTATCATGATGCTCAGCGTGCTGGCCTTTACGGTGGTGGGGAGCTATGTCTCCAGCCTGCTGCCCGCCCAGACCATGGGCGGATTCTCGGTTTTCATGACCTTCCTGCTGGGCATTAAGTTCATTGTCAAGCCCGTCATGACCACCAAGGAGGATATGCAGGCGGTTGACCCGAAAAAGCGGGTGATCCAGTCGATTGTCTGCGGGATTCTGATTGGCTTTATCTGTGGCTTTATTGGCGCGGGGGGCGGCATGATGATGCTGCTCATCCTCACCAGCGTTCTGGGGTATGAGCTGAAAACCGCAGTGGGGACCAGCGTTTTTATCATGGCGTTTACCGCCTTTACGGGATCGGTTTCCCATTTTGTCATCGGCGGTATGCCGGATATCCCCATCATGGTCCTGTGTATTGTGTTTACGCTGCTCTGGGCGCGGATTGCCGCGAAGTTCGCCAATAAAGCCTCCCCCAAAACCCTGAACCGGGCGACGGGCGTTGTGCTGGTGGTATTGGGCGCGGTAGTGATGCTGTTTAATTTGTTTGGAAAATAAATCATAAGGGAATTTCTTGATTTTTCCTTGCATGGCTGCCCTTGACAGAGTAAAATAAGAGTGATATTTTCCGTAAAGAAAAGGAGGATTTACCATGACCAAATTTACCTGCGTCCACAACAATTTCAACGTCCTGGACCTGGAGAAAAGTGTCGCCTTTTATCAGGAGGCCCTGGGCCTGCATGTCATCCGGCAGCGGACCGCGGAGGACGGCAGCTTTATCCTGACCTTTATGGGGGACGATACCTCATCCCATCAGGTGGAGCTGACCTGGCTGCGGGACCGGAAGGAGCCCTATGACCTGGGGGACAACGAGATACACCTGGCCTATATGGCCCAGGACATTGACGAGGCCCACAGGCACCATGAGCAGATGGGGTGCATCTGCTTTGAAAACCCCGGCATGGGCATTTACTTCATTGAGGACCCGGACGGGTACTGGATCGAGATTGTCCCTGACCGCTCCAAGCAGGGCAAGTAAGACTGCCCTTCGACCGGGAAAAGCTCTTCCAATCGGATGGATGCCGTTTTGGGAGGGCTTTTTTGTTTGTCATTATTTTTCCTTTGTATCGAAATATGGTTTACATCCGGTCGAATCCGTTGTAAAATAGGGAGAGCCCGTTCCATCCAGGGCCAAATTTGCTATAACAAGGAGCCAATCAGAATATGAGAAAATTACAGGAAGAAAAATTCCGTCTTTCTTCCCTTACCATCTATCGGGAAGCGGCGGAGGACCCGGTGGTCAGGCTGCTTACACATCTGCTTTCGGAGCAGTTTTCAGATATCTACGAGGCCGCCTCCGACTACGGAGCGTTCTGCGACCTGCTGGCCAGGAGCGAAAGCAGAGGGGACCTCACCGATTATCTTTACCGCAAGGCCCTGTACAGCGACAATATCTTCACCCGCCAGGCCGCGCGGGGACAGCTTTCCGAGCTTTCGGAAAATGTCCGCGCCGCCGCTGCGCGGGACCTGGAAACCCTGTGGCATGCCGCCGCCATCACCACAGACGAGCTGAAGGACAACCTGTCCAGGGCATATCCCAGCTATGGGGATATGATTTCCGGCCTGCCCGATTACGATACCCTGCCCCCCCGCCAGCTTGCCAACTGGGGGGAGGATATCAATACATTTGCGGAGTTTGCCCGCGCCAACGGCTACGGGGAATATGCCCGGTATCTCTCCTTCCTGTTGGCTGTGGACAAGGACGGAGGCATCTTCCTTGACCCTGTGAAAGCTCCCGACAGCATCCGCCTGCGGGATTTAAAGGAGTATGAGCGGGAACGGAAAATCGTCATCGACAATACCCTGGCCCTCCTGGACGGCGCTAAGGCCAACAATATTCTCCTCTATGGGGACAGGGGAACGGGAAAGTCCTCCACCGTCAAGGCCATCCTCAACGAGTACGCCGGAAAGGGGCTGCGGCTGATAGAGGTTTCCAAGTACAACCTGAAGTATCTGGCCCCCCTCATCGAGCTGCTCCAGGACAACCCGCTGAAATTCATCATCTTTACCGACGACCTTTCCTTTACCGAAAATGACAGCAACTACACCGCCATGAAGGCGGTGCTGGACGGCTCTACCCTGAAGCTGCCGGACAATGTGGTCATCTACGCCACCTCCAACCGCCGCCACATGGTCAAGGAGACCTTTTCCGGGCGGGAGGGGGACGAGGTCCACCTGGCCGACACCCTGGATGAGGCCGCCTCCCTTTCGGACCGGTTCGGCATCACCGTCACCTTCCTTTCCCCCAATCGGAAGAAGTTCAACGAGATTGTGCTCTTATTGGCCAAGGACTGCGCCCTGGAGACACCGGAGGAGAAGCTGCTGGAGGAGGCCAACATCTGGGCCATGCGCAAGGCGAATTTCTCCCCCCGGTGCGCCAGGCAGTTTATCGACCACGTCTGCTCCAGGGTGGCCAGGGGAGAGGACTTTGAATGGACCGCAGGCCGGACAGAGGGGAAGAAGTCCCTTTGATGGCCGTGAAAAACATACAGACAGGGGGACAGGCAGTGCCGGTATCAAGAACGGGAAAGCACAAAAGAAGCAGACTGTTATGGGGCGGGGCGGCAGCGTGCCTGGCCCTGAGCCTCTGTCTGCCCCTTTCCGGGTGCCGCAGGGGGGAAGCCTCCTCTGCCCCGGAGAGCCAGTCTTCACAGACATCGCCGGAGCCGTCCCCGGTGGAGACAGGGGAATATCCGGCGGAGGTGTTTGGCAGGGAGGCCGAATCCCAGCCGGTGCGGGTGGTATCCCTTTCCCCGGCGGTGACCGAGCTGCTCTGTGCCTTCGGGTACGGCGACCGGCTGTTCGGGGTGAGCGACGCCTGCGATTACCCGGAGATGGTGGAGGGACTGACTCCCTGCGGCACCTCCCTGCGGCCCAATATGGAGCGGATCGCCGAGATAAGCCCGGATTACATCCTTACCGAAACCCCGCTCCAGATAGAGGACTACTGGCAGCTGGCGGATATGGATGTGGACGCGGATATTGTGGAGATAGCCGCCCCGCAGAATTTCGGAGAGCTGTTTGAGCTTTACCGGGACATCTGTATCCTGATGGACGGTACTAAAACCGGCCGGGAGACCGGGGAGATGCTGGCGGACCTGTATACCCAGCAGCTTTCCGTATTGCAGGAAAAGGTGTCCGGCGACCCTATGGGGGATACCCTTTCGGCGGTGTTTATCATAGACGCCGGGGGCATCATGGCCACTGGGGGGACGCTGTACCACGAGGTGCTTTCGGTGCTGGGGCTGGAGAACCTGGAGGAGAGCGGGGAGGACTTTGCCGGGACCGGGGGAGAAAAGCAGCCGGACCTGGTGCTGTATGCGGAGGAGATCCCCAAGGAGAGCATCAAGGGCTCGGCGCTGTTCGGAGAGTGGGAGGCGGTGAAGGAGGACCGGATGATACCGGTGCCCATGGCCCCCCTGGAGCGGATGTCGCCGAGGGTGTTCGACATGCTGGATCAGCTTGCCAAAACCATTTACACAGCTTCCTGGATAGGGACATAAGCCAAAAATAGGGATGAAAAAGGAAGGAAATGCAGAATGATACGGGTAAAAAACAGACAAATCACTCCATCTTATGTTCAGTCAGGCGGCTGCCGGCTCCCCCTCTATCGATTTCAGACCATCGTCGTCGGAACCGGCGCGGCGGGCTATAACGCCGCCGACACCCTGTACCGGCTGGGGCAGGAGGATATCGCCATTGTCACCGAGGGGGTTAAAATGGGGACCTCCCGGAACACCGGCTCGGACAAACAAACTTATTATAAGCTGACCCTTGCGGGGGAAAGCGGGGATTCGGTGCGCCAGATGGCCCAGACCCTCTTTGAGGGGGGAAGTATGCACGGCGACATTGCCATGACCGAGGCCGCCATGTCCGCCGGGTGCTTCTATAAGCTGGTCAACCTGGGGGTTCCCTTCCCCCACAACCGGTACGGGGAATATGTGGGCTACAAAACCGACCACGACCCCCGGCAGCGGGCCACCTCCTGTGGTCCCCTCACCTCCCGGTACATGACCGAACACCTGGAAAAGGCGGTGGAGGAGAAAAACATCCCTGTCTTTGACGGCTACCGGGTGGTGGAGATTGTCACCAGTGGGAAGGGAGAAGCCAAAAGGGCTGTGGGCCTTGTGGCCCTGGAGGCGGAAAAGGGGACGCTGGTCCTCTTTGCGGCGGAGAACATCATCTATGGGGTTGGCGGGCCGTCGGCCATCTATCAGTCGTCGGTCTACCCCCAGAGCCAGACCTGCGCCTCCGGAACCGCTCTGGCGGCGGGGGCCAGGGGGATCAACGTCACCGAGTCCCAGTACGGCATCGCTTCCACCAAGTTCCGCTGGAACCTGTCCGGGACCTATCAGCAGGTTATCCCGGCCTATATCTCCACCCAACAGGACGGCAGCGAGCCCAGGGAGTTCCTGGACGAATACTTTGATGGCCCCGGCGCTATGGCGGACGCCATCTTTCTGAAGGGCTACCAGTGGCCCTTTGACCCCCGCAAGCTGGGAAAGGGGGGCTCCTCCATTGTGGATATGGCGGTGTTCGCCGAGACCAGGGAAAAGGGGCGCAGGGTGTTCCTGGACTTCCGGCGCAATCCCTCCGCGGTGCAGGGACCGGATGGAGGGCTGGACTTTTCCCTGCTGGGGCAGGAGACGCGGGAATACTTGGAGCGCTCCGGCGCGGTGCAGGGCACCCCGGTGGAGCGGCTGAAGCAGATGAACCCTCTGGCCTATCAGCTCTACCGGGACCACAAGATTGACCTGGAGGAGGAGCTGCTGGAGATTGCTGTCTGCGCCCAGCACAACAACGGCGGCCTGATGGGGAACATCTGGTGGGAGAGCAATCTGAAGCACCTGTTCCCGGTGGGGGAGGTCAACGGAACCTTTGGCGTCTACCGGCCGGGGGGAACCGCGCTGAACTCCACCCAGGTGGGCAGCACCCGTGCCGCCCAGTTTATCGCGGAAAATTACACCGCCCCGCCCATGGAGGCAGAGGCCTTCGGAAGGGCGGCGGACCGGGCGGTGAGACGGTGTGAGGAGCTGATTCGCTCTGTCTCCAAAAACCAAAACGGCGCTTATCCCCAAGCCCTCCGGAAACAATACCAGCGGAGAATGGACCTGTGCGGGGCGTTCCTGCGGGACCTGCCCCAGGTGGAGGCGGCCATAGAGGAGTGTGTCCGGGACATCCGGGAGCTCAGCGCGAAAACCCTTGCCGAAACCCCGGTGCAGCTGCGGGACGCGTTTATCAACCAGGATGTGCTATATACCCAGCTTGTCTATCTTTCGGCCATTGGGGAGTACATCCGGCAGGGGGGCGGAAGCAGGGGCTCCTATCTGATCGGGGAGCGGGACCTTTCCCGGTGTGCCGCCCAGGGGGTGAAGACCCGGCTGGACAACGGGGCGTTCAGCGACAGGGCCTGTGAGGTGGCCTTTGACTGGGAAAATCTGTCCTGCCGGTTCCAATGGGAGAAGGTGCGGCCCATCCCCCAGGGGGAAAGCTGGTTTGAAACGGTGTATAACCAATATCTCCGCCATGAGGTGATACGGTAGGATAATCCGAAACGGACGAACCCAGCAGCCTTTTTATCAAGCTGTAAAATTTTTATGTATATATGGGCATTTTTGTGGCAAAATACCACAGAGAATGCTAGAATATGAGTAAAGCAGTAAATGTTTTTCCGTTTCGTCTGGAGGTTTTACCATGAAATATTTCCCCAGCAGATCCCTTTGCGCCGCTTTGCTGGCGGCTATGCTCTCTCCGCTCCTCTGCGGGTGTACCCGCGTGCTGCCGGAGGATTACGTCAATCCCTATGACACCTCAGGAGCCCAAAGCTCTCAGGAGACAAGCTCTGTGGAGTCTTCCAAACCGGAGATTCAGGATATTCTTCCGCCTTCTTCCTCCCAGCCCGACGAAGAACCGTCCTCCAGCGAAGAGCCCTCCAGCTCCTCGGAGCCGGAGGAGAACCCCGGCTATGTTCCGGCCATGAACGCCGACTATGCCCAGTTGGAGGGAATTCCCTCCGCCCCTGTTACCTGGGGGCCGGGCCGTCAGGGGGACGAGAAAAACCGTCCCTACGGCTCCACCAGCTGTCAGGACCAATACGGAAAGTACTGCGCCTACTTTATTGCGCCGGACTCGGAAAAGGTGTACCTGACCTTTGATGAGGGCTACGAGGCGGAGGGCCGGTATACGGAGAAGATACTGGACACCCTGAAGGAAAAGGACGCCAAGGGGGTGTTCTTTATCACGGGGGACTATGCCCGCCGCAACGGGGACCTGGTGCAGCGGATGATAGACGAGGGGCACATCGTGGGAAGCCACAGCTGGAGCCATCCCTCCATGCCGAAGGTCTCGGTGGACAAGGCTGCGGAGGAGCTGACGGCGCTCCACGATTATGTAAAGGAAAACTTCAATTATGATATGTCCCTGTTCCGGTTCCCTGCGGGGGAATTCAGCGAACAGACGTTGGCGCTGGTACAGGACATGGGGTATCAGTCGGTATTCTGGTCCTTTGCCTACCGGGACTGGGAGGTAGACAACCAGATGGGCCGGGAGGAGGCGCTGAAGGAGATTATGGGCCGGGCCCATCCGGGGGCGATTTATCTGCTGCACGCGGTTTCCTCCACCAACGCGGAGATACTGGGGGATGTGATTGACCAGCTGCGGGAGAAGGGCTACACCATATCCCCCTATGATCTGCCGTATTTTGAGCGAGAAGCAGCGGAGTAAGCAGAAAACCAACCCAAATGAAAAGTTTCTCCCGCCGAAGAAAAATCAGATTTCCAAAGCGATTGAGAAAAAATACTTGACAATCCGTTCGAAAAGTATTATCCTTTAAAGCAGTAAATCAATATGGACCCAAACCGATGATCAGAACGAGTACCTGTCGGGAACATTCACAGAGAGCCGCCGGAGGTGGGAGGGCGGCAATGGGAAAGACAGGGAATGGATCTGTGAGGGTGAGCTGAAATTCCGGATATCTCCGGGAAAGTAGGGGAGACGCTGCCGCACGTTACGCGGGGAGTGTATGATAGTACACAGAGAGGGTATTCCCAATCCGCCAGCCGGAGGTTCCGGGTCGGGGAGGGGATAAATATAGGTGGCACCGCAGAAGTCAGGCTTCTGTCCTATAGTTAGGACAGAAGCCTTTATTTTTGCAGTGAACCGCTGCTTTCCCCTGAAAGCAAAAAGGATATGCGCAAAGCGCGCAATGAAGAAGGGAGATATCACCATGAAACAGGAAATCCCGTACAAAATCTATCTGGAAGAAAGAGAAATGCCCCGGCAGTGGTACAATGTTCGGGCGGATATGAAGAAAAAGCCCGCCCCCATTCTCAACCCCACAACCCTCAAGCCCATCACCCTCCAGGAGCTTTCCGGCATCTTCTGTGAGGAGCTGGCAAAGCAGGAGCTGGACGACACCACGCCGTATTTTGACATTCCGGAGGAGATCCGCAGCTTCTACCGTATGTACCGCCCCTCTCCGCTGGTAAGGGCCTACTGCCTGGAGGAAAAGTTGGGAACCCCCGCCCATATCTACTATAAGTTTGAGGGCAACAACACCTCCGGCAGCCACAAGCTCAACTCCGCCATCGCCCAGGCGTATTACGCCAAAAAGCAGGGCCTCAAGGGCGTCACCACCGAGACCGGCGCCGGACAGTGGGGGACCGCCCTTTCCATGGCCTGCGCCTACCTGGAGCTGGACTGTCAGGTGTATATGGTGAAGTGCTCCTACGAGCAAAAGCCCTTCCGCCGGGAGGTCATGCGCACCTATGGGGCGAAGGTGACACCCTCCCCCTCCATGGATACGGAGATTGGCCGCAAAATCAACGCGGAATTCCCCGGCACCACCGGAAGCCTGGGCTGTGCCATCTCCGAGGCGGTGGAAGCCGCTGTCAATCAGGAGGGATACCGGTATGTTCTTGGCTCGGTGCTGACACAGGTGCTGCTGCACCAGTCGATCATCGGGCTGGAAACCAAGGCGGCGCTGGACAAATACGGCGTCAAGGCGGACACCATCATCGGGTGCGCGGGGGGCGGCTCCAACCTGGGTGGCTTGATCTCCCCCTTTGTGGGACAGATGCTCAAGGGCGAGGCGAAGTATGAAATCATCGCGGTGGAACCGGCCTCCTGCCCCAGCCTGACCAGAGGGGTGTACGCCTATGATTTCTGTGATACCGGCAAGGTCTGCCCCCTGGCGAAGATGTACACCCTGGGCAGCGGGTTTATCCCCTCCGCCAGCCACGCGGGGGGACTGCGGTATCACGGGATGAGCTCTGTTGTCTCCGAGCTGTACGACCAGGGCCTGCTGACTGCCCGCAGCGTGGAGCAGACAGAGGTGTTCAAGGCGGCGCAGATGTTCGCCAAGGTGGAGGGAATCCTCCCCGCGCCGGAAAGCAGCCACGCCATCAAGGTGGCGATTGACGAGGCCCTCAGGTGCAAGGAGACGGGGGAGGAGAAGAACATCGTCTTTGGGCTGACGGGGACCGGATATTTTGACATGGTGGCTTACCAGCGGTTCAACGATGGGGAGATGAGCGACTATATCCCCACCGACGAGGAGCTGAAAAAGGCGGCGGCCAGCCTGCCCAAGGTGGACTGACGCGGCGTTATGCTCCACCGCAGCAGGTGAAAATTTTGAACAGATAACCAATTAAAATCATACCAAAATACCAAAGTGAACCGAAAGGCTTGTGTCCAAGCTTTTCGGTTCGTTTTTTTCGCAGAAAGCCAAAAAAGGAAAACTTTTGTTCTTGACAAACAGATGTTCGATGTGTACAATGGAAATCAAGGAACATATTTTCTTTATAATTTACGGTCTGTTTCAGAGGTTGTCCGCATAAAATAAGGACAGGAAAGACAGAACCATAATTTGACTGCGGAAAAGATGGAGGACGAAAAAATGTTGGTTGAAAAATGCGTCACTTTGACAAAATATCAGTTTTCTCTGGATGGAGAGGGCTTTGCGGAGGGGTATCTGTTCAGCGAGGAGGGGAGCAATGGGGCTCAGGAAAGAATCTTCCACATGGGCTCCCTGCGCTGTCAGGAGGAGCTGCCGGTGCCGGAGGGAAAATTCCTGGAGGCTGTCATCGACGACAACGGGTTTTCCGACGGAAAGCTGATGTTCCATCGGAACAGCTTCCTGCTCTCTATGCTGGGGGATACCTCGACGCCTATGGGGTGTGAGAACGGTCGTTCCCTTTTGCACCGGCGCAGGGGTTAGAGGTTAGGAGACAGAGGACAGGGAAATTTGTGATGGAAATCCCCAGCACCGGAAGCAAAGGTGGGGAGGTGAATGCGGTGGAAAAGATATATGCTGCCATTGATCTGAAGAGCTTTTATGCCTCGGTGGAGTGTGTGGCCAGGGGTATGGACCCTCTGTGTACCAACCTGGTGGTCGCCGACGAAACCCGCACCGATAAAACCATCTGCCTGGCCGTTTCCCCCTCCCTGAAGGCTTTCGGCATCCCCGGACGTCCCCGCCTCTTTGAGGTCAAACAGACCGTCCGCCGCCTGGAGCTCTCCACCGGACAGGAGATTCCCTTTATCATCGCCCCGCCCCGGATGCAGAAATACATCGACATCTCCTCACAGATTTATAATATCTACCTCAAATACATCAGCGCCTCGGATATCCATGTGTACAGCATAGACGAGGTGTTCATGGACCTTTCCTGTTACCGCTCCACCTACCAGAACCCCGACGGGTCCCCTATGACCGCCCGGCGGCTGGTGGAAACCATGATAAAGGACGTGCTCTCCCAGACAGGCATTACCGCCACGGCGGGAATCGGGACAAACCTGTATCTGGCCAAGATAGCTATGGACATTGTGGCCAAGCATACCGACCCCGACCGGGACGGGGTGAGAATCGCGGAGCTGGACGAGATGAGCTACCGCGATTTGCTGTGGAACCACCGTCCCCTGACCTCCTTCTGGAGGATTGGCAGCGGGACGGCCAAGCGCCTGGAGGCCAACGGAATGTACACCATGGGGGATGTGGCAAGAACCTCCCTGTACAATGAGAAGCTGCTGTTCTGGCTGTTCGGGGTGGACGCCGAGCTGCTGATTGACCACGCCTGGGGGGTGGAGCCCTGTACCATGGAGGATATCAAGCAGTACCGGCCTGACGCCCATTCCATCGGGCCCGGACAGGTTCTGGGGTGTCCCTACGCCAAGGAGAAGGGGCGGATGATTGTTCGGGAGATGGCCGACAGCCTGGCGCTGGACCTGGTGGCAAAGGGGCTGGTGACCAAGCACGCGGTGCTTCATGTGGGCTATGACAGGCTGGACGGCAGAGAGGGGGATATCGGGGACGTTGCGGTTAAAACAGACCGTTACGGCAGAAGGGTGCCCAAATCGGCCCACGGAGGGGTGCGGTTTGAGGAGCACACCTCTTCGGCGGACGAGCTCACCGGCGCGCTGGTGCGGCTGTATGATGAGATTGTGGACGAAAGGTTTCGGGTACACCGGTTCAATATCACCTTCTGCGAGGTTGTGGGGGAGGGAGAAGCGGAGACGTTTGTGCAGTATGACCTGTTTTCCGACCCAAAGGAGACAGAGCGGATGCGGAGGCGAAAGGAGCAGGAGAGGCAGCTTCAGAGGGCCATGCTGGGGATTAAGGAGAAGTACGGAAAGAACGCGATTCTGAAGGGGGGCAGCCTGGAGGAGGGGGCCACAGCCATGGAGAGAAACCGCCAGATTGGAGGGCACAGGGCATAAAGGAGTCCGGTGCCGGATGAGAACAAAGAATGAGGAGGAATTGCCGTGAAGGCCGAAGGAAAACAAATGTACCCCGATATTATTGCCCTGCCCCGCCCTGTCTCCCACAGGCCACCAATGCCCAGGGCGGACCGAGCCAAGATTTTTTCCCCCTTCTCCGCCGTGAAGGGCTACGATGACGCGGTGGAGAACAACGCCAGAGAACGCATCTCCAAGCCGGACCATTCCCCGGAGGTCCAGGAGAGGATCAATCAAAGGCTGACAGCGCTGCAAAGGGGGGAACAGGTGGAGGTTTCCTGCTTCCTCGCCAACCCCGGCCCCGACGGCTCAGGCGGGATGGCAGACGGCGTGTGCCGGAGAATCCGGGGAAGGGTGACAAAGCTGGATGTGCCGTTCCAGACGCTGCGGGTGGGAGATATGGGGATTCCCTTTGCGGATATTTTAAGTATTACCAAGCTGCCGGCCGATGGATTTTCGGAGGCTTCCCTTTGATGGGCGGGTATGGATATAAAAAAAGAGCTGTAAAACTGCTGCATGGGACAGTTTTACAGTTCTTTTTCCGTTCAGATGTACTCCACAAAGCCGGGCCTGACCGGTGCTTCTCCCTCTTCCGAGGATTGGCCCTCCTTTTCAGGATTCTCCGCCTTTGTGTTCTTACCGCTCTGCTGCTTTAAAAGCTGGATGCGCCGTTGGAGCTCCTCTATCTTCTTTTGCAGCTTTTCCGCCTTTTCCTTGTCATGGACCCTTTCCGCCTTCTGCTTCTCCTGGCCGAGCTGCTTGAGCTTCTGCTCCAACTGGCGAAGCTGCTGTTCCGTGCCGGAATCCGGATGGGATGCCGGGGCGGATGGAGACGCGCCTGTTCCGTTGGTTTTCATCTCTCGGTATACCTCCTTGCTATTTCTGGCTTTCAGTATAACGCTTTTCGGCGGAGGATTCAAGGAAAGTTGATGTGGAAGGGGCACTTTGCTGTTGTGAAATGGGCAGCAGTATGTCCAGGGAGTAAGTCCCCTTTTTCAGAGAGGTCTCCACAATCCCGCCGTACTTTTCCGCTGCGGTCCGGATGTTGGTCAGGCCGATCCCCTCATCAGGCAGGCTTTCGAGGAAACAGCCGTTTTCCATGTGGAGGAGGAAAAAGCCGCTTCGCCTCCGGCAGGAGATATGGATGTATCGTTTGTCAGACTCCCCAGCAAGCTGGCGGCAGGCGGCGATGGCGTTGTCCATGCCGTTGGCCAGCATGACGCACCAATCCATGTCCGAAATCCCGCAGCCGCCGGGAATCTCCAGCTCACAATCGACGGAAATGTCAAACTGGCGGGCGGCGGACAGCTTGTTTTCCAGAAGAAGGTCCACGGCGGGGCTGCCGGAGCGGACCGGAAAGGACAGGCCTCCTGCAAAGTTGCCAAGGGCGGAAAGGTATTCCTCCGCCCGTTCTGCCTCGCCCTTGGAGAGAAGCTCCCGGAGCAGTAGAAGATGATTTTGGATGTCGTGGCGGAAGGCGCGGGTTTGATCATATCTGGCCTGGGCCTCCAGAAGATAGATCTTCTGCTGCTCCACCTGAAATTCCAGGTGCCCGGCATCGCGGCTTTTCCGGACGGACCGGGAGAGGCTGCGGAAGGCGGTGAGGACGGCGAAGGTCCCCCCATATCCCAGCAGGTGGAGCAGCATTATCTCCCGACTGTCTACCACAGGAAAAACGATGCCCTTTGCCGTGTTCCAGACGATGGTGTCTCCGTAAACCCGGCTGAAGACAACGCTTTCGGAAAAGGCGGTGAAGACCAGGGGAAAGGGGAGAAGAAGAAGAGAAGAGGGCCCAAGGCCGGAAAAAATTTCATCAAATCGCCTGAAAAAGAAGGCGAAGGTCCCCATGAGGAGAAAAAGCTCCGCCAGAGCAAGGAGCGAGTCCCAGCATTTCACGAATTGCCACAGGCCGGAAAAGCGCACCGCCAGCCAGAAGCCCGCCGACTGGACAAGGCTGACGGTGAGAAAAAACAGGGAAAAGACCAGCGCGGAAACGCTGACGGACAGGGAGAGGGACTGTTTGGCAAACAGGAGCCCGCAGGCTGTCATCAGCAGGATGCAGAGCAGAAGGGGGAGAGAACCGGGCAGAGACAGATTCAGCCCCAGGCGGGAGATGCCCCAGTATCCCGCCGTGCAGACCAGCGCGAAAAGAGGAGAGAATTTTACGGCGCAGCACCGGCAGAAATAAAGGGAGAGAAGCGGCGGGAACACCAGGAAATAGATCAGCTCCGCGGCCATGCTTCCACCTCGCTTTTCATATGGTGGAGCATCTGCTCCATAAAGGACCTGCGGTGGGATTCTGAAAGAGGGATTTGAACGCCGCCGGTCAGGGTGAGGGTATTTTTGGAACACTCGGACAGGTGGTCCAGGTTGACCAGATAGCTGCGGTGGCACTTGAGAAAGCGGCTGTCAAGCTGCTTTTCCACGTCGGAGAGGCGGCTGTAGTACTCGACCACCCCTCCGCCGGTGCGCAGGTGGAGAAGAACCTTCCGGTTGATGACTTCACAATAGAGAATGTCATCCATCCGGATGGAGCGGAGGCGGCTTCCCGTCCGGACGAGCAGCATCCGGCTGTCCCGTTCCCCCACGTACCGTATCGCCCGGTCAAGGGCGTGGGAGAGGCGGATATCGTCCAGGGGCTTGCAGAGGTAATCCACCGCCTCCACCTCAAAGGCGTCGAACACCTGTTCCTTAATGACGGTGATGAAGATGATTGCGCAGGAGTTACCGTTTTCCCGGAGCCGCCGGGCCAGCTCCATCCCGTTGATGCCGGGCATACGGATATCCAGAAAGAGGATGTCGTAGCCGGTCATGGGGAGCTGCTCCCCGCTGGAATAGCGAAAAACCCGGAAGGGGAGGCCGGAGGCGTTCAGCCGGGCCTCCAGCTTTTCCTCCAGCAGCCGGCAGAAAAGGGGTTCGTCGTCGCAGATGGCTATTTTTAACATAATTTCCCCCATAGAATACGGACAACGATCCCCGCGCCCGGCGGAAACCGCTGTCCCTTTTTTTAGGAAAGATACGTCCGTTATTGCTGGCGGTTCAGGCGGTAGAAGGCCGGGACCTGTTTCTCAAAGCTGTCCCTGGCCTGCCGGCGCAGCTCCCCGTCGGTGAGCAGGTCCAGGGCGGTGAGGGCCAGCACCGCGGCGCCCTTGCCGCAGACCTGGTTGCCCAGCTCCGAACAGGCGGCTTCGGCGAACTCCGGCGAATGGCCGATGACGCCCATCGGGCCGATGGAGAGGTTTTCCTGAATGGTGGGCACCAGAACGGACACATTGCCCACATCCGAGGAGCCGCTCATCTTGGACTGGTCGGCGTACTCAAAGGTCTCCCCCAGCTCCTCCCCGTGGAGCTTAAAGCGCTCCATCATGGGCTGGTTGGGGTAGTACTCGGCGAACTTGCCGCCGAACTCAAAGCGGGCCGACGCGCCGGTGAGGGCCTCGGCGGCGGAAACGGACTGGCGCAGGAAGCCGATGAGCCGCTCCAGGTTTTCCAGGTTCACCGAGCGGAGGGTGAAGGCGCAGACCGCCTTGCCGGGGATGATGTTGGGCTGGTTGCCGCCGTCGAGGATGACGCCGTTGATGTTGTCCTTGATGGCGAACAGGGGCCGCAGCTTATCGATGTTGTTAAAGGTCTGAATGACGGCGGTCAGGGCGTTGACCCCGTTTTCGGGCCGGGAGGAGTGGGCGTCCTTTCCGGTGAAGAAGACCCGGACGTCGCAGCAGGCGGTGGTGATCTTGCCCAGCTTGGGGGTTCCGGTGGTGGGGTGCATCATCAGGGCGAAGTCGATGTCGTCAAAGGCGCCCCGGTCGGCCATGAACACCTTGCCGCCGTCCCCCTCCTCACCGGGGGTGCCGATGAGCAGAACCTCGCCGCCGGTTTCATCTATTACAGACTTCAGGGCGATGGCCGCCCCGGAGCTGGAGGCGGCGATGATGTTATGGCCGCAGGCGTGGCCCAGGCCCTTCAGGGCGTCGTACTCCGCCAGAAAGGCGATACGCGGGCCGGGCTTGCCGCTGCTGTACCGGGCCTTAAAGGCGGTGGAGATATCGCAGCACTGGGTTTCCACCTCAAAGCCGTGCTTTTTCATCAGCATAACCAGGGCCGCGCAGGCCTTTACCTCCTCAAAGGGGATTTCCGGGTTGGTGTGCAGGTACTGGGAGAGGGAGATGAGCTCCGGGGACACCTCTGTGACGCGCCGGGTCACGGTTTGCTGAAGGGATTTTAATTCCATTTTGATTCTGTCCTTTCCTGTTGAGTGGCGACGTGTACGATGAAGCTTTAGCCGTTTAATACAGTATACTTGCAAAGCGAGATTTTGTCAACGCAGGAAGGGACCGCAGAAAAAATTTAGGGAAGGGCCGTATGGCGGTTTTGAGGCGGATTCTTGAAAAAGACAGAGGTTTATGGTAGGATAGGCATAGCGGACAGAAAAATTCCAAGAAGAGAGGAGCTCATCCGTTTATGGATATAGCCAACAGTAAAACCCAACGCCTCTACTACGAGGATTCCCATATGGTTTCCTTTACCGCAAGGGTGCTCTCCTGCCAGCCCAGTCCAAAGGTCAAGGACTGCTGGGAGGTGGTACTGGACCGAACCGCCTTTTATCCGGAGGGAGGGGGCCAGCTTGCGGACCACGGCATTCTGGGCGGCGTCCCTGTTGCGGATGTGAGGGAACGGGACGGGGAGGTCTGCCACATCACCTCGGCCCCGCTGGAGGAAGACAGAGAGGTGGAAGGGAATGTGGACTGGCCCCGCCGCCTGCTGCTGATGCAGCAGCACACCGGGGAGCATATCCTGTCCGGCATTGTCCACAAGCTCTATGGATATGAAAACGTGGGCTTCCACATGGGGGCCGACGGTGTGACAGTGGACTTTGACGGGGAGATTGCCCCGGCGGATCTCCCAAAGCTGGAGCGGCTGGCCAACCAGGCCATATGGGCCGACCTTCCAGTGACGGCGGACTGGCCCCCGGAGGAGGAGCGGAGCCAGATGAGCTACCGGAGCAAAAAGGAGCTGACCGGGCCGGTGCGCCTGGTCACTGTGGAGGACACGGACGTCTGCGCCTGCTGCGGAGTGCATACCCGGCGGACCGGAGAGGTGGGGGCGCTGAAGATTGTCTCCTGCCAGAAGCATAAGGGCGGCGTGCGGCTGACGCTGCAGATTGGCAGCAGCGCGCTGGAGCACTATGGACAGCTTCTGGACAGCGTGACGAAAATCTCCAATCTGCTTTCCGCCAAGCAGCCGGAGGTGGCCCAGGCGGTGGAAAGGCTCCAGGAGGAGACGATTTCCCTGCGGCAGGGGCTTTCTGCCGCCAGAAGGGAGCTCTTTGAGGCGAAGGCGGAGGCGCTGCCGGAGGGGCGGGAGACCCTCTGCATGGTGGAGGGTCCCGGCCTGACGCCGGTGGAGCTCCGCCAGTACTGTGCCCGGTTATGTGAAAAGGCAAAGGCGGCGGCAATCTTTTCCGGGGACGACAGCCAGGGCTATAAGTACGCCTTTGGGAGCCTTTCGGCGGATATCCGCCCCTATGGAAGACAGCTCAATGAGGCCCTTCGGGGCAGGGGCGGCGGCGCGGCGGACTGTGTGCAGGGTTCTGTCTCCGCCAGCGGGGAGCAGATACGGGACTTTTTTGCCCGTTTGGTTTTATAGGGAACGTGAGGGATGCAGATGGAAATTCGCTATTCCCCCAAGGTTGACGCGGACCTGGAGGCGGCGTTTCTGGCGGAAAGCTGCCGCGGCGCGGCGGAGCCGCCCGGAGAAGGAACCCAGGCGGCGCTGGAACGCCAAAGACAGGCGGACAGCATTGCCGCCCGCCTGTTTGCCGCCCGCTGGCCGGACACCGAACGCCGGACCGTCTTTGAGCTGCTGGAGGAAATGATCGCCTATGAGAGCTATAGGGCGTCGGAGCTGTTTCCCCTGTTCGCCAAGGAGGCCAGACATGACGGCGCGGAGGAGGCCGCCGCGCTGTTTGAGGCCCGGACCGCGGCGGCAGAGGAACAATGCCGGAGGCTTGGGAAGCTGCTGAGGGAGCTGGAAGGCGGCGTTAGCTGACATAGTCCTCAATCAGCCGCGCCAGCGCCGTTTCCCCTTCTACCGAGACCCCCTCCTGCAAAAGCTCCTGGTCGTAGGTTGGGAGGGTGTTGATATAAACGTCGTAAACGCGGAAGGGAGTGTCCGACTGGGACTCGAATACCGCCAGCCTCCCGCCGTGATTTTTCAGTGTGTACCGGAGCGGATTCAGGGGCTCGGAGCTTTGGACGGCGCTTTTGCCGTTCCGGCTTCCGGAGCTCTGTGGCGCGGAGGGCGCGGACGGTTCGCTCCCCAGGTATGCCAGCGAAACCCCCACCAGGGAGGAAAGCAGACAGGTGGTAATCAGACACGCCAGCTGGGGACGTATTTCCCGGCTGAGATCCATTTTGGGATTCACTCCTCTCATTTAATTTGTTTATAGTGTTGGACTATTTCAGCAGATTTATACAAAAAGGATTAGAATATTTGGCAGAAATGGAATATCGCCCCTTGTTTTCAAAGGTTTTATATGCAAAACAGAATAATTTCGGAAAAAAGAAAAAAGGTTCGCGAATTCTTAACATTTTTGATTCAGGATATGGTATAATAGCCGTAAATAGTTTTTTTTGAGCTTTCTACATACCGCAATCCACGGGCTGCGGGAGAGCGCTTCCCGCGGCTACGATATGACGGCTTTACCGCGAATTCTCCGTTTTCAATACAAGGAGGCGAATCCATGGGAACCCAAAAGAAAAAAAGTACAGGGGCAAAGGTTGTGTCCGGTGTGGGAAAGGGCGTCGGAGGCGTTTTTTCCGTCATCGGGCGGGTGATTGCAATCCTCTTTTTGATTCTGGTCATCACTGGCTGTATCTGCGCCATTTATATGGCCAATTACGTCATAAAGTTTATGAAAACCGATGTGGGGATCGACCTGTACAGCCTGGACCTGAACAATACCACAATCCTGTACGCCGACGACGCCGAAACCGGCGAGCTTTACGAGCTGTACCGCCTGCACGGGGTGGAAAACCGCATCTGGGTCGAGCTGGAGGATATTCCCCAGATGGTGCAGGACATCACCATCGCCGGAGAGGACAAGCGCTTTGAGGAGCACCAGGGGGTGGACTGGATACGGACCACCTATGCCTTTCTCAATGAAATGATCGGATTGAGCGATGATCGCCAGGGCGGTTCCACTCTGACCCAGCAGCTTATCAAAAACATCACGGAGGACAACTCCACCACCTTTGAACGGAAGATACGGGAGATTTTCCGCGCCCTGAACCTGGAAAAGAAGTATACCAAGGACGATATTCTGGAGGCCTACCTGAATACGGTAAACTTCGGATACGGTACTTACGGCATCCAGGCGGCGGCAAATCTGTACTACGGCAAGGATGTGCAGGATTTGACCGTGCCGGAGGCCGCGTCTATCATTGCCAGCACCAAAAACCCGGCCTGGCTCAACCCCATCACCGACCCGGAATCCAACAAGAGCCGCCGGGACTGGATCATCGGGGAATACTGTGAAATGCAGGGGATTTCCGAAACCCAGGAGAGGCAGTACATCGCAACGCCGGTGGAGACCAGGCGCACCCAGATGCAGAACGACAGCTCGGCCTCCAGCCAGGTGCAGGACTACTTTATCGACACAGTGGTGGAGGAGGTCATCTCCGACCTCCAGGCGACCTACGGCTATGAACGGGCGTATGCCAGCAGCCTAATCTACAGCGGCGGATACCGCATCTACACCACCGTCAATTCCTCGGTGCAGAACACCCTGGAGCATTATTTTGAAAACGTCGAAAACCTGCCGCCCATCCACAACGCGGAGTACCCTCAGGGGGCCTGCGTGGTCACCGACCCATACGGGAAGATACTGGGCATTGTGGGGGGCACCGGGCCCAAGACCAACGCCCGCTCCCTCAACCGGGCCACCATGTCCAAGCGGCAGCCGGGCTCCTCCATCAAGCCGCTGACTGTCTACAGCCAGGGGATACAGAACAACGTGATTACCTGGTCCACCATGATTGACGACCACCCCTTTACCGAGCGGGAGGACGGCACCGGCTGGCCGGTGAACTTTAACGGCCAGTACCTGGGGAACATCCCGGTGTGTGAGGCCATCCAGCGCTCCACCAACACTGTGGCGGTGCGGCTGTCGGACAGGCTCAACCCGCTGAATCTGGTGAATTTTCTCAACTCCAACTTTGACTTTGGGCTGGTGACCTCCGGCTACAACAACGACATCGCCCTTGCGCCCACAGCCTTGGGGGCGCTGACGATAGGGGTGGAGCCCATCCACATGATAGGGGCCTATCAGATGTTCGGCAACGGCGGCACCTATGTGGAGCCCTACAGCTATACTAGGGTGCTGGACAATGAAGGCAACGTCATCCTGGAAAAGAACATCACCCCGACCCGTATCCTGGACCCGGAGACGGCCGCGGTGATGAACAAGCTGCTGCAAAGCGTCACCGACCCCACCACCTACGGAACGGCCAGCTCGGTCCGCTGGGGCCAGCAGATTGTCGGCGGCAAGACCGGTACCACCTCCAACGACTACGACCACTGGTTTATCGGCTATTCCCCCTATTATGTCTGCGGCCTGTGGATTGGCTACGACATCAACGCCACCATCAATTACGCCGGGTACAGCTATCCTCCGCTGGTGCTATGGCGCAACATCATGCGGGACCTCCACGCGGAGCTGCCGGTCAAGGGCTTTGACGGGGAGGAAAACTGCGTCGCCATGACCTACTGCAAGGAGACGGGGGCGCTGGCCTCGGTCAACTGCCCTTCCACGGCCATCGGGTACTACAAGCCCAGCTTTCTGCCCTCCACCTGTTCCAAGCATCTGGGCGGGGACGAGGTTGGCATGGAACTGGACGATGATGAAGAGTATTCGGGGGATGATGAGGATGATGACCGCACGGTGACGGTAAGACCCCGGAAAAACAGGGATGACGATTAAAGGCTGACAGGCGGAGCGCCTCCGGGAAGGGGACGCTCCGTTTTTGCACCCTTCCTTCAGCTGAAAACCGTCGGCCTTGTATGAATGTTTTTTTCATGAATCATTAATAAATTGTAAAAATCCAAATTTAACCGGTTTTTTTTGAAAAAAGGGCTTGATTTTTTTTGAGAAATGGTTAGAATATAGTTAGCACTCGAAAAGATAGAGTGCTAAACCACGGAAGGCAGGTCGTCCAGTTGGAATCCGGACCGGATTGCTTCGGAATGCGGAGGGTTCCGCGGACGCGCCCATTATCAAATATTTAGGAGGAACGGATATGACAATCAAACCTCTCGCGGACAGAGTCGTAATCAAAATGGTGGAAGCCGAGGAGACAACCAAAAGCGGCATCATTCTGGCCGGCAGCGCCAAGGAGAAGCCTCAGGTAGCCGAAATCACAGCAGTTGGCCCCGGCGGAATGGTTGACGGCAAGGAAGTTACCATGACGGTCAAGGTAGGGGATAAGGTACTCATCAGCAAATACTCCGGCACCGAGGTAAAGGTGGACGGGGTGGAATACACCATCCTCCGCCAGAGCGATATTCTGGCGATTGTGGAGTAAGAAACGGTTAAGAAATTTTTTAAACCATTCCTGTAAAGCCAAAGAATACAATTTTGATATTGGAGGTCGTTTGACATGGCAAAAGAACTGAAATACGGCGAGGAAGCGAGAAAAGCGCTTCAGTCCGGTATTGACCAGCTGGCGGATACCGTTAAAATCACCCTGGGGCCCAAGGGGCGCAACGTGGTTCTGGACAAGAAGTTCGGCTCTCCCCTCATCACCAACGACGGCGTGACCATCGCCAAGGAGATTGAGCTGGAGGACGCCTTTGAGAACATGGGCGCGCAGCTGGTGAAGGAAGTGGCCACCAAGACCAACGACGCCGCCGGAGACGGCACCACCACCGCCACCTTGCTGGCCCAGGCCCTGGTCCGTGAAGGAATGAAGAACGTGGCCGCCGGCGCAAATCCCATGATTGTGAAGAAGGGCATTGCCAAGGCCGTTGACGCCGCCGTGGAAGCCATCACCGCCAGCTCCAAGATGGTCTCCAGCTCCACCGATATCCAGAGGGTCGCCACCGTTTCCGCGGGGGATCCCTTTGTAGGTGAGCTTATCGCCAAGGCCATGAATAAGGTTTCCAAGGACGGCGTTATCACCATTGAGGAGTCCAAGACCGCTGAAACCAGCGTCGATACCGTGGAAGGTATGCAGTTTGACCGGGGCTACATCACCCCCTACATGGCCACTGATATGGACAAGATGGAGGCTGTCATCGACGACGCCCTCCTGCTGATTACCGACAAGAAGATCAGCTCCGTCCAGGAGATTCTGCCCCTGCTGGAGCAGATTGTTCAGTCCGGCAAGAAGCTGGTAATTATCGCCGAGGACGTGGAGGGCGAGGCCCTTTCCACCCTGATTGTCAACAAGCTGAGAGGCACCTTTACCTGTGTTGCCGTGAAAGCCCCCGGCTTTGGCGACCGCAGAAAGGAAATGCTCCAGGATATCGCCATTCTGACCGGCGGTCAGGTTATCTCCGAGGAGCTGGGCCTTGAACTCAAGGAAGCTACCATTGACCAGCTGGGCCGCGCCCGCCAGGTCAAGGTTCAGAAGGAGAACACCATTATTGTTGACGGCGCCGGAAACTCCGCCGAAATCAGCTCCAGGGTTGCCCAGATCCGCGCCCAGATTGAAACCACTACCTCTGATTTCGATAAAGAAAAGCTCCAGGAGCGCCTTGCCAAGCTGGCAGGTGGCGTAGCCGTCATCAAGGTCGGCGCAGCCACTGAGGTGGAGATGAAGGAGAAGAAGCTCCGGGTAGAGGACGCCCTTTCCGCCACCAAGGCGGCGGTTGAGGAAGGCATTGTTGCAGGCGGCGGCGTAGCGCCCCTGAACGCAATCCCCGCTGTTGAAAAGCTGCTGAGCACCGTTGAGGGCGACGAAAAGACCGGCGTGAGAATCGTGCTCCGGGCCCTGGAGGAGCCAATCCGCCAGATTGCCGCCAACGCCGGGCTGGAGGGCTCTGTGATTATCGACACCATCAGACGCTCCAAGAAGACCGGCTACGGCTTCAACGCCTATGACGAGACCTATGTGGACATGATTGAGGCCGGTATTGTTGACCCCACCAAGGTGACAAGAAGCGCGCTCCAGAACGCTGCTTCCGTTGCCGCGATGGTGCTGACCACCGAGTCCCTGGTGGCGGATAAGAAGGAAGAGACCCCCGCTGCCGCTCCCAACCCCAACATGGGCGGAATGTACTAATAGATGAGGCTGAATTGAAAACTTAGCTTTGCCGGGCGGCGCTCACACAGATGTGGGCGCCGTTTTTCGGGCCTTTTTTCATGAATTATCCCGCTTCTGGACACCGTCAGCGGATGGAAACAAAAATTGTCGCATTTTCTAATTTTTCCTCTTGACATTTATATCGAAATAAAATATAATAATAATTGTAATAGCTCGATGAAGGCCAAAAGGTCTTTTGGAAAGGAGGTGGCAGTGTTGTCAAACGCAGAGCTGCAGAAGCTGCTGAAAAGCTACATACCCATGACCGAGGCCAGCTTTATGGTGCTGGCGTCACTGGTCCACGAAAATCATGGCTATGGCATTATGATGGAGGCTGCCCGGCTGACCGGCGGAAGGGTCAATCTGGGAGCGGGGACCGTGTACACGTTGATCTACAAAATGGAGAACGACGGTTTGATCTTTGCGGTGCGGGAGGAGGAGCGGCGGAAAATCTACTCCATTACCCCGGAGGGGATGACCATTCTTCAGGCGGAAAGCGACCGCCTGGCCCAGGCGGCCAGAATCGCCGAGCAGGCCCTTCGACAGTTCCAGCCGGTTTAACACGGGTGAACTGTGGGAAGCCGCTGAAAGCGCGGCGCGCAATGTGCAATGGATTACTTTTCCCTGCGACGTTTTTAAAGGAGTTGAAAGTTATGTCTACGTGGTTTGCAATTTTCTGGTTGATTCTGGCAATCGTGCTCGGCGTGTTTGAGGCTGTCACCGTGCAGCTGGTCGCCATATGGTTTGCCCTGGGTTCCCTTGCCGCCATTGTGCCAAGCCTGATGGGCGGCTCCATGTGGATCCAGTTCGCAGTATTCGTATTGGTTTCCCTTCTGGCTTTGGCGGCTACCAGACCCTTTGTGAAAAAGCTGCGGGTCAAGCAGGTGCATACCAATGCGGACAGCCTGATCGGCCAGGTGGGGATCGTGGCCAGCGAATGTATCGACCCTTCCAAGGGGATCGGACGGGTGGTCATCTCCGGCCAGGACTGGGCGGCCTGCACCGAGGACGGAAGCGTCATACCCAAGGACGAGCATGTCCTGGTGAAGGGCATCACCGGCGTAAAGCTGGTGGTGGAGGCCATCGGATAGGGAACGGTCAGCCGTTGAGAAAAACTTTTTTGAACGGTTCCTGGCTAGGCTGGAAAATTTTTTCTGCCAAGGCCGGAAAGATGGTTTACATAACCAGTGAAATATGCTAAAATGGTATAAAGTAATTTTTTCCTTATTTTGTGTTTAATACAGGAGGTAAAGAGAAATGGGAGAAATGTATGGTTTTGTGATTTTCCTGCTGGTGGTTCTGGTTTTGCTGCTTCTGATCGCTTCCAATATCAAAATCGTTCCCCAGGCGACGGTGTATGTGGTGGAGCGGTTGGGCGGATATCATGCGTCCTGGGGCACAGGCGTGCATATGACCGTCCCCTTTATTGACCGGGTTGCGAGAAAGGTCACCTTGAAGGAACAGATTGTGGATTTTAAGCCCCAGCCGGTTATCACCAAGGACAACGTCACGATGCAGATTGATACTGTTGTGTTCTTCCAGATAACCGACGCGAAGCTGTACACCTACGGCGTTGACAAGCCCATCTCCGCCATTGAAAATCTGAGTGCCACAACCCTGAGAAATATCATCGGTGAAATCGAGCTGGACAGCACCCTGACTTCCCGCGATACCATCAACAGCAAGATCACCACGATTCTTGATACGGCTACCGATAAATGGGGCATCAAGGTCACCCGC
Organism: Oscillospiraceae bacterium; assembly: GCA_022800935.1. Taxonomy (GTDB): domain Bacteria; phylum Bacillota; class Clostridia; order Oscillospirales; family Ruminococcaceae; genus UBA1405. The sequence continues at coordinate 135,172 of JAAWRH010000005.1, forward strand.
GTGGAGCTGAAAAACATCCTGCCGCCCAGAGAGATTCAGGACGCCATGGAGAAGCAGATGAAAGCCGAGCGGGAACGCCGCGAATCCATCCTGAAGGCAGAGGGCGACAAGCACAGCCGCATTCTGGTGGCAGAGGGCGAGAAGCAGTCCGCCATCCTCAAGGCGGAAGGTGAAAAGGAAGCCGCTATCCTCCGGGCCGAGGCTGTGAAGGAGCAGAAAATCCGTGAGGCCCAAGGTGAGGCCGAGGCCGTCCTGCTGGTGCAGAAGGCCGTGGCGGACAGCGTGGCCCTGCTGAACAAGGTGGAGCCCAGCAATCAGGTTATCGCCCTGCGGTCCCTGGACGCGCTGGCAAAGGTTGCCGACGGCAAGTCCACCAAGATTATCATTCCCAGCGAGATACAGTCCCTGGCCAGCCTGGCAGTTTCTCTGAAGGAAGCCGCCGGAAGCCTGGACGGAAACACACCAAAAAGATAACGGATAAAGAAGGCTGCGGCGGAAGTTTGCCGCAGCCTTTTGTATGTGGGGAGAGGTTTAAAATGTACACTAAAAATGAGATTCTGTCTGCCCTAAGGGCAATGGAAATCCGGAAGGGTGATACCCTGATGGTACACAGCTCGGTAAAATCCGTGGGGAAGCTGGAGCACAGGGCAGATGACATCATAGACGCCCTGATGGAGGCCGTGGGGGAGGAGGGGCTGCTGCTGACCCCCTGCCACACCTGGGCGCAGATGGGGGAGAACCATAACGTCTTTGACCCGGAAACCGAGCCCTCCTGCGTGGGGGCGCTGCCGGATGTATTCCGCAAGCGTCCGGGGGTGGTCCGTTCCCTCCATCCCACCCATTCGGTGAACGCCTGGGGAAGGGATGCGGCGGAATACGCCGCCGGTGAGGAAAAGGCAGTCACCCCCTGCCCCCGGAACGGCTGCTGGGGGAAGCTATACGACAGGAGAGCAAAGATACTGCTCCTGGGCTGCGGGCTGAACCGGAACACCTTTATCCACAGCGTGGAGGAGTGGGCGGACGTGCCCCTGCGCTTTACTGAGCAGCCGGTTGGCTTTGTCATCCGTACAAAGGAGGAGGATATCCCGGTACAGGTTTATCGCCACTTTAACGCCAGCTGCCCCCACATCTCGGAGAACTTTGTCAAGCTGTTCCACCCCTTCCTGGACAACGGCGCGATGATAAAGGGGAAGGTTGGGGACGCCTACTGCCTGCTGGGGGACGCGGTGGGGATGGCGGAGATCACCCTTTCCCTGCTGAAGGAGGATATTCAGCTCCTTTCCGACATGCGCCCGGTGCCGAAGAACTGGAATTATGATGGGAAAATCACCTGGAGCCTTTAAAGGCTGTTGTATGTTTTAGATAAATTTCAAATTGTTTCCCTTCGGAAAATTGCGGGAGGTCACGATTTTGACCTCCCTGTCCATTTATCTGTTGAATTTTGGGGCTGGGTGGTATAAAATAGTATTGAAGCTATATGGGAGGCTGATCCGATGTTACTTTCCGTGAGACGCAATCTGGACGCTCCGCCTGTGTTCCCGGCCTTTGCGCCGCGGCATGGGGTGGGTTTGGTGCAGGCATTTTGCGCAAAGATGGGCTGCCGCCTCTCAGTGTATCCTGATAGGGTTTCATAGTTAGTCGCAACAGAATTTGTTGTGGCTTTTTTGTTTTTGGGAGGTTATGAATCATAGACAAAGAAAGGAGTTGATGGGATGAACAACAATCTATTTACAATTAAAGATATTAAAACATTGATTAAGCCGATTGCCGAAAAATATAAGGTAAAAGAGATATATTTATTTGGCTCCTATGCCAGAGGAGAAGCAAATGAAAACAGTGACCTGGATTTTTTGGTATTTGGGGGAGAAAACTTTAAGCCTGTTATGATTTTTTCCCTTGCCGAAGACCTGCGCGAGGTTTTAAAAAAAGATGTTGATGTTTTTGAAATAAGTGAAATCAATCAGGAAAGTGATTTTTATCATACAGTTATGAAAGAAAGGCTGCTTGTAGTATGAAATATTCAGATGAACAGCGCATTAAAAAAATTTACGAAAGCGCAATAAAGCTGCATGAATATATTTTAGAAAATAATGTAAAAAAAGCTGATTTATTGGAAAATATCCCCTTGCAGTGGCTTGTTACAACGCCATTATATAATATAGGCGAACATGTTTATAATCTTTCCAGTGAATACAAAAAAGCTCATGATGAAATTCCGTGGTCGATGATATCTGGGCTTAGGCATCGTTTGGTCCACGATTACGATGGAACAAATTGGAATATTATCGCTGACGTTGTTCTGAAGGAATTGCCAATCTTAATTGAACAAATACAAAGGCTTATGTGATTCCATATATGCAGGAAAATAAATATGGATTTTGCACAGAAAGGCAGGATTGATATGTATAAAGAGAAGGATAGAAGTTATTTCCTGATTGCAGTAATCTACTGGGTGATGTTTATGGCCGCTCTGCTGCTTATGTCAGTGCTGTCCACAAAGGGCATTAAAAACGATTTTATTCAGTGGGGGTTCACAGCCATTACGATACTGTTTGTGGCGGTAAAAAGACAAAAATTTGACTAATGTGGGATTCACAACGGAAAAACTGAAAACAAATCTCATCATATCATGCTCTATTATTGTCGTGTCCTTTCTGGTGGGTGTCGCTTTTGGGAAATATTCACTGTCAACCCTGTTCAGAAGGAGTTTGCGCCAACTTTTCTATACAGCAGTGCAGGAGGAAATCATTTGCAGAGGATTTCTCCAGAATTATCTGATGGGACTGAAACGCGGCAAATATGTCAGCTTTTTAATCGGTGGGGTGATGTTTTCATTGGCGCACCTGCCGTATAAAATGTTTATGCACAACGATTTTTCGCTCAACTATGCTCTTGGAGATTTGCCGCATCTGACCCTCTGCTTTGTTTTTCACTTGGCCGCGAGTTTTATTACATACAAAAGGAAAGATATCACCATTCCAATAGCCATACACTACGCCCTGAACTATGTGACAAAGGCCTTATAAACCTATCGGAAAATCAGGGCTTGGGAGATAACCTTATATGAAAAAAAGTGTTCGTATTCTATATTACATTACCGTTATAACAAGCGCTTTGGTAGGATTGTGGCACTTTTTTGTGCCTTGGATGTTTCAGTGGTATGATTATTTGCCTATGCAGTATGAAAATCTAATAGTTGGGATAGATTATACAAATTACTGTTTTTCACTTTTGTTGTTTGGGTTAAGCGTTATGTTGATTATTTTAGGCAAGAGGGCATTAGAATTAAACAAAGAGGTAATATACTTCTATTTCTTTCTTACAGCAGTATGGTTATTTCGCGCCTGCCTTGCAACATTTATAGAACCTTGGCCGCTGGATCCTATACCGGCTGCTGCTGTCGGGCAGTTAATAGCGTCAGATTTGCTTGCAATGCTAATGACATTTGTGGGCATTCAGTTTATCAAAGCGTTAAAGAGGAGATAGCAAATTCCGTTTTACCAATGTATTTACAAGGAAGGATGGCTGCTGAATATGAAAACAACAAATTTGCTTTGGGCATTTAGTTTAATGGCAGCGGGGATATGTTCCATTATCCTTGGGGGCGCGAATCTTTTGAGCGTCGAGTTGCCAGATTTCATGACTCGCGCTATTGGGCTGGTTGATTTAGCGGCATTGCCGGTATTGGCGTATACAACCGTTAAGAAGCTGAGAGATAAGCAGTAACAAATCCCTATATAAACAGAACGATAAATCGGGATTCGTTCAGGAGGATACTATGGCACTTAATATAGCCGAAACATTTGAATTGTTGTTTGATAAAAACAATAATATTGCATACAGGGCATTGCAGAACTTGCAAAAAGAAAGCCAAGAAACAGATTGTGTCTATCCCTATATGGATAGATTAAGCGATATGCTTGACAGTGATAATTCTTATATTCGTACAAGAGGGCTTACGCTGCTTGCTTATAATGCAAAATGGGATAAAGATTATAAAATTGACGAGATTATTGAGAAATATTTAAAACACATAACGGATGTTAAGCCCATCACAGCAAGACAATGTATTAAGTTGTTACCACTTGTTGCAACGTATAAACCAGAGTTAAAGAACGATATTCTTTTCGCACTTCATAAGGCTGATATATGTGTTTATGAGGATAGTATGCAGCCATTGGTTTATAAGGATATTCAAAAAGCGTTGAAAGAAATACAAAAATTATAAGCACAACTTCCAGTTTACCGCAGCAACAAATCCCTTATACCAGATACCAGCAGAACGATAAATCGGAATTTATATAAGGCAAGGAGAAATATATATGGCAAAGATAATAGCAATCTGTGGGAAAATATGTTGCGGAAAAACCTATTACGCCAATCTAATAAAAGA
>JAAWRH010000075.1 GCA_022800935.1 Oscillospiraceae bacterium
CACCGGGTACCGCTATTACAGCGAGGCGCAGCTTCCCATCGCCAACCGCATTACGGCTTTAAAGGATATGGGGTTTGGACTGGCCGCCATTGGGGAAATACTGGCGCAGAACCCCGGCCTTGATACCTTTGAGCAGTATCTGCGTATCAAACGGGCGGAGGCGCAGGAGCAGCAGGAACGGACCCGGCGCAGGATCCGACTGCTGGACACTACCTTGGAACAGATGAGAAAGGACGGAGCCATGATCAAATACGATGTAACCAAAAAGGAAATCCCGGAGCTGTATGCCGCCTGCGTGCGGCAGGTCATCCCTACCTATGCCCATGAGGGCATACTTTGGAAAATGCTGATGGAGGAAACCGCGCCACTGGGGATGCGCCTGACCAATCCCTGCTATGTCACGGCGGTCTTCCACGATAAGGAGCACAAGGAGGCCGACGTGGATGTGGAGGTCCGCCAATCGGTACAGGGCAGTTATCCCGATACCAGGAATGTCACCTTCCGCACAATCCCCCCAGTGCTGGTGGCCTCTACAACCTACAAGGGGCCTTATGAGCAAATGACCGAGGTCAACGAGGCAGTGGCCCGCTGGGTCAGGGACAATGGCTATGAGTTTGCGGGGGCGGCCTTCAACATTTACCACGTCAGCCCCCACGAAACCTCCAACCCGGAGGAATATGTCACCGAGGTCTGCTATCCCATCGCCAAGGCGTAGGATAAAAACCTAAACGGCCTGACCGGTCAGCTTCGCGCCGCACTTTCTCAGGTAGAAGAAAAGGGAAAGTGCGGTTGCGATGGACCATCCCACCGGCCACGCCGCCCAAATTCCTGTCGCGGAGCGGAGCATTCCAGAAAACACAAACGCCAGCACCACGCGCAGGATAAGGTCCGTAAAGGTCGCCGCCATGAACTGCCACATGGCGCTGATGCCCCGCAGCACGCCGTCCACCACCAGCTTAGCGGATATCACAAAGTAAAAGGGGGATAAAATCCAAAGGAACATCTGCCCTGTGGCAAGAGCCGCGGCGGAGCTTTCATCCATAAACAAAAGCAGTACATATTTCCCCAGCAGAATATAGACCAGGCAGAAGGGGACGCACAGCCGCCACACCAGCCTCAGCCCGGCGCGGGTTCCCTGCCGGATGCGGCCTTCCTGGCGCGCCCCCAGGTTCTGGGCTGTAAAGTTGGAAATCCCGTTGCCGATAGTGGTAAAGGAGGTAATCACCAGGTTGTTCAGCTTGACGGCCGCGGAATACCCCGCCGCAACGCTGACCCCAAAGCCGTTGATACAGCCCTGGATCATCATATTGCCAATGGAAATAAAGGACTGCTGCAAAACGCTGGGAACCGCCACAACGGCAACCCTCTTTAATAGGGGCCCCGAAAAGACGGGAATGCTTCCCTCTGTTTTGATACCGGCAAGCCGCTTCAGCACCAGGACCAGGGAAAGGACACAGCTTACCCCCTGGCAGAGAAAGGTCGCCCAGGCAACGCCTGCGATCCCCATGGAAAACGCCTTTACAAACAGTATATCTACTGCGATATTCGCCGTAGAGGAGGCAGCGAGAAACAAAAATGGAGTTTTGGAATCCCCCAGGGCGGAAAAAACCCCTGTGGCGATGTTATAAAAGAGAAGGAAGGGAAAGCCCCAGATATAAATTTTCAGATAGAGGGCGGAATCCGCCATGATTTCATCCTGGGTTTTCATCAGGCGGAGGAGCTTATCGCAGGAAAGCAGACCTGCCGCCATCAAAACAGCGCATAAAACGCCGCTGGCAATCAGGACAGTGTATACCGCCGTTTTCATCTTCCTGTAGTCCTTGGCCCCGAACAGTTGAGAAACGGTGACAGAACAGCCGATGTTGCACCCAAAGGCAAAGGCGATAAACAGCAGTGTGATATTGTAGCTGTTGCCCACCGCGGCAAGGGCGTTTTCGCCGATGAACCTGCCCGCAACCAGGGAATCGGCGATGTTGTAAAGCTGCTGGAAAACAATACTGCCGAACATGGGCAGGCAGAACGCCCACAAAACCCTTTTTGGGTCGCCCTGGGTCAAATCCTTGTTCAAAAAATCATCCCCCTAATGGTTTACTTTTTACCGGGAATCAAGTATACTACAAAATAAGAGATATTTAAAATATATATATAACATGGGGGATATATAAAAATTACATGGATATCAATTTTGAATATTATAAGGTCTTCTACTACGCAGCCAGGTACCGGAACCTGACCAGGGCCGCCGCCGCGCTGGGGAGCAATCAGCCCAATGTAACGCGGATTATCAAGCTGCTGGAGGCGCAGCTGGGCTGCCGTTTGTTTGTCCGGGAACCCAGGGGGATTGGCCTGACAGAAGAGGGGGAAAAGCTGTATTCCCATGTGGAGGCGGCGTATGACCACCTGATCCGTGCCCAGGAGGAGATTGGCGGGCCCTCCGCCCAGGAGGCGGGAACCGTTGAAATCGGCGCCACCGAAACCGCCCTGCACCTCTTCCTCCTTGAGGAGATGCGGGAATTCAAGGGGAACCACCCCAAAATACGGATGAAGGTCCACAACCACAGCACACCGGAAATCATCAAGCTGCTCATTGCCGGGAGACTGGACTTTGCGCTGGTGACAACCCCGGTAAAGGCGCCGAGGCATTTCCCCTGTGAAACGGTCTGGAGATTCCGGGAGATACTGGTGGGCGGGCCCCAGTACCGTTCCCTGGGAACAGCCAAGGCCAGCCTGAGGGAACTGGCCGGATATCCCTGGGTGGGACTGGGCAGGGAAACGGCCACCTATGGGATGTACCGGGATTTCTTCCTGGAGCACCAGGCTGGCATCGAACCGGAGATGGAGGTTGCCACCTCAGACCTGCTGCTCCCCCTGATTCAAAACAACCTGGGAATCGGCTTTGTCCCCGAAGCCCTGGCACAGCCCCTGCTGGACAGGGGGCTGCTGGTACAGATACCCCTTGACTGCCCTCCGCCGTCCCGGTCTATCCAGCTGATTTCGGACAAGGGCCGGGGGAGGAGCATGGCGGCGGATATCTTTTACAAAAGCCTTTCCTGGAAGCAGAAAGCGGAGGAAAAAGCCCTGTGATTCGGCTTTTTCCTCCGCTTATTTTACGGTTCGGGGGCGCGTTCCTTTTTCTGGACAGCGTCCTCCGGGATGGTTTTGGCCAGCTCCGCCACCCGCTCCAGGTCCAGGCTGAGCCGAAAGGGGGTACACTGATAGAACTTGTTGGCCTTTCCGCTGGCGGATATCTCCGCCGAGCCCTCCACCAGTCCCGCTTCCTCCAGCTTGCGCAGGTGCATATACAGCAGTGGGCGGCTGATGTTCAGCATCCGGGCAAGCTCGCTGACATACTGCCGCTCCCGGTACAGGATTCCCAGTATCCGCAGCCGTATGGGGTTTGACAGCGCATCGAACAGCTTCAGGTATTCCTCATAGGAGGCTTTTTCCCATTCGATTCCCATAGGCGGCCCCGATTAAACTTCCTTCATCATTTTTTCAATGGATGCAACCTTTGCGTCAATGGCCATCAGTTCCTCGTGGAGGGCGGCGTGCTCGTCCCGGAGCTGATCTAAGAGCTGTGTCAGCTCCTGCTTATCTACCCCGGACTGGCTCCTGTACTTTTCCCTTTTTACGATGGCATCAGATATAATGGCAACAATCGGAATCGCAAAAATCAAAGCCCACATTTCATATTCCTCCCCAGCGGCATTCCTTCAAATACGACGTGACCGCCTTATGTGTAATAATTATATTACATGTGTAATTTAATTGTCAATAGGGAGAAAAAAGTTTACGATTCATACATATGTAAAAAAGGGAGGAAGACACGGCGGTCCTCCTCCCGGAAAAACTAAAATTGAATTTTATCCTCCAGATAAGCCTCCAGCCGGTCGATGGCAATGCGCTCCTGGGACATGGTGTCCCGGTCGCGGACGGTGACGCAGCTGTCGTTCTGGGAGTCAAAGTCATAGGTGATGCAGACCGGCGTGCCGATCTCATCCTGGCGGCGGTAGCGCTTGCCGATGGAGCCGGTGTCGTCGTAGTCCACCATGAATTTTTTGGAAAGCTGCTCATAGATTTTCCCGGCGTCCGCGCCCAGTTTTTTGGAGAGAGGCAGCACGCACGCCTTAAAGGGGGCAAGGGCGGGGTGCAGCCGGAGCACCACGCGGGTGTCCTTTTCGTCCAGCTTTTCCTCATCGTAGGCGTCGCAGAGTAGAGCCAGAACCATGCGCTCCACGCCCACAGAGGGCTCCACCACATAGGGGATATACTTCTCGTTGGTCTCCGGGTCGAAGTACTCCAGGCTCTTGCCGGAGTGCTCCTGGTGCCTGGAGAGGTCGTAGTTGGTGCGGTCTGCAATGCCCCACAGCTCGCCCCAGCCGAAGGGGAACAGGTACTCCACATCTGTGGTGGCCTTGGAGTAGAAGGAAAGCTCCTCCGGCTCGTGGTCCCGCAGGCGGAGGTTTTCTTCATGCAGTCCCAGGGATTTCAGGAAGTTTTCGCAGTAGCTTCTCCAATACTGGAACCATTCCAGGTCGGTATCGGGCTTGCAGAAGAATTCCATCTCCATCTGCTCAAACTCCCGGACGCGGAAGATGAAGTTGCCGGGGGTAATCTCGTTGCGGAAGGATTTGCCGATCTGGGCAATGCCGAAGGGCAGCTTTTTCCGGCTGGTGCGCTGGACGTTGGAAAAGTTGACGAAAATGCCCTGGGCAGTTTCGGGGCGGAGGTAGATTTCGCTCTTGGCATCCTCGGTCACGCCCTGGAAGGTCTTGAACATCAGGTTGAACTGGCGGATATCGGTGAAGTTTTCACTGCCGCATTCCGGGCATTTGATGTGGTGCTCCTTGATGTAGTCCACCATCTGCTGGTTGGTCCAGCCGTCGGCGCTTATACCGGCAGCGTCCTCTATCAGTTTATCGGCGCGGTGGCGGGTTTTGCAGTCCTTGCAGTCCATCAGCGGGTCGGAAAAGCCGCCCACATGGCCGGTGGCAACCCACACCTGGGGGTTCATCAGGATAGAGCTGTCCATCCCCACGTTGTAGGGGGATTCCTGGACGAATTTCTTCCACCAGGCGCGCTTGACGTTGTTTTTGAACTCCACACCCAACGGGCCGTAGTCCCAGCTGTTGGAAAGTCCGCCGTAAATCTCGGAGCCTGCGTATACAAAGCCCCGGTTTTTACAGAGGGTGACGATCTGGTCCATTGTTTTTTCTGTGTTTTTCATTTACGGATACCTCCTAAATATCTGACAGCCACGACAGCGGCTTTGCCGTGGCGAACTAAGTGATACCAATCCCCGACCAATTCCATCAGGGATTAGTATTATCTTCCTTATTGTAATGGCTGGCAGAGGGAAAGTCAAGGAAAATACAAGGAGCTGTCTCAAAACGAAGGAATATCGTTTTGAGACAGCTCCAGCCCCTTAAAGGGTAATTGACAGTATGTATCCCCTTTGCGCTGTCCGATAGGCGTATTGAGCACAACGACCCTAAAAGATAATCCCTTGTTATGGAAGCTAGCTCCTCGTCAGAAATTTTTTCTATGTATTCATCCATCAGCATCTCGCACACTTCCCTAGTTAGGCTTGTTCTCCTGTCGTACATAGTAATAAGGACACCCGCTATCTTCAGCGGATGTCCGGTGTTTTTCTGGATTAAGGCAATGTGGTGGGAGAGCTGTGCCAGCCCCACGGTGCTGAACACCTCTGCCTGCGTGGGGATGACCAGCTCGTCCGCACTGAGCATGGCGTTTATCTGTGCCGCTCCTCCGTTGGGCATACAGTCGATGAGGATGTACTCATACGCTTCCCGGAATTGTTCTGTGAGCTCCCGAAGCTTTGTCTCCCGGAAATCCACGTTGGCAAGGTTCCTTTCCAGGGCGAACAGCTGGCTGTTGGACGGGATGAGGTCCACTCCCTTGTGACGGAGCAGGAAGCTTTCCGCCTCCGGCAGCCGTTCTCCCCTGATGATGCGGTTTAACAGAGATGCCGTGGTCTCCCGGAGTTGGTTGACGTTCCGCACCCCGCACAGCAGGGAGGCATGTCCCTGGCCGTCCAGGTCGATGAGCAGCACCTTTTTCCCGCCTTTGGCATCTATGGTTTTGCATTGTATTTTTTCTCCGCAAAAACCCCAGAAAACACCGATGCCATGCGGAAAAACCGCATGGCATCTAAAGTGTTTTGAATAGATGGTGCCGGTGGTGGGACTCGAACCCACAAGCCATTGCTGACAGCAGATTTTGAGTCTGCCTCGTTTGCCAATTTCGACACACCGGCATATTTCTTTCACTTGAAAGCTTACTTATAATACTACATTTCCCGGAAAAAATCAAGGGATTTTTCCGAAAAACTTCATACTATAAAGATGAAATCCCTCCTGATGGAAAGAATAGCATATTTCCTATTCCACCCAATAAACTCTGCTGTTCTTACGTTTAGCCGCTTTCGGCAAGTCCCCCTCGCAATACCTAATGGTACGACTAACACCCTCCCATTCGCCGGGAACGCCTATATCGGAAAGCAGCTTTTTCCATTCATTCTGCTCAAACTCTTCTTTTGCAATGTACCCTTCCCTGTTTTAAGGACAGTAAAATGGCGAGAAAAACAGAATGAAACGCAGAATATCACAACGTTACTTGTTTAGGCAGCAGGATACACGGATAAAGAATGTGCGAAGGCATCGGGAGAACTCCAGCCAATGGGGGAATGCGGGTGTATCAATCCGAGGCCGCCAAGAAATCCCGGCTGAAAATATCAATGCTGGAAACCCGGAAGCGGTGGAACGCTATGAAAATTACCTTGCCGCAAGGAGGGAAGCATACCACAAGAAAAAACAGGAAGCCACCGCCCCGGTGCGGGACGCCCCCCAATCGGAAAACCGATGCCTCATTGAGAGCAGGAGATAGGCGGTTATCAGTGGGAAGTACGTAGACGGGGTGTTTTGCCGTTTGTCTGATAATGTCACTGTCCTTTGCCTCTACTCCAATCTGCTGGGGGACAACGAGTTTTTCCCTGGAGATAGCGTACTGCTCCATATTACCCAGTATGATTACAACCGACAGCTCATTTGCGGGAGGATCATCTCCAAGTGGTAAGGAAACACCGATAATGAAGAAAGACACACCAGAATGAACTTCAACTTCTATAGCTGTCCAAGGAAATAATGCAGTGCAGAGTGGCAGGAGCAAAGCTCATATAGCAGGCGGACGACGAAAGCGGGCTGTCGCCCGATGAGGAGGACTGCTATAGACAGGGGTATTAAACGCGTCTAGCGAAATCAGCAAGGATAAGATAAACCTTGTAGCCGGGGCAGTCACGCAGCCATTCACGGAAATGGTATGGGTAACGACAGTCGGCGACATGGAAACCATAAACCGCCTTACGGACATTCTTGTTACCATAAACACCCTCCACCGACCGGGGGAAGCTGTTCAAAATCATAAAAATGCTCTATGGTCTTATGGGCTTGCCCTTTTCGGAGGAAGCCAAGCCTATGGACGCAGACCCCGCCGTTTTGGAATATTTCATTTTTTCCTTTACGGCAGACTTTGGCGAAGCTATGCAGGACATAATCACAGACGAAAAAGAATAGCAGGTGATCCGCGCAGCGGCGTTTCCGCTTCCTACAAACGGGAGGACAGGGACGCCGCTTTTTTATGCCCTTTGTTACGCAGTAGGGGCTGAAAAAGCCTGGTCTTGGCATTTGGGGCGTGATCAACCTCATGGAGGGTTATGGAAACGAAACCCCCGGCGCGAATGCTCATATACGGTAAAGAAGCAAGCAACCAAAAACAATAGATAGACCGCCAGCACCACACTATTCCGAACCAAAGAAATCAAAGACCAAAAGACAAGCATTATGGAAATGTGCATAACAGGCTATGGAATCATGGATAACTCTGTTCACAGCATATGGAAAAGCTAGAGTGCAGCTTTCCCACATCCTGCAAACAGAGTTA
>JAAWRH010000076.1 GCA_022800935.1 Oscillospiraceae bacterium
GCAGTTATAAGAAAGGCGGTGAGAACGCTAAAACAAGCGTTTTTCGCAACTGCAATTCACATTTTGCTGCAAATGAAAGGAAATGATTATGGAATTGACTTATACGAAAGTAGGAGACTATTACATCCCGGACCTTACTCTTGACAATGACACTGAGTGCGAAATCGGCGTATATGGCCGGATGCGTGAGCGTTTTCTGGAAGAACATCACCACGGCACGTATACCAGTCTGCTCTTAACCGGGAAGTTGTGGAAACATCTCGCTGAAATTGACGCTGCCTGCCATGAGCGCATGGATTTTCTAATTCCGGCCATGGCGAAACAGGAGGGCGTGACCGAAGCCCTAAAAGCATCCAGTCAGATGGAGTGGGTAGGCCGGATGAACAATATCCGCAACCGGGCAGAGGAAATCATACTCCATGAATTGGTCTACGCATGAAAATTATAATGGGGAGTGGCTGTGCTCATGGAGCATAGCCACTCCCTGCTTTTTTATTCTGTTCTATGTATTCAATTTCCTCGTCCCGGCACCAGCGAATGGCGATCTCCCGATACGCCGCCGCCTGATAGTCATACCACTGTTGTTCAATTCGATGAAAATAGATACCATTTTTGAAGCGGCGAAACGCGCCTTTACCGCGAATCGCGTGAGCCAACTCCTGGCGGGCCGCGCTGGGCGGCAGCGATTCAACGAAACTCTCCATAATGCTATATTCGTGAATATCGTATTTCGTTGGGAATCGCAGGAACCGGCCCCTCGGTGAGTTTTCAATCAATTCTTCCAGTGCCTCATCACGTTCCCCTGTAATCATCTTGTCCTGCAAATAAACCGTTTCGCCGGTCTGGGTGTCATAAAAATAAGTAAACGCCTCATTGGCGGTTTCAATTGCCTCAATTACCTGCTCCAGTTTGATTTTCATCGTGGCTGCTCCAATCATCAATTATCATCCGTTTGAGCGGCAATTTGTCGCTCGAACAAAGCTGCTCAGGTCCTATGAATGTCAGCATAAATTTCTCTTGCAGTTTTGTTATAGGAACTTTTTGAAGATACTCAAATGCCCGCACAGCAAACCTATGACTGACTACCGTATCCCACTCGGCCAGCAGAAGAATCTCTGCTGTGCCGCCCTTGAAATCATAATAGAGTTCACCCCAAGCACCGTCGCAGTCCGCAAGATATTTGTAGACTGCGGCGGTGATTTTTTTGCCCCGCTTCTTCTGCGACTTTAGGCGGAGTTCCACAGCATGAAGCTCGTCTGCCGCAACCAGCACCTTTGTCAGCCTGTCCTCCGCTCTGGCATAGGCCCGCTCTGGAATTTCGATCAGCAGCTCATGCCGCAACAGCTTCAGCGCGGAACGTTCTACGCTTTTCGCACGGCTCTCCGTCAAATGGAAATACTGCGCCGTTTCAGTGAGAGGGTGGTCTTCGTCGTCCGTAAAGCCAAAGCGGTACTGAGCATAAACATATTCCCGATCCGGCAGAGCATCCATTGCCTCGTGAAGTTCAGCCGCCGTCTCTTGCTCAATATAAATCTGCTCTGGCAATTTGACGGAGGGAGAAGCAATCAGAGTTTCAACGGTATCATCCTCTGTATCATCGAAATCTTCGTCCAGATATATGATTTTCCAGGCGTTTGTTTTATCGCGCCTCAACCGCCATACCGTGTCCCGGCTGTACTGCCGAATCAGGTCGCTCATAGCCCGTCTGACAGCGGGAGCGGCATAAGTTAGAAATTGGGCTTCTTCAAACTGCCTATATCCGCCGATTGCTTTCCACAGCCCGATGGAACCGGCCTGCACAAGATCATCAAAGCCCACGCCGCAGGCGGATAGATGCTCTTGACGTGCCGGGTTCTCAGCAATTTGATTTGCGACTTTCCGAGCAAACGGAAGATTGGCCTCAATGAGCCGGGATACAGCCTGCTCGTCCCCGGCCTGCGCCAATGCGCAAAGCTGCTCATTCGTCAGGTGGTTCATTTGTCAAACCTTGTTTTTGAGCAATATCTATGTAACCCCTGATAAAATTCTCGATAAGCCCGGAAAACTGTTTTCCCAATTCGGGTGTCGCACCGGGTAGTGTAGAGTAGGCTCCAGCAAGCTGTTCAAAAGTGATCTGAGGCATCAACAGTTGTTCGTTGCTGCCCTTCACCATACTTTTCATCATAGCTTCGGTGAGTTGTGCTGTTGCCAATTCGGTTGTTGGCATCTGGGTCTGGATACCGGCCTTGATGTCCCGGAGCATATTCATCAAAGCGGTCTGAATTGTCTCAACATCCTTTTCATGGGGAGCGGTTTTCATCATGCCAAGAATCTGCATCGCGGCCTCTGTGCCCTCCTGCGGGTTTGTCAAATGGCTGGTGTCTACCGTGCCGGTAAGCTGTTGCAAAGTACCCCACATAGCGTTTTGGACGGCAAAGCCTTCAGCAATCGTATCCTTGAAATAGCGGGAGATCATTCGTGTAATCTCCGGGAATTGGGGATTCTCCAGAATACGGTTAACCACATCGGTATCCACTTCTCTGGTATACAGCGCCATCGCCGCTTTATAGGACAGACCCAGCTCTCCTATATCATAGTTGCGCCGCTCCGGGAAGTCTGTCTGACCCAAAATGAAGTCGGTAGACACGCCCAGGAAGTCCGAGATCTTGATGATATACTCGTCCCCAATTTTATCTGTTTTTTCGCTCAGGAACCGGCTGAGAGAGCTCTCTGCCATACCGATTTCCGCAGCGAGTTCAGCCTGAGTGATTTTCCGCTCCTTAATAAGCTCCTGTATCCTCTGCCGGACGGTTCCCGGTAAGTATGCCTGCTCCATTTCGACACCCTCCCCCATGATACCTGATTATACTACATCCCGCGCCAAAATTTAAGTCGAATTTTGTATCTTGCATTTTTGCAATTTCCACCGCTGAAACAGCCTCGACTTGCAATAACGCCATATTTTTTCGGTCTGTACCATTTTCTCCGTATACTGGTATCAGAGGGACAAAAGCCTCAATCCATACGGAAAGGAGCATTGGATGTTATAGCGAATATCTGCGGAAGCGCCGCCCCAAGTTGTCGGGGCGGCGTTTTCGCGTCAACAACTGAATAGGGACAACAGCATAACGGCGGGGAATCCCCCTACAAACAAGGAAAGAAAGGTACAATGACGAAAAACACCAGCGCCACCATGACCCGGCGAATCGGAAGCACAGTTTTCAAAGTGAATATTTTTACAAAAGAGGACGGCAGCGAAACCATGGAGGACAAAATTTTACGGTTGATCCGACGCGAAGGGTTGGCATCACCGCCAGATTGTGGTATGATAGACGTGCCACAAATGAACCGCCAGTCTGAAAGGAGCGCATCATGAGCGCAAAGCAGACTGAGGGAAAGATCACGGCGTTATATGAGCGCCTCAGCCGCGACGATGAACTGGCAGGGGACAGCAATTCGGTCATCAATCAAAAAATCCAGTTAGAGGAATACGCCGCCCGCCAGGGATTTACTAACATCTTGCATTATACTGATGATGGTTGGTCCGGCGGCAATTTTGACCGTCCGAGCTGGAAGCGGCTGATTGCCGACATTGAGGCCGGAAAAATCGGCTGCGTTTTAGCTAAGGACATGAGCAGAATCGGACGTGACTATCTGCAAGTCGGATATTTCACCGAAATTGTCTTCCGGCAGAATCATGTTCGATTCATTGCCATTGGAAACGGCATCGACAGCGAGGACCCAGGAACCAGCGAGTTCGCCCCGTTCATCAATATCATGTCCGAGTGGTATCTCCGGGACCTGAGCCGGAAGCAACGGGCGGCAATCAAAGTGAAGGGTGAATCCGGTAAGCCGACCACCAATCAGGCTATTTATGGCTACAAGAAAGATCCCGATGACAAATATCACTGGCTGGTTGACGAGGAAGCGGCGGCAGTGGTGCGGCGGATTTATCAGTTGGCCATTGAGGGACACGGCCTGACCGATATTGCGAACATTTTGTATCGGGATAAGGTTGAATCTCCAGCGGCTTATCTGGCAAGGCAAGGGCGCGGCCCTTGGAAAAGCAAGGAAAATATTGACCGTCCCTACGCCTGGAGCGACTATATTGTGGGGCAGATACTGTCAAAGCCTGAGTACATGGGACATACGGTCAACTTCCGTTCCCACAAGGAATCTTACAAGGACAAGCAGACGGTTCGCCACGCCCCGGAGGACTGGCTGATTTTTGAGAACACCCACGAGGCCATCGTGGACAAGGGCACATGGGAACTTGTTCAGAAACTGCGGGGAACGCCCCGCCGCATTGATACGCTGGGCGAGGCGAATCCCCTGACCGGGCTGGTGTTCTGTGCAGACTGCGGGGCAAAGATGTATAACCAGCGGACGCGGGGTAATGGGACAAAGCCGTACCCATCGGACGCCTACGAATGTTCCTCCTATAAGCTCGCGGGGCAAAGAAGGACGGCTGTTTGCAGTAATCATCACATCTCCACGAAAGCCTTGCGGACGCTGATTTTGGAAACCATCAAGGCCGCCAGTGTCTACGCTGTGTCCAACCAGGATGAATTTATGGAGAAGGTGCGGGCGGCATCTCAAATCCGGCAAGCGGAGGCCGTGAAAACTGCCAAGCGGAAGCTCACCAAGGACCGCAGGCGGATCACCGAACTGGACGGCATCATCAAGAAGCTCTATGAATCCTTTGCGGTGGGGCGGATTTCCGAGGAACGTTTCGACGGGCTGCTGGTGGAGTATGAAGCGGAGCAGAGGTCGCTTCGGGATGACGTAGCCGAGGCGGAGCGGCAGATCGCCGCCTTCGAGGAAGAAACCGCTAACGCCGGACAGTTTTTGGAACTGGCAAAGAAATACACGGATTTTTCCGAACTGACTACGCCGATGATAAACGAATTTATCGAGAAGATCATGGTCCACGCCCCTGATCGCTCTGACGGTGACCGGGTGCAGGAGGTGGACATCTACCTCAAATTCATTGGGAAGTTTGACCTCCCCGCTCCTGAACTGACAGAGGAAGAATTAAAGGAGCAGGAGCGGCTTCGGAAGGAGCGCATCCGCAGCCGGGAGCGGTATCGGCGGTTAAAGGCGGGAGAAAACATGAGCCCGCCGTTTGAGAGGATCTGTGCGCAGTGCGGGAAAACCTTCATGGCTGGTATACCCAATGCCAAGTTCTGCGGTCCCAACTGTCGGGCTAAATTTTACTGCCGCCAAGCGGCGGAGAACAGGCGGCGCGATTGCACCTGTGCGAATTGCGGGAAGGTATTTTCGACCACGAGAATGGATGTCAAATACTGCTCTGACGATTGCAGGGTGGAAGCCAAGCGCCTCATGCAAAAACAGCGGAACGCAAAAAAGCGCGATATGTCAAATGAGAGAACAGCATAATATAGCCTTTACGGGCGTGGAGATCATTAAGATTTCCGCGCCCGTTTTAATTTTAACTACATTTTTTTAACTGGAGGTATTACATCAATGCTTATCAATATCAACGATATTAAAATCAACCCCGGACGCCGTGAGGCCGCGCCGGAGGATGTGCAAAGGCTTTCGGAAAGTATCGCGGAGGTTGGCATGATGAATCCCATTACCGTGGATGCCGACTACACCCTTGTCGCAGGGCTGCATCGTCTGGAGGCCGCAAAGTTGCTGGGCTGGACGGAAGTGGAATGTACCATCTGCGAGTTGGACAGCCTTCACGCGGAGTTGGCGGAGATCGACGAGAACGTGATCCGTACCGGCCTCTCCGATTTGGAACTGAGCGAGCTGCTGGCCCGCCGGAAGAAGATTTACGAAACGCTGCACCCCACCACGATTGCGCGTAATCTGCCGGGTCATGCCAGCAACTATGAATCTTCGAGCGACAAATTGACGGACAAAGAAAAACCGTTTTCCCAGGACACCGCCGAAAAGATGGGTGTCTCCCCGCGCACGGTGGAGCGCCATGTCCAAATCGGGGAAAATCTGACGCCGGAGACAAAGGAAATCCTGCGCGGCGCGGACACGAAGATTACGAAGCAGAATTTGACAAAGCTCTCCCGCTTGGAGCCGGAGCAGCAGTCGGAGGCTGCTAAACGGTTGACGGAGGGTACGATCAAGTCTGTTGATGAGTTCACGGCAGAGGGCACGGCCATGGTGCGCGAAAACAATTATTATCGTACCGGCGCATTTATCGTGGACGCCTTTTCAGAGCAAAACGACGCCCTGGGCCGTGTTCCGGAAGCCTACAAATTACACCTGGAGCACTATCGGGCAATCTTGTCGCCCGAACAAATCAAGGCCATGATTGGCATTGCCGAGGGCTCGATTAAAATGTTGCAGGACTACATCACTTTTCTGAATAACGAGTTGGAGGTAACTGAATGAACATACTCAATAATCGTCCCGTCATCATCGGCATCGACCACGGCTATGGCAACATCAAGACCGCCAACTGCTGCTTCAAAACCGGCGTGGCCTCCTTCGACAAGGAGCCGACTTTCAAGAGAAATCTGCTGATCTATGAGGGCCGCTATTATCTGATCGGTGAGGAACACAAGGAGTTCACCGCCGACAAAATGGCGGACAGCGACTACTACATCCTGACCCTCGCCGCAGTTGGGCGGGAACTGAACATCCGCAAGCAGACCTCGGCCCGCGTCCATCTGGCGGCAGGTCTGCCCCTCACCTGGGTCAGCGAGCAGAAGGATGCTTTCAAGAAGTATCTGCTGCAAAGGGACAGCGTGGACTTCAATTTCCGGGGCGTGGAGTATCACGTTGATTTCGTTGGCGCGGATATTTTCCCACAGGGGTTTGCCGCTGTTGCTGACCATCTGCGGGACTTTCGAGGGGTGAATATGCTGGCCGACATCGGCAATGGCACCATGAACGTGATGTATATCAATGACCGCCGCCCCCAAGAGAAAAAGTGCTTCACCGAAAAATACGGGACCTATCAATGTATGCTGGCGGTTCGTGAGAATCTGCTGAAGCTCTACGGCTCCGCCGCTGACGAGACGATCATCGACCAGGTGCTCCGGCATGGGA
Source organism: Oscillospiraceae bacterium (assembly GCA_022800935.1). GTDB lineage: Bacteria > Bacillota > Clostridia > Oscillospirales > Ruminococcaceae > UBA1405. Next base: position 7,018 of record JAAWRH010000076.1, read on the forward strand.
CGGCGAGTATCAGCGAACGCTACCTGTCCGCGATTCAGATGACAGCCAGGGACTATGTGGCGGGTATCTTCCGCCGTCTGCGGGAGCATGAGTATGACCCGGAGCTGATGAAGCTGTATGTGGTTGGCGGCGGTGGCTGTCTGATTAAGAACTTCGGGGAGTTTGACGCTGGCCGGGTGGTTATC
>JAAWRH010000077.1 GCA_022800935.1 Oscillospiraceae bacterium
GCAATAGGGAGCAATTTGAGTGAAAAAATATTTCGGACTTACAAATACCGAAGCGGAAATCATGAGCCTCTTCTGGGATTTCGGGAAGGACGCCTTTACCTTCAGGGAGCTGACCGAATATGCTCGTGACTTCCTTCAAAAGGATTGGAAAAAGCAGACCCTCAGCACTTTTTTGAGCAATCTTCAGAAATTGGGTTTGCTGGAAATTAAGGTCAATGGCAGAAACTATATCTATTATTCCATTTTTTCCAGGCAGGAATATATCAACAAGTGGGCCAGGGACCTCATTCGCACCGATTTCGGCAACTCCTTGAGCTCCTTTGTCGCCGCCTTTACCGGGGGCTCTAAGCTCTCCTTGGAGGAAGCCGATAAAATTCGCAAGCTCCTTGAGGGATGAACTCTGGAATCTCGATTTTTACGGCAGCATATCACAAGATGGTTGTGCAAATCAAGTGAAGGCCATCATCTTTTGACTTTTGGCAATCCTCAACGTTGTCACCCGCACCCGAATGGCCTTGTACCGTTCGGGTGTTTTTTGTATATTTCCAACCCCTACACCTATAAAAATACTTTTTTCAAACTGGGTCATAATGTTCAATATAGCTGCCCTGCGCATCATTAAGGCACAGCTTGGTCAACAGAACAAATGCCGGTAAAACTCTCGCAATGCCAGAACTCCCCTTGCTCCGGTTCTCTTTTGATTTTTTTGCGAAAATTTACAATTTTTACTTGCATTTTTCCGTGATTTGTTGTTAAATAAGAACAGAAACCTTTTTGCAAAGGCGAATCATATACAGGTATTTTTGTTAGGAGGAAACAACCCATGAAACTTTTTATCGACACCGCTAACGTTGACCACATCCGCGAAGCCAATGACCTTGGCGTCATCTGCGGCGTGACTACCAATCCCTCCCTCATCGCCAAAGAGGGCCGGGACTTCAAGGAGGTTGTCACCGAAATCACCTCTATTGTTGACGGACCGATTTCCGCCGAGGTCATCTCGATGGAAGCCCCCAAGATGGTGGAAGAGGCCCTGGAGCTGGCCAAGATTCACAAGAATATCGTCATCAAAATCCCCATGTGCGCCGAGGGTCTGAAGGCCACCAAGATTCTCCATGAGAAGGGAATCCGCACCAACGTGACTCTGATCTTCTCCGCGGTTCAGGCGCTGCTGGCCGCCCGCGCAGGCGCGACCTTTGTCAGCCCGTTTTTGGGCCGTTTGGACGACATCGGTCAGGACGGCATGGTTCTGATTGAGGATATTGTCGAAATCTTTGACACCCACGGCATCGACACCGAAATCATCGCCGCCAGCATCCGCCATCCCGTCCATGTTCTGGAGGCAGCCAAGGCGGGGGCCCACATCGCCACCATCCCCTATGCTACCATTATGCAGATGATCAAACACCCCCTGACCACCGCCGGAATTGAGCGGTTCCTGAAGGACTGGGAAACGGTTCCTAAGAAATAAATAACCTGCTTAAACCTTTTACGGAGGGGACGCCTGGCGGCAAGCGCGCCGTCTGCCGTCCCTTTCCCCTGTTTACATAACAAAAGAGGAGGTTTCTTTCCCATGAATGTGGATTTAACGCGTTTCCGCCAGCCCTGCGCCTGCGGACACACCCATAAGATCACCGCCAAAACCGTCGTCATTGAAAGCGGTGCCATCCAAAAGCTGCCTCAGGTGGTCAAGGAATGCGGCCTGGAGGGGAAAAAGCCCTGTATCGTCTGCGACGAAAACACCTATGAGGCCGCCGGAAAACAGGTCTGCCAGGTGCTCCCGGTCCACAACCTGGTTGTCCTGAAAGCAGAGGGGCTCCACCCCGATGAGAAAGCCATCGATGGCATCAACGCCGGATATCAGGATTCCGACTATGTCCTGTCGGTGGGCTCCGGAACCCTCAACGATCTGGGCAAGTATGTCGCCAATGAGCACAAGGTTCCCACCCTTTCGGTGGCAACCGCCGCCTCTATGGACGGCTTTGTTTCCACTGTCGCCGCCATGACCCTGAACAACTTCAAGGTCACTAAGATTTGCCCCGCCCCCATCGCGGTGGTGGCGGACACTGACGTTTTCTCCAAGGCCCCCTACCGCCTGACCGCCTCCGGCATCGGGGATATCATCGGCAAATACACTGCCCTGTCCGACTGGCGCATTTCCCACGAAATCTGGGGCGAATACCTCTGCGAAAATATCTTTAATATCGAATACTCCGCTGTCGTGAAGGTGGCGGAAAACATCGACAACATCCGCGCCGGTAAGAAGGAAGCCTACGAGGACCTGATGTATGCCCTGGTGCTGTCCGGCCTGGCCATGCAGATGATGGGCAACTCCCGGCCCGCCTCCGGTTCGGAGCACCACCTCTCCCATTTCTGGGAGCTGAACATCCTCAACAAAACCCACAACGGCCTCCACGGGGAGATGGTGGGGGTGGGTCTGGCCTGCGTCACCAAGGTATACAAGGACTTTATGGCAAAGACCCCCGATCCCGTCCCGGTCATCCACCCCTACAAGGGCATGGACCACGAGGCCCTGAAGAAGGTCCTTGGCTTCATGTATGAGGACGCCATCAAGGAAAGCACCCCGGACGATATGCTCAACGTCACCCCGGAAAAGGTCATTGCCGCCTGGCCGAAGATTCAGGAGATTGTGGGCAAAATGCCCTCCCACGAGGAGATACTGGATATGCTCCATCGTGCGGGCGCACCTTCCACTATGGAAGAGGTTGGGGTGGACTCCAAGCTGCTGCCCGACTACCTGCGGTTCTCCCCCTTCATCCGCGGGAGGATCACCCTGGTGCGGCTGATTGATTTGATGTTCTCCTAATTGATTCAGCCCTTTTACTAACATTCAAAAAAGCTCTGTGAAGACCATTTACGGCTTTCACAGAGCTTTTTTCATTGATCCTGCTCCTGAATACACTTTTTCCTTTTCACCGACCCAAACCCTCTGGAGACGCTTTTCCCTATCCCAAACAAATCGGGGATCAGAAAGTTGACCGAAAACTCTCCGGTGAATCCCAGGACAAACTCGCTTTTAAACTTCACCGGACGTTCCTCCAGGCGGACCTGTGCCTTCAGCCTGCCCTCCACCTGCACGCCAAGCCCCTTGGCCATGCTGATCAGGTTCCCCACCAGCACCCGCTCCAAAAGGGCCTGCCGTTCCTCTTCCCCCGCTTGGATGTATTCCCGGTAGTTGGCCTGGTTCAGCCCAAACCAGGGCGCGCAGAAATAATACCGGCATACCTGGCTTGTATCCCCTATGGTCTCGGATTTCAGCTCGATCTCCACATTGCCGCAGGGATAGCTCCTGTTCCCCAGTACCATCTCCTGCCGCTCCATCACCAGGGGGTGTACCTCCGGGATTCCTTCCTCCAAGGCCAGAATCACCGGCGCTTTACGAAAAACCTTATACTGCACCAGGGGATAACGGTATATCCCCACCCCGCCTGCGGCGTGGTTGTGGAGGAGGCTGTCCGCCTCCCCGCCTGCGGCGAAGAACCCCCGCAGCTTTCTCCCCTGCCACTGGGGCACCTGAATTTCCGGGTATGTCACCCGCATCACACGAATTTTTTTCTGCATCTTATGACTCCGCCAGCGCGTCCTTGATTTTTTCGTTCATCTCGTCGTAGGAGCTCCAGTTGACTGCTATCCTTGTGGCCAGGGGACGGCTCCCGTTGTTCAGCTTTACCACCGCGTCCTTTAACAGCTTCATGATCTCCCGGCTGGAGGGAAGTCCCTTTTCCTTCAGCCAGTCCTCGTCCACACGGGTCATGGTGTGGGCCGCCAGATTGCGGGCCCTTTCCTCCGTGTCCCGCAGGGCGGAAAGGGTCTGCCACCAGTCCGCGCCCGCGCACTTATTGTTCAGGACCGTGGCATAATGCCCCGATATCAAAAACGCCTTGTCGATGGATTTTCCGCCCCATTCCATCATTCCCAGCAGCTCCCGGCCGGTTTCATCCGCCGTCATCCTGTCCCGGCAGAACCGCCCCTTGTCGCAGTAGACGGACAGAGAAATCCCCGCCTTTTCCTCCGAGGCAATCCGCAGCAGCTCAAACAGCCCCGGTGTAAGCCCCCGGAGGAAGTCCGCCAAATCCCCCCGCTTCTGCTTCATTTGCAGCCAGAGGAGGTATTCCGAAAGGTCTGTGCGCTCCCCGCTGCTGCTGGACAGGCCCAGCTCCTCCCTCACCCTTGGGGGGATGGACCGCCAGTTCAGCTCCACGCGGGCCCTGGCCGCTTCCAGCAGGCCATAGGCGCGCTGGCCCAGCATCCCTTTGATGTCCTTTGCCTGCCGCAGGGCAGCGGCGTAATCCCAGGAATCCAGGTGGGCGGAGATATTCTCCTTCTGGAGCTGAACGTTCAGGTTGGCGTACTCCACCTCCCGGCAGCGGTCCTGGTAGTCCTCGTTGTCCAGGTCCAGCTCCCAGTACAGGGCAGTATCGTAATCCTCATCCGGCTTGCCTTTGGGGTTGTGGGACCTGGAGGGGGTGCTCACCTGGACCGGCAGTATCTCAAAGGGCAAAAACGCCGCCAGCAGGTACATGGCGTTTTTCATCCCCGGCGTGCCGGAGGATATGTTCACCAATATCCGGTGGTCGGGGAATTCATTGTGCAGGCCGGTCAAAATCTGCCTGTATTCCTGCAAAAAGAAATCAAACACCTGGACGTTCTCCAGTTGGGGCCGCTCCTCTATGCGGATTTCCGGGGAAAAATGTTCGCGCTCCGCCAAAAGGCGGATGGCGGCGCGGTACCGGTCGTCGCGGCGGTGGTAACGGGCAATCTCTGCGGAAAGGTATAGAACCACCACCTCCGGGTGGTATTTCCGGCAGATGTGCAGCATGGAGCCGTCCCGGTCCGTGGCAATGGGGTCGTGGCCGCCTATGGGGGAAAACAGAATATCCGGCATGATTTTACCTCCGGTATGTTGATATTAAATGGGAATGGGTTCGCACCAAAAAATAGTGGAAAAGTTCAATAATTCAGGAGACTTTCCGGAAGAAATACTGTCCTTTGACAGTAATCTTTGTTATAACAGCTAATTTAATATCTGATTAAAGAGAAATCATTAGACAGATTAGCTGTCGCAATCCTTGTTATGGTGGATATTGAGACCCCGGTGTTGGTGTTTTGTCCCACGCACACCCTACGTCGCAATCCTTGTTATGGTGGATATTGAGACGCGTATGGTACAGTTGTACGGGCAGCAGGTTTGGTCGCAATCCTTGTTATGGTGGATATTGAGACTCAAAATGCAAATGGATTTTAAAACGGATCGCGCGTCGCAATCCTTGTTATGGTGGATATTGAGACCCCCGTATCTATGTAAGCTACTCAGGCGGCAAGGAGTCGCAATCCTTGTTATGGTGGATATTGAGACCCTGCTACGACTGAGGCCGGGAAACCCGGACAAGAGTCGCAATCCTTGTTATGGTGGATATTGAGACATTGAGGCAGGGGCTAGAGAGATAGACATAAAATGTCGTAATCCTTGTTATGGTGGATATTGAGACCTTGAAGATACAATCAAAGACTACCTAGATTCCATGTCGCAATCCTTGTTATGGTGGATATTGAGAATAGCATGACTAAGTTTGAGACCATCGGGATACAGCAGCAATCCTTATTCCGCTGGACCGCTTTCATTATACCCCATCCGCCACCAAAAGACAATATCCCTAAAAAACGAAAAAAGGGCCGCCGGGAGGTTTTACCTCCCGGCAATCCTCCCCTCTCCGCCTCCGGACCGGTTCTGGGACGGCTGGTGCTGAGCGATCTTCTGCCGCTCGTGTTCCCGGCGGGTCCGGGAGGTGGTCCGGCCGTCGGCCACCTGGTACTCGATGGTACCTCCGCCCGCTCCCACGGGCAGCTTGCCGCTGCGGCGGTGTTCGGCGGTGCGGCGGGCCAGGTTGCAGGTCTCCCCGATGTAGGAGATGGTCCCGTCCGCCTGCCGGATGCGGTACTCCCCCGGCTTGGCGGGCGGCTTGGTCCCCGCCCCTGTGGTGGGGTTGTACTTGGTGGGGCGGCCCGGTTTATAAGGTGAACTCATATGGATTCGCTCCTTCCTGTGTATGTTGGCTGGCGTGTGGGGACAATACCGGCGGCTAGATGCCGCGGGTCCGGCTTTTCCGGACAGGACAGTGGAACAGGGGCGGCGAGGCGAGGACGAAGGCACGGCTGCCGGGGGAGGAGAGCTGATTTATCATGTTTTTCATAGCGTTCCTTCCTTTCCTTCCATAACCGGTGTGTGGACGTCAGATGTCCGCTTTTCCATGGGCTGGTGCAAGGGAGTATGCTGGGAACAAAGACCGTTTAGCGGCCTTTGAGACTGCCCGCGAGCAGGACAGCCAGCTCGACCACCGCGTGGCCGATGATGGAAATGATGCCTGTCGCCATGTACTCACCTCCCTTTTATGCTTAAAGAACACCTTTAAGGAATGCTGCGAGGGCTGGAGAGATAGGGGACCCAGAGGTCAGCGGCCGCGGATCACGACCACAATGACCTCGGTGGCCAGGGTCATGGCCAGCTTGCCGAGTTTTTTGAGCTTCATCTGCACACACCTCCTTGCAATCATGTTTGGGACGCTTACCGGGGCCGCTCAACGGCCCTTCTTGCCGCGGGCGGCTTCCGCGACCAGGTCGGCCAGCGCGTGGCCGATGATGGAAACGATGTTTGCGTTCATCTGCTCACCTCCCTTCTATTTTGGGGTTCACTGTGTTCGCTGTTCCCTTTCGATGGTTTTATTATAGCAGAGATTTTGGAGTATTATCTTCAAAAACTGTACAAATGAAAACATCCGGCTAGCGCGCTTTTTAAGCGAACCAGCCGGGTGTTTTTTATCCTTGTTATATTGGACTGCTCCTTCTGAGTATCCATGGAGATATCCTGTACATCTACAGAATAGAGTCTCAATCCTTGTTGTCATGGCTCCCCTCAATCCGAAATCCCCTTTTTTATTAGACCTCTTGCGAAATTAGGCAAAGCGGTCAACATTGCAGATGCCAGCAATCAAAGAAAAACGAAGTGCGAAACGGCTTCTGCGGTTGCGGTAGCGTT
>JAAWRH010000078.1 GCA_022800935.1 Oscillospiraceae bacterium
TTTTTCATAAGAATCATTTCCTCCTAATTCTTTTTCAGAGGGGGGATTGTGGTTTTTTCCGGTGGGCTCTTCGCCTTTCCGGTACATCTCTTATATGGACGTTCCTTGGCTGCTTTTGACACTTGGTTAGTGCCTTTTACACTGACTTTGGAAACGCATGGTTGGGGAGAGTAGAAGGTGTATTTTTATACATCCGGTTTTAATGGCATTCTGTCGGCTTCATTTTGCCTTAGATGTCGAAAATGGCACAAGCAAATCAATATCTCCTCAAAAATTACATCTCTTTTTTGAATTTTACGTTTTTTGTAACGAATATCTCTAATGAGGCAAAAAATCCTATGGACAAGCAACAACGGAATAGGTATAATAAAAGCAGCAGAATCAGGAAAGGAAGAGTATTATGGAATCGAAGCGGCTTATCATTAAAGATGGACATATTATCGATCCCTCTCAGCACATGGACGATGTCTCAAATATTTACATAGAAAACGGAACGATTGTTGGAATCAGTGCCGGTGAGCCAGATGAAGGGTGGGAGACCGCCAAAGTAATTGAAGCTGCCGGCCTTTATGTTGTTCCGGGTTTGGTGGATGTCCATGTCCATTTCCGCGATCCCGGCCTTACCGAAAAAGAGGATATCTTTTCCGGCGCAAGGGCCGCAGCCGCAGGAGGCGTCACCTCTGTGGTCTGTATGCCCAATACCAATCCAACTGTCAGTACCCCGGAAGTCGTCCGGGAGATTTTGGAGAAGGCTCGAAAGGCCGATTGCCGGGTCTATCCTCTGGCAACCATTACCAAGGATATGAAGGGAATGGAGCTCAGCGATTTTGAAGCGCTGCTGAAGGCCGGTGCGGCAGGATTCAGCGACGATGGAAAGCCTGTCGCCAACGCCCGCCTGATGCAAGAGGCTATGGTGCGCTGTCAGGAATTGAATGTCCCCATCGCCAGTCATTGTGAGGATTTGGATATCATCGGGAATGGGAAGATGAACCTGGGTGAGATATCAAAGGAATTAGGGGTTCCGGGGATGGACAGAACCTCGGAAGACAGTGTTACCGCAAGGGAAATCGCCTTAGCAGCGGGAACAGGCTCCTCTGTCCACATCTGCCATGTGTCTACCAAGGGCTCGGTAGATATCCTGCGGGATGCCAAGGCGCGGGGCGTCAAGGTGACAGCGGAAACGGGTCCCCACTATTTCATGCTGACCGATGAGCTTCTGCGCAGACAGGATGCGGATTACCGGATGAATCCTCCCCTGCGTACCGAAGAGGACCGAATCGCCGTGCTGGAGGCGCTGCGGGATGGGGTAATAGATGTGATTGCAACCGACCATGCCCCCCATACCCCTGCCCAGAAACAGGATTTTATTCAGGCCCCCAATGGCGTGGTGGGTCTGGAGACCTCCTTTGGCGCCTGTATGACCTCTCTGGTCCATACGGGAATCTTTTCCCTGTACGCCCTGATTGAGAGGATGTCCACAATACCCGCCAAGCTGATGCACCTCCCGGCCGGGAGTTTGAAGCCCGGCTGCGCCGCCGACCTCATGATGTTTGACCCCGATGAGGAATGGATTGTGGACCCCAGCCGGTTCCGCTCCAAGTCCCGCAATTCTCCCTTTAAGGGGATGACCTTCAAGGGAAAGGTCAAATTGACGCTGCTGAGCGGACGAATTGTTTATGATAGCCGTTGTTCTGACCGGTAATCTTTTCCCGGAACAGAATCATATAAGAAGAAATCCCCAAAATTCGTAAAGGAGATGATTTTTATGTCAATGGACCGCCTGATGGAACGAATTGCGGCGACCAAAAACCCCTCGGTGGTGGGATTGGACCCCAAGCTGGACTACATTCCGGCGTACATCAGGGAGGAAGCTTTCCGCGCCCATGGCTATACACTGGAAGGGACCGCCGCCGCTTTCCTGCGGTTTAACCAGGAGATCATTGACGCTGTCTGCGACATTGTTCCCGCCGTCAAGCCCCAGGCCGCCTATTATGAGGCCCTGGGCTGGCAGGGGGTGAAGGTCCTCAGCGAAACCATTGCCTATGCCAAGGAGCGGAAGATGTTCGTCATCACCGACGGAAAGCGCAATGACATCGGTTCCACCATGGAGGCCTACGCCGATGCTCACCTGGGCGTGACCCGCGTGGGGGAGGAGATCATTCCCGCCTTTAACAGCGACGCCCTGACAGTGAACGGATATCTGGGCACCGACGGCATCAAACCCCTTTTGGAACTCTGCAACCGGTACGACAAGGGAATCTTTGTCTTGGCCAAAACCTCCAATCCCAGCTCCGGCGAATTCCAGGACCGTTTGATTGATGGAGAGCCCCTTTATCTCCATATGGGTAAGATGTGTGAAGCCTGGGGCGAACAGGTTTACGGCAGGTACGGCTACTCCGGCGTGGGGGCGGTTGTGGGCGCAACCTATCCGGAACAGCTTGCGAAGCTGCGGGCAAAGCTGCCCCACACCTTCTTCCTGGTGCCGGGCTATGGCGCACAGGGCGGCGGCGCTAAGGATGTAGCCGGAGGGTTCGATCAAAACGGCATGGGCGCCATCGTAAACTCCTCCAGGGCGATCTTGTGCGCATGGAAGAAGACAGGTGGAGACGGCAAAGATTTCGCTCAAGCCGCCCGTGCGGAGGCCATTCGTATGCGGGACAACATTGCCTCCTGCATTCCGGAGATCATCTTGAAATAAAAGCTTATACACAAAGATGAAGATACGGAGTGAAAACAGGAAGCAACGGCTGGTATGTTCCGAAAACGGATTTGCTTTCTGTGACAGACACCCTGTAAAACAAAAGAAGGAGAATTTTCTTATGTCATTCAAATCCTCAACCGATGCAATTTTTGACCGGGGAGACCGGGTAGCGCCCTTGGGACTCATTGTAATGAACGGTGCGGAAGAGCTTGGGAAGGAAATTAACCAGTATCTGGTTCAGTGGAGCAGACAGGGCGGCGGAGATGAAGAGACCTTCCTGATTGAAGCAGAATGTCCCCGGTTTGCCACCGGAGACGGAAAGGGGCTCATCAAGTCCACTGTTCGGGGTTCGGACCTGTTTATTCTGACGGATGTGGGCAATTATAACTGCTCTTATAAGTTGTTTGGCTATGAAAACCATATGTCGCCGGATGACCATTATCAGGACCTGAAGCGCCTGATTCAGGCAGCTGAGGGAAAGGCGCACCGAATCAACGTGATCATGCCGCTGCTGTATGGCGGCCGGCAGCACCGGAGAAACTACCGGGAGTCCCTGGACTGTGCGGTCATGCTCCAGGAAATGCGGCATATGGGCGTTTCCAATCTCGTTACCTTTGACGCCCACGATCCCAGGGTGCAGAACGCCGTCCCCCTGATGGGCCTGGACAACATGATGCCCACCTATCAGGTGCTCAAATGCCTGCTGCATCATTATCCCGACCTACAGTTCGACAAGGATCACTTTATGATCGTCAGCCCGGATGAAGGGGCAATGAACCGGAACATGTACTATTCCTCGGTGCTGAGCGTGAACCTGGGGATGTTCTACAAGAGAAGGGATTACTCCAGGATCGTCAACGGGGGGAATCCCATTGTAGCCCATGAATACCTGGGCGATTCGGTGGAAGGAAAGGATATCTTTATTGCGGATGATATCCTCTCCTCCGGTGAGTCGGTGCTGGATATCGTATATGAGCTGAAAAAGCGGAAGGCTAACCGCATTTTTGCAGCCGCTACCTTCGCCCTCTTTACCCATGGGCTGAAAGCATTTGATAAGGCATATGAGGAAGGGATCATCGCCGGGGTGTTCGGCACCAACCTGACCTACCTGATGCCAGAGCTGCGCTCCCGCTCTTGGTTCCATGAGGTGGATATGGCGAAATACATCGCCTACTATGTAGCCTCCCTCAACCACGATATGTCGGTGGGTCTGATTCTGGACCCCCACAAAAAAATAGACAAGCTGCTCCAGAACAGAGACATACAGCAGGGATAATTTTTCCCTTCAACCACAAAAATTAGCGCCAGGGGCTTGGAGGACTGCTGTAAAGAAGCTGACACCCGCTGAAAAGAAGCTGCTTTTCGGTGGGTGTTGCTTTCTATAAAACTTGCTGATAAATCGGGATACAAGGGGATATCTTATGAAGAGGCGGAAAACGCTTCCTAAGGAAATGGAAGAGCTATTGAAACGCGGCGATATTGCAGCACTGAAAGAGCAATTTTTGCACTGTGAGCCAAACGCCGTCAATGGAAAATACGGCTCCAACATCTTCTCCCTGACGCCCTTGCCAAGGGAATTTGCTTTCTGGGCAAAGGAGCAGGGGGCGGATGTGAATTACAAAGATTACTATGGGAAAACCCCCATTTTCAACCATGCCTCCTTTTGGAACGGCGATGTGCGGCTTCTCATTGACCTGGGTGCGGAAATCCATGTTGCCCAGGACGATGGCACAACCCCCTTTCACCTAGCGGCGCTGTACGGGCGTGTGGAGGCAGTGAAAGCCCTGTTGGAGGCCGGAGCGGATGTCAACATCAAATCAGGCCGGCTCGACTGGCCGGGGTATCTCACACCCCTGGAAAAAACCCTCCTGCAAGACCGCCTGCCCTATCCCCTTCTGCTGGAGATCTGCCAGATTCTTTTGGACCATGGGGCAACAATCACCAGCCGGTGTCGGGAGTATTTGAGTAAGTCCGCAGAGCGTTTCCAGCGGGTCAAGCAGGGGATCACAGACCTGGATTTCCTGCATAGCCAGACGGAGGGACTGGATCGCCTTTGCCTAATTTTTGGTGTGGAGCCTGCGGCAGAATCCGTCTTTCATGATGGAAAGTCCTCCATTCATGTGCCAGAGGAGTACAAAAACAGGGCGTTCCAGTGGCTCTGGAACTATCTAGTCCCGCCCCGCGGAAGGGCGCAGACCGCCCAGGGTGAGGCCATCCGCATCGCGGGCCGGGTTGACCATGAGATTACAGCCAATGGCAGCATAAACTGGGACAGCGATTTTCGGAAGATGCTAAGAGCCTTTCCCCAGTATCTGCGTCTGGGCAATCCGTTAAGCGAGGAGGATATTCTCCAGGCAGAACGAATTACCCGTTTCTTGAAAAACAGCTGGGATGACGGAACCTTGACGATACAGTTGTGCGCTTACGCGGTCACTTGGGTGCTGCTGAATCCGGAAGTATTACCTCCGTTGGAGGCAGACTATTCAAGATAATTCAGACCGTGTCATCTTCCGGCTAATCATTTTCTCCCACAGGCACTTTTCTCGAAAGTGCCATAGTGGTTTATACAGTATATATAAAAAGGCAAGGCAAACCATTTTGGCCGGCCTTGCCCTTAACTTCTTATGAAGCCTTCCCTCTGCCTGGCGCTGTTTTTTGGAAATTTTTAAAATTTCCTTGACTCTTACGCTGCGTAAGATGGTATAATCCAATCAAACAGATGGGAGGTCATGGAAATGAAAATGAAGGAAGTATGCCAAAAAACCGGCCTAACCGAACGGTCGGTACGGTATTATATTGAACGCGGGCTGATACAGCCTGCCGCGACCCCCTCCGCTGTGGGCAGGCGTATGGATTATCAATTTGACAGCGGCCATATTTTAGAACTGCGGGACATTGCGGCGCTGCGGGAATGCGGATTTTCTATAGAACGAATTCTGAACATGAAGCGAAATCCCTCCGCAATCCCCGGACAGATAGAGGAACAGATGAAGGAAACAGAGTCCCAGGAAAAGGTTGTCTGCAAAAGAAGGGAAATCCTCTGCCGTATTCTACAGACGCCCGCTGCCGACACGGCGGCCCTTGCGGAAAACCTCCGCCGGGAGAGCCGGACTATATCCCTCCCCGATCCGGAGGCAGAGCCTGATTTTCGCCGTCTGGACGAAATGGAGGGCGCGAGGGACGGGACAGAGGGGAACGATTCCCTTGCGCGGGCGCTCCGCAGGGAGGCCCAAAAGCGTGGCTGGCTGTTGACCGGGATAGGGATGCTGCTGGTTCTGGCGCTGGGAGCGGGATTATTTATCCGTTGGCGGAATAAGACCGCCTATACGAGCTTTACATCGGTATCGTCAGTCACCTTTCTGGAAAAGTGGCCGGAAGAGGGGGAGCTCTTTGCTGTTCTGCGCTTTGGGGAAGAATCGGAGCTGGCCGGCATTACCTGTACAGTGCGGTTTGAAAGCTATCCTTTGTATTGGGCCATTGTGCCAGGATACGAGTATATAGGGGCATCAATCAGCGCGGAGGTCCCCCTGCGGGAGGGGCGGAAGGAAAATATTATCATTGAAGGGGAGATTCCCTCGGTGGATATCGTTCGGCTGCTGGGGGATGAGGAGCTGTCGAAAAAATATGCTGTGGCAGTGACAGTACAAGGGGAGTGAATACGGTTTCATATTTGTTCACATACCCGAATTGATTGACAGAAAAATATGGGTATGGTAACTTCTTGTTGTCGCTAGGAGGTGGGGTTCTTCACACCAGAGGGCTTTTCCGCCCAGCGGAGCCGCTAGCACAAAAGACAGAGCAAAGTAAAAAGGGAATCACAACATGAATCGATATAAATCAACGCAAAAAGGAAGCCCTCTGCCAATTAGCAAAGGG
>JAAWRH010000079.1 GCA_022800935.1 Oscillospiraceae bacterium
GAGGTCCTATTGATGGCAGAAATTCAATTAGGGGCTGTGGAGGCTCGTTTTGCGGACATTATCTGGGAGAGGGAGCCGGTGACATCCACCGAGCTTACCAAGCTGGCCGCGGACAAGCTGTCCTGGAAACGGACAACCACACATACGGTACTGCGCCGTCTCTGCGACAAGGGCCTGTTTCAAAACGACAACGGCGTTGTGACCTCCCTCATGTCCCGGCAGGAATTCTATGCCCGCCACAGCAAGAAGTATGTGGATGAGACCTTTGCGGGTTCCCTCCCCGCTTTTCTTGCCGCATTTACCAGCGAGAAGAAGCTGACGGCTGAGGAAATTACCGAAATCCGTCAACTGATTGACAAGGCAGGTGAATGATATGGGCGATATATTCCTGAAAATTCTGAACATGAGCATTGCCGCAAGCTGGCTGATTTTGGCGGTGGTGCTTCTTCGGTTGGTGTTGAAAAGGGCGCCGAAATGGATTTCCGTTCTTTTGTGGGGCATTGCTGCCCTGCGGCTGGCGGTTCCCTTCTCCCTGGAGAGCGCACTGAGCCTGATTCCCAGCGCCGAGACCTTCAACGCCCACAACATCCAGTATGAAACGCCCGCCATCAACAGCGGCATCCCCGCTGTCAACCATGCCGTCAACCCCGTCCTGGGCGAGACCTTTGCACCGAATCCGCTGGACAGTGTCAACCCGCTCTATGTCTGGATGTCTGTGGCGTCGGTCATCTGGCTCATTGGTATCGCCGCAATGCTGCTGTATGCAGTCATCAGCTATGTACGGGTACGCCGGAGGGTTAGGGAAGCAGTACCCTATGAGGGAAATATCCTTCTGTGCGACCATGTGAAGTCACCGTTTATCCTGGGGTTGGTCAAGCCCAAAATCTATCTGCCCTCCGACATGGACACAATGGCCATGGAACCGGTTATCGCCCACGAAAAGGCCCATCTGGCAAGGCGCGACCACTGGTGGAAGCCGCTGGGCTTTATTATCCTGACAGTACACTGGTTCAATCCGCTATGCTGGGTGGCTTATGTGCTGCTGTGCCGGGACATTGAGCTGGCCTGCGACGAAAAGGTCATCCGGCAGATGGACTTGGAGGGAAAGAAGCAGTACTCCGCCGCCCTGTTGGAGTGCAGTACCGGGCGGCGGCTGGTGACCATCTGCCCGCTGGCCTTTGGAGAAGTTGGCGTAAAGGAAAGGGTGCAGAACGTTCTGCATTACAAAAAGCCGGCGTTTTGGGTCATTGCAGCGGCTGTCATCGCCTGCGGGGCAGTGACGGTATGCTTTGCGACGAATCCCATATCCGCGGAAAGCTATATCCGCCTGCAATCGACCCATTCCACGCCTCCGGCGGCGTTTTTCTCCCTGAATTTTGCGGAGAAAGAGGCACAGGGAGCCGTCATTGCCGAACGCTGGGAAAACGGCAGGTGTATCAGCACAAACCCGGTTTTCATCAATCGTTCTACCCAGCAGATACAGCTGTATCTTGACCCGCAGGAAAACGGCGTCAATGTCCAGCTTGGCGTTGACAACGGAGACACGGCTCCGGTTCTGGAAAACTTTTCCTATCCGGAGGGCGCACGGCCTGCCGGATGGTCCTTTGTCTCATTGGAGGAGGGGAAAAAAGAGACTTTGCGGCTGGGAGAAGACCGAATTATCGCCGCCATGACGTTTGACTTTGGAGCCGGGGTCATATCCTATCCCTGCGACACCCTGTCCACCGATGAGAAACTGCTGGAGAATGCGGCGTATATGATTGTCATCCGCGCTTTTTTTGCGAATAACAGCAATTTCATAACAGACGGACTGCGGGTAAAATACCCGGAATACTTTGAACTTGGAACCTTCAAGGGGCTGGAGGTCTATGTCTGGCAAATGGCCGAGGATGACTACCGCTTTGGGCTGATGCAAGGAACCAACCGTGAGAAGACTCTGGAGGAGAAAATGGCATTGAAAGGCGCTACAGCGGAAGAGATGGCGCTGATTCTATCCACCTTTGATATTGAGGGCAAAGATATTTTTGTGATTCCATGGCAGAATCCCGCTTCCAGTTACATGGTCACGGAGGACATGGCAAAAGACCCGGAATACATCAACAGCATCCGTGCTATGCTGGGGCTGGATGGAATTTCGGTTAGCTCCGCCGAAGACACGGATACGCCAGCTGCTGTCGAGCCGGACGCAGCTGCTGCAACGCTTTCCGGAGAACAGGCCGCTATCCGTCAGGCAATTCTGGAGCATAACCGCAGTTCCGCAGACTCAACCGGTTTTGTGGCCTGTACCAGTTTTGCAGAGCTTGCTTGTATCGTTGCGGACGGAAGCGACTTTTCGCGGTATACTCACTACGGCTGGGCGCTTTATGAGGAATACAGGGCCACGGATAACGGCCTGGAAACGGGCAGCGGCAGCCATATTCCCGTTGCCGTCACGCTGCGGGAAGAGCCGTCCGGCGCTCTTATATTGGAGGAATACTGGCAGCCCAGAGACGGCAGCTACTTTGTCCAGGACATCCGGGAAAAGTTCCCCCCGCACATTGCCCAGGGCGGCATCGACAGCCAGAAGTTCATCCTCCAGCAGACACAGGAGTGCTACGCCCAGGCAATAGCGTCTACCGGACTGGATACCGATAAGGTAATTGAGACGCTCCTTGAGACGATTTGCAGCAGCCCCGCCCTGTCCTCCAATCCGGGGGATTACATCCGGGAACACCCCATCGAGTACCGGGAGCTGACCTGCTATGGCCGTTACACCTTGAAATACTGCTTCTTCCGGTTTGAGGAGGGCGGCGAAACCGGGCTGGACGGTCATATCATGCGGCAGGTCTGTGAGGAGATTGCGACTGGTTGGGGCGAGGAACCGCTTATATTCTTCCTGCCTTATAATACAGCGCCTACCGGGCAGGCGTGGTACAGCGCCTTCAAAGACAACGCCCTGAGCTTGATGGAGCAGTATAGTGAAATCCAGCTTGCGGAGCAATATCCGGCGTCCTATCTCCTGCTTAGTATGCTTGGGAAAGTATAGACACCTCAGGCAGCCTCAATCCACATACTTCACATCCCCCAGCTGGTTGACCTCCTCAAACCGCCAGCACTGGGGGATGTGGTCGTTAATCAGGCCGCAGGCCTGGAGATGGGAATAGATTGTCACCGGGCCCACGTACCTGAAGCCCCGCTTTCTCATATCCCGGCTGATTTCCTGGGACAGTTGGTTTTCCGCACAGCCCTCCCCCTTCATGTGGGAGCGGTAGACCAGCGTCCTGCCCTCGGTGTACCGCCATAAATAGGTGTCAAAGCTTCCGAACTGCTCCCGCACCTTTATGTATTTCTGGGCGTTGTTGATGATCGCCTCGATTTTTCTCCGGGAGCGGATCATCCCCTCAGTCCCCAGAATCCTCTCCACCTGCGGCCCGTCAAACGCCGCGATTCTCTCATAGTCAAACCCGGCGAAGCAGCCGCGGAAAATCTCCCGCTTGCGCAGCATCATCAGCCAGTTGAGGCCGCACTGCATGGACTCCATCATCAGGTGCTCAAACAGCTTTTGGTCGCTGTGTACCGGCACTCCCCACTCTTCGTCATGGTATTTTACATAGATTTCCTCGTTCCCGCACCATCCGCATCGAATTTTTTCTTCCATCTCTCTTTGCTCCTTTCCTGTGTAGAACAGGCGTTCTTTTTTGATTATACTATATTTCCTTTATTTCTGTCAAATTATAAAAATTCTCAAATCGAAAATTTTATATTGACATTCTCAAATAGTGTGATAAAATAAGAACAAAAATTCTATACATGAAAGGAGCAGTTCACTATGAAAACAGAAGGAACCATCTACCTGGAAGCGGAGGAGGGTCAGCTCTCCCTGAGGCAGGGCGGCTTTCTCACCAGCGGTTCAGCGGGGTGCTGGAAGGCCGAATTCACCTTTACCGGACGAATTTGGAACGGACTTTCCAAAACCGCTGTCTTTACCTGGCAGCAGGACGGGGCACCGAAGACCCTGCATCTTCTGCTGGAGGGTGGGACTCTCACCATTCCCGCTGCCCTCCTAGCGGAACCCGGCGCGGTGTACCTTGGGGTATTCGGTATCGGAGCGGAAACCATCCGCCTGACCACCAACTTTGTCCGCCTGGATGTGCGGGAGGGAAGCTGGAGCGCTCAGCCGCCCCTGGACCCCCTGCCAGACGTTTACCAGCAGATTATCGCCAGACTCCAGGAGGTTTCCGCCCAGGCCCAGGCGGTGCTTGCCCAGGCGGAGCATCTGTCGGACATGGCAAATGCGCGGGTAGACCAGGCCATCACTGCCTCTCCCCTGCCCAGCATGGCAGAGATTTCCGACCTGCGGCTGGGGACAGACGGGACCCGGTACGGCACGGCGGGAGAGGCCGTTCGGAGACAGCTCTCCGCCCTGGAATCGGTGATGTTGGAACGGGGCGCAGCCGGTTCCGTCACCTATGGGATGCTCTCCCAGGAGGTTCGGGAATGTCTGACCGGCGGTGCGGCGGCAGTAGTGGGGAAGGACGCCGTGCTGGCCGAAAACCTGGCGGACAAGGCTGTCACCCCTGAAAAGACTACCTTTTTCCGAAAAATCCGGGACGCCCTGGACCCTGCGGTCAACCTCTTTGACGGAGAATTCCGCAGGATGTACCTTTCCGGAACCACTGGCAAACTTACCCTGGCCGAAAACGAGGGAGGGAAGCTGGCGGTCATTGAGGTGCAGCCCAATACGTCTTACTCTATCACTCTTAATCTGCGCACCACCCTAAAGGTCGGCTCTTCCCCCAGCCTGCTTTCGGCGGGGGATGTGATTGACGGGGGGATCAGTGTGACAGTGGGAACCGAAGCCTATCAAACGGTCCGGACCACCGGTCCCAATGACCGGTACCTCTATGTCTCGGTCACCAATCCCACAATCGATCACCTGGATGACAGCGAGGTATATCTGAAAATCATTATCTCCGACAAGGCGGTTCTCCCCGCCGAAAACGAGATGTACAGCGCCGCCAGGTATGTGCCCCACAGGGTGGATATTTACACACGGGGACAGGTTGACAGACTGATCGGCACAGCGTTGGATTCCCGCTCCCTGAAGCTGCGCAAGGAGGGACAGGATTTTTATATCTCCGTCCCCTGCTCCAAGGACAGCGTATACACCCGTTACGCCTACCGCCGGGTGGACTCGGACAAAATCAACATGCACCAGTGGAGACTGCTGAAAACCGACTTAGTAGATGAACAAGACCTGGTACTCTATTCTCTGGACACCCAGACCGAGTGGGAGGGCGCGGTGCTGGAGACAAACACCCAGGACTTTATCGGAGGCTACCATGGGAACGAAATCAACCAGAGCTTTTCCCTGTTTCTGGACGGCCGGCAAATTCCCGTGGACGGGGAGGACTTTACCATGCGGGGCAGAGAAATAAGGGCAATCAGCCAATCCCGGCTCAACCGGCATTCCACCGACGTTCCCCTCTTTACACGGTGGAAATCCTTGGTGTGGGAGGCGGAGAGCAGAACCTTTTCGGTGGAGAACAAATGGAAGGCGTTGCAGGAGGTGGAAGTCAGCCAATCAAAGCTGTGCTCTGTCTCCTGTAAATACCGGGACGAAAGCGGCCATCCCCTGGCGCAGTTTGCCCGAAAAAACGACGACTACTCCCAGCTGGACCTGTCCCAGCCCTTTTCCGGGTTCGGCGGAAAGGAGGTCACGCGGTTTGACCTGTGGGGGGAGAACAGCGACGGAGCATTTTCCCTTTCCATTGAGACGGACAATCCCAGATATCCCAATCAGAACCAGTATCTCAGCGATTTCCGCAGCCAAGAGCGATGCAAGGTCTACTTTGACGTGACGGGGCACTGCCGTCTGCAAAAGGACGAATGCGTTGTGTCCAAGGCCAAAATACGGGTAGATTTCGCCCCAAAGGTGTAGGAGCCACATAATGTCCATATGTCCGCCTACCGGTTACGCTTTGCCCTAATTTTACTTTTTGAACGTCTGGATAGTAGGAACGGGATAAAACGTAGGTTGCTTTTCGCAACTGGACATGATATAATTTTTTTCCGGTACAGACCGGAAAATCGGGATAGGAGAAAAATGATGATTGCGGATTTATTTAGTGAATATCTTTCTCTGTGTGATAAGTAGAATGACCTATTTACTTCAACAATAAAACATGTACGCCCCGTCAATCAAAAAGCTCCGGAAAACCCCGGAGCTTTTTGGTATGTAACCTATAATAATATATAAAATCTCCCTGTTCAGGAGTGGGAAATTGACTGGAACCTCTTGGGCAGATCGACCGCATGAAAAATATGTTCATGTATGGCCAACTGCTTCTCCCCGATTGCGATATCCTCCCATGCGTACTTAACCGATGAATCCAATCTGTCGAACCTCTCATGCATTTCGCTGCGCGTTCCTTCCAAACCGCCCTGAAGCTGATGAATATCTCCTTCCACTTTGTCAAGACGTTCATGCATTTCGCTGCGCGTTCCTTCCAAACCGCCCTGAAGCTGATAAATATC